>DATJBV010000047.1:0-76248 GCA_035515055.1 Candidimonas sp.
CGACCTGAACCTGTACTACGTTGTGATGGCCATATTCATCATCGGATATGCCGTTTGCTGGCGCACCATTAATTCGCCGTTCGGCCAAGTCTTGAAGTCGATCCGCGAGAACGAGCCCAGGGCCATTTCCCTCGGTTACAACGTAGACAACTTCAAGTTGTTGGCATTTGTCTTGTCGGCCGCCTTGGCCGGCCTGGCCGGTGCCACCAAGGCACTGGTGTTCGTTTCGGCAACCCTGTCCGACGCCACGTGGCAGATGTCGGGCATGGTCGTTCTAATGACGCTCATCGGCGGCCTGGGCACCTTCACCGGTCCGGTTGTAGGCGCGCTTATTGTCGTCATGCTCGAGAACAAGGTTGGCGAGTTCGGACGGTTCATGGGCGAACTCACCGGCATAAGCTGGTTCCAGGTGTTGGGCGAATCGGTCACGATCGTCATTGGCCTGATCTTCATTATCTGCGTCATGGCATTCCGTCGCGGCATAATTGGCGAACTGGTCTACCGCTTCCGAACCAATAAAGCTTGAAGAAGAACGGCATCGCTCCATAAAAAAAACCCCTTTCGGGGTTTTTTTTATTCGGCTTGCTTTCTTGCGTTCCCCAATCCCAGATAACTCTCGATGACCCGAGGATTTCCGCTGAGTTCTTTTGCCCGGCCCTCCAGCACGATTTCACCAGTTTCCAGGACATAGCCGTAGTCGGCTACTTGGAGCGCCGCCCGCGCGTTCTGCTCGACCAGCAAGATGGCAACGCCGGTACTGCGCAAGCGGGAAATGATCTGGAATATTTCACGCACGATTAGAGGTGCCAGGCCAAGGCTGGGCTCGTCCAGCATGAGCAGTTGCGGCTGCGCCATCAGGGCGCGCCCCACGGCAAGCATCTGCCGTTCGCCGCCGGACAGCGTACCCGCCTCTTGCATGCGGCGCTCGCGCAAGCGCGGGAACAAGTCATAGACTTCGTGGATGGTTTCCTTCCAGCCGTGCTTACCGGCACGGTACAGGCGAAATCCGCCCAACAGCAAATTGTCTTCAACCGACATACTGCCGAACAGCTCGCGGCGCTCGGGCACCAGCGAGATGCCGTTGGACACGCGCCGCTCCACCTGCCAGGCTCCGACTTCGGCGCCCAGGTACTGCACCGATCCGGCACTGTGGCCGGTAGCGGGCAGCGAACCCATAATGGAATTCAACAAGGTCGACTTGCCGGCACCATTACCGCCGATCACGGTGACGATGCTCCCGCGAGTGACAAGAATATTGGCCCCCATTACCGCACTTACCTTTCCATATTTTGCGGACAGGTCGGTTACTTTCAGAATGGGGTGTTTAGGCTTGCTTGATGTATTCATGGCGCACTTCCGGTTGCTGCGGCCCGCACCGGCGGCGCGTCGAGCGCCTCCTCTTGCTCGATATAGGGCGGGTCGTCGAAGCTCATGTCGTCGTCTATGCCGCCAAGGTAGGCCTCGAGCACAGCCGGATTTTGTTGGACCTGGGAAGGCAAGCCTTCCGCCAGCTTGGTGCCGAAGTCCATGACGAGCAGGTGATCCGTCAAGTTCATGACAAAATCCATGTCGTGCTCGACCAACAATATGCTCATGCCTTCCAGCCGCAGCTGGTCGAGCACTTGGGCGAGTTCCTGCTTTTCCTTGTAGCGCAAGCCCGCTGCTGGCTCATCGAGCAGCAACAGGACGGGATCGGCAGCCAGGGCGCGCGCAATTTCCAGGATGCGTTGCTGGCCCAGGGCCAGATTGCCTGCTTGTTCATACAGATAATCGCCGAGGCCGACACGGTGAAGCTGAACCGCCGCCTCATGCAGCAATTGCGCTTCACTGCGGCGTTCCGTATGCAGGGCTGCCGCGAGGACACCAACGTGGCTGCGCAAGTGCGCACCCAGAGCGACGTTCTCCAGGACAGTCATGGACGCCAGGAGTTGAACGTGCTGGAACGTTCTTGCCACCCCAAGGCGCGCGATTTCGCGCGAGGGCAAGACGTCGAGCCGTTCACCCAGGAAGCTGACTTTGCCGCTGGTGGCCGGCAAAACGCCTGTGATGAGGTTGAAAGTGGTACTTTTGCCGGCGCCATTGGGACCTATAAGCCCCATGATTTCGCCCGCCTTTAGCGAGAAGCTGATGTCGTTGACCGCGACGAGGCCACCAAACTCCTTGCGTATGCTGTCGACCTGGAGAACCAGCGAGCCCTTTTCGGGCCGCGTGCGCACGGGCAGAGCCGGCGCTTCGGGCGGCGCGGCGATACGGCGGCGCTCGGTTCGCCCGGTGAATACCGACCACCAGTACGATAGTATTGGCCAGACGCCATCTCGGGCATACTGAAGCACCAATATCATGAGCACGCCGAACACGATCAGTTCGAAGTTGTAACTCGACCCCACAATATTGGGCAATACATTCTGCAATTGGTCTTTAAGCGTGAGTATCAGCCCCGAGCCAAGAACGGCGCCCCATACGCTGCCCGCCCCGCCCACCACGGCCATGAACAAGTATTCAATACCGTAGTTAAGACCGAAAGGGCTGGGACTGACCGCACGCTGCATATGCGCGTAAAGCCAGCCCGACAGGCACGCCAGCAACGCCGCGTACACAAAAATAATGACCTTGTAGCTCGCCATATTGATACCGAACGATTCGGCCATGCCCCCGCCGCTTTTCAGGGCGCGTATGGCCCGGCCCGGACGCGAGTCGAGCAGATTGCGAGTGGCCCACATTGACAGCAGGACCAGAATCCAGATCAGGTAATAGATGTTGCGCCCTTCGGCCAGCGATATGCCGAAAATGCTGATGGGAGCAATACCCGCGATGCCGTCGTACTGACCCAGGAACGCCAGGTTGCCGAATAAATAATAAAGCGACAGGCACCAGGCGATCGTACCCAAGGGCAGGTAGTGCCCCGACAAACGCAAGGTAATGGCGCCGAGCACGTAGGCGAGCAAAAATGTGACCGCCAAGCCGATGATCAGGGCGAGCCATGGCGACCACCCGAACGATGTGGTGAGCCAGGCGGTGGCATAGGCGCCGATGCCCACGAAAGCGGCTTGCCCGAAAGAGGTTAGACCCCCCACCCCCGTAAGCAACACCAGGCCCAGCACCACCAGGCTGGCAAGCCCTACATAATTAAGGTGGGTGATCCAGAATTCCGGCGTTCCGGGCGCCACCGGCAACAACGCCAAGACGATTAGTACGGCAACAAGCAGGATGCGATTCATGGGCTTGCTACTCCTCGTCTTCGACATGATGCGTGCCGAACGAGCGCCACATTAATACGGGAATGATCAGGGTGAACACGATGACTTCTTTGTATGCACTGGCAGAGAAGGAGGAGAAGGCCTCGAGGATGCCCACGAACAAGGCCCCGCCGGCGGCGATCGGATAGCTGATCAGACCGCCGAAAATGGCGGCGACAAATCCTTTGAGCCCGATGAGAAAGCCGGTGTCGTAGTAGACCGTGGTGACTGGCGCGATGAGCATGCCTGACAACGCGCCGATTGCGGCTGCCAGGGTGAAGGTCAGGCTGCCCGACATATTCGTGCTTATGCCAACCAGGCGCGCCCCGCGCCGATTGACAGCCGTTGCCCGCAAGGCGCGGCCATACAAGGTCTTGCCGAAGAAAACCCACAGGCCGAGGATTAGGATGACGCACGTGGCCAACACGAAAAACGTCTGGGCCGACCAATTGACGGCGCCCAGTTGCACGTTGCCCTCCATGAATGGCGGAGTGCGCCATCCTTCGGCACCAAAAAATACCAGCGCGAGGCCCGTCAGGGCAAAGTGGACGGCGACGGAAATAATAAGCAAGACCAGCACGCTGGCCTCGGCGACCGGCTGATACACCAGCCTGTACAGCATAGGGCCCAGCGGAACCACCAATGCCATGGAGAACAACACATTGATCCAGAGGGACGTCTCTTTGCTGACGATATACGGCGCCAGCAAATAGAGCACCACCGGGAGCAGCAAGCTCCACGACAGCGTCTTGCCCACACCCGTCCAGTTCTTGCCACGCATGGCGGCAACGACGACCAGTATGGAAACCAGCGCTCCCATGATAAGCAGCATATTGACCGTGCCTGGAATGCGTCCATTGACCATGAAGGCGAGCGTCAATGCGCCGAACGCGACAAATTCCCCCTGGGGAATGAAGATGACGCGCGTTACGACAAACACCAGCACAAGTGCCAGCCCCAATAATGCGTAGATGGCGCCATTTACGATGCCATCTTGCAGCAGTATTAGAAATATTGTTGAATCCATGTGGGATGACACCATAGGCAAAGACAATAATACCGGCCCCGATGGGCCGGTATTTGTATCATTTTACAGATCGGGCTGGTATGTCCACTTGCCGTCAACCACCTTGACCATGACGCGGGCACGTTTATCGAAGCCGGCATGATCGGTTGCGGACATGTTGAATACGCCCTGGGAAGCCGGCAAGCCGTTGATTTGCTCGATCGCGTCGCGCATTGCCTTGCGGAATTCCGGCGTACCCGGTTTTGCCCCGGTCTTGAGGGCCCCAGGAATGGCGGTAGTCACTAACAAGCCCGCGTCCCACATGTGGCCGCCGAAGGTATTGATGGTGCCTTCCCCGTACTTTGCCTCGTATTTGGCTTTGTACTCAAGCGCGCTTTTCTTCACCTCGTTACTGTCTGGCAGTTGGTCCGCAACAAGCAGCGGACCGGCCGGGAGGATCATGTCGTTGCAGTCTTTGGCGCACACCCGAAGTACGTCGTTATTGGCGGCGCCATGCGTCTGGTACATGATGCCCTTGTAGCCGCGGCCTTTGAGCTCGCGCTGCGGCAGTGCCACCGGCGTGCCCGACCCCGCAACAAGAATGCCATCCGGCTTGGCGGCGACCAGTTTCAAGACTTGTCCGG
The DNA here is from genome assembly GCA_035515055.1 of Candidimonas sp. Lineage (GTDB taxonomy): Bacteria > Pseudomonadota > Gammaproteobacteria > Burkholderiales > Burkholderiaceae_B > Pollutimonas. The sequence goes on from DATJBV010000047.1 coordinate 4,887, forward strand.
TCACGCTGGTATCGGTGCGCCCGTAGCGCTCGACCGCAACCATTTTTATGCCCTTGGCCTTGGCCGCTTCGGTCATGACGTTCAACCAGCCTTCGCCGTAGGCGTCGCTATAGCCAATGAACCCGAGCGTCTTGACGCCTTGCTTCGCCATGGCGTCGGCCAGGGCGCTAGCCATGAGCTGGTCGTTCTGCGGCGTCTTGAAGACCCATTTGCGCGCACCCTCGACCGGTTCGACGATTTTTGCGTTTGCCGCCACGCTGATCATGGGCGTGCTGGTTTCACCGGCGACATCGACCATGGCCAAGGAGCCCGGCGTAACCGATGTGCCTATCACGACATCGACCTTGTCGTCCGTAATGAGCTTACGCATGTTTTTAACGGCAACCGTCGTGTCGGTGCCGTCGTCCAGAACGATATACTCGATCTTCTGGCCGGCCACTTCGGTGGGCAGAAGCGCCACCGTATTGCGTTCCGGTATACCCAGGGAGGCGGCCGGACCGGTGCTGGCCACGGTGATGCCCACTTTAATTTGTGCCGACGCCAGCATGGGCAAGGCAAGGCCGAGCGCTGCGGCCAAAACCGAAAGTCGAACTGACTGCTTCATTTTCATTTTTTGTCTCCTGGAGTGGCACGATACCGGGCCTGGGAATTCGCAACACTTAAAGTCATACAGAAAATCAAGCATTGCGGGATTTAGCGTATCACGTCAAACATCAACAAAAACATAGGTGTTTTCCAGCGATGCTTGAAGGTTCTAACATTATTTCAGGTAAATCCGCATTATGGACAAGCTTTGACACAAAGTCTTCTGGAACATGTCCTCATGGTTTCCGGGAAGAAAGTATCATGGTCATGCGCGGTACTCTGTTCAAAGTCGTTTACCATATTGACCCAACCCGCTCTGATCAAGGTGCTGAATGAATAAAGTCCACAAAACGGATGCCGAATGGCGTGCCGTTCTGTCGCCGGAAGAATATGCGGTTGCCCGCCTGAAGGGCACGGAACGCCCGTTCACCGGCCGCTATCACGACACAACCCAGGCGGGGATATACCGCTGCGTGGGTTGCGGGACGGCGCTGTTCGCGTCAGACACGAAGTTCGACGCGGGTTGCGGCTGGCCGAGCTATTTCGAACCCCTGAACCCCGATAACGTCCGGGAAGAAACCGATACAACCCATGGCATGGTCCGAACCGAAGTCTTGTGCAACGTATGCGACTCACATCTCGGCCATGTTTTTCCAGACGGCCCGCCCCCTACCGGGCGGCGGTACTGCATCAACTCCTTATCCTTGACATTTGAACCGAGTAAATGAAGAAATTCCTGTTCGACCTCTTCCCTCTTATTCTCTTTTTTCTGGCGTTCAAGTTCTCCGACATCTTCACGGCAACCGCCGTGGCCATTGCGGCGGGAATAGGCCAGTTCGTTTGGCTCAAGGCCACGGGAAAGGCAATTGAAGCCACGCACTGGATCAACCTCACCGTCATCCTCGTGTTCGGCGGCGCCACCCTGTTCTTCCAGAACGATGTCTTCATCAAGTGGAAACCGACTGTCTTGTATTGGTTGTTCGCCGCCATACTGGTGGGCGGCAAGCTCTTTTTTGGACGCAACCTTATGCAGAAACTCATGGGCGCCAAGGTATCCATGCCGCCCGCCATATGGGACAAACTCAATTACAGCTGGGCAAGCTTTTTCGTCCTGTCCGGCGGACTCAACCTGTATGTGGCGTTCTCGGGCCATTTCACCGAGTCCCAATGGGTCAATTTCAAGGTCTTCGGCCTGATGGCGCTGCTGCTGCTGTTCGTCATCGCCCAATCCGTGTGGCTGGGCAAGCATATGAAAGAGGACGTCGATCCATCCCCCGCATTGAACGGCCCAGGGGAACCAAAGGAGGGCTCCTGATGTCTACAGAACGCATGAAGCTGTTGGAGGAGCGCCTGCGCGATCTTGTACCGACCTATCTGGAAATCATCGACGAATCCCATTTCCATGCGGGCCACGAAGGCAGCAAGAATGGCGCAGGCCATTTTCGCGTGCTGATCTGGACCGAACAATTCAATGGTCTTTCCACCATTGCCCGCCACCGTCTTGTGTATGATCGTGTGCAGGATCTAATGCCCTACCCGATTCACGCCTTGGCAATCGTCGCCAAGGCGAATATTTAAAAGGAAATACATGAAACGACTCGCCGTATTTGCAGCCGCCTGCGCCATAGCCGTACCCGCTTTTGCCCAAACGATCGCCAGCGTGAACGGCAAGGCCATTACCCAGGAAAAGCTGGATCAATTTGTCAGCTTGCTGGTCAGCCAGGGCGCACAAGACTCGCCAGAGCTGCGCGCACAGGTCAAACAAGAAATGGTGAACCGCCTGGTTGCCGTGCAAGCTGCCGAGAAGGCGGGCATCGATAAACAGACAGCGGTACAGCAAGAAGTCGAACTCGCTCGCCAAGGCATACTCGTGCGCGCCCTGATGGCCGACTTCCTGAAGAAGAACCCAGTCACCGACGCACAAGTGCAGTCCGAGTACGACAAAATCAAGAAAGAACAGACCGGCAAGAAAGAATTCAAGCTGCGCCACATCCTGGTCGAGGACGAGAAAGCCGCTGAAGACCTGACCGCGTCGATCAAGGCGAAAAAAGTCACGTTCGACGCGGCTGCGAAGAAAAACTCGAAGGATCCGGGCAGCGGCAAGAATGGCGGCGATTTAGGCTGGGGCCCAAGCAGCAACTTCGTGCCCGAGTTTGCCGAGGCTGTCGAAGGCCTGAAGAAAGGCGAAATGACCGCCAAGCCGGTGAAAACCCAGTTCGGCTGGCATATCATCCAGGTGGAAGACAGCCGCGATATCAAGTTCCCGGAACTGGCCGAGGTCAAGCCTCAGATCGAGGAAATGCTGCGCCAGCAACAACTTGCTGAATATCAGCAAGGCCTGATCAAGAACGCCATCATCAAATAAAACGGCGGTTGCCCCCCGGGTGTCGCGGTATATCCTGGGGGGCGTTCTGAAGGGCTATACGCCCAGCAAGGCTTTCAATCCGTCTTCATCCAGCACGGGCACGCCAAGTTCACGGGCTTTTACGAGCTTGCCGCCGGCCTCTTCGCCCGCTACTACCCAAGATGTTTTCTTCGACACCGAAGCGCTGACCTTGCCTCCAGCCGCAAGAATATGCCGGGTTGCTTCGTCGCGTGTCCAGTTGGGCATGGTTCCGGTCAACACCAGTGTCTTGCCGGCCAGCCGCTGGCCGCTGGCGGGAGGTAGCTTTTCGACCTGCGCATGCACCCCTGCCTTCGCCAGCGCGGCGATTATTTCCTGGTTGTGCTCTTCCGCGAAAAACCGCCGTATGGAGCCCGCCACCACAGGGCCTACGTCGTTTACCGCCAACAACGCGGTTTCGTCCGCCAGCATGATGTCGTCGATTGAACCGAAGTGGCGCGCAAGGTCGCGTGCCGTGGTCTCGCCTACATGCCGTATTCCCAATCCATACAGTAGGCGGCCAAGCTCCGGCGTGCGCGCCCGATCCAGCGCGGCAACCAGATTATCCGCGGACTTGCGCCCCATGCGCTCATAGACGGCCAATTCATCGGCGGTCAGTGTGAAAAGGTCCGCCAATGATCGCACGCGCCCGCTTTCGACGAGCTGGTCGACCAGCTTTTCTCCCAAGCCTTCGATATCCAGCGCCTTGCGGGACGCCGCGTGGCTGATTGTTTGCTTGCGCTGCGCGGGGCAAAACAGGCCACCAGTGCAACGCGAAATTGCCTCATCTTCGAGGCGTTCGACGGCGGAGCCGCAAATCGGGCATTCGGTCGGGGTGATGAACAGGGCCGTGCCGGACGGGCGCAGCTCAAGCACTGGTCCGACCACTTCGGGAATGACATCGCCGGCGCGGCGCACAACGACGGTATCGCCAATGCGCACATCCTTGCGGCGTATTTCGTCCTCGTTGTGCAGCGTGGCATTGGTAACGGTCACACCGCCCACGAACACCGGCTTGAGCCGTGCGACGGGCGTGATCGCGCCGGTGCGCCCGACCTGCACATCGATGCCCATCAGTATGGTGGTTTCTTCCTGTGCGGGAAATTTGTGGGCTATCGCAAAGCGGGGCGCTCGCGCCACATAGCCAAGAACCTCTTGCGCGGCCAGCAGGTTGACTTTGTAAACGACGCCGTCAATATCGAATGGGAGCGTGCCGCGGGCCGCGCCGGTATGTTGGTAAAAGCCCAACAAGCCATTCGCCCCCTTCACGACGCGGCGCGCCGCGTTGACGGGCAGGCCAAGCGTCGTGAACCAGTCCAGCATCTGCGCATGCGTCGGGCACGGCGTCGGCCCCGAGATTTCGCCCCATCCATAGGCGAAGAACCGCAAAGGCCGTGTGGCGGTAATCCGGGGATCTAGCTGGCGCAGGCTGCCGGCGGCCGCGTTTCGCGGATTGACGAAGATTTTCTCGCCCCGATCTTGTTGAGCCTGGTTCAGGCGGTCGAAATCGCGCCGATTCATCAAGACCTCGCCGCGCACCTCGAGCACATCGGGATAGTCGCCGCTAAGCTTCAGGGGCACGGAGCGCAACGTGCGAATGTTGCCGCTGATATCCTCGCCGGTTTGTCCGTCGCCGCGTGTCGCCGATTGCACCAGCCCGCCCTTTTCATACCGCAGGCTGACGGCCAACCCGTCAAATTTCAGCTCCGCCACGTATTCGACCTTGCCGTCGTCCGCCGTCAGGCCGGCGCCATGCAGCGTATCGGCGACCCGCTTGTCGAACGCCACGATGTCCTGCTCCTCGAATGCGTTCCCCAGGGAACGCATGGGAACCGCATGGCGCACGCTGTTGAACGCGGCAAGCGGCGCATTGCCCACTCGCTGGGTGGGCGAGTCCGGCGTGACCAGGTCGGGGTGCATGGCTTCGAGCTCGATGAGCTCGTGCAGCAGCCGATCGTATTCCGCGTCCGAAATGACAGGCGCGTCGTGTGCATAATAGCGGACGTTGTGAGCGAATACTTCTGCGCGCAGTTGATCGACGCGCTGCGCCGGCGATTCGGCGCTGGGTTGATCAGTCACGAAAAGACCCTTGCCGTGCGTTCCGTCCCCGCTTCGAAGCCCGCTTTTTCCAGCCTGGCATACAAATCGAGCAACTGTTTGTCGATGGCGTCATCGGCCCCTTCCGAGACGGGGCGGCCCTGATCGTCGAGCAAAACGGCATGAAGACGGGACGCAAGATCGCGGCCGACGCTGGCCATTCGGCTGAACGCCTGCTCGTCCGGTGGGCTGTTGGGCAGGTCGAGCAGTAGATCAATGCGGTCCACGCCGGCCGATTGCACTTCCTGGGCCGGAGTGCCGTCGAACAAGACCGTAAAACGCGGCGTACCGGTTTCGGCCATCCATGCCAACTGGTTGCCGTACGGCAGAAACCCGACCTCCTTCAGCACGCGCGAAATGTCGGCGACAGGTTGTGTGCCCTGCAGGCGCAAAGCTACCCCCACCAGGGCGTCGAGCTCCGCGCACAGGCGATCCAGTTCCGCCGCTCGGCGCATGACCTGTTCTTGTTCCGGCGCCTCTATGGCTCCGTCGAAGCGTTCGGCAAGGCGTTGCGCCATCGACCACACATGCGACCATTCGATGTCCGTGAGCGGACCGCTGCGATTCGCCAGCACGACCGACAATTGCATGGAGATATAGCTTTCGCCGGGCCGGAGCCGCGCCCGGTGGCCACCGCCATCGCGTTCCGCAAAAATTCGCACGGCTTTATTGCCTGCCTTGTGCAAGGCCTTAATGATGGGATGCAACTGCTCCGAAGGCACCGGCTGCGCAAAATTGATGTCGATGACGACCTCTGTGGCGGGATCGACTTCGGCTGGATCGTCGGCGGCAGCCTCCTGGACAGGCTCGCGCACGCCGAAACCAGGCTCGCGGCGCCCGACCGGCGCATGAGCGCCGCCCATTAGGGGATCTTGATCGCGTTCCGGGAAATGCACCTGCATTTTTTGCCGTATCCGCCTGTCCTGCCACCAGTTGAACACCAGTACGACCAGGATCAGCGCAACACCTAGAAGAATCAAACCGATTTGCAAGTCACTCATTGTCAGCCTCGTCGTTTCGCGAAATAGTTATGCCTGCACATCATCAGACTTCGGCTAGTTGCAGGGCGGTGTCTATATCGACTGCCACGATACGCGACACGCCCTGTTCCTGCATGGTAACGCCTACCAGTTGCCTGGCCATCTGCATGGCGATCTTGTTATGCGAAATAAACAAGAATTGGGTCTGTTCCGCCATGCTGCTGACCAGGTTGGCGTAACGCTCGGTATTGGCATCATCGAGCGGCGCGTCCACCTCGTCAAGCAGGCAGAATGGAGCGGGATTCAACTTGAACAAGGCAAATACCAGTGCCGTTGCGGTCAGCGCTTTTTCCCCGCCGGACAGTAAATGTATGGTGCTGTTGCGTTTGCCCGGAGGCTGGGCCATGACTTGCACGCCGGCATCCAGGATTTCATCGCCGGTGATGGACAGCCGGGCTTCGCCGCCGCCGAACAGGCGCGGAAATAGCTCGCCGAAATGAAGATTCACCTTGTCGAATGTGTCTTGCAGCAGAGCGCGGGTTTCGCGGTCGATCTTGCGTATGGCGTCTTCCAGCGTTTCTATGGCGGTGGACAAGTCAAGATACTGCGCATCCAGAAAGCCCTTGCGTTCGCTTGCCGTATTCAGTTCGTCAAGAGCGGCCAGGTTCACGGATCCAAGCGAGTCGATCGCGCGTGAAATCCGCGCGACCTCGGACTGCAGCCATTGGGGCCTCTGCCAATCTTCCGGCCGGTCGCGCAGGAGCGCGCCCAGGACATCCCGGTCGACCTGGTTTGCATCCAGTTGCTCGGCGAACTGTTCCACGGCCAGTCGGGCCGCCTGTTCTTGCAGTTGCAGCTCCATGATGCGCGCACGGCGCGGTTCCAGTGATCGCTCCAGGACCATGCGTTCTTCATCGGCGCCGCGCAGCAGCGCGGCAAGGTTGTCCAGTTCGATACGAGCGCTGTTCAACGCCTCTTCGCATTCGGCGCGCTGCTCCAGGGCATCCTGCAAGCCGGCCTGGGTGGCCGACGCATCGAGCTCGAATAGTTCGCCTTGCAAGCCTTCAAGTTCGGCGCCTGCACGCCGTGCCTGCTCGGCAGCCAATTGCGCGTTGCGCTTCAATTCGGCTATGCGCGTCTGCAAGGCCCGTTCTGCATATTCGGATTCGTGCACGGCGCGTTCCAGGTCGCGCAGGCGCTGGCGGGATGTCTCGGCCTGCCTGGCCAGATCCTCACCGGACATCTCTGCATCGGAAAACCGCGTTTGCTGCTCGGCCAGTTCCCCGTCGAGCGATTCGAAGCGCGCTTCGGCCTCTTCGCGGGCGGCGGCCAGGTCCTCGGACTGCGCCTTGATATCGGCAAGTTCCTCGTGGATGCGCGCAGCCCGCTCGCCCGACTGCTCGGCTTGCTGCTTCAATCGGGAGTATTCAAGCTGGATATCGTGCAGGCGCCGGGTAAGTTCGGATACCCGCAAGCGGGCCGGAGCCAAGGCCTGCGACACTTGTTGCCATGCCGCGTCGGCGCGGCTGACGCCGCTGAGCGCGTGATCGGCGATAAGCTGGCTGGCCTTCACGTCGCGTTGCAAGTTCTCGATTTCCTGCTGGCGCGCCAGCATGCCGGACTGCTCGGAATCGGCAGCGTAAAAACGCACGCTATGGCTGTCCACGAGATGGCCTTCCTTGATTACGTACATGCCGCCTTGGGGCAGATCAGCGCGGGCGGCCAGGGCCTTGCCCATGTCGGTACAGATGTACACATCGCGCAACCACTCGTTCAGCAGCGAGCGTAATTCCGGATCGGTGAGGCGCAACTTGGTACACAACGGCTCGATGCCGCCGGTCGTGGCGAGCGGCGACAACGCCTGTGGCTTTTGATAGAAGGCCAAGCGGGCCGGGGGCGCATCGGCGGCAAACGCGCGCGCATGGTCCAACTGGCGTATCTCGAGTGCCGCCATGCGTTCCCGCAGCACTGCTTCCAATGCGGTTTCCCAGCCCGCCTCAATATGAAGCTGCTGCCATAAGCGCCCGAAGGATGTCAGTTCATGACGCGCAAGCCACGGCTCCAGCGCTCCCTGCCTCTGGACGTCTTCTTGAAGCTTGGTCAGGGCGGCGAGGCGCGCGTCCAGTTTTGCGACCGCCTGGGCTTCGGACTGCGAAGCCGACTGGGCAAGTTGCCGCTGCTCCTCCAGCTCGGGCAGGCGGTCCTCAAGTTCGATCAGTTGCTCTTGCGCATCGTGCAACTGTTCGGTCATGGCCTGGCTGTCGCCTGCATGGCGGGCTATGTTGTCCGGATCAGGCGCATTCAGGCTGCGCAATTCCGCCTCCAGTCTTTCCCGCCGCAGTTCCAATGCCTGCAACTGGCGGTCGGCATCGCGCTGAGCCTGGGCGGCCAGCGCCAGCGCCTGCTCGATGCGAGCCAGGACGCCGCGCATGTCGTCTCGTGATGCCGAGGCGAGCCGCACCTGATCTTCGATGGCGGGCAATTGCGCTTGTGCCTCTTCAGCCTGCGCGCGCGCCTCTTCGGTGCGCGCCGCCGCTGTTTCGAGGTCGTCGTGCGCCTGTGCCAACTGCTCGGCGCAGTGGGTTTGCTGGTCGGCCCATTCCTGCATTTGCTCTTGTAGCTGAGTACGGCGCGCCTGGACCCGATTGCGCGAATCGACGACATGGCGGATTTCGGCTTCAAGGCGGCTGACTTGCGCGCCCGCCTCGAACAGACGCCCCTGCGCCGCGTGCACGGCATCGCCCGCCGCGTAATGCGCCTGGCGCCGCGACTCGAGCGCCGATTCGCCCGCCCGCAAACTGGCGGTAGCCCCCTCCAATTCTGTTTGAGCCTGTTCGATGGCGAGGAACTTTTCTTGACGCTCTTGCTTAGCCAAGTTTTCTTTCAGGAGCCACAAGGCTTGCTGCTTTTGTTCGCCCTCTTGCTGGAGACCGCGATAGCGCTGCGCCACTTCTGCCTGGGCCTCGAGCTTTTCCAGCTGACTGCCGAGTTCACGAAGAATGTCTTCCACGCGAGTAAGATTTTCGCGCGTATCGCCCAGGCGGTTTTCGGTTTCGCGGCGCCGTTCTTTATAGCGCGACACGCCGGCGGCCTCTTCGAGAAATACTCGCAATTCTTCGGGCCGCGCTTCGATCAATCGATTGATCATCCCCTGGCCAATAATTGCGTAGCCCCTGGCGCCCAGTCCGGTTCCAAGGAAAATATCGTGGATATCGCGACGGCGCACTTGCTGATTGTTCACGAAATAACTGCTGGCACCGTCCCGTGTCAGGACCCGCCGCACCGCGATGTCGGCGTAGGCGCTCCACTGGCCAACGGCTCGCCCTTGGGAATTGTCGAAAACCAGCTCGACCGACGCGCGGGCGGCCGGCTTGCGATGCCCGGAGCCATTGAAAATAACGTCTTGCATGGACTCGCCACGCAATTCGGACGCCTTGCTCTCGCCCAATACCCAGCGCACCGCATCGATGATATTGGACTTGCCGCAGCCGTTCGGTCCGACGACGCCCACCAATTGACTAGGCGTGGGTATAACCGTCGGTTCGACAAAGGACTTGAAACCGGCGAGTTTTATTTGGGTCAGACGCACAATAAGCGAGCAGTGAAATTCGTAATTGCAACTGGGTCGTATGATAACGCACCCCGCCCCGCTTTCGAGGCATATGGAAAACTGCGCTATCATTTTCCGTTCATGCCCGGCGATGGCCATGCCTCGTCACGTTATACTCGACAACCTTTTCTTGCATTTTCTTTCGATTGCCGCCCACCCATCATCCATTCGAGACATCCCATTGAAAAAAGGCTTTTATCTAGTCATGATTGCGCAGGCGCTGTCGTCTGTTGCAGACAACGCTTTGCTGATCGCCGCCATCGCATTGATCGCCGATCTGCAAGGCCCCGACTGGATGGCACCCATGATGAAGTGGTGGTTTGCGCTGGCGTATGTTGCCCTCGCCGCCTTTGTGGGAGCCTTCGCCGACGCCTTTCCCAAGGGCCGGGTCATGTTCATCACCAACGCCATCAAGGTCATGGGATGTCTACTGATGTTCAGTTGCCAAAGCCTTGGATTGGGCAATTATCAGCAACTGGTCATGGTATTCGTGGCCTACACCCTGGTGGGCGTCGGAGCGGCGGCGTACTCGCCGGCCAAGTACGGCATTGTGACGGAAATGCTGCCCCCCGAACAACTGGTCAAAGGGAATAGCTGGATAGAGGGCCTGACGGTACTGTCGATTATCGCCGGCACCGTGCTGGGTGGGGTGCTCATCAATCCTCACGTATCCGAGGCCTTGCTGTCGCACGAGTGGGTCAGCAATCTGGTACAGACGCGTACCGAAGCCGCCATCCTGGTAATCGGCGTGGTGTACTTCCTTGCGGCAGCCAGCAACTTGTTGATACCGCTGACGAATGTACGCTACCCCAAGCAACAGACCCATCCCATCAAGTTGGTATGCGGCTTCATGGGCTACGTCCGTGTCCTCTGGAAAGACAAGCTGGGCCAGATATCGTTGGCCGTCACCACGCTATTCTGGGGCGCTGGCGCCACTTTGCAGTTCATTGTCATCGAGTGGGGCGCACGCCATCTGGGCTACCGCCTGGACCAGGCATCCGTGCTCATGGGCGTGGCCGCCGTGGGCACAGTCGCGGGTTCCATCCTCGCTGGCCGCGTGCCATTGAAGCGGGCTCTCGCCGTGCTGCCCGTCGGGGTGGTCATGGGATTTGCCGTCATGCTCATGCCTATCGTGCACGAGAAGTGGGCCGTCTACTGCGTATTGCTGCTCGTGGGCGGTTTATCCGGGTTCTTCGTGGTTCCGATGAATGCCTTGCTGCAGCACCGGGGTCATGTCCTGTTATCGGCGGGCCATTCCATTGCCGTGCAGAACTTCAACGAGCAACTCAACATCCTGTTGATGCTGGCGCTTTACAGCCTGATGTTATGGCTAAACCTGCCCATCAACGCCATTATTGTCATTTTCGGCCTGCTCGTGGCAGGGCTGATGCTTGTCATCATGCACTGGAATCGCTTGAACCACAGGGCCGATCCCGGCCTGGAAAACACCATAGGCCAACACGGCCACGGCCAGGCTCTAAGACATTAATAACCTTGAGGCTTGGCCCCCGCCTGATTGGTGTTGATGGACAAGGCCAGGTTCAGATCGTGCCACGCGTCCGCCTTGTGCTGCGGGCGTAGCAGCAACGATGCCGGGTGATACGTAACAACCAGCGGGATCTGGTGCTCGGCATCCACACTTACGCGGTGAACGCGCCCGCGCAAGACATCGAGGTCGTCATCGCATTTCAATAACGCCTGCGCAGCCAGCTTGCCCAGCGCAAGAATTCCTTCCGGCTTGAGCAATGCCAGCTGGCGCCATAAGTACGGTGCGCATGCCGCAATCTCGTCGGCCGTCGGCGTGCGATTGCCAAGCGGCCTGCATTTGATCAAATTCGTATAGAACACGGAAGACGCTGGTAAAACGCCGATCGACGTCAGCATGGCCTGTAGAAGGGCGCCGGGCCGGCCCTGGAACGGCATGCCGGCCTTGTCGTCCGACCCGCCGGGAGCTTCTCCGACGACCATCCATTTCGGGGCGAGCGTCTCGCCCGTTCCGAATACCGTCTGACTGCGTCCGGCATGCAGATCGCACGCCTGGCATGCCGCGACATGCAATTGCAGGCCTGGCCAGTCGACGGGCATAGGCGTCGGCGGCGTGGCCGCCGGCCGATCCTTGTCGATGCGCGGCGCGCGTTGCGGCGTTACCGCGGGCCCGACTGGCGGCGTACTCTGCGGCGCCCGCTGTGCAGCCGCGTCCGGCGCCGCATCTGGCATCGTGGGTCGTGCCCGGCGCAAACCCGAACCCGATCCGAGCGCCGGCGCGGCGGCATAGCGCGCCAAATTTTGTTTATCGATACCGATTTCTTGCAGCCAGGCGCGCTGCAGCGCACTGATGACGGGCGCGTTCATAGCCGCTTTTCCATGACGCAGGCGTCTTCGCGCTTGAGCAGGCCGGCCGGATAGTAGTCTTTGCGCATGGACAGCAAGGCGAAGCCAAGATGCCGATAGAAAGCCAGCGCATTGTGGTTCGATGGCCGGACTTCGAGCACAAGCGCCGGAAGGCCACGCACCCGCGCCTCGCGTTCGCACCGCGCGAGCAATTGTGCCCCAATGCCTTTCTTCTGAGCGTCGGGTGACACCGCAATGACAAGGACATGCGCCACATCGGGCGCAAACATGACCATGCAGAAACCAGCGACCCGGCCGGCATGCATGGCCACCCACGCCCCGTACCCGGCATCCAGTCCATCGACAAAGTTGCCACGCGTCCATGGAAAGGCCTGGACGGATTGCTCGATCGCAACCACGTCCTCGACATGCGCCGCCGTCATATCGACAATGAACGTGGACGGCACGTGCGCTTTCGGATTACCGCCCTGCCCGCCTGCTCTTTCGCTCGTCGTGTAGGCGACTTTGTCGCGCACATAAAGGGGAGCGGCCAATTCCGGCGCCATGCCATCCCCGTTATGCCAGGCGAATAATGCCAGCCTGGCGATCGTTTCGGCGTCGGGCCTCAGGGGTGGCCCGACGTCGACGCCGGGCAATGCACCTACCGCATGCGCCATGCTGGAATAGGCGCTTAGCGCATCGCCCGTCATGCGCACGCGCATTCCGGCGTGGACGTCGATATTCCAGGCCGCAATGGCGTCGGCCACCCATCCCGGGACGTCTGCGCCGTTGAGCAATACCGGTTCCTGGAGTTCACGCCATCCCAGGGCGGCATCGCCTTCCGCCTGGTACGCCGCCAGATAGACCTCGCCCATCCGCGCATCCTGGACGATGATTTGCACAGGCGGATCGGCAAGACCGGAGACGTCGTCGCGCGCCGCGACCGCCAGCAATGAAACGACGGGTATGACAGGAATATCGAGCGCGTATCCTATGCCTTGCGCGACACCGCATGCCACGCGCAAGCCGGTGAAACCCCCCGGACCCTGACCAAACGCAACCGCGCCCAGTTGCTCGCGACTTATGCCAGCCTGCGCGAGCAATTCATCCACCATGGGGAGCAGGCGCTCCGCATGCTCGCCTGTGGCATCGTGCTGGGTGGCCCGCACGGCAATTTCTCCGCCTGCCTGGCTGAGCAAGGCGACGCCGCAGACACTGGACGAGGTTTCAAGAGCAAGTATATGTAATGTCATGAGCCTATTTTAGTCGTGCCAGCGCCAGCGGTGCATCGGACGCCGAACAGCATACGCCATATAGCGGGCAGACCCTATAAGCATTACAAGCCTAAACTAGTACCGTTTCTATTCAGGCAAGGATAGAATAGGCCAAAACCGCCGCAAAACATCAATACTTAAATTCGCGGAACAATGGCAGATATGACCGAATTTCTACCATATGCTTATTGTGTAATATCTTGCTACGAGGCCTGTACGGCTTAACTCAGCCCTGTTACATTTTCTCTATGAACACACAAAATCAATCTCTATCCCGCAAGATCCTTATTGTCGACGACGATCCCCGCTTGCGCGATCTACTGCGTCGGTATTTGTCGGAACAGGGTTTCAACGTATTCGTGGCTGAAGACGCCAAAGAAATGGGCAAGCTCTGGCAGCGCGAACATTTCGACCTCCTCGTGCTTGACTTGATGCTGCCCGGTGAAGACGGCTTGTCCATCTGCCGTCGCTTGCGCGGCGGGCACGACAACACGCCCATCATTATTCTTACCGCCAAGGCGGAAGAGATCGATCGCATCGTCGGCCTGGAAATGGGCGCCGACGACTATCTGTCCAAACCTTTCAATCCGCGCGAACTATTGGCCCGGGTCAACGCCATACTGCGTCGCCGCGGCACGGAAGAACATCCAGGCGCCCCCAGCCAGGAAAACGAATCCATCGAGTTCGGCCCGTACGTATTGAATTTGTCCACGCGCACGCTCACCCGCAACAACGAGCAAGTTCCAATTACAACAGGTGAATTTTCCGTACTCAAGGTCTTTGCCCGCCATCCAAAAATTCCCTTGTCGCGCGACAAGCTAATGGAACTGGCGCGGGGCCGCGAATACGAGGCCTTCGACCGCAGCCTCGACGTCCAGATTTCACGTCTGCGCAAGCTCGTGGAACCCAACCCCTCGAAACCGGTATTCATCCAGACCGTCTGGGGCTTGGGCTACGTCTTCGTTCCCGATGGCGGTCAATAGCATGCGGCGGGCGTGACTTGGCGACCAGGAGTCATGTCGTCCCCCAAGCAGCCAAAAGCCAGTCCTAAGTCGCGATTCCGGCTGGGCTTGTTCAGCCGCTCATTCCTGCTTCTTGCCGCGCTCATGCTGGTCAGCCTGGGCGCATGGCTGCAGGTGTTCTTCAGCATGGAAGAAGGGCCGCGTGCCGTCCAAATGGCTCAACGCGTCACGACCGCCGTCAGCGTAACCCGCTCGGCGCTGGTTTATGCGCCTACCAGCGTGCGCCCAGCATTACTGCTCGACTTGGCGACCAAGGAAAGCCTGCGCGTACAGCCGCGGGAAAATGCCGATGCACTCGAGCCGCTGCCCAACTCGAACTACTGGAACCATGTCGCCGCGGCCATCAAGGACCGCCTCGGCCCCGATACCCACGTGATGTGGTCGGTCAACAAGGAACCAGGAGTCTGGGTCAGCTTCGAAATCAACAACGATAGGTACTGGCTGGTATTCGACCGCGAACAGCTCGGCCTAACCGCAGGCGCAGAGTGGATAGGCTGGGGCGCAACGGCCTTGCTGCTGGCCCTCATCGGGGCCGCGGTAAGCGTGCGTTTCGTCAATCGGCCGCTGGCGCAGTTGGCCAAAGTGGCACAACAACTGGCGCGCGGAGAAACGCCGTCCCTGCTTCCGGAGAAGGGGCCCGCCGAAATTCGCGACATGAACATCGCCTTCAATCGAATGGCGCGCGATATCCGTCAAACAGAGGCTGACCGGGAAATCATGCTGGCCGGGATATCCCACGACTTGCGTACACCGCTGGCGCGCATGCGGCTCGAAATCGAGATGAGCAATGTCACCGACGAAACGCGGCAAGCCATAGACGAAGACCTGGCGCAAATCGACCATAGCATTGGGCAACTAATGGAGTACGCCCGTCCCGCCGGCGTCGTGCCGGCTCAGGGCATCAACGTGTCGTCGGTGCTGCACGACTTGTTCGAGCGGGAACGTAGCCATACCGAGTCGCTCGGCGGCGTGTTGACCGCATCCATCGAACCGAACCTGTTCGCAAAGATCAGTGCAAACGACTTGAAGCGCATCGTCAGCAATCTCATCGAAAATGCGCGACGCTACGGACGCACGCCGGCGGACGACCGCGCGCGCATCGAACTGTCCGCCAAGCAACAGGGCAACATCCTTGCCATTGAAGTCAGGGATCATGGAACGGGCATTGCACCGACCGATGTCCAGCGCCTGCTGCGTCCATTTTCCCGGGGTGAGACCGCGCGCACGGGGGTGAGCGGCGCCGGCCTGGGGTTGGCCATTGTCGAGCGCCTGCTGGGGCAAGTCGGTGGGCAGCTGGAATTGATTTCGCGGCCTCCTTCAGGGCTGGTCGCGCGCATCGAAATTCCGAAAGTCAGGATTAGGAATTTCCAATTAGACACAGACAGCCAATAGCGTAGAATTTAGCTCTACCCATTCGTCACCGGAGCCAGCATGAAAACAGTAGGCGATAAACTCGAACCTTTCAAAGTGGCCGGCGTCAAGCCAGGCTTCAATTACCATGAAGAAAACGGGGTGTCCGCGTTTGAGGACATTACCGAGAGCTCGTTTCCCGGCAAGTGGAAGGTCATTTACTTTTACCCCAAGGACTTCACCTTCGTGTGTCCCACGGAAATCGTTGGCTTCAACAATTTGGCGCAGGAATTCGAAGACCGGGACGCCGTTCTTATGGGCGGCTCGGTCGACAACGAATTTGTGAAACTGGCCTGGCGCCGCGAAAATGCTGAACTCAGCAAGCTCGGACACTATCAGTTCGGCGACACCACGGGTGCCCTCATCGACCAGTTGGGCATACGCGAGAAAACAGAGGGTGTGGCCCTGCGCGCCACGTTCATTGTCGATCCCGACAACATCATCCAGCATGCGTCGGTCAATAATATGTCGGTGGGCCGCAATCCCGCTGAAGCGCTGCGCGTGCTCGACGCCCTTCAAACCGAAGAGCTATGCCCTTGCAACCGCGCGGTAGGGGGGCAGACGCTGTAAGCAGTCAAGGCAGACCCGGCCGCCAAGCTCTCAAGCGGCGGCCAGCAAGGCGACCACCGTCGCCGCTATGCCCTCTTGGCGGCCCAGATGACCAAGGCCCTCGTTAGTCTTTGCCTTGATATTGATGTCTTGGGCCGGCACGTCGAGGTCGGCGCAAATATTGGCCACCATGGCCGCGGCATGCGGGCCTATCTTGGGCGCCTGCGCGTGGACCGTGGCGTCGATATTCACCACGCGCCATCCCGCATCCTTCACCTTGGCCATGGCGGCGCGCAGCAGCACGCGACTGTCGGCCCCCTGATATGCCTTGTCGGTATCTGGAAAATGGCGGCCAATGTCGCCCAAGCCCGCCGCTCCCAGCAGTGCATCGGTAACGGCATGCAGCAATACATCGGCATCTGAATGCCCCATGAGTCCGTGCGTATGCGGAATGGAGACGCCGCCGATGATGAGCGGGCGTCCGGCGACGAGCGCGTGGATATCGAACCCCTGCCCGACGCGGAATGGAAAGTTCATGCTGCCTCCGCGGATTGAATAAAGTGTAGCGTCATAGCCATTTTTCCATCAGGTCAAAGTCCTCGGGCCAAGTCACTTTGAAATTTCGGGCGGAGCCCTGCACCAGTTGGGGCGTATGCCCTAACAATTCCATGGCCGAGGCTTCGTCGGTAATGATGGCATGGCCCAGGCGCGCGTGCCGCAAGGCCGTCAATAATTCATCGGCCAGGAACATTTGTGGAGTTTGAGCCAGCCATAGGCCGTCCCGCGCGATTGATGTTTGGACCTTTGGGGCCGCCTGGCCCGCCGCTGCCCGCTTCACCGTATCGGCCACAGGCTGCGCCAGCAGTCCGCCCGCCCCGTGGGTAAGGCAGCGATCGATCAGGCGCTGCAAAGCGTCTTGCGGCAATCCGGGCCTTGCCGCGTCATGGACCAGGACCCAATCGCCAGACGCCAGCATGCCGTCCTGGCCAGCGTCGAGCAATGCCGCGGTGACGGTGGCCGCGCGATCCGGGCCGCCGCAGGCCCGCCACACCGTGCGCGGCAAGCCGTCAAGGGCCTGCTCCGCCCAAATGTCGCCGGCGGCGATGGCTACCCTTACCTGCGCAATGCGTTCGTCGGCCAGCAAGGCCTTGACCGCCCAGCGCAGCATGGGCTCGCCTCGCAACAGCCGATATTGCTTGGGTGCGGCGGCGGAATCGGCCGCCAGGGCGCGAGCGCCAATGCCCGCCGCGGGCACAATTGCAATCAGTTTTGTATGCATATGAAAGGCATTTTATAATGATTGCCTACATGTCTATCGAAACAACCCCTCCCCCGTCGCTTTCTTCCACCCGCCGCGTGCTTGCCGCGCTAAAGCCGGGCCACCGTCACGCGCAGTTTTCGCCCCCCGGCTCGGGCGACGCATGGCTGTTGGCCGACCTGGCCCGGACCTCCACGCAGACGCTGGTCGTGCTTTGCGCCGAGCCGCTGGCGGCCCAGCGCTTGGCCGACGAGATCCTCTTGTTCGCGCCAGAACTTCGGGTACGGCAACTGCCCGACTGGGAAACGCTGCCCTATGACAGCTTCTCGCCGCATCAAGACCTTATCTCGGAGCGCCTGCGCACCTTGCATGCACTGATGCAAGAAAGCGTCGATATCCTCACCGTTCCCATCACGACTGCCCTGTACCGCCTGGCGCCTCCCGAATTCCTGGCCGCCTACACGTTTTCGTTCAAGCAAGGCGATGCGCTCGACGAGGAGGGCTTGCGTCGCCAACTGACCTTGGCCAACTACACCCACGTGACGCAGGTCACGGCGCCCGGCGAGTTTTGCATACGCGGCGGGCTCATCGACTTGTTCCCCATGGGCTCGGTACTGCCCTATCGGCTGGACTTGTTCGACAACGAAATCGAGTCCATACGAAGCTTCGACATCGACACGCAGCGCAGCCTCTATCCTGTCAAGGACGTGCAATTGCTGCCGGGGCGCGAGTTCCCCATGGACGAAAACGCGCGCAATCAGTTTCGCGCGCGCTTTCGCGAAATGTTCGAGGGCGACCCATCGCGCGCCTTGCCCTACAAGGACATAGGCTCTGGCATTGCGTTCGCCGGGGTCGAATACTATTTACCGCTGTTCTTCACTCATACAGCAACGCTTTTCGATTATCTGCCCGAGCAGTCGTTCACCGTCACGATGGGCGATATCAACCAGGCAGTACAACGTTTCGCAAACGATACCCATAGCCGCCACCAGTTCCTGAAAAGCGATCGCGAGCGGCCCGTGCTGGCTCCCGAGCTCTTGTTCTTGAGCGAAGAAGACTTGTTCACACGCCTCAAGTCTTTCGCCCGTCTTGCGCTGATCGATGAAGGCGCGCACCCGGACTTCTATCCAGCTCCACCGGTGGCAGTCGCCCGGCGCGCCGAGGATCCCGTTGCTGGGCTGCGTGCCCTTTTGGCACGCGACCATGGCCGTGTTGCCCTATGTGCCGATTCGGCCGGAAGACGCGAAACCCTGCTGCAGATGCTGGAAGAATTCGGAATCCGGCCTGATTTCGGCAGCGAAACACTGCAAGACTTCCTGCAGTCGGATAGCCGGTTCGCGCTGGTCGTCGCGCCGCTGACCAATGGCTTCGGCGTCAGCGACCAGAACCTGACCCTGTTGACCGAGAACGATCTTTACCCGACCCAGGCGCGCACCCTGCGGCGCGGCAAGCGCGCGGAGCAACGCGGCAGCGACGTCGAAGCCATGGTGCGCGACCTGTCCGAACTGCGCGAGGGCGACCCGGTCGTCCATACCCAACACGGCATCGGCCGCTATTGCGGGCTTCGCGAAATGGACCTGGGCGAAGGTCCCATGGAATTCCTTCACCTCGAGTACGCGAATCGAAGCACGCTTTATGTGCCTGTGGCGCACTTGCATGTCATCGCGCGCTATAGCGGCTCTGATCCCGACCATGCGCCTTTGCATCAACTGGGGTCGGGGCAATGGGACAAGGCCAGGCGCAAGGCCGCTCGACAAGTTAGAGACGCCGCAGCCGAACTGCTGGCGCTATATGCGCTGCGCGCGGCGCGCGAAGGCTACCGCTTCAAGCTGCCCGCGAACGATTACCAGGCTTTTGCCGAAGGCTTCGGCTTCGAAGAAACTCCCGACCAGGCCTCCGCCATTACGGCGGTCATCGAAGACATGACATCGGGCAGGCCCATGGATCGCCTGGTATGCGGCGACGTTGGTTTCGGCAAGACCGAAGTCGCGTTGCGCGCCGCCTTCGTGGCTGTCCTGAATGGCAAGCAGGTTGCATTGTTGTGCCCGACGACGCTGCTGGCCGAGCAGCACGCCCTGACATTTTCGGACCGCTTCGCTGACTGGCCGGTCAAGATCGTGGAGTTGTCGCGCTTCCGGTCGGCCAAGGAAGTCAATGCCGCCATCGAAGGCCTGAACGACGGTCGCGTCGACATCGTGATCGGCACCCATAAAATTCTGTCCAAGGACGTCAAGTTCAAGCGGCTGGGCCTAGTCATCATCGATGAAGAGCACCGTTTCGGGGTACGCCAAAAAGAGGCCCTTAAGAACCTGCGGGCGGAAGTCGACATCCTCACCTTGACCGCCACGCCCATTCCCCGCACGCTGGGCATGTCGCTGGAAGGCATACGCGATTTCTCCGTCATTGCCACGGCACCCCAGAAACGGCTTGCGATCAAGACCTTCGTGCGGCGCGAAGACAACAGTACGATACGCGAGGCTTTGTTGCGCGAACTCAAGCGCGGCGGCCAGGTCTACTTCCTGCACAACGAGGTCGATACCATACAGAACCGGCGTGCCAGCCTGGAAGAGCTGGTCCCAGAGGCCCGCATTGCCGTCGCGCATGGGCAGATGGCCGAACGGGAGCTGGAAGAAGTCATGAAAGGATTTTACCAGCAGCGCTATAACGTCTTGCTATGCACCACCATCATCGAAACCGGGATTGACGTACCCACCGCCAACACCATCGTGATCCACCGGGCGGACCGGCTGGGCCTTGCGCAGCTGCATCAATTGAGGGGTCGCGTGGGCCGGTCTCATCACCAGGCGTACGCTTACCTGATGACGCCTGGTGAAGACGCAATCACGTCGAATGCCAAGAAACGGCTAGAGGCCATCCAGGCCATGGAAGAACTCGGCGCCGGTTTTTTCCTTGCCATGCATGACTTGGAAATCCGCGGCACCGGCGAGGTCTTGGGCGAATCCCAGTCGGGCAATATTCAGGAAATCGGTTTCTCCATGTATTCGGAGATGCTGAACATGGCGGTGCGCGCGCTTAAATCGGGCGAGGAGCCCGATCTGGACACGCCCTTCGCCGCGCTATGCGAAGTGAACCTCCATGCATCGGCCCTGCTGCCATCGGACTACTGCCCCGACGTGCATGCACGCCTGGGCCTGTATAAGCGTTTGTCGCACGCTAAGCACGAGGACGATTTGATCCGCATCCAGGAAGAACTTATTGACCGCTATGGCAAGCTGCCTGAAGCCGCCCATACGCTTCTGGCGACACACCGTCTGCGCCTGATTGCCGAACCCCTTGGCGTGATCAAGATCGATGCCAGCGAAACGCAGGCAACGATCCAGTTTTCGGCCAAACCGAACATCGATCCGCTGCAAATCATTCAATTGATACAGACCCAGCGCAACGTCAAATTGGCGGGCCAGGACAAGCTGCGGATGGAGATCAAGGCGGGCACGCAGACGCAACCGCGCATCGACGCGGTCCGTAACGTATTGCGCGCGCTCAGCTAAGGCGCGTTCCAGCGCGCATGGCCGGGTTTGGCGGGTGGCGGTTTTTAGTGGCTTAGGCGGAACCAGTTCAGTACCGCGTCCAGCGGACTTACGTCAAGCGCGAAATTGGCCTGGTCGCGCACCACCGGCTTGGCCCGGTACGCTACTGAATACCGCGCAAGCGCCATCATTTTCAAGTCGTTGGCGCCATCGCCAATAGCGATGATGTGTTCGGGTTGCGCGCCCACTTGCCTGGCCAGGTCGGCAAGCTTATCGGCCTTGCCCTGGGCATCGACAATGTGGCCAAGCACGCGCCCGGTAAGCGTGTCGCCGTCGACCTCCAGCACGTTGGCGTGGGCGGCATCCAATCCCAGGCGCTCTTTGAGGCGCTCGGTGAAGAATGTGAAGCCGCCTGACACCAGCAAGATTTTCAGGCCTGTTTTTCTTGCCGCCGCGATCAGATTTTCAGCACCCGGATTGAGCCGCAGCCGGTCTGTGTAGACCCGCTCGAGCGAGCTGACGGGTGCGCCTTTCAGCAAAGCCACGCGTCGCGTCAGGCTTTCGGCGAAGTTGGTGATCTCGCCGCGCATGGCCGCTTCGGTGATTGCGGCCACTTCGGCCTTGCGGCCCACCATGTCGGCAATCTCGTCGATGCACTCGATATTGACCAGGGTCGAGTCCATGTCCATGGCCAGTATCTTGCAGTCCCGCAAGCGGGCGATTTGCTCAAAGAATGCGTAATCCATGCCGAACTCGGCGCAACACGCGCGTACCGCCGCCCGCTCCGCGGCATCGACATTCAGCAGACGCACGGCCGTCGCCCCAAGTTCCTGAACACCTTCCGCACTGACGATTGCAGCGATTTTTTCAATATTGGCGGCGACCAGATTCGGAGCCTGCAGGATGAGATGGGTCATAAGCCTGATGAATCGTGAAAATAGGATTATTCTAACTGGTTACGCTTCGCCGTCCCTTTCGGTTGCTCCCGCCACATGCCATTGCGCCATCCTGCCATTCGCCGTCCTTTCATCCGTCCATTCTTCATTTCATTGCCTCATGCCCTGTTGGCCTGCCTGCTGCTGGCCTTGGCCGCCTTGCTGGCCATTCCCGCCCATGGCGCGTCGCCCGAGCCGGCCCCCGACACCGACAAGGTCTTGGATACGGCACGCACGCAAATCGACAGTGTGCAGAAGAAATTGGCCGCTCTGGCCGATACGCCGCTGAACGACGATGAACTGACCGAATTGCGGGCGCAGGCATTGCAAGCCCAGACGGCGGCCGAAGCGGTGGCAGCCGCCTTGGAGCCGCAACTTGGCAGCGTACGGGCGCGACTGGCTGAACTAGGCGAACCTGTGGAAGGCACGATAGAAGGCCGGGACGTCGCCGTGCAGCGCAAACAGCTGGAAAAAGACAGTGCCAAGCTCGACGCGCAACTCAAGTTGGGACGCCTGATTACTGTCGAGGCGGATCAGGCCGCTGAACGAATACTCAAGCAGCGGCGCATACAGTTCCAGGCGCAACTCGGCGAACGCACCTCGACTATTCTTGCGCCTGAATTCTGGCATGAACTGCGCGATGAGCTTCCCGGCGATCTGGAACGCCTGGACCCTATCAGAGACGGACTCACCAAGGCCGTATCGGGTGCAAAGCCAGCCATCTGGTGGGGTCTGCTGGGCACGATTGCGGCGGCGGTAGGCCTGCGGCTGCTTGCTGGCCGCCTGTTGATGCTGCTTAGCACCACGCGCGTCGCGCCCGGCCGGCTGCGCCGGTCTTTGTATGCCGTCATGCAAGTGGTATTGACACTCATCGCACCGACGATGATCGCCGGCGCACTCGTGCTGGCAATCGGCTGGAACAGGGATACGTCCTCCGATCCGCTCGCACTCATGCTCAATCAACTGGTCGGCATCGTCGCGTTCGGCGCCTTTGTTGCCGGGCTTGGCCATGCCCTGCTTGCCCCGCATCGTCCAACATGGCGGCTGGCGCCTATCGACGACCGGCTTGCCTTGCGCTTGCGTTGGTTCCCGTTGGCCATTGCCGTTTTCGTTTCGCTGGGCTGGCTTGCCCAGCGAACGGCCAGCCTGGTCAACGCGAGCCTGGCCGCCACAGTGGCGTTGGACTGCATTACCGCACTTGCCCTTGCCGTCGTTATCGGCGGCGCGTTACGCCATATGCGCACCGGAACGCCGACCAACGACGAGGCATCTACCCCTGCGGCGCCCACTCCTTTCTGGCTCACGTTGCTGTTGAGCCTCACCCGCCTCGCCGTCTTTATCAGCTTCGCCTGCTTGCTGGCCGGTTACGTCGCCCTGGGCAGCTTCATCATCAAGCAACTGGTCTGGTTCATCCTGATCATCGGAGCAACTTACCTCATCACGGGTCTGGTCAGCGATTTGGGCGACAGCCTGCTGGCGGCAAGCAGGCGCCACGCTGAGAACGCGCCCACCGCGAGTCCATTCGCCGGAGCCCGCGGGCAGGCCATCGTCCTGCTGTCGGGGGCGGCCCGCGTCCTGGTGGTCCTGTTTGCCATAATGCTGTTGCTTTCCCGATTCGGAGGGGGGCCAACGGAATGGCTGCATCAACTCAATTACCTGCAAACCGGTATTGCCATCGGCGAAATCCGGATTCTTCCGGCCTCGGTCGTTACCGCCATACTGGTCTTGACGCTGGGCCTGGGTGCGGTGAGGCTATTGCAAGGCTGGCTGGCCAAGCAATACCTGCCCACCACCAGCCTGGACCCAGGCATGCAGTTGTCGGCGGCCACGCTCTTCGGTTACGCCGGCTACGTCTTCGCCGTCGCAATGGCGTTATCGGCGGTCGGTATCGGTCTGGAGCGCGTGGCGTGGATCGCCAGCGCATTGTCCGTGGGCATCGGTTTTGGCCTGCAGGCGGTCGTACAGAACTTTGTGTCGGGTCTGATCCTGTTGGCCGAGCGGCCGGTGAAGGTTGGCGACTGGGTGTCGCTAGGCGGTGTCGAAGGCGATATCCGCCGCATCAATGTGCGAGCCACCGAGATCCAGATGGGAGACCGTTCCACCGTCATCGTGCCCAATTCCGAATTCATTACCAAAGTCGTGCGCAACGTCACCATGGCGAACCCCCTGGGACGCGTCCAGGTCAAGCTGGCCCTGCCCGTCAATACCGATGCCGCCCAAGCGCATGACCTGGTTCTGGCAGCTTTTGCGGCAAACCCCGACATGCTTGCCGAACCTGCGCCGGACGTGATGCTGGAAGGTATAGACGCCACCGGTCTGGTATTCAATGCGACCGGCTATGTCGGTTCGCCAAGAATGGCGTCCCGTGTGCGTAGCGATTTGTTGTTCGATGTGTTGCGGCGCCTGCGCGAGGCTGGTATGCCGCTGGCTACGCCGCCGACAATGGCGATTTTGCCGGCGCCTTACGGCGACGAAGCAAATACCGGTAAACAAAGCCCGGATAACCCAGCACCAGGAAGAGGCTGAACGTTACGGCGTAAAACTCCCAGGTCTTGCCGAACAGGCTGCCCATGTTCGTCTCGAACGCGAACCCGAGCATGCCGATCAGGCAATAAAACACCGTCAGCTCAAGCAAACGTACGAAGAACGACTTCTGTATGACGCAACCGCGATTGCGCCTTCCGGGCCATGCCAACAGCAATCCGGCCAGCCCCGCCACAAGAGCAATCTTGCCCATGAAAAGAGCCACGGATGCAGGATCGGATGCCGTTATAAATGCATCGCCAATAAGCACCAGCGTCAGATACGCCACGCCTACGAGCATGGCGAAAAATAGAATGGCAACCGTCCATACCAGCCACGGGGCGCGCGCCGGCTCGCCCTTTTGCTGCCAAGGCAACGCCAGGAACGGCCGTTCGACGAGAAAAGGAAGATTGGCGGCCACCAAAGACAAAGCAATAAGCAACCATACAGCAAACGACTGATTCATTATTTCCTGCGTTAGAACGTCAACGAGCCTTCGATCACGCTGATGCACAGCGCCATCAGGCCTCCGGGCAGTATGCCAAGAGCAATGATGAGCAGGCCGTTGACCGACATAAGGCCGCCGGTGATGACGCCGCTATTGATGGGTTCGACCTCGCCAACGGGTTCATCGAAGTACGCCATCTTGACGATGCGCAGGTAATAGAAGGCGCCGATCAACGAAAACATGACCGCCACGACGGCCATGGCAATCTGACCGGTGCCGATCAAGGCTTGCAACACCGCCAATTTAGCGTAGAAGCCGGCCATGGGAGGTATCCCGGTCAGCGAAAACATGGCCAACAGCAGCAGCGCCGCCAGGAACGGACTACGCCGGTTCAAGCCCTTCAGGTCGGAAATTTCCTCGCATTCGAAGCCCTTGCGGCTGAGCAGCAGGATGAGTCCGAACGTGACCAGCGTGGTCAGAACATAAATGACCATGTAGAACAGCGCGGAACCGTAGGCCATGCCGGCCATCGTCTGATCGCCAGTGACACCTGAAAGCAGGCCCAGGAATACGAAACCCATATGCGAGATCGTGGAATACGCCAGCATGCGCTTGAAGTTGCTTTGCGCAATGGCGGCGATATTGCCGATAGCCAGGGACAAGACAGCGAGGACAAGCAGCATGGGTTGCCAGTCGACGGCAATGCCATGCAGGCCTTCGATCAGGAGGCGCAGGGTGACGGCAAATGCCGCCAGCTTGGGCGCCGCCGCAACGATAAGCGTAACGCTCGTAGGCGCGCCCTGGTAGACATCGGGCGTCCACATGTGGAATGGCGCGGCTGCCAGCTTGAATGCCAGGCCGGCAACGATGAACACCACACCGAACACCAGCGGCAGGCGTTCCGCCTTGCCGCTGCCGATGACTTCCGCAATGAGCCCTAGGTCGAGCTGGCCAGTGGCGCCGTAGATCATGGACATGCCATACAGCAACACACCCGAAGCCAGAGCACCAAGTACAAAGTACTTCATCGCGGCTTCGGTGGACTTCAGGTCGTCGCGGCGCAAGGCGACCAGCGCGTACAACGCGAACGACATGAGTTCAATGCCCAGATAGACGGTGAGCATGCTGCCGGCCGAGATCATTACCATCTGGCCCAGCAAGGCAAACAGGGTAAGCGAATAGAACTCGCCTCCTGTCTTGAGCATATCGCGCTCTTCGGCGTAGACCCGGCCGTAGATGAGCGTGGCGGCAACAGTAAGGTAGGACAAGAGCTTCAGGAAGTGCGAAAGCGTATCCACGACATACAGGCCGCCAAAGGAATTGCCCTGCACGCCGGGGTTCCATTGCCAGAGCGTAACCAGCGTCAACACCAGCATTGCACCAATGCTTAGGATGAAAGTCGTGTGGCGCGATTCCGTTTTGTTGAAGGCATCGAGCAACAGTGTTGCCGCCGCCATGATCAACAGCAGGATCTCGGGCAGAGCCAAGGCGAAGTCAAAAGGAGTTTGCATAATAGTTCGGGTCTACAGTTTCGAGATAGAGACGTGCTGCAACAAGGCTTCCACCGACACGTGCATGACATCTGTAAACGGTTTGGGATAAATGCCCATGTACAACACGGCAATGGCCATGATCCCAAGGATGAAGAATTCGCGAGCGCTGAGGTCGGCCATGGCGCGTACGTTGTCGTTGGCGATTTCGCCGAACGCCACGCGCTTGAGCATCCACAACGAATAAGATGCGCCCAGAATAAGCGCCAGCGCCGCGAGCAGCCCGATCCAGAAGTTGTACTGAACGGCGCCCATGATGACCGTGAATTCCCCCACGAACCCGCTGGTGGCGGGCAAACCGCTATTGGCCAGGGAGAAAAGCACGAATAGCGTAACGAAGCGCGGCATTACGTTGACCACGCCGCCGTAGTCGGCAATGCGGCGCGTGTGCATGCGGTCGTAGAGAACGCCTATGCACAGGAACATGGCGCCCGCCACGAATCCGTGTGAAATCATCTGGATGATCGCGCCTTCAAGACCCGCTGTGTTGAACAGGAAAAAACCCAGCGTGACGAAGCCCATGTGGGCCACCGACGAATATGCGACCAGTTTCTTCATGTCGTCCTGGACGATTGCGACCAGGCCGATATAAATGACGGCAATCAGGGACAGGACGATCATCATGCCGGCCAAGCTGTGCGACGCATCAGGCACGATAGGCAGCGAGAAGCGCAGAAAGCCATAGGCGCCCAGCTTCAGCATGATGGCGGCCAGCACCACCGATCCGCCCGTTGGCGCCTCGACGTGCGCATCGGGCAACCACGTATGCACCGGCCACATCGGAACCTTTACGGCAAAGGCGGCAAGCAAGGCAATGAAGATGAAGATCTGTGGCGCATAGCCCAGCTTGAGCTGGTGCCAGGTCAGGATGTCGAACGAACCACCCGACGCATGCCACAGGTAGATGAAGGCAACCAGCGTGAGCAGCGAGCCCATCAAGGTGTACAGGAAGAACTTGAACGCGGCATATACCCGGTTCGGTCCGCCCCATATGCCGATGATCAGATACATCGGGATGAGCGTGGCCTCGAAGAACACGTAGAACAGCATGCCGTCCAGCGCTACGAAGACGCCGACCATCAGCCCCGACAGGATCAGGAACGAGGCCATGTACTGCGATACCCGGCTGGTGATGACTTGCCAGCCGGCCAGCACCACGATGATGGTGATGAATGCCGTCAGCAAGACGAACCAGATGGATATGCCATCGATGCCGAGGTGATAGTTCACCGCGAATGATTCGATCCACGAGGTTTTTTCAACGAACTGCATGTTCGCCGTGGTTTTATCGAAGCCGGTATACAACGGCAGCGTAACGAGGAAGCCGGCAATCGAGCCCACCAGAGACAGGATGCGCGTAACGCCGGGGCGGTCGTCGCGCCCCACCAGAAGAACGATCAGGCCGGCAACAATCGGAACGAAGATTGCAAGCGTTAACCAAGGAAGAGTAGAAGACGCCATATCGCTAGCCATCATCGAACCGTCAACACAAAAAAGGTTAATAAAGCCATGATCCCGATGATCATCGCGAAGGCGTAGTGATAGATATAGCCCGACTGCAGGTGTCGGCTGGCTGCCGCTACCCAGCCCACCACACGGGCGCTGCCATTGATCAGTATGCCGTCGATCAAGCCGCGGTCACCGCCCTTCCAGAAGCCATGTCCCAGCAGGCGGACGCCGCGGGCGATAACTTGTTCATTGACCCAGTCGGCATAGTACTTGTTGTCGAGGATGCGATTGATGAACGACAATTTTTCGTGAATGACGGCCGGCACTTTCGGATTGATTACGTAGCAATACCAGGCAACGACGAAGCCCGCGATCATCAGCCAGAACGGCAGAGTAACGAAGCCGTGCAGGGCATACGCCACCCAGCCATGCCAGTGGCTGGCCAGTTCGGCCATGGCAGGATGCGCCGGCAGTATGGCGATGACGCCATTGAAGAAGCCATCGAACAACAAGGGATCGATGAACAACGCGCCTGCCACGACGGACGGGATGGCCAGCAACACCAAGGGCAAGGTCACCACCCATGGCGATTCATGCGGCGTGCCGCCATGATGGCCATGGTCGTCATGGCCGTGGCCATGCGCGGCGTGCCCGGTGGTGTCGAAACGTTCCTTGCCGTGGAAGACGAGGAAATACACGCGGAACGAATACAGCGACGTAACGAACACACCGATGAGCGTGGCGTAATAGGCAAAGCCCGCGCCCCACACGTTGGCTGCGCCAGCCGCTTCAATAATGTGTTCCTTGGAATAAAACCCGGCAAAGAACGGCGTTCCGACCAAGGCAAGCGTGCCCAGAAGGAAGGTGATCCATGTGATGGGCATGTACTTGCGCACGCCGCCCATGGTTCGGATGTCCTGGTTGTGATGCATGCCGATAATCACCGAACCCGCCGCAAGAAACAGCAAAGCCTTGAAGAAAGCGTGCGTCATGAGGTGGAAAATCGCGGCTGAATAGGCGGAGGCACCTAGCGCCACCGTCATGTAGCCCAATTGCGACAGCGTGGAATAAGCAATAACGCGCTTAATGTCGTTTTGCACGATGCCCAGGATGCCCAGGAACAACGCGCCGATAGCGCCGATGACGATCATGATCGACAAGGCTGTTGCAGACTGCTCGAACACCGGCGAAAAACGGGCAACCATGAAGATGCCAGCCGTGACCATGGTGGCGGCGTGAATGAGCGCCGAGATGGGCGTCGGGCCTTCCATGGAATCCGGCAGCCAGGTATGCAACGGCACTTGTGCCGACTTACCCATTGCACCAACGAATAGCGCAATACATGCCACCGTCAGCAACTGCCAGTCAGTGCCGGGAAACGTCATGGCGGCCATCTTGTCGGTCTGCGCGAAGATATCGGCGTAATGCATGCTGCCGGTGTAGGCGAACAACAAACCAATACCGAGCAGGAAACCGAAGTCGCCCACGCGGTTGATGAGGAATGCCTTCATGTTGGCAAAAATGGCCGTGGGACGCGTGTACCAGAAACCGATCAACAGATAGGAGACCAAGCCCACCGCTTCCCATCCGAAGAACAGCTGCACCATGTTGTTAGACATGACCAGCATGAGCATGGAAAACGTGAATAACGAAATGTACGAGAAGAAGCGCTGGTAGCCGGGATCATCGGACATATAACCAATGGTATAGATGTGCACCATCAGGGATACGGACGTGACGACCACCATCATAAGGGCGGACAGGGAATCGATCAGGAAGCCCAGTTCCAGCTTGGTGGTGCCGATGACGCTCCAGGTATAGAGCGCGCCGTCGTAGGTTTGGCCATCGAGCACCTGCAACAGCACAATGACGGACCCGATAAACGAGATCAGGACCGAGGCGATGGTGATCAGGTGCGAGCCGCGCCGGCTGACGAAACGGCCGAGAAAGCCCGTGCCGAATAATCCGGCAAGCAAGGCGCCCGCCAGGGGCGCGAGGGCAATCAATAAGTAAAGATTAGTTGAATTCATAGTGTGCAGTTCCATCAACCCTTGAGCTGGTCAAGTTCTTCAACATTGATCGTATTCAGGTTGCGGAACAGCAACACCAAGATCGCCAGGCCGATGGCGGCTTCAGCAGCTGCCACGGTAAGAATGAAAAAGACGAAGACCTGGCCGGCAGTGTCGCCGAACCAGGAAGAGAAGGCCACGAAATTCATGTTGGCCGCCAGGAGCATAAGCTCGATCGACATCAACAGAATGATCAGGTTGCGTCGATTCAAGAAGAAGCCAAAGATGCCGATGGCGAACAGAATGGCCCCGAGTATCAGGTAATGGGCGAGCGTCAATGTCATTTCGTGTCCCCATGGGCTGGGCTGGCCGATGGGGCCGCTTCGGTTTGCGATGGAATATTGACCATGCGCAGGCGGTCGCGCGAACGCACCTTCACCTGCTCGGACGGATTCGTCTTCTTCGTGTCCGTACGGCGGCGCAGGGTGAGTGCGATGGCGGCGATCATGCCCACCAACAGAATGACACCCCCGATCTGCACGGCGAAGACGTAGTCGGTATACATGGCCACGCCCAGGGCGTGCGTGTTGTTGTAGTCATCGGCCACGGGCGCCTGCGGACCCGCCTCGAACCATGTCTTGGCCAGCACGAACGCCATTTCCAGCACCATGATCAGGCCGATCAGCATGCCTAGCGGCAAATACGTCTTGAGGCCCGTGCGCAACGCCTCGGTGCGCACGTCGAGCATCATGACGACGAACAGGAAAAGCACCATGACGGCGCCCACGTAAACCACGACCAGCAACAAGGCGAGGAATTCAGCACCCAGCAGCATCCAGATCATGGACGCCGTAAAAAAGGTGAGAATAAGGTGAAGAACGCCGGTAACCGGGCTGGTGGCGGTAATGACGCGAAATGCCGCCACGACCAGCACCAGCGACAACACGTAAAACAAAACAGTAGAAAAAATCATGAGTGTCGGGTCCGGGCATCAACGATAAGGGGCGTCTTCGGAGCGACGGCGGGCAATTTCAGGCTCGTAGCGATCACCGATCGCCAACAGCATGTCCTTGGTGTAGTAAAGGTCGCCACGCTTTTCGCCGTGGTATTCCGAAATATGCGTCTCGACGATGGAGTCGACGGGACAGCTTTCTTCGCAGAAACCACAGAAAATGCATTTCGCGAGGTCGATGTCATAACGCGTCGTGCGGCGGGTGCCGTCGTCGCGCTCTTCGGATTCGATAGAGATGGCCAGCGCGGGGCAAACAGCTTCGCACAGCTTGCAGGCGATGCAGCGCTCTTCACCATTCGGGTAGCGGCGCAGGGCGTGCAGGCCGCGAAACCGTGGCGACGCGGGCGTCTTTTCCTGCGGATAGCGCAAAGTCACCTTGCGCTTGAAGAAGTATTTGCCCGTCAGGCGCATGCCCTTGAGCATCTCGGACAGCATAAGGCTGCCGAAGAAATCTTTGATAGCTTCCATAATCTTGTCCCTGTTTCCTATTGCCAGATATTCCAGGGCGTCTGCATCCAGATCGCCACGATCACTAGCCAGATGCCTGTAAGCGGAATGAATACTTTCCAGCCCAGACGCATGATTTGATCGTAGCGGTACCGTGGGAATGTTGCCCGGAACCAGATAAACATTGAAACGACACAAAATGTCTTGATCCCGAGCCACAGCCAACCGGGAACCCAGGTGAGCGGCGCGATTTCGAGCGGCGGCATCCATCCGCCCAGAAACATGATGGAGGCAATCGCCGACAACAGAATCATGTTGGCGTATTCGCCAAGGAAGAATAGCGCGAAGCCCATGCCCGAATATTCCACCATATGGCCGGCCACGATTTCCGATTCGCCTTCCACCACGTCGAACGGGTGGCGGTTGGTTTCAGCCACCGCCGACACGACATAGATGACGAACAGGGGCAGCAACGGCAACCAGTTCCAGGACATGAAGTTGATGCCCTTGTCGGCGAACCAGCCCGAGCCCTGCACATTCACGATGGTGCTTAGATTCAGCGAACCCGAGACCAGCAAGACCGTGATGAAGACGAAGCCAATGGCGAGTTCATAGGACACCATTTGCGCGGCGGCGCGCAAGGCGCCCAGGAACGCGTACTTGGAGTTCGACGCCCAGCCGGCCACAATCACGCCGTACACGCCTATGGATGTAATGGCCATGACATACAACAGGCCGGCATTGACGTTGGCCAGCACCACGTCGGGGCCGAACGGCACGACCGCCCAGGCGGCCAGTGCGGGCATGAGCGTGACGACCGGAGCCAAGACGTACAAGACCTTGTTGGACTTGGACGGCAAGATGACTTCTTTTGTCAACAACTTGAACACGTCGGCGAAAGGCTGAAGCAGGCCGCGGTAGCCGACCCGGTTGGGCCCCTGGCGAACGTGCATGGCGCCGATCATCTTGCGTTCCCAATAGGTCAGGTAGGCGACCGACAGAATGATAGGCACGGCAATAACGACGATCTTGATCAACGACCACACCACGAGCCAGGCGGTTGGGCCCAACAACTCAGTGCCAAACGAGGTAATAGGATTCAACCATTCCATTACGCACGCTCCACGGTCAATTGGCCAAAGCCGCTACCCAACGCCACGGTTTCTTCGAATGCCGTGGGGATACGCACACATCCGTGCGCGACGGTATCGTCGACCAGCGCCGGAAGGACGATCTGGCCTTGCGCCGAGCTGATGCGCAAGGAATCGCCGGCTTCCGCTCCCAACTCGGCCAGCATGCTGGCCGCCATGCGCGCGCGTGGCGGCTGCGAGGCCGGCGTAGCCTGCAAAGGCGCCGAACGGCGCACAAGTGCGTCGCTACGGTAAATCGGCACATCGGTCACGCGCTGTATGCCGTTGAGCTTCGCGCCCAAGCCGACGGTAGCGTTAATGGCGTTGGACAGACGCCCGTCCGTACCGTCGACCATAATGCTGTCGCGCACCGATTCAGACGTTTCATCGTCGAAACCTTGCAGCTGGAACAGGTTGCCAAGCACGCGCAAGACCTTCCATGCCGGACGCGTATCGGCGAACGGCGCGGCGGCACCCTTGAAGCTCTGGGCGCGCCCTTCGGCGTTGACAAATGTTCCCGACGTTTCGGTGAATGGCGAAATGGGCAGCATGACATCGGCCCAGGCGTCGACCGCCGAGCGATACGATGTCAGGGCGACGGTAAAGCCCGCCGCCTTGAGGGTCTCGACGGCGCGAGCGCCGTTGTCGGCGTCCATGGAAGGCTCGGTATGCAAGACCATATAGGCCTTCAATGGCTGCGCGAGCATTTGCTCGGCGCCCAAGCCGTCTTTGCCAGGGATGGCGCCGGCCAGGTAGCCGCCCACCGTATTGGCGCCGGCGGTAAGGAAACCGAACTTGGCGCCCAGCGAACCAGCAAGCGCCGACGCATTGGCGGCAATGAGCGTGGCCTGATCCGACGCGGTCGCCATGTTGCCAAGGAAGACGCCGACACGCTCGCCCGATGCCAGGCTGGCCGCAATGGCTTGCGCCGCGTCGCCCGGCTGGACGTTCGCGAACGCGGGCGGGACGCTTTGTTCTTTAGCGTTGGCAAGCGCGACCAAGACTTCAGCCAAGGCGTCGGGCAGCGCACTGGGGGCCACCGTAAGCTTGCCGGTAACGGGGAACAACGGATCTTCCGTGCCCGCGTCGATGAAGGACACCTGCGTGCCATGCTTGGCGGCCTGGCGCAAGCGCTGAGCCATCAAGGGGTGATCTTTCCGCAGGAACGAGCCCACGATCAGCACACGATCCAGATTGGCGAACTCGGTGATCGGCATGCCCAGCCAAGGAACGCCGGACACGGCTTGGTCGAACGAACGATCGATATGGCGCAGGCGAAAATCGATGTTTTCAGAGCCAAGCGCACGCGTCAGGCGCGCCAGCAGGGCCAGCTCTTCAACAGTGGCCGTGTGGCTACCGATGCTGCCGATTTGCTCGGCGCCGAACTGCTCGCGCACCGTATTGAACCCGTGCACCACCACTTGCAGCGCATCGCTCCAGGAGGCTTCGCGCCACTGGCCATCTTCCCCCTTGATCATCGGGTGAGCCAGGCGGTCTTCGGTGTACAGGCCTTCGTAGGAAAAACGGTCGCGATCGCTGATCCAGCACTCGTTCACATCTTCGTTTTCGAAAGGCACGACGCGCAGTACGCGATCCATCTTGGCCTGCACCACCAGGTTGGCACCCAGGCTATCGTGCGGGCTGACCGAACGGCGGCGCGCCATTTCCCAGGTACGGGCAGTGAATTTGAACGGCTTGGACAGCAATGCGCCGACCGGGCAGACGTCGATCATGTTGCCCGACAGTTCGGACTCGACGGCCTGGCCGACAAATGTCGTGATCTCGGAGAACTCGCCGCGATTGACCATGCCCACTTCCATGATGCCGCCGATTTCCTGACCCAGCCGCACGCAGCGTGTGCAATGTATGCAGCGCTGCATGCCGTCGGTGGAAATGAGCGGACCCATGGACTTGGCGGTGACGACGCGCTTGGCTTCTTGGTAGCGCGATGCCGAGGCGCCATAGCCGACGGCCAAATCCTGCAACTGGCACTCGCCGCCCTGGTCGCAAACCGGGCAATCCAGCGGGTGATTGATCAGCAGAAACTCCATGACGCTTTTCTGAGCGGCAATGGCCTTGTCGGAGCGGGTATGCACCACCATGCCGTTAGTGACGGGCGTGGCACAGGCGGGCAACGCCTTGGGCGCCTTTTCGACGTCGACCAGGCACATGCGGCAGTTGGCCGCAATGGAAAGTTTCTTGTGATAGCAGAAGTGCGGCACATAGACCCCGAGCTTGTGCGCAGCCTGGATGACCATGCTGCCTTCGGGAGCTTCTACTTTAATGCCGTCGATGGTAAGTTCAACCATTAGCTTGTCCTGAGCCTACAGATATTTTGGCACCACACAGCTTTTATGCTGGATGTGGTGTGCGAACTCGTCGCGGAAATGCTTGATGAAACTGCGTACCGGCATGGCGGCGGCGTCGCCGAGCGCGCAAATGGTGCGCCCCATGATGTTGTGCGCCACCGAATCCAGGACGTCCAGATCTTCCGGACGGCCCTGGCCGTTCTCGATGCGCTCGACCATGCGATACAACCAGCCCGTGCCTTCGCGGCAAGGCGTGCATTGGCCGCAGCTTTCCTCGAAGTAAAAATACGACAGGCGCATCAGGGACTTGACCATGCAACGGGTCTCGTCCATGACGATGACCGCGCCGGACCCGAGCATGGAGCCGGCCTTGGCGATCGAGTCGTAGTCCATGGTGGTTTGCATCATGATGTCGGCCGGCAACACCGGGGCGCTGGAACCGCCCGGTATGACCGCCTTCAACTTACGGCCGCCCCGCATGCCGCCCGCCAATTCCAGCAGCTTGCTAAAGGGCGTGCCTAGCGGAATTTCGTAATTGCCGGGGAGTTCGACGTCGCCAGAGATAGAGAACAGCTTGGTGCCGCCGTTATTGGGCAGGCCGATCTCCAGGTATTCCTGGGCGCTGTTGCGGAAGATCCAGGGCACCGCCGCAAACGTTTCCGTATTGTTGATGGTGGTTGGCTTGCCGTACAGGCCAAAGCTGGCAGGGAATGGCGGCTTGAAGCGCGGTTGCCCTTTCTTGCCTTCCAGCGATTCCAGCAAGGCGGTCTCTTCGCCGCAAATATAGGCACCGTAGCCGTGGAAGGCGTGCAACTGGAAGCTGAATTCCGACCCCAGGATCTTGTCGCCCAGAAAACCGGCCGCGCGGGCCTGTTCCAACGCCTGCTCGAAGCGGTCGTAGATCTCGAAGATTTCGCCGTGGATGTAGTTATAGCCCACGGTAATGCCCATGGCATAGGCGGCAATGGCCATGCCCTCGATCACGATGTGCGGATTGAACCGGAGAATGTCGCGGTCTTTGAAGGTACCCGGCTCGCCTTCGTCGGAATTGCACACCAGGTATTTCTGGCCCGGCAAGGTACGAGGCATGAAGCTCCACTTCAAGCCGGTGGGAAATCCCGCGCCGCCGCGGCCGCGCAAACCCGATGCCTTGACTTCGTTGATGACGTCTTCCGGCTTCATGCCAGTGGTAAGAATCTTGCGCAAGGCCTCGTAGCCGCCGCGCTTGACGTAGTCTTCCAGGCCCCAGTTCGTGCCGTCCAGGCCCGCAATAATTTGCGGACTGAGGTGGCGGTCGTGGAAGATCATGCTGGTCGACACGTCGCTGCCGGGATTGGGCGCCAGGCCCTGGGAAAATTGCTGCAACAGCCCCGTCGCGCTCATGCGGCCTCCCCGTGCTGCTTGAGTTCTTGAATCATTGCGTCGATCTTCTCGGACGACATGCGCACGCACATGTGCTTATTGTTCATTAACAGCACCGGCGAATCGCCGCAGGCGCCCATGCATTCGCCTTCCATCAGTGTGAACATGCCGTCGGGCGTGGTCTCGTGGAAGTCGATGCCCAGTTTGCCCTTGATGTAGTCGGCCGCCTTCACGCCGTCGCGCAAGGCACAGGGCAAGTTCGTGCAAACCGTGATCTTGAAACGGCCGACCGGTTGCGTGTTGTACATGTTGTAGAAGGTGGCAACTTCCTGCACTGCAATAGGCCGTACGCGCAGATACGCGGCGATGTCGGCAACGATTTCGGGCGATACCCAGCCCTTTTCGTCCTGTGCAATGGTCAGGGCGGCCATGATGGCCGATTGCTGTTGCTCGACAGGAAACTTGGAAATTTCCTTGTCGATTTTTTGATAGGCTTGTTCGGAAAGCAGCATAATTTGAATCCGGTTTATACCTTGGCTACGCGCCGGTTAACGGTCGATTTCACCAAATACGATGTCTTGCGTACCAATAATGGTGACGGCATCGGCGATCATGTGGCCACGTGCCATTTCGTCTAACGATTGCAGGTGGGCGAACCCCGGTGCGCGTATCTTCATGCGATAAGGCTTGTTCGCGCCATCGGACACCATGTAGATGCCGAACTCCCCCTTGGGGTGTTCCACCGCCGCATACGTTTCGCCGGCGGGTACGTGCATGCCTTCGGTAAACAACTTGAAGTGGTGGATGAGGTCTTCCATGCCCGTCTTCATGCGTTCGCGCGTGGGCGGCGCAACCTTGTGGTTGCTGACGATGACCGGCCCTTGATTGTTGCGCAGCCATTCGACGCACTGCCGGATGATACGGTTGCTTTCGCGCATTTCCGCAATACGTACCAGATAGCGGTCGTAGCAGTCGCCATTGGTGCCGACGGCAACGTCGAAATCGAGGCGATCGTAGACTTCGTAGGGCTGGTTGCGACGCAAGTCCCACTCGACGCCGGATCCCCGCAGCATGGGACCGGTAAAGCCCAGCGCCATGGCGCGTTCGGGACTGACGACGCCTATGCCAACAAGACGCTGCTTCCAGATGCGGTTATCGGTGAGCAGCGTTTCGTATTCGTCCACGCAGGTGGGAAAGCGATTGGTGAAGTCTTCGATGAAGTCGAGCAGCGAACCCGACCGTGCCTCGTTCATGGCGCGTACTTCTTTTTCGCCGCGGTACTTGCTGCTTTCGCCATAAGCCGGCATGGAATCGGGAAGATCGCGATAAACGCCGCCCGGACGATAGTAGGCAGCGTGCATGCGCGCGCCCGACACGGCCTCGTAGCAGTCCATCAGGTCTTCACGCTCGCGGAACGCATAGAGGAAAACCGCCATGGCGCCCACGTCGAGCGCATGCGAGCCGAGGGACATGAGGTGATTGAGCAGGCGCGTGATCTCGTCGAACATGACGCGTATGTATTGCGCCCGCAACGGGACTTCGATGCCCAGCAAGTTTTCCACCGCCAGGACGTAGGCATGCTCGTTGCACATCATGGAGACGTAGTCGAGCCTGTCCATATAGGGCAAGGCCTGCAGATACGTCTTGTGCTCGGCCAGTTTTTCGGTGGCGCGGTGCAACAAGCCAATATGGGGGTCGGCCCGTTGGATGACTTCGCCGTCGAGTTCGAGCACCAGGCGCAATACGCCGTGCGCAGCCGGATGCTGCGGACCAAAGTTCAGTGTGTAGTTTTTAATTTCAGCCATGTTCAGCGCCCTGCTCCGTAGCCTTCTTCACGCACGACCCGCGGAGTGAGTTCGCGCGGCTCGATTGACACGGGTTGGTAAATTACCCGCTGCTGTTCTGTGTCGTAGCGCATTTCAACGTTGCCGGACAAGGGGAAGTCTTTGCGGAAGGGATGGCCGATGAAGCCGTAGTCGGTAAGTATGCGGCGCAGATCCGGGTGCCCTTCGAATACCACGCCGAACAAGTCAAAGGCCTCGCGCTCGAACCAATTGACCGTGGGCCAGACGTCGACCAAGCTGGCAATGACGGGTAGTTCGTCGTTGGGCACATAGGCCCGCACGCGCAAGCGCCAATTGTGCTTGATGGACAGCAAATGCACGACGACGGCAAAGCGATGCGCATGCAGGCCCGGTTCGAACGCAAAGGTAGGCGCGCCCCAACCGGAATAGTCGATGCCGCATAAGTCGATACAGTTCTCGAAGCGCAGCGATGCGTTATCGCGCAGCACGGTACAGGTATCGACCCAGTCGGCGGCGGGAACCTCGAGCGTGAGCTCGTTCAGGGCCAGCGTGAGCTTGTGGCTTTCGCCGAACGTGGCCAGTAAATTGGTTTGTAGCGTTTCGAGCCGAGTCATAAGTGGAAGCAGTTCAACGTTAAGAGTGACAGCCGGGCCGGCCTAGCGCGCAATGGTGTTGGTGAGGCGGATTTTGTTTTGCAATTGCAAGAGCCCATACACCAAGGCTTCCGCGGTGGGCGGACAGCCAGGCACGTAGATATCGACCGGAACGATGCGATCACAGCCGCGCACCACCGAATACGAGTAGTGGTAATAGCCGCCGCCATTGGCACAGGAGCCCATGGACACTACCCAGCGGGGTTCGGCCATTTGGTCGTAAACCTTGCGCAAGGCAGGCGCCATTTTGTTGCACAGCGTGCCGGCCACGATCATGAGATCGGACTGGCGGGGGCTGGGGCGAAAAATAATGCCGAATTGGTCCAGGTCGTAGCGGGCAGCGCCCGCATGCATCATTTCCACCGCGCAACAGGCCAACCCGAAGGTGACGGGCCACATGGAACCCGTCTTGGCCCAGTTCAGAAACTTGTCTGCGCTGGTGGTGATAAAACCTTCTTTCATAATGCCGTCGATAGCCATAATTTTCCTAAATGCCTCTGTGTTGCGCTTATTCCCAGTCCAGCGCGCCTTTCTTCCACTCGTAGATGAAACCCACGGTAAGAATGGCCAGGAATACCATTACCGTCCAGAAGCCGACCATGCCAATTGTGCCGTTGGCGATAGCCCACGGAAACAGGAAGGCGATTTCCAGGTCGAACATGATGAACAGGATGGCGACGAGGTAATAACGCACGTCGAACTTCATGCGCGAGTCGGTGAACGCCTCGAAACCGCATTCGTAAGGTGACAGTTTTTCTGCGTACGGACGATGCGGGCCGAGCAGCCGGCCAGCGGCAAGCAAGGCAAAACCGATCACGGTCGCGAAGATAATAAATAGCAGGACGGGAAAGTACTGTTGCAGATTCATGCCAGGCAACCAATCACGATAAGTAAACCCTCGGATTGTAGCATTTTGAGAACAGGATTCGGGCAAAGGCCGTAGCGCCGAAACATGTTGGTGATGCAGATCAAAGACAGCCGAGTTGCGGCTGCCTTTGTTGAAGAAATTATTGCATATTCCGCAAAAATACTAGAAGCGGTAACCGATACCTACAGTGGCGACGATCGGGTCGATCTGGACCTTGCCGATATTCTGGCCGTTCAGCTTGACCTTGGATTGGATGTCGATATAACGGATGTCGGCATTCATAAACCAGCGGTCTGTCAGCTGCACATCAACTCCGAGCTGCGCGGCCAAGCCCCAGGAATCCTGCAACTTCAGGTTGCCCAGGGAACTCTTGGTGCTGAAGAACGTGGTGTAGTTCACGCCAACGCCGACATAGGGTTGGATCTTGGCGTCGGGCAGGAAGTGCCACTGCAGGCTGAGCGTGGGCGGCAGCTGCTTGGTGGAACCGATGTTGCCCAGGCCCTGTGCCTTGATGTCATGCTTGAATGGAAAGGCGCCAAGCAGTTCGACGCCTACGTTGCGCGTGGCCATGTAGGTCAGGCTGACGCTTGGGCGCGTGCTGGAACCCACATCGATGCCGACGGAATTATTGATGACCTTGCCGTTGTTGGACTTAGGGGCCACGTGGGTGATGCCCGCCTTGACCAGCCAGTCGCCGCCTTCGTAGGCGCTTGCCGGCGCGGCAAGCATGGCACCCGCGGCAACCAGACACCCGATAACTGTTTTGTGTATTTGAACTTGCATCACTTCTCCATATTGCTTGTAGGGGTATTTCCCCTGTGGATTGTGAAGCACGCAGGACAGGAAAAGATTGATACAAATCAATGCGGCTGGGCGATATGAACGCAAAGCGGCGGCGTATTGATTTAACTCAAATTCAAGATGCAAGAGCCCAACGCTTGGCGACAAAAAGCCACCCCTAAGGGTGGCTTTTTGTTCGCAGGCTTGCGCCTGCCTCGTTTCTGCGATTGCCCGGCAAGCCAGGCAATCTCGGCGCATAGGCTAGCTATGCAGTCCGATTAGAAGCGGTGGTTGACGCCCACACCGACCAAGGTCGATTTTGCATCAGGCAAGAAGTGGATGTGCTTGGCATACGAACCAATTGCATACACGCTCGTGCGCTTGGACAGGCCGTAGGAGTAGCCCAGGCTGTATGTTTGCTGCTTGTCCCACTCCGAGCCAACTACAGCTGCGTCGGGGGCGGTACGAGGATCAGCCATTGTCCACGATGCCATCAAAGTGCCGTTGCCGATAGGGGCGCTGACACCAGCCATGTAGGAATTAACCTTCAGGCCGCGAGCACCCGTCAGGCTGCCGATGGCGCTGCCGGCTGGGCCGATGGCGCCACCTTGGTCGCCGAACGACTGGGCGCTGAACAGACCATTGCGGGTCTGGCCAAATGCCAAGTGCGCTTTAACGACTTCAAAGTCGTATACGCCGCCCAATGCCCACGATTTGATCGTGACATTGTCCGCCGTCAGCGAGGCAGCACCTGCCTTGACTTGATCGTACGTCAAAGCAACGTTGACTGGGCCGTTAGCATAGCGCAGACCGGTTGTGACGGCTTTCTGGTTTGCATCTTTTGTGTTGTAGCCGGATGGCAGTTCGCGGTCATAAGCTTGATCGCCGGATGCATCGAACGAGTAACCGACGCCGAACTGGAAGCCGGAGAAGCTAGGCGATTGATACATGACCATGTTGTCGTAGCGCGTGGTGTTTGCTGCTGTGAACGCGACGCCAATGTTGGCTTGATCGTAAGCGGTACCGAATGGATCGATAGAACCGAAGTATTTGGAAGCGATGTTGGTTTGACGACCCAGGTCCAATTGACCCCAGGAATCACCAGCCAGACCCACCGTTGCTTGACGACCGAACAAGCGACCGCCTTGAGCCGACGTACCGTTTGTCAAGTTGAAGCCGCTTTCCAGCTGGAACACGGCGCGCAGGCCATTGCCCAGATCTTCAGAGCCCTTCAGACCCCAGCGGTTACCAGCTTGCATGTGCTGGATAATGCCAACCCTCTTGCCGTCGATGCTGGCGCCAGGAGTAGCAGTACGGCTGTCGTTGCCGCTAACCTTGTTGTAACCAATACCGCCGTCCAGAATACCGTACAGCGTAACCGATGTTTCTGCTTGGGCGACGCCAGCGAAGCCAGCAATCAGAGCAGCAGCGAGCAGAGTCTTTTTCATGTAAGAAATCTCCGTAGATTTGAGTAAACAGAGCAGCGACTTCCAAAACGAGTGCTGCTGCTCTTTATAACTCCGCGATGGGAAGTTGGAGCTATTGCATCAAAATTCCGGGCGGCTGGCT
The DNA here is from genome assembly GCA_035515055.1 of Candidimonas sp. GTDB lineage: Bacteria > Pseudomonadota > Gammaproteobacteria > Burkholderiales > Burkholderiaceae_B > Pollutimonas. The sequence continues at coordinate 46,723 of DATJBV010000047.1, forward strand.
ACGATGCTGTTCGAAAAGGTCTGTGATTTCTCGGCAAGTGTTGGAGTTCAACAACAAACAAGGTCTTTTCCTGAAAAACGCTACGGGTTTACCCTTGGCTTCAGTGTTGTCACTTTCATACACTTCTTCGGACATACCGAAGGGAAACGCTTCCGCGGTTCAAGCGCTTTCCGGAAGCGTTCTTAGGCGTTTTTGGCGCCGATGGCATGATACTTGCTGCAATACATCGTTACCCTCACGGAGCCGCGCATGGCAGCGCCATCGAGCAAGCGGGCCTTATGGAAAGGCGCCATTTCATTTGGGCTGGTTCATATTCCCATTGCCTTGCACTCGGCCACCGCCGATCAAGGCCTGGATTTCGATTGGCTGGACAAACGCAGTATGGATCCAGTGGGCTATAAGCGCATCAACAAGGCCACTGGCAAGGAAATTACGAGCGAGAATATAGTCAAGGGAATCGAATACGAGGACGGCCAGTATGTGGTGCTGTCTCCAGAGGAAATCAGCGCCGCCTACCCCAAGACGACCCAGACCGTCGAGATCGAGGCATTTGTCCCGCTGAAGGAAATTCCGTTTATCTATCTTGAACGCCCTTACTACATCTCGCCGATAAACAAGGGTGCGAAAGTCTACGCTCTGCTGCGCGAAGTCTTGCGCAAGACACAGAAAGTCGGAATCGCAAAGGTGGTGATCCAGACGAAGCAGCATCTTGCCGTTCTGATGCCTTGCGGCCCCGCGCTCATCCTGAATCTGCTGCGCTGGGGCGATGAGATACGCACGTGGGACGAATTGAACCTGCCGGCTGAGGGCACTCAGTCCACCGGCTTGACCGAAAAAGAATTGGCGATGGGCGAACAACTGGTTGACGATATGAGCGCCAAATGGAAGCCCTCGGACTTCACTGACTCATTCAAGGAACAGATACTGCAGTTGGTAAAGGAAAAGGTGGAAGCGGGCCAGACGGAATCCGTCACTCAGCCTGAAGCCGAGGAAGAGCAGGCAGGCGGCGCCAAAATCCTCGACCTGACTGAGATGCTGCAGCGCAGCTTGAACAAGGGGGGGCCCGCACCTGCCAAGAAGAAGGCGGTGGCAAAGAAAAGCGCGCCGCCCAAAAAGGCAGGCTCGGCCGCCAAAGGCCGGGCGCGCACCAAAGCGGCCTAATTCATGCCCAAAGCAGATCCCCTGAGCCAGTACAAGGCCAAGCGCAATTTCGCTGTCACCACCGAGCCGGCCGAGGGCGGCGCGGCCAATGCCAACGCCCCCGCCTTCGTCGTTCAGAAACATTGGGCCAGTCGTCTTCATTATGATTTTCGCCTGGAGCTGGATGGGGCCATGAAAAGCTGGGCGGTACCGAAAGGACCCAGCTACGACCCCGGAGACAAGCGGATGGCCATGCACGTGGAAGATCACCCGATCTCCTATAACCGCTTCGAAGGCACCATTCCGCCAAACCAATATGGTGCTGGAAAAGTGATCATCTGGGATAAGGGCACATGGCAAGCCATAGGCGACGCGCGCCGCGGATACCGCGACGGCAAGCTGAAATTCGAATTGCACGGCCATAAGCTGCGCGGCAAGTGGGCGCTCGTGCGCATGAAAGGCAAGTCGGAAAAGCAAGACCCATGGCTGCTGATCAAGGAGAAGGACGAATTCGTGCGACCAGCTGGAGAGTTCAGCGTAGTGGACGAAATGCCTGATAGCGTCGCCGGCGCATCCGTTGCGGGCGGGATGGACGGGAAGGCCGAACCAAATGCCGCCGCAGCCACGTCGGCTGCGGCATTGCCGGACAGTTTCCAGCCCGAACTTGCCACCCTTGTCGACGCTCCGCCCAAGAATACCGACGAGTGGCTGTACGAGATCAAGTTCGACGGCTATCGCCTGCTAGCGCGGATCGAGAAGCAAAAGCCGCGCCTGTATACGCGTAACGGACACGACTGGACGGGCAAGCTCAAGGCCTTGTCTAACGCGCTGGCCCGGATGAAGCTGCCGGACGGCTGGTACGACGGGGAAATCGTTGTGCTCGACGAGCAAGGCTTGCCTAATTTTCAGGCCTTGCAAGGCGCCTTCGATGCCGCGCGCACATCCACTATTGTTTATTACCTTTTCGACCTGCCGTTTTGCGACGGGACGGACTTGCGCCGTCTGCCGCTGGTCGAGCGGCGTGAGCGCCTGGCCGCGGTGCTGGAAAAAGCGAGCGCAGACCCTGAAGGCTCCGTACGCTTCAGCGATACCTTCGAGGTGGATGTGCGTCATATCGTGGCGTCGGCTTGCAAGCTGGGACTGGAAGGCGTCATCGGCAAGAAGAAATCATCGCCTTACGTATCGCGTCGGTCCGCCGACTGGATCAAGCTCAAATGCAGCCAGCGGCAGGAGTTCGTGATAGGAGGGTATACCGATCCACAGGGAGCGCGGTCGGGCATCGGTTCGCTGCTTCTGGGGGTGCACGACGATCGCGGCAATTTACGCTACGCGGGCAACGTGGGAACGGGGTTCAACGCTAAAAGCCTGGATGTCATCCGCAAAAAGCTCGAAGCCTTGCACACGGAGACACGGCCATTTCATGCCGCCACCGGCATCGACAAGAAGGCGCACTGGGTGAAGCCGAAATTGCTGGCGGAGGTTTCATTCGCTCAATGGACAAACACCGGGCGCATACGCCATTCTGTCTTCCACGGCCTGCGCGACGACAAACCGCCAAGTGCCATCATCCGGGAGACCGCCATGCCAGCGCAATCGCCTACTCAACCCCATCATCCGATGCCACCGTCCGTTCCTGAATCGGCCATCTCCAAGTTGAAGGTGACACACCCGGAACGGGTGATTGACGAAAGCACGGGTATCACTAAGATAGATTTAGTTCGCTACTACGGCCTCGTCGCGCCGCTGATGCTCGAGCACCTGAGAGGCCGGCCAGTTTCGCTCGTCCGGGCACCTTCCGGCGTGAAGGGTCAAATGTTCTTCCAGAAACACCTGGAAACGGCAAAAATGACCGGCGTTCGCCAATTATCGCCAGACCTGGATCCCGATCACGAGCCGCTGATGGAAGTCGTATCCGCCCAAGGCCTGCTGAATGCGGCCCAAATGAACGTGATCGAGTTCCACACGTGGAATGCCATAAAGACCGTCATAGCCAAGCCCGACCGCATGACCTTCGACCTGGATCCGGGCCAGGGCGTGGAGTGGACCGCCATGCGGGAGGCGGCACTCATCATGCGCGCCTTCCTCAATGAACTGGAACTGGTGTCATTCGTGAAAACCAGCGGCGGCAAGGGCTTGCATGTCATCGTGCCATTGAAACGGCGCCTGGGCTGGGATACGGTCAAAGATTTTTCCCAGGCCATTGTCGTACACCTTGCCAAAACCCTGCCCCAACGCTTTTCCGCCAAAAGCGGGCCGCGCAACAGGGTGGGCAAGATTTTTATCGACTACCTGCGCAATGGTTTTGGCGCGACCACGGTATGCGCATGGTCCGCGCGCGGCCGACCCGGAATGGGAGTATCCGTGCCGCTGTCATGGAACGAGGTGGAACACCTCGCCAGCTCGTCGCAATGGCATGTGCGAAACATTCATGAGCGCCTCGACGCCGGCAATGCACCGTGGGCGGATTACGATGCATCGGCGCAGGCATTGGGGCCGGCCATGAAGACCCTCGGGTTCAAGCCGTAGGTCCATAACTTGCAGACAGATCGAATTCCCGCATGGCCATGGCCGCCCACCGCCGAGTCCATTTCCCGCCAAGGAGAATTCAATTGAAGAAGATCAACCTGAAACCATTGAATCAACAAGTCATCGTCATCACCGGCGCCAGCAGTGGCATAGGGCTCGCCACAGCACGGGAAGCCGCCCGCCGCCGAGCCCGACTGGTCCTGGCAAGCCGCAATAGACAAGCACTGGATGCACTGGTCGAAGAATGCAAGGCCATGGGCACCGATGCGATTGCCGTCACAGCCGATGTTGGCGTGCAGGAAGATCACCAGAAAATCTTCGATGCCGCCATGACCGCCTTTGGCGGCATCGAGACCTGGGTTAATAATGCCGGCGTCACAATCTACGGCAAGGTGGACGAAGTGGCAATCGAAGACCAGCGCCAATTGTTCGAAACAAACTTCTGGGGCGTCGTGTATGGATCGTTGATGGCCGTGCGTCACTTGCGACAGACCGGCGGTGCGTTGATCAATGTAGGCAGTGAAGTATCGGATCAAGCCGTGCCCCTGCAAGGTATGTACTCGGCATCCAAGCATGCCATCAAAGGCTTCACCGATGCGCTTCGCATGGAACTCGAGGCCGACGACGCGCCAGTCTCGGTAACATTGATCAAACCGGCATCCATCGATACCGCGTACGTCGAGCATGCGAAGAATTACCTGGATGTCGAACCTCAGCTTCCTCCGCCCATATACAGCCCGAAGGCAGTCGCCGACGCCATCCTGTACGCGGCCGAACACCCCATGCGCGACATCTTTGTGGGTAGCGCGTCGCGAGCAATGTCGGCATTGAGCCGCATGCCGACGCTTGCGGACAAACTGCTGGGCAGGACGATGATCCGCGCCCAGCGCTCGGACCGGTTGGCCCAGCCCAGGCACGATGCCTTATGGGACGCGGGCGAAACACTGCGGCAAGATACCTATACCGATCGCCACGTGCGTGCGGCCAGTCTATATACCGAAATGAATACGCGGTGGCGCGGGTTGATGTTGGCAGGCGCGGGCCTTGCCGCCTTGTACACCGCCCTGCACTGCCTGCCTAAAGCCAAGGATCGCGGCCGGTAGGCAGACGGCACTTCAGGGTGTGCAGGTTTCCAGGAAGCCGAGCACACCGGCATTGAACACCTCGTTGCGGTCGCCGGTGATCATGTGGCCGGCGCCCGCCACTTCGAAAACCCCGAGCTGCGGCAGGTAACCACGCAGTTCCTCGATTGCATGGTCGGTAATCAGGTCGCTGTTCATGCCCCTGACAAGCAATACGGGAACCGTGATGCGGCCGCATGCCCTATGCAATTCCTCGGCCAACGCGTCGCCCTGCGCCACATCCGTCCTCTCGAAGAAGACTGGATCCCAGTGCCAATAGAGGCGGCCATCTTCGCGCTTGCGCAGATTCTTCATGAGCCCGCTGATGTCGCGCGGACGCGGTCGCTGCGGGTTGTACAAGGACACCACGTCGGCCGCCGCCTCTATGTCGGCAAAACCACCTTTATGGCCTTGGAGAAAGTTGATGATGGTATTGGTTCCCGCCGCGTCGAGCCGCGGTACCACGTCTACGAGAACCAGGGCGCTGGCTATGGACTCGCCTCCCTGCCCAAGCGCATGCATGGACGTGATGCCGCCCATGGACGCGCCGACTAGCACCGGCTTCGTGGACAGCGTGCCGAGCACCTGCCGCAAATCGGACGCCAGGACATCGAGCGAATATTCGCCATTGGGCGACCAGTCGCTTTCACCGTGACCGCGCGCATCCAGGCTGACCACATGGTAGCCCCGGTTGACCAATTCCTGCATGGTGTTGCGCCATGAATAACGGGTTTGTCCGCCGCCGTGCAATAAGACGACAGAGGGCAGATGCGACGCGCCCCCGATGTCGGCCGCTAGCCGAACACCGTCGTGAGCCACAAATGAATGCGAAGTAATTTCCATGGGTGGCATCATACCCCCAGGTACGCACGGCGGACATCATCGTTATTCAATAAGTCGGCTGCCTTGCCTTGCGCTGTCACGGCCCCATTTTCGAGCACATAGGCATCGTCCGCCAGCTCCAACGCCATCGACGCATTCTGTTCGACAAGCAAAATATCGACGCCATTGCCGCATATTGACTTGATGATGCTGCCGATGAGCCGAACCAGGTTGGGTGCGAGGCCGATGGTGGGTTCATCCAGCAACAAAAGGCGAGGGGCCGACATCAAGGCGCGTCCGACGGCCACCATTTGCTGCTGGCCGCCGCTCAGGCTCTCAACCGACACCTTGAGCTTCGCACGCAGATCGGGAAAATATTCCATGACGCCTTGAAAATCGTCTTCGATGGCGGCCTGGTCTTTACGAAGGTAAGCGCCGATTCGAAGATTCTCTTCCACAGACATGGTAGAGAACAGCCGCCGCCCTTCCGGCACTACTGAAATGCCTCGGCCGACGATGTCCTCCACCTTGAGGCCACGAATGTCTTCGCCGTAAAACTGGATAGACCCGGCAGCTGGCTTGAGCAGGCCCGCCACCGCTTTGAGTATGGTCGTCTTGCCGGCGCCGTTGGAGCCGATCAGCGTGGTTAGACGGCCTGCCGTGACACTCAGCTTCACGTCGCGCACCGCCTGCGCTTTTCCATAGCGCACCTCGATGCCTTCCAGGGCCAGAACGGGAACAGCGCTCATGCCGCAGCCCCTCCCAGGTATGCATCGATGACGGCAGGATTCTGCCTGATTTCTTCGGGACTGCCGCTGGCAAGTTGCTTGCCATGATGAAGGACAACGATACGGTCGCAGATCGCCATGACGGCCTGCATATTGTGTTCAACAAACAAGATGGAAACTCCAAATTCATCGCGCAGCCGCCGGATGACCGCTACGGCTTCCGTTGCTTCGGTCTGGTTCAAGCCGGTAAGCGGTTCGTCCAGGCACAAGAGCTTGGGACGACTGGCGAACGCAATCGCCAGACTGAGCATGCGCTGGCGGCCATGCGGCAAGTTGCACGCCAGCTCGTCGAGAACGTGTTCCAGTCCAAGAACCGTGGCCGTTTCGTGGACTCGCGCCACGCGTTCGGCCTTGGACCTTATGCTTTGATAAGTGCCTACATAAATATTGTCGTAGACGGTCATATCGCTTAGCAGGCTGGCATGCTGGAATGTCCGCACCAGGCCGCGCCTGGCGGCCTTCCACGGCGCTCCGCCTTCCAGGCTTTTCCCCATGAATATAATTTCCCCTGAGGTAAGCCGAAGAAAGCCGCTAAGAATATTGAACGTTGTGCTTTTCCCTGCTCCGTTGGGACCGATAAGGCCAAGGATCTCGCCTTCATGCAGATCGAAGGACAAGTCGGAAACGGCGACCAGTCCACCAAAATGACGCGATATGCGTCGCGTACTGAGCAGTATTGGCGCACCTGCTGTCGGAATAGAATTAATCATGGCGGGCGTGCCTCCGTGGTGTGGTTTCGCTGCCGACGCGTATCATGCCAACTTGCTCCAGGCGTCCGAGCAGGCCCTGCGGCAAGGCCAACATGGCCAGCACAATAATTGCGCCGTAGAACAACTGGTCGTAGGACCCAAAGCCGAGCAGGAACTGCGATACGACCGTAAGGACCGCCGCCCCGATGACGGGGCCGACCGGCTCGTCTTCCCCGCCAAGCTTCACATAAGCCAACGCAAACACCGAAAGCATGAACCCGAAATCTCCCGGACTGATAACGGTGTTCATATGCGCATACAAGCCGCCGGCAATCCCGGCAATGACGCTGGCGATGGTCAGGCAAAGCACGCGCATGGACAGGACGTCGATGCCCACCGAGCGGACGACCGCCTCTTTATTCTTGATTGCCCGGAAAACCGTGCCGAGTGCTGAGCGCTCGACCAGTGCCATGACTATCACCAGCAGGATGCACATGGCCACTACCAGCGCCGGATAATAGGGTTCCAGCCATACAGGGACGAGCACGCCCAGAATTCCATTATTCCCGCCGAGGGCAGGCGTCTCTATATATATAAGGCGCACAATTTCGGAAAACGCAAAACTGATGAGCATGAAGTAGGCGCCGAAGGTGCGCATCGTCGTGTAGCCCAACGCCACGGCCACGACGCCCGCGACGCCGCCCGCCGCGGGGATGCTGGCCCAAAGCGGCCAGCCCCAGACCGTATTAAGGTAGCCGGCGGTATAGGCGCCCATGCCGTAGAAGGCGCCCGTGGCAAGATTGAACTCGCCCACGAGCATGACGAATCGCATGGCCGATGCGATAACAATCGCCAGGGCACCCCAGACAATGACTTGCACCGCGAAGCTGGCGGGCATGACGAGACAATAAAGCGCCAGCGCGAGGCCCAAGGCCAGGACTAGACGAGAAAAATTATTTGACGACACGGCCGAGTAATCCTTGTGGGCGAAAAATCAAGACAATGGCCACGACCATGAACATGACGATGGTTGCCGTGGGCAAATCGAAGTAGTAGGAGCCGAAGCTCTCTACCGTTGCTATCAGGAAACTGGCAATGATGGCGCCGCTGATACTGCCCAGACCTCCGATGATGACAATCATGAAGCCTTTGATGAGGAACTCGCCTCCCATGGAGGGCAATATGACGGCAAGCGGCGCGATCAGGCCGCCGGCGAGCGCCGATAGAGCCGTACCGAGCAGGAATCCGTAGGCGGCGATTTTCCGGTACGGGATGCCTTGCAATGCCGCCGCTTCACGATCCAGAGCCACGGCACGCAACGCGACCCCGAGCTTCGTTCGCAACACAACAAAAAGCAGGCCCACCGTCGTAATGAGCGCCAGCACGCAAATAAGCAACTTCTGCAATGCGACGGCCCCACCGAAAATTGATATGGTGCCGTCCACAAGCGGCTCAACCGAGCGCGGATAGCCACCGAATATGCCTTGCATGACGCCTTGCAACATCAGGACCAAGCCAAGCGAGATGATGAATCCGGACGTCTCGTCGCCCAGGAACCGTGCGAAGCCAAAGCGAAAAATTAACGCCGCCAAGATGAGCAATACCAGCATGGACGCCACGAAAGCAAGCAGGTACTGGGGAATTAGCGGCAAATCCAGGCGGCTGCTCATCCATCCCACTTGAACGGACACGAGGATGGCAGTCAGGCTGAAGAACTCGCCGTGCGCAAAATTGATGATGCGCATGACGCCGAATATAAGCGTCAACCCCAATGAGAAAAGCACATAGACTGCGCCTATCTGGATAGCGTTGACCAATAACTGAACAAGGGTGTCCATTCGCTGACCTTTGTATGCGCCTGGGGTGCGCGCACCCCAGGGACGTAGTGACGGGCGGGTATTACTTGCCGAGTTTTTTCTGAAGTTCCGCGGGGTTGATGCGCTCGATCTCGACTGCCACACCATCCTTGACTTGGCTGATGATCACCGGCAGCAGCATCTGGTTCGGCATCCCGTAGGTATCTTTGAGTCCAAAACCGGCCGGCCCGTAAGACGACTCGAACACCGTCTCGGGCAATGCCTTCGCCAGCACGAGCGGATCGATCGTGCCCGTTTTCTCGATAGCCGCTTTCAAGGCGGCGATCGAATCCCAGGGACTGATAGTGACTTGGTCTAACGGCTGTTTAAGCTCGGTCAGCGCCCGGCTGTTGAGCTCACGCTCGAGGGGGGTAGCATTGGCCGACCCGAAAGTGGCGGCTAGGCCAAGATAAACACCTTCGGCAGCTTTTCCGCCGGTGCTTACCAAGGCGTGCGACCCGGATCCGGCGGGCGCCAGCTTGACGCCGTCCCAGCCCTGAACAGCCAATTCCTTGAATAATTGGCCGGCATTGGGCAATGGCATGCCGCCCACGTCGACGATGTCGGGCTTCGTTGCGGCGACCCTGGTGGCGATCGGCGAAAAGTCGGTCGTACTGCGGTCCACAAGGTCGTTTCCGACAATTTCGTAGCCCATGCTTTCCCAGACGGCCACCGATGCGGCCTGTATGTCCTGGCCAGTGGCGTCGTTGGGATTCAACACGGCAACACGCTTGGCCTTGGGATATGTTTCCTTGATGTAGGAATACATAGGCTCAAGAATCTCGCCGGGGCTGTTAAGCATGGTGAAAGTCAGAGGAAACTTTTCGCCCCTTAACCTTTTGCCCCAGGCGCCGGTGAAATGCAGCACGCCACGACGCTCGGACAGCGCCTGAAGGGCACTGACCGCCGCCGTGGACTGCGTGGCAATAATGTGCTTGATGCCGTCCCGGACGATTAATGTTTGCGCAACCTTGGCGCCTTCCGTGGCGGTGTACTTGTTGTCGTACGCCACGATCTCGAGTTTGTAAGTCTTACCATCCGCCTTGATGCCGCCCTGATCATTGATGTGCTTGGCGGCTTGTTGGGCCGTCCAGACAGCCGCCGTGCCATAAAACGCGCCCGGGCCGGACAGGATCGCAGACATGCCGAGCTTCAGCGTTTCGTCCGCCTGCGCAGGAGCGCCAACCGCCAGGGCCATTGCCGCGACTGCCAACATTGCCTTGATGCTTTTCATTTTGTTCCTCCAAAGAGTGGTCGTGTGGTCGGTAAAGAACCGCCTGCTACTTGTAGTTATTAGAGACTTCAACAGCAGACTAACACCAACTTTCTGACGTGTCGAGAAAAAAGTGATTTAACATTCATTGTTCATTTTTTGTTGACAGGCCGCGTCGGGTGCTGGCATAGTCTGGCTGATTACATCGTCCATCTTGTTCAGCGAGCAACCGAAATCACCATGCCACAATTCCAATCCACCGTAGATCCCGACAGCGCATCCTTCCAAGAAAACAGGCGGGCCATGTTGGCGCTGGTCGAGGAAGTCGCCGCCTTCGAGCGCAAGGTATCGGACCGGTCCGCGGCAGCAAAATCCAAGTTCGAAGCGCGTAAACAACTGCTGCCGCGTGAGCGGCTGGCGCAGTTGTTCGACCGCGGAACTGCAGTGGTAAGCCTGACGCCGCTGGCTGGCCTCGGGATGCACGACGACGACGGAAAAGACAACGTGCTGGGCGGCGCCGTCATTGCGCAGATCGGCTTCGTCAGGGGAACGCGGGTCGTTGCCATTGCCAACGACAGCGCGATCAAGGGCGGCGCCACAACGCCCATGGGGCTGAAAAAATATCTGCGCGCACAGGAAATCGCCCTGGAGAACCGCTTGCCCGTCATATTGCTGGTCGAAAGCGCTGGGGCCAACCTCGCCTACCAGACGGAACTGTTCGCCGAGGGCGGCCGGCGCTTTTTCAACATGGCGCGCCTGTCGGCGGCCGGTATCCCGCAAATATCGGTGGTGCATGGCTCATGCACCGCCGGCGGTGCCTATCTTCCGGGCATGTCCGACTACTGCATCATGGTGCGCGGACGCGCCAAGGTTTTCCTGGCGGGCCCGCCGCTCCTCAAAGCCGCCACAGGGGAAATTACAGAAGATGAAGACCTGGGCGGAGCCGACATGCACGCCACCGTTTCGGGCAGCGCCGAGTTCCTGGCGGACGACGACGCTCACGCCATCGGCATTGCGCGCGATATCGTAGGTTCGCTAGGCTGGCAGGCAAGCCGTACCACGCAGCGGGAATGGCGTGAGCCGGAGCTTTCGCCGGACGAGCTGGCAGGTGTTGTGCCCGTCGATTACCGCAAGCGCTACGATGTGCGCGAGGTGGTTGCCCGCCTCGTCGATGGATCAGAATTCGTCGATTTCAAACCTGACTTCGGCTCTCAGATTTTTTGCGGCTTCGGCGCGATTGAAGGAACGCAATGCGGCTTTATCGGCAATAACGGACCTATCTTCCCGGATGCCGCCGCCAAGGCGACCCAGTTCATCCAGTTGTGCACCCAGGCGCGAAAACCAATTATTTACCTTCAGAACACGACCGGTTTCATGGTGGGTCGCGAAATGGAACGTGCCGGCATGATCAAGCACGGCGCGAAAATGATACAGGCCGTTTCCAACGCGCCTGTGCCCAGCATCACGCTGCTGATAGGAGCCTCATTTGGTGCCGGCAATTTTGGAATGTGCGGACGTTCATACAACCCACGCTTCATTTTTGCCTGGCCAAACTCGCGCATTTCCATCATGGGCGGCGAGCAGGCCGCCACCGTGATGGAGATCGTGACCAGTCAGAAACTGGCACGCCAGGGCAAGCAGCCTGACGCCGCCCGCATGGCGACGCGCCGCAACGAAATCATTGCCAAAGTCGAGGCCGACTCGGCCGCCCTGGCCGCCACGGGCCGGATGTGGGACGACGGCATCATCGACCCGCGCGACAGCCGCCGCATCCTTGCCTTTTGCCTGGCATCCTGGCGGGAAGCCCAATTGCGCGAACTTCAACCGCTTACTTTCGGCGTTAGCCGCATATAACTAGAGTCTTAGGAGACAGTGCCATGCCTTTCGGCCCAGAACATCTTGAGTTGCGCCGGTCGCTAGACCGTTTTATTGCCACCGAAATCAATCCTTATGTGGCCGAATGGGAAGACGCCGAGCAATTTCCCAGCCACGAGCTATTCAAGAAGGCCGGCAATGCCGGATTTCTTGGCATCAGCAAGCCCGTCGAGTATGGCGGCATGGGCCTTGACTATAGCTACAGCACGGTCTGGGCCGAGGCATTGGGTACCATTCATTGCGGCGGCGTGGCCTCGGCCATAGGCGTGCAGACCGACATGTGCACGCCGGCCCTGGCGAATCATGGCAGCGACGAACTGCGCCGCGAATTTCTTGCGCCCACCATTGCGGGCGACATCGTGGGGTGCATAGGCGTCAGCGAAACGGGCGCCGGTTCCGACGTTGCCAGCATCAAGACATTCGCGCGCCGCGACGGCGACGACTACATCATCAATGGCGGCAAAATGTGGATATCCAACGGCATAAAGGCCGACTGGATGTGCCTGCTCGCCAACACCAGCAATGACAACGGGCCGCATCGCAACAAGTCGTTGATTGTGCTGCCCATGAACACAAAGGGTATACAACGCGACGTCAAGCTGCGCAAGCTGGGCCTTTGGTGCTCCGACACAGCACAAATCTTCTTCGACGATGTTCGCGTCCCGAGCCGCTATGTCATCGGCGAAGAAGGCATGGGATTCGTCTACCAGATGGAACAGTTCGCCGAAGAACGCCTGTTCGCCGCCGCGCGCACCGTAAGCCAGATGGAAGGCCTTGTTATCGATACGATCGACTACACCCGTTCACGCCAGGCGTTTGGGAAGCCGCTGCTGGACAACCAATGGATCCATTACACATTAAGCGACCTGTATACCGAAGTGGAAGCGTTGCGCGCCTTGACCTATTCAACGGTCGATAAATACGTTGCCGGCGAGGACGTCCGGCTTTTGACAGCCATGGCCAAGCTCAAGGCGGGCAAGTTGGTGCGCACCATCCCTGATCAGTGCCTGCAATTCTGGGGCGGCGCCGGATACCTGTGGGAATCCAAGGTGTCGCGCATGATGCGCGATTCGCGCCTGGTGGCAATTGGCGGGGGTGCAAACGAAGTGATGATGGCCATTATTTCGAAGGAGCTTGGCATTCTTCCCGGCCGCAAGCAACAGGGCGACCAATGACGACACTCTTGCCCGTGTGCGAAACCCTGTTGCTGGAGCGATCCGGTTCCACACTTTTCCTCACGCTGAACCGACCGCATGTGCGCAATGCCATAAATAGCCGGATGTGGGATGAGATCGAGGGCGTGTTCAGCGCAATCGCTCCCGACCGCTCGATCAAGGTAGTGGTATTGCGTGGGGCGGCCGGCGTATTCTGCGCCGGCGGCGACATATCCGAACGATCCAGCCTGCGCGATATCGACACGGGCGAACACGACCCGGTCGCCCTTCGCAACCGGCGCGCCGGGCGTGTATTTTCGCAAATCGACAGCGCCCCTCAGGCCGTTGTGGCCGTGGTTGAAAGCTATGCGCTTGGCGGCGGCTTCGGACTTGCGTGCGTAGCCGACATCACCATTGCTGCCGCCGATGTCAAATTCGGCCTGCCCGAAGTGACGCTGGGCCTGGTCCCGGCGCAGATCCTCCCATTTTTGTTCCGGCGCATAGGAAGCGCGGAACTGCGCAGGCTGGCGCTTACCGCGGCCCGCATAGGAGCCGATGAAGCGCTGCGCATTGGCCTGGTGCACGAGGTATGCGCAGACGCTTCGGCGCTCGAAGAAAGACTGAGCCAGACTCTGGCGCACCTGGAGCGTGGAGCACCGATCGCCATTGCCACCGCCAAGCAAGTCATTGCCATGGCGCGCGACCTGCCCGACGAGACGCTCCTGGACACCACCTCCCAAGTACTGGCGCGGTTGGTGCGTAGTCCCGAGGGCATCGAGGGCGCCATGGCTTTCAAGGAAAAACGTACACCCAATTGGCAAACACCGAGATCGTGATGACAACAGTAATCAGAAAAATACTCGTGGCAAACCGGGGCGAGATAGCGGCGCGCATCCTGCGATCCATCAATAACGCGGGGTACCGCAGCATTGCTGTCTTTAGCGAGGCCGATGCGGGCGCGCCCCACGTAACCATTGCCGACCAAGCCATCTGCATTGGACCACCGCCCGTTTCGGAGTCGTATTTATCCATACCCGCCATCATCGCAGCGGCACGCCGCACGGGCGCGGACGCCATTCATCCCGGCTACGGATTCCTTTCCGAGAACGCGGACTTCGTTACGGCGTGCTCCGAAGCAGGCCTGCTATTCATCGGACCTAGCGCGGACAGCATACGCCTCATGGGCGACAAGCGACTTGCCAAAAACCGCATGATCGCAGCCGGCGTGCCATGTATCCCCGGCTATCAGGGCGCTGACCAATCGCTTGGCGCCATGCGGCTTGCGGCCGCGGAAATCGGTTACCCCCTGATGATCAAGGCAAGCGCCGGCGGCGGCGGCCGCGGCATACGCCTTATACATGCCGAAACCGAGCTGGAAGCTGCCATGAGCTCGGCCGCATCGGAAGCGCGCAATGCCTTTGGCGATGGAACGCTATACCTGGAGAAAGCTATTTTCGGTGCCCGCCACATTGAGGTGCAGGTTGTCGCAGACAGTCAAGGCACGACGTTGCACCTGGGCGAACGCGACTGCTCCGCCCAGCGGCGCAACCAGAAGGTCGTGGAAGAAGCGCCGTCGTCCGCGGTGTCTGCTGAACTACGCAAACGCATGTGTGCCGATGCAGTCGCGGCGGCCAAGTCCATCGGCTACCTGGGGGTCGGTACGATCGAGTTCCTGTTGGATCACGAAGGCCGCCACTACTTCCTGGAAATGAATACACGCTTGCAAGTCGAACATCCCGTCACCGAAATGGTGACCGGCCTGGATCTGGTCGATCTGCAATTGCGCATTGCCGCCGGCCAGCCGTTGGGCTTCACGCAAGAAGACGTGCATTTTCACGGGCATGCCTTCGAGGCGCGCCTGTACACCGAGGATCCCGCCGAGGGCTTCACGCCCCGCACAGGCACGGTGTCGGCATGGCGGCCAGCGATCGGCCCCCACGTACGTATCGATTCGGGCATCGTGGAGGGCCAGACAATCACGCCGTTCTACGATCCCATGGTGGCCAAGCTTATTGCATGGGGAACTACCCGGGACGATGCCAGGCGCCGTTTGGCGCGCGCGGTCGACGACACGGTGTTCATGGGCGTAGGCAATAACCGCCGTTACTTGCATCGTTTACTGAACGACCCAGTGTTAATTGCCGGCGAGGTCACCACCGACTACCTGAATAGCCAGCAAACCCTTTGCGACCTCGAAGATACGCCGCCAATCATGAGGGCGGTGGCCGCAACCCTGTTGTGCTGGCCTGCTGCTGTAACGCTGGACGGGTGGCGACAAGGCGGCGATGGCGCCTGGACCGTCGTGTTTGCCGACTCTAGCAAGCCAGCTCAAGTACGGCGAGCCAGAAATGGGGAGGTAACGGTAACGTGGGCCGACACACAGGTGCGGTTCATGCCGCTTGCGCGCGGCGATGGCGCCCTGCGCATTTCGACGGCGTCGGTCCAGGAGACCGTACAGTATTGCCAACGCCTTAACTCCGTGGAGGTCTGCTGGCGGGGACTCGATGCCGCCTTCGTCGAACACGACACGCGTGCGCCGGACTTGCAGGCCGGCGGCAGCGGGACACTGCGCGCACCCATGTCCGCATCCGTCATCAATGTCATGGTCGCGGTTGGCGACCAAGTGCGGCTACATCAACCTCTTTTTGTATTGGAGGCAATGAAAATGGAGCTTGAAATCAGGGCCGAAGTGGCCGGCACCGTTATGTCCGTGAATACGAAAACCGGCGCACAGGTTTCGGCGCAACAAGTCCTGGCTGAAATTGTCAACGTAGAGGCGACATCATGAACAAGCGTCGAATCCGTATCGGTTGCGCATCGGGCTTCTGGGGCGACAGCGCCGAAGCCGCGCCGCAATTGCTGCATGGCGCCCAGTTGGACTACTTGGTCTTCGACTACTTATCCGAAGTGACGATGTCCATCCTGGCTCGAGCCAGGGACAAGGACGCCAGCCTGGGCTACGCCCGGGATTTCGTCTCCCCCACGATGCGCAGCGTGCTGGGCGATGTGGCTGCGCAGGGGGTGAAAGTGATCGCTAATGCGGGCGGCATCAATCCGCGCGCATGTCGCGACGCGCTGGCGGCGGTCGCCGAATCCCTGGGGCTGGTATTGAAGATAGCCATCGTACTGGGCGACGATCTCTTGCCGCAGCGGGAGCAACTGCGCCAAGGCGACGTTCGCGAATCAACCACCGGCGAACCGTTACCGACCGAGCCATTGAGCATTAACGCCTACCTTGGCGCGGAGCCCGTTCGCGCTGCCCTGGCCGCCGGCGCCGACGTTGTCATCACCGGCAGATGCGTAGACAGTGCATTGGTCTTGGGGCCCCTCATGCATGAATTCGGTTGGCGGGCCACCGATCTCGACAAATTGGCCAGCGGCAGCCTTGCCGGACATATTATCGAATGCGGCGTGCAAGCCGTTGGCGGCAACTTCACGGACTGGCGCATGGTCGACGGCTGGGACGACATGGGCTATCCCATTGTCGATTGCGCGGCCGACGGCAGTTTTATAGTGACCAAGCCGCAAGGAACCGGAGGCCTGGTCACTCCATTGACTGTGGCCGAACAGATCGTCTATGAAATCGGCGACCCGGCCAACTACATTTTGCCCGATGTCGTTTGTGACTTTACCCAGGTCACCTTGAAAGATTGCGGCGAGTCGCGAGTGGAAGTCAGCGGCGCCATAGGGAAACCGGCAACCCGCGAATACAAAGTCAGTTGCACTTACCAGGACGGCTTTCGCTCGACGGCAATGTTCACGATGGTGGGCAGGGACGCCAACAAAAAGATCAAACGCGTCGGCGAGAGCATTCTTGTCCGCACCCGTCGACTGTTTGCCCAGCGCGGACTTGGCGACTACCGGCGTACCAGCTTGAAAAGCATAGGTGCCGAGGACGCCTATGGAGCCAACGCTCGACATGGCGCGATCGCCAGCCGCGAGCAAGTCTTGCGTCTTGACGTGCATCACGACCAGGCCGCCGCACTAAAGATATTTGCCAGTGAAATTGCTCCGGCGGGACTCGCCATGGGCCCTGGCCGTTGCAGCCTGGTCGGGGGCAGGCCGGGAGTCACCCCCTTGGTTCGGCTGTACTCATTCCTTTGGCCGAAAGACACAATTCCGATAACTGTCGAATTAGGGTCCCAAGTAATTGCCGTCGCCATCCCGGCCGGATCCCCGTTTCATCCAGGCAGCGCAGGCAGGCCGCCGGTGGCGCCGGATCCCACCCTGGATGCAGGCGGAGATGGCGTGGAAGTTACCCTGGAAACCATTGCCGTGGCCCGCAGCGGCGACAAAGGCAATAACGCGAATATCGGCGTCGTGGCTCGGGCGCCTGAATTCATGGCATGGATCAAGTCGCAGGTAACTGCCGAGGCGGTCAGGCAATATTTTGCACACTTTGTGCACGGGCCGGTTGATCGCTATGAAATACCGGGATTCCATGCACTGAACTATCTGCTGCATGACGCACTGGATGGCGGCGGCGTGGCGTCGTTGCGCAACGATCCTTTGGGCAAGTGCTACGCCCAGATGCTGCTGGATCTGCCGGTCCGTATCCCGCGTTCTTTCCTGACGCATCCCGCCATCGGGCAGTTTGCCGAACCGCCTATTCAATAACCCGCATGGTCGCCGTTCCAGTGGCGATCAGCGGGCCTTCCAACCCATCCAGCGTAATGCGGACCGTTACGAATCGAATATTACGGCCGGCGTTTTCCATTTTCGCTTCAGCCACTAAGACGCCTTCCATTGCAGGCCGTATCATCGTGCAATTCAGGCTGATGGTTTCACCGGAAATCTGCTCGGCCCGATTTCCCGCAATAACAGCGCCGGCGGCGACCTCGATCACTACAGAAAGCGTGCCGCCCGAGACCACTCCCCTGCTATTCAAGGTGCGCCGGTCGATGTCGAGCTCGATCACTGCATGTCCAGTTGCCACATAGTGAAGTCGGCAATCGATTTGTATGGACTGCGCGCTATAGTCGATCGGCAAGTCTCCGGACATCTTGTGCGGGGTGAATTTAACGAAGCTGCTGCGGCCCGCAGCAGCTTCGTCTACGGTGGCCGCTGCGTTGGCAGACGCTGCCGCTTCG
Source organism: Candidimonas sp. (assembly GCA_035515055.1). Classification (GTDB taxonomy): domain Bacteria; phylum Pseudomonadota; class Gammaproteobacteria; order Burkholderiales; family Burkholderiaceae_B; genus Pollutimonas. The sequence continues at coordinate 64,997 of DATJBV010000047.1, forward strand.
GAGGCAAGGCTTGCTTCGGCGCTGTCTACCGCCTGGAGGGCTTGGCGGCCCGGCGCTGAGGAATCCGCGGATATGGCGGCTGGAGTTTCAAGCGTGCCATTTACATTGGCGATGCCTCCGCGCACAAATTCGTGGAATGTCTTGGCCACCCAGGTCGGCATCCGGGTTACATCGCCCATCCAGTCGCCGAAGCGCATATTGATGTATTCGCTGGATGCCATCACCATCAGCGCCACCACCTCGAGCTGTTGCCTATTCACCTGCCCGAAGTCGGTAGACCGCGGGTCATCGGCAAAGTGTTTGACAAACCACTCGACCATGTTGGCCATATATACGCGATACGAGGTGGGCGAAAAAACTTCGGCCTCGGTCATCACACGATAGAACGCTGGTGTTTCCCGGATGAAGTCCGCGAATGCCACCAGGAATAAATCCTGGCGTTGAATAAAATCGGCATCATGCTGGAAGCGCTCGTCCAGATACGCTAGCAGCCTATCGCCCAAGTACGGCAAGATCTGGTCGAACACGTCTTGTTGCGACGAAAAATAATTGTAGAAAGTACCGTGGGCAATCTTCGCGTGCGACGTGATGTTGCGTATGGTGGCGCCGGTATGGCCGAAGTCGCCGACGAGGCGGATGGTGGCTTCGAGAAGCCGCTTGCGCGTTGCCTCGTTTTTCTCGGCCCTGCGCCCCAAGGGTGGACTATTTACCACGGCCTTCTTGACGGTGACCGTTTTGTTCGTGGCCGTTTTGACGACCGCCGCCTTCTTGGGTGCGATGCTAACGTTTTTCTTTATTGGCAAGACTGTTCCTAAAGCAAAGAGGACCGCTCGTAGCGGCCCCTTCTAGCGTTTATTGGACGACGCCACTACGTCTAAGCTTGTTCGATTGTATCGCGCTTATCAATCAGGCGACGCGGCTTGCCTTCCTGCCCGACGTTGGTTTCTGGCAATCCCCCTTCTGGCACCAGTTCGACCGCGACTTTCACGCCCAGATCATTTTGCAACCGCTTTTCATAGTATTCGCGCAGTTGATCCAGGCCGGACGCCTCTTTCGTCGTTTCTATGCGCACCGTCATTTCATCTCGCAAGACGCCATCGCGCGAGCGGCGGCTGGCCACGCAAATCCATTCGCCCGTCGAGCGGGGATCGCTGCGAACAGCTTGCAGACACGCCATGGGATAGATGTTGACCCCCCTCACCTTGACCATCTGGTCCGAGCGGCCAAGAAACTTGTCCATGCGGCGGAAGTTGCTTCCCAGCGAACTTGTCTCTTCATGCTTGATGCGACCCAGGTCGCGCAAGTTGTAACGGATGAGCGGCGGGATATTCCGATGCAGGTGCGTCACGCAAACATCGCCCACTTCGCCCGCAGGCACCGCCGCGCGTGTCTCAACGTCGAGGAATTCGACAACCGCGGCATCTTCCATCAGGTATAGCCCGTCTTTATCCTGTGCCTCGAACGAGATCGCTCCCGCCTCGTGCGTGCCGTAATTATCGTACACAGGACAGCCCCAGAGTTCTTCCAAATGATTACGCAATCCATTGTCGGTATCGGGTCCAAGATAGGCACAAATGAATTTGGTCTTCAGGTCTCGAACGTCTTTGCCCAACTCGTTGCGCATGACGTGCGCCAATTGCGTCAAATACTCGGGAAACGACACCCAGCAGTTGGTGCCAAGGCTCATGGCATATTCCATTTGGCGCCGGCTGGGGGTCACAATCCCGGTGCCCGTCGTTACCGGGACAATGCCCAAATAATCGTGGCAGGCCTTGTAATAGGCCCATCCCATGTTCGCAAGCGAAAGTGTCGACGTGATTTGCATGACGTCGCCCGGGCGCCCGCTTTGCGCATAGATGGTACGGGCGATGAATGCGCCGTTGTACTCCCATTCCAGGGGGCCGTAGAGCGTAGGACGAGGTAGTCCTGTCGTTCCTCCGCTGGTTTGTATTTTCAATGGCGATGTCTTGGCGAAGACCCCCGGATCGATGCCGCACATCTCGCCAAACGGCGGCCGGGCGTTCAGGCTTGCCTTTATATCTTCGGAATCGAACGTAGGCAGCTTGGCGAGATCGTCCAGGCTTTTGATGTCGCCCGGCTCTATTCCGGTTGCGCTCCAATGTTGTCTATAAAACGGATTGGTCCAGCCCACGTCCATAATCTTCAGGAAGTGGTGGTTCTGGTATGCGCGCAATTGATCGCGCGACCACCGGAACACGGTGTCGTACCAAATATCTGGCGGCGGTATGTCTGCGAAGTAGGCGTCCCAATCGATGGATTTGCAATACAGCGGGAGCTTGCTTTGGGTTGGTTTTATCGTCATGTAGTCTCCTGTCCTTTATTCTAATTTTGTGTGCGCGCCTATCCGCCGATGAACTGCCCGCCATCCACCTGGAAGACCTTGCCGGTCACGTAGCTCGCGTCGTCGCTAAGCAAAAAGGCAATCATCTTTGCCACTTCCTGGGGCGTGCCTATCCGCTGCAGGGGTATTCCGGCCAATACTTTTTCGGTGGTCTCGGGACCCCATTTTTCAAAAATGGGCTTGATCAAATCCGTGTCGGTAATACCGATGGACACGGCATTGGCGCGTATGTTGCGCCTGCCCTCTTCGCGGGCCGTGACGCGGATGAGCGCCTCGACGCCGGCCTTGGCCGCAGCGCCGCAACTGTTGCGTGCGGGTGCCATCTGGGTGGCAATCGATGTAAGCGCAACAATTCCACCGCCCCCCGCCTTCCGCAAGTGGCGCACGGCATGATGAACGACGTTGTAGGTTCCATTGAGGTCGACCGCGACGTAGTCGGCCCATGTCTTCGGCGAGAGATCATGAACGGCCAAGGTGGGCGCCGCCGAACCGGCGGTAGCGACGACCATGCTTAACCCGCCCATAAGATTTTCCGCCTGGTCGAATGCCATGGCGACAGCGTCGGCGTCGGCGACATCACATTGAATGGGTAGGGCCAGACGCCCGAGCGCGCGGATTTCGCGCGAGGTGTCTTCAGCAGCCTGGCTGTCCCTTTTATATAAAAGGGCAACATTGGCACCCTGGCCGGCGAGATTGATTGCCGCCGCCCTTCCTACGCCACGCCCACCGCCCGCGATCAAGGCATTTTTTCCTATTAGCACCCATCGTCCCCTTTATTGTTTTGGCAGTTCAGGCGCGCCAACGCCTGAAGTCCGGTTTGCGCTTCTCTAGAAACGCCTGTGCGCCTTCCTGCTGTTCGCCGGATTTAAAGTAATCCGGTGCGATAGCTTTCACGATATCGCCCGTCTCTGTTCGATCGATGACATTGCGAAAGGTTTGCTTCAAAATCTTTAGACAGGTAGGGCTTGCCGCCAGCAAGTCTGTGCACCATCGCGCCACCTCTGCGTCCAACTCTTCCTTGGGCACCACAGCATTGATAAGGCCCCATTCCAGCATCTGAGCAGCAGGATAACGGCGGCAAGCCATCCACATTTCGCGGGCGCGCTTCTGGCCAATGATACTGGCCAGGTGCGACACAATATATCCATCGGCAGGTGAACCTACACGCGGTCCGTTCTGCCCAAAAACGGCGTGCTCCGCCGCCACCGTAATATCGCAGAAATATGCCATGTGGTTGCCTGCGGCAATGGCGTATCCGTTCACCCTGGCGATGGTGGGCTTGGGACATTCAACCAGCATTTTGTCGATCTGAAAGTCCAGGGTTTCGAGGCCGCCTTCCGCCTCCCACTTTACGTCACCGCCCGATGAAAACGCCCGCTCGCCCACCCCGGTCAGCACAATGACGCCGACGTCGCTGCGGCGGCTCGCCTGATCGATGGCATCGTGGAGTTCCCGTATGGTGTCGCCCGTCATTGCATTGAGCGTATTGGGGCGATTAATTGCAATCGTGCACACCTCTTCGCTGACTGAAAACAGAATATCGTTATATGGCATGAGCAGTCTTCTTTCAGTGTTGGACATTTTCAAATAAGAGCATACAATAAAAAATGACTTTACGGTCAATGTTCATAAAATAACATTAAAGAGACGTAGCGTATGAGTGTCATCAATATCGAACCGTGCCTGCTGGACGCAAGTTGTGAGCAATTACGTTCCGACGTGCGCTGCTTTCTAGCCGAGACGCTGGACGGCATGACTCCGGCCCAACGTGCCCGGAGCTGGATGGCATTTGACGCCGACTTCACCCGCAAGCTCGGCGAGGCTGGATGGATAGGCATCACCTGGCCCAAGCACTACGGCGGACGCGAGCTGACCGCGCTGCATCGCTACGTAGTACTGGAAGAATTGCTCGCCGCGGGCGCACCGGTTCAAAAGCACTGGATCGCCGAGCGACAGAGCGGACAGCTTTTAATCAAGTATGCGCCCGATACGCTGGCTCCCGAAATCATTCCAAGAATCATGAAAGGCGACTGCTGCTTCGCGATTGGCATGAGCGAGCCCAACTCTGGCTCTGACTTGGCTTCCGTCGCGACACGTGCACGGATATTCGGTGATGGCTGGCAGATCAACGGAAGCAAGATCTGGACATCGATGGCGCATATGGCCGATTATCTTATCGTCGTGGCCCGTACCGGAGATCGTGGCGACAACCGCCATGCGGGATTGTCGCAATTCTTGGTGCCATTGGACTGCCCAGGCATTACCGTAAGACCCATCACCAACATGCTGGGTGAAGCCCACTTCAATGAAGTGTTTTTCGACGATGTATACGTGCCAGCGATGAATTTAATTGGCAACGCGGGCGACGGCTGGCAGCAGGTGACCGAAGAACTGTCATACGAACGCAGCGGCCCCGAGCGCTATCTAAGTAGCACCCAGCTATTGCTCGAAATGCTCGAAGCCGCCGACCCCGGCGACGCTCGAGCAGAAATCGAGCTTGGGCGTGTGGTCGCCGGATACGGCGCGTTACGGCAAATGTCGTTAGGCGTGGCCGGGATGCTGGCAACGGGCAAAAATCCCAGTCTTGCGGCGGCCGTCGTAAAGGATTTGGGAGCCAACCTTGAACAGGCCATTCCGGACGTCGCTCACAGCCTGTTTGGAGGAAGGGAAGGACTTTCGCATGACCTTGTGGAAACCATGGAATACACCACACTGGCCGCCCCTTCGTTCTCGCTGCGAGGCGGGACGAGAGAAATCTTGAGAGGCATCATTGCCAAAGGTCTGGAACTGAGATGAGCAAAGCACACGACGGTGTCACCCCTGATGATGCAAGAGCCGAGCTGCGCTCCATGATCGCCGACAGCGTGGCAAAGCTCTTCAGCGACCACGTAACCCCTGAACTGCTGCAAGCTTGCGCGACGGGCCATCCGCCCGCCGAGCTTTGGCGGCTTGTCGAAGAAAATGGTCTTGCGGCAGCGGCGGGTGCCGATGCCGGCAGCCCCACGTTCGCTGACGCGTATCCTATATTCCATGCCGTCGGATACTGGCAAGCGCCAGTGCCATTATTGGAAACCGCGGTCGGCAACTATTTTCTGGCGAAAGGAGGAATCGCGTTGCCAGGAGGCATGGGCACCATCGCGACTCACGTCCAGATCCAACCTTCCACATTTTATCTGTTTGGCGATGCCTGGCACATTGACGGCGCAGTCAAGCACGTACCCTGGGGCCGGTCGGCAGAATGGCTGTTATCGTCCATGCCGCATAATTCCACCATCGCCTTATTTCGACTGGAAGGCAGTTTGATAACTGTCGAAGCCGGCCACAACTTGGCCGGCGAGCCTCGCGATACACTCGTATTTGAAGAACTCAATTCCATAGCGACGGCGCGACCCGGCTGGACCGCTCATCCCCACACATTGATGGTCCATCTGGCGCTGGCAAAGGCAATCGCCATGGTTGGCGCTCTCGAGTGCTGCATGAATCGCACTCTTACGCATGTGGCACAACGCGTGCAGTTCGGCCGCCAGCTGGCCAAGTTCCAGGCAATCCAACATTCCTTGGCCGAAATGGCTGGCCTAGTCGCTGCCGCGCGCATGGCTACACGGGTCGCGGCCGATTCGGCGGAACGCTTGCACAACGACCCGGACGCCTGGAGACAGTTTTGTTTCGACACGGCGGTTGCAAAAGTTCGCGCCGGCGAAGCCGCCACGCGGTCAGTGTGGATCGTGCATCAATTGCACGGAGCCATAGGCTTCACCCAGGAACATCCATTGCATTTCGCCACCAAGCGTCTCATTTCGTGGCGTAGCGAGTATGGCAGCGATGCCTGGTGGGCCCAGCGGCTGGGACGCGCCGCGATCGAGCTAGGCGCAAAAGGATTCTGGCCGGCACTGACCAATCGCGACCTGGTACTGGAACTTTGATGCTGCCAGCCCGAAGATGCCCTTTCACCCTGCCCGACTTACAACCATAACGGAGCCCATCGATGCGCGAAGCCGTCATCGTGTCCACAGCGCGCACGCCCATCGGGCGCGCGTACAGAGGATCATTGAACAACATAAAATCCCCCACTCTCATGGGGCATGCGATACGCCATGCGGTCGACCGCTCGGGGGTCGATCCGGCCCATATCGAGGATGTGGTCATCGGTACCGTGCTAGGCGCCGGCACGGCAGGCCGGAATGTAGCCCGAGCGTCGTTGCTTGCTGCGGGACTGCCTGTCACCGTCGGAGGGCAAACGATAGACCGACAGTGTTCCTCGGGCCTGATGGCCATCGCCACCGCCGCCAAGCAAATCATCGTCGATGGCATGGAGATTGTGGTGGCCGGCGGCCAGGATAATGTTTCCCAATTGCAGGTGCCGTATTTCGAGTGGCTCAAAAAGGACCAGGATCCTAAAGTGGAAAGCGCCTGCCCAACCGCCTATATTGCCATGCTCGATACAGCCGAATTCATAGCCAAAAAATACAGGATCTCGCGGGAAGCTCAGGACGAGTACGCGTTTTCCTCGCAACAGCGCACGGCGCATGCTCAGCGGCAAGGCTGGTTCGACGATGAAATCGTACCAATCAATGCAACGATGAAAGTCACCGACCGCGAAACCAGCGAGGTATCGTACCTCGGCGTCACACTTAGCAACGACGAGGGAAACCGGCCCGACACCAGCTTGGCGGGATTGTCCTCGTTGCGGCCCGTGATTGAAGGCGGCAGTATCACGGCGGGAAATGCCAGCCAGTTATCCGACGGCGCATCCGCTTGCGTCCTGATGAACGCCAGTCTCGCTGAAAAACAAGGCCTGCAAGCAATGGGAATATATCGCGGTATGGCCGTATGCGGCAATGCCCCGGAGGAAATGGGCATAGGCCCTATTTACGCAATACCCAAATTGCTCAAGCAACACGGACTTGCCATCGACGACATTGGCCTATGGGAACTGAATGAAGCGTTCGCATGCCAGGCGCTATACTGCGCGGAAACGCTCGGTATCGACCCATCGGTGTTCAATGTAAACGGCGGCGCCATTTCCATCGGCCATCCCTACGGAATGACCGGCGCGCGGCTGACCGGCCATGCGCTTATTGAAGGGCGACGACGCGGCGCCAAGTATGTCGTCGTATCCATGTGTGTCGGCGGCGGCATGGGCGCGGCCGGCCTATTCGAGGTTTGTTAATGCTTAAAACGGAATATATCCCTTTCCACGAATTGCAAATGCGCTATGAAGGCCACGTCGCCATCGTCGAGTTCGCGCGTCCGCCGCACAACTACTTCACCCTAGATCTCCTTGTAGGACTGGCCGAAGCGTTCGAATATCTGGACGGTGTGCCCGATGTGCGAGTCATCATCATGGCGTCGAAGGGCAAGTCCTTCTGCGCAGGTGCCGACTTTAATGATCCGCATGGAAACGACCCATTGCTTCCCGGAATGCTCTACCGTGCCGGCATACGCCTGTTCCGCATTCGGAAGCCGATTATTGCCGCCATACAAGGCGCGGCCGTGGGCGGCGGGTTGGGGCTAGCCTTGACAGCGGACTTCCGCGTTGCTGCCAAGGATGCCCGCTTCGCGGCAAACTTCGCGCGTCTGGGCATACACCCGGGCTTTGGTTTGTCCGCCACGCTGCCGCGTCTGATCGGCGCCCAGCAGACCGCGATGCTACTCTACACCGGCCGCCGCCTGAAAGCCCGAGAGGCGGTCGACATTGGGTTGGCCGATCTCGTCGCAACGTCTGACGATGTCATGGATGACGCCATGGCCTTGGCCCAGGAAATGGCATCATCAGCGCCATTGGCCGTGCAATCCATCCGGGAAACCTTGCGCATGGGCTTGGCGGAAGCGGTTGAAACAGCATTGGCCCGCGAGGCGGCGGAGCAAGAGTGGCAGATGTGCAGCGCCGACTTCGCGGAAGGCGTAAGGGCGATGACAGAGCGGCGGGCGCCGGTGTTTATGGGAAAATGAAGGTGTGACTGCCACGCGTACTTTCATGACACGTTGCGGGGCTTCGGACGCCTGCACGTCACGGGCGGCGGGTATTTCCGGCCCTGGCCTCGTCCAAAAAAATGCCCGCAGTCTTATAAAAAGAACTGCGGGCCCTTAGAATCTTGGTGCCGACGGCGAGACTCGAACTCGCACAGCTTTCGCCACTACCCCCTCAAGATAGCGTGTCTACCAATTCCACCACGTCGGCTTGCAAAGAGCGGTATTCTAGCACGGAATTACTATCCGCTTTTTCGGTAAAGCCCAACGGTGTGCGTTGGGCTTTATAAAACTAGTTGCCTGGTGCTGCGGGCGCGGCCGCAGCAGGCGCATCGACTGACGCTGGCGCTTCCGGCACAGCAGGGGCCGGAGCCGGAGCCGTAGGAACGGCCGGTGCGGCAGGCACAGAGGCCGCTGGCGCCGCAGGCACCGCCGATTGACTTGGGACGGCGCTGCCGGGGGCCACAGGCACGGCCGAGCCAGCAGGTGCGGCCGGCGTTTCAAAGCCCTGCATCACACCGCCGTCCAGGATGGACTTGCCAGCTGGATGGTGGGCCACGTAGGCCAGCCCGCCAGTCGACACAAAGAAAATGATTGCGGCCCACTTGGTGGCGCGCGATAAGAAATTGGCAGCGCCCGTAGAACCGAACAAACTGCCTGCGGATCCGCCTCCGAACGATGAGCCCATATCCGCGCCCTTGCCTTGTTGCAACAAGACCAGCACGATAATGCTCAACGACGATACGACCTGGATCGCGAGGAGAACAGGTGACAACCATTGCATGAAAAAACTCCGAGGCCTACGCGGCCGCTGCTATACGTAAAAATTCTTCTGCCACCAGCGACGCGCCGCCTATCAGGGCGCCGTCGATATCAGACATGGCAAACAGGCTCGAGGCGTTAGCTGCCTTGACACTGCCGCCATACAAAATGCGGACTTCCGGCACACCCAGCGCCGCTAGCTGGGCCCGAATGAACGCGTGCACATCCTGTGCCTGCTGTGGGGTGGCTGTAAGGCCCGTGCCTATGGCCCACACCGGCTCGTAAGCGACGACCATCTTGGCAACATGCTGGGCACCCAATGCCAGCAAAGGCGCTAATTGCCGAGTGATAACTTCGCTGGTCTGGCCCGCCTCTTGCTGTGCGAGAGTCTCGCCTATGCAGACCACAGGAGTCAGTGCGGCATTGACGGCGGCGAGCGCCTTGTCGGCTACCAACTGATCGGATTCCCCATGCAGCGTGCGTCGTTCGGAATGCCCGACCAATACCCACTGGCATGAAAAATCGTTCAGCATCGCCGACGATACTTCGCCCGTGAAGGCGCCCTGCTGATGCTTGCTGACGTCTTGCGCACCCCAGCCTATACCACTGCCTTGCAAGTGTTCGCCGACCTGGCCCAGATAGGGGAATGGCACGCAAACCGCCAGGTCGCAATCGCGAACTACCGCAACGCCCGCGCAAATGCCCGCCATCAGCGAAGTGTTGGCGGCCTTGCTGCCGTGCATCTTCCAGTTGCCTATGACAAGGCGCTTACGATTAGAAGCAGGTTTCATCGGGCCATTGATAATAAGTTGGATAACCCGGCATTGTAGCGTGTTTTGATCACAACCTACATGGTAAGGATGATCTTCCCTATTTGCTCACCCGCGTCCATCATCGCGTGCGCGTCGCTGGCTTTTGCCAGGGGGAACGTCGCATGTACGATCGGACGAATTTTTCCGGTTTCAAGCAATGGCCACACATGCTGCTTCAGTGCTTGCGCAATGGCCCCTTTGAATTCAACCGAACGCGGACGCAACGCTGAACCCGTAATCGTCAGCCGACGGCGCAATATTTGATTGCAGTCTATGGTTGCCTTGGCTCCGCCCAGCAACGCAATGATGACGATGCGCCCGTCGTCGGCCAAGCATTGGAGGTCGCGATTGATGTATTCGCCAGCTACCATATCCAGCACTACATCGACGCCTTTGCCGCCCGTGGCATTCTTGATCTCGTCAACGTAATCCCGCGTACGATAATTAATGCCCTGGAGGGCGCCCAAGCCTTCGACGGCCTTTACCCGCTCGTCGCTTCCGGCGGTGGCATATACCTTATGGCCCATGGCCGTTGCCAGCTGAACGGCTGTTGTTCCGATACCGCTCGCGCCGCCGTGCACGAGCAATGTCTCGTCGCCCGACAAACGGCCTCGATCGAAGACGTTGCTCCACACGGTGAAATAAGTCTCTGGCAGGCCCGCAGCTTCCACATCGGACAGGCCTTTGGGTATGGGAAGGCACTGCGCAGCGGGAGCGACACAGTATTCCGCGTATCCACCGCCCGCCACCAATGCGCAAACTTTATCGCCTATGGCCAAGCCGGACGCCGCGAGGTCGCCCCCGACGATTTCGCCCGCCACTTCCAGGCCTGGCAGATCGGATACACCGGGAGGCGGTGGGTAATTGCCCTTGCGCTGGAACACGTCGGGGCGGTTGATGCCGGCAGCCGAAACCTTGATCAGGACCTCGCCAGCCTTGGGTTCCGGCATGGGCCGATCGACGAGCACGAGGACCTCGGGGCCGCCGGGGGTCGAGATTTCCACTGCCTTCATAGTGTGACTCCTTCAGTACAAACGAAAAGGGCATTATCGCCTGTTTACGCGTCTTTTTTTGATGCGCCCTTCAGCCATCGGCCCACAAAAACGGCTACATAGGCTAAACTCTCGTCCTTCTGAAGAGAGGAAGCGTGCCAGAGCGGTTGAATGGACTGGTCTTGAAAACCAGCGACGGGGTAACCCGTCCGTGAGTTCGAATCTCACCGCTTCCGCCAATTCAAGAATCCGGGCCCAGCGCTGCATGCGCACCGGACAAGTCACCAGGCGTATTGCGCCCCGCACCCATGGCGGAATTGGTAGACGCAAGAGACTTAAAATCTCTCGACCACT
>DATJBV010000048.1:0-17708 GCA_035515055.1 Candidimonas sp.
TTTTGGTGGGGATCATGCTTTGGGTGGCCGAACGCGCGCGGCGCAAGTCTTCGTGATAGACGTCGGTAAGTACCTGGTCGTTGGTGTAGGCATGAATGGTGGTCATCAGGCCATTGACCAGTCCGATGGCCTGGTGCAGAGGCTGGACCAAGGGGGCCAGGCAGTTGGTCGTGCACGAGGCGTTGGAAATGACCGTGTCGCTGGACTTGAGCACGCCATGATTCACGCCGTACACGATGGTGGCGTCGACATCTTTGCCGCCCGGCGCCGAGATAATGACCTTCTTGGCGCCGCCGCGAATGTGGGCGCTGGCCTTCTCCTTGCTGGTGAAGAAGCCGGTGCATTCCAGCACGACGTCGACTTTCAGGTCGCCCCAGGGCAAGGCGGCAGGGTCGCGATTGGCAAGCACGCGGATCTTGTCGCCATTGACGACCATGTAGTCGCCGTCGACCGTGACCGTGCCCGGGAATTTCCCGTGCGCGGTGTCGAAGCGCGTGAGGTGCACGTTGGTCTTGGGGTCTCCAAGATCGTTGATGGCCACGATTTCTATGTCGTGTTTCTTGCCGCCTTCGTAATGAGCGCGCAAAATATTGCGCCCGATACGGCCATACCCATTTATCGCCACGCGAATCGTCATTCTTACTCTCCTGTTTGTAAAACGTGTTCGACAGTCGCGGCGACACGCCCGACGGTCAAGCCAAAATACTCGAATAGCACGCCGGCGGGTGCGGATTCGCCGTAGGTATCGATACCCACTACCGCGCCATCCAGGCCAACGTACTTGTGCCAGCCAGCTGTTACGCCGGCCTCGACCGCCACACGCGGCAAGCCGTCGGGCAACACGGACTTGCGCCATTGCGCGTCCTGAGCGTCGAATACGTTGGTGCAAGGCATGGACACGACACGCACGGCAATCCCCTTTGCGGCGAGCTGTTCCTGTGCGCCGAGGGCCAAGGCCACTTCAGATCCGGTGGCGATGATGACGGCGCGCGCATCTTGCGCATCGCGCAGCACGTATCCGCCTCGGCTAATGGCTGCAAGCGTTGCGGCATCGCGCGGCACGAAGGGCAGGTTCTGGCGCGACAACAGCAAAGCGCTGGGGCCGCCGTCCTGAACGTTCATGCCTGTGCTGGCCGGACGCTGGACCGCATGCGCCCAGGCCGCCGCCGTTTCGGTGGTGTCGCATGGCCGCCAGACATGGAGGTTGGGAATGAGGCGCAAGCTGGCCGCATGTTCGACCGACTGGTGCGTGGGACCATCTTCGCCCAAACCGATGGAGTCGTGCGTAAAGACATGCACGACGCGCTGTTTCATTAGGGCGGCCATGCGCAAGGCATTGCGCGAGTAATCGGAGAATGTAAGGAACGTGCCGCCGAAGGGCAGATAGCCGCCATGCAACGCCATGCCGTTCATGATGGCCGCCATGCCGAATTCACGCACGCCATAGTTAATATGACGGCCCAGGGTAAGGTGCGCGTCGCCGGCGCGCACTGGGGTCACGCCCTTCCAGTCGGTAAAATTGGAACCGGTGAGGTCGGCGGATCCGCCCAGGAATTCGGGCAATATTGCGGCAAATGCGGTAATTGCCAATTGCGATGCCTTGCGGGTGGCGATGGTTTCCGCTTTCTCGTTGCAGGCTTCGATGAAGGCCTGGGCCTGGCCGGCAAAATCGGCAGGCAGGACACTGGCCATGCGACGCTGTAATTCGGCTGCCTGGACGGGGAAAGCCTGCGCATAGGCGTCGAAACGCGACTGCCATTCCTGCTGCAGCCGCTTGCCTTCGGGCCGCGCGTCCCACATGCCGTAGATGTCGTCCGGAACGTCGAACGCCTGGCTTGGGAGCTTCAAGGCCAAGCGCGTTGCGGCGACCTCTTCCTTGCCCAAAGGAGCGCCGTGCACTTTCTCGGTGCCCGCGGCGTTGGGTGCGCCCTTGCCGATGACCGTGCGGCAGCAGACAAGCGTGGGACCCTTCCCCTGGCCCGCCAGTGTCTTGGCTTGAACAATTGCCGCGTCGAGCGCAACGGAATCGTGCCCGTCCACATCGCGCAATACATTCCAGCCGTAGCTTTCGAACCGCTTCGCGGTATCGTCGCCGAACCAATGTTCAACACGGCCGTCGATGGAGATGCCGTTGTCGTCGTAGAACACAATAAGCTTGGAAAGTTTGAGCGTGCCGGCCAGCGAGCATGCCTCGTGCGAGATGCCTTCCATGAGGCACCCGTCGCCGGCGAACGCGTATGTATAGTGATCGACCACCGCGTGGCCGTCCCGGTTGAACTCTTGCGCCAGCAAGGCTTCGGCCAGCGCCATGCCCACCGCGTTGGCCAGCCCCTGTCCCAACGGACCGGTGGTCGTTTCCACGCCCGCCGTGATGCCGACTTCGGGATGACCGGGGGTACGCGAATGCAGCTGGCGAAAATTCTTCAGTTCCTGGATCGGCAAGTCGTAGCCGGTCAGGTGCAGCAAGGCATAGATAAGCATCGAGCCGTGGCCGTTGGACAGCACGAAGCGGTCGCGATCGAGCCAGGCCGGGTCGGCGGGATTGTGGCGCAGATGGCGCGACCACAGCGCCTGCGCGATGTCGGCCATGCCCATGGGGGCTCCGGGATGGCCGGAGTTGGCTTGTTGGACCGCGTCCATGGCGAGCGCCCGGATAGCGTTGGCCATGGAAGAATCTTGGGCAGACGTAAGGCTCATTTAAAACTCACAAGAGGTGCCGTAACCCGAAAAGGGGCCGACGCCGTCACTAAGGATCGCAAAGCTTCTGATTTTAACACCCACGCGCCAAGCCTTGTATCATTGCCCCTATGGCTACCCCACGCTTCTTCTGTTGCGCCCCGCTTGCGGCTCGCACAACCATTGAATTACCGGCAGACCTCGCTCATCACGCCATACGTGTGCTGCGCCTGAAGCCGGACACGGCAATCACCTTGTTCGACGGTCGCGGAGGCGAATATCCGGCACGGCTGCTTGTCGACGGGAAAAAGGCGTATGCCGAAATAGGGGACCACGCAGCCATCGAAGCCGAATTGCCAGGCAACATTACCCTGGTGCAGGGTATGGCCGGCGGCGACAAAATGGATTGGATCATTGAAAAGGCGGCGGAACTAGGGGCTATCAGGCTTGTTCCTGTGGCCGCCCGCAAAAGCGTGTTGCAGCTTTCTGGCGATCGCCTTGCCAAGCGCCTTGTTCATTGGCGCCGCATTGCGCAGGCCGCCAGCGAACAATGCGGCCGCAACCGCATCATGCTCGTCGCCGAACCCATGCCCCTGCAAGCCTGTGTTGCGCAAATATCGGGGGCCGGCCAGGCCGCGCTATTCTGCGATCCCGCCGGCCGCCAGACGCTTGCCCAGGCCCTGGCACAGTCGCCCGGCGACCTGACTCTGCTGGTGGGTCCCGAAGGTGGATGGTCCACCGAAGAGCAGGCACTGGTGAAAGAAAACGGGCTGACCCCCGTCCGCTTCGGCCGTCGTGTGCTGCGTACCGAAACGGCCGGGCTGGCGTTGATAGCGGCGGTAACCGCCCTGCGCGGCTGGGAGTGACTCCGGCCGTCGACGCTTATTCGGGAAAACCTGAACCAAAATACGGCGTAGGCGCCATGCCGGGCTCAGGGTCGGGGTGCTTGCCCGCGTGCTGCACGGTGTAGGCAAAGCGGCGGTCGTTATTGACGGCGAAATCGACGACATCGGAACATACTGCCAAAATGGCCTTTGCATCGTCAGCCAGGGCCGGGTCGCCGGAATGAAGCTTGTCGAACCATAAAAAGAGGCCGACTTTCTGGTCCAGGACGGTGTCGCACAAGCAATCGTACAAGGCGTCCAGATTGCCGCCAAAGAATTCGGGAAAGTCAACCGCTTTGACCACGGCGCGCAATACCGCCGAACGGCTGCGTGCGCGATCACAATCGACGACGAACGCCGCCATGCCCAGGGCAGTGGCGGCCTCGATCACACTGACCTTTGAGTCCGCGGAAACATCCATCAGACCGCCTTTTTGCAGTTTCTTCTGCAAAGATTGGGCTTGGCTCATTCAGGCGCCTCCTTGAAAAACGCTTTTACCTCTTCAACACGGCTCATGCTATCGGAACGCCCCAGTCGGATGAGTTCCTGGGTATAGCCGGCCTCGAACAACAAATACGAGACGAGTGCGCCGCCGGATGTCTGCCGACGACTGGACGACACCCCGACTACGCGTAGAAACGCCCGGGCCGCGCGCGGCATTTCGTCCAGATGCATCAATGCGATTTCGTCCAGCGATTGGCTGGGCGTAATGACAAAGGTACTGACCGGGCGCAGCGACTGGCTTTTTAATACATTTGCAGGCAGTTGCGCAAGCAAACTATTAATACGGTCCATGCGCTCCACGTCCATCGACATGCTATCCAAAAAAATATTCGACAACGCATGCCCGCCAATTTGCGCAAGTGTAGGGTATTTCGTATCGACTTTTCTTGCCTCGGGGTGGATATCGTCCTTATATCCTGTGCCGATGACGAATATTTTTTTTGCGCCTAAATGTATCGCGGGGCTCATGGGGGCAAGCTGTCGCATCGAGCCGTCGCCGCACCAGGCCGTTTGCCCTCGCACCAGCATGGCACGCGCGGGAAAGATGAAGGGAATGGCACTGGACGCCAGCAAGTGATCGACGCCGATGGCGCAAGGAACTGCTTGGCGCAGCGAACGCCTCCAGGGCTTGATCGTTCGATGCGATTGATAAAAGGTCAGGTGTTCGCCGGTCGTGTAGGCTGTGGCGGCGATGGCGATTGCGTCGAGCAGGTCGGCGTTCATGTTGACCTGCACGCGTTTGAAATCGAGCGTCCTTGCCAGCAGTTCGCCCAACGGGTCGTTATCGAGCAGCGAACGCGGTTGACGGTTACGCAGGGCCGGAAGCAGCCATCCTGCCGCGACCATGGCAAACCAGTGGAACCCGGTGCGCGCCAATCCCATCGGATCGGAGCGGTACACCATGCCAGTGTGCAGGCTGCTCCACAGTTCGCGCAGGCTTTCCATGCCGCCATGCGGATCGTCCGCGTGGCAGGCTATGGAGGCGGCATTGATGGCCCCGGCCGATGAGCCGCAAATAATACGAAACGGATTGGCAAAGCCCCGTGTACGCCCGGGATCGAGAATATCGAGGATGCCCGACAACACCCCCACCTGGTAGGCGGCTCGCGCGCCGCCCCCAGTGAGGATCAGGCCGACCGGTGCAGTGTTGACGCTGACAGTATCAGGCGCTTCCGGAGGTATTGGCATCGACCACGGTCAGGGCCGTCATGTTGACGATACGTCGCACCGTTGAGCTTGACGTAAGAATATGGACAGGTGCATTGCAGCCCAACAAGAACGGGCCGACAGCCACATTGCCGCCCGCCGCGGTCTTGAGCAGGTTATAGGCAATATTCCCTGAATCCACATTGGGACATATGAGAAGATTGGCCTCGCCGTGCAAGGTCGTGGTAGGCAGTATGCGCTTGCGCAGGGCCTCGTTGAGCGCGCAGTCTCCGTGCATCTCGCCGTCGATTTCCAATTCGGGTGCGCGTTCCCGCACCAGTGCCAGCACTTCCTGCATTTTGCTGCCGGACGACGAGCTTCCCGTGCCGAAATTGGAGCGCGACAATAGCGCGACCTTGGGTTCGATATTGAGGCGGCGCATCTCGACGGCAGCCGAGATCGTGATCTCGGCGAGCTGTTCGGCTGTAGGATTGTCGTTCACGTGGGTGTCGGCCATGGCGATGGTGCGCTCGGCAAGCAGCAGTATGTTCATGGCCGCATACGTCTTCGCCCCAGGCGCCTTGCCTATGACCTCGTCGATGAAGCGCAGGTGGTCGGCATATGCCCCCACCGTGCCGCAGACCATGCCGTCGGCATCGCCCAGGCGGACCATCATTGCACCGATGAGCGTCAAGCGGCGGCGCATTTCGACGCGTGCCATCTCTTTGCTGATACCGCGCCGGCACATGAGCTCCCAGTACGTCGTCCAATAGCGGTGGAAACGCTCGTCGTAGTCGGGGTTGGTGACCTCGACGTCTTTACCCAGGCGCAGGCGCAGGCCGAATTTCTGGATACGATCGGCGAGCACCGATGGACGGCCCACCAAGATGGGCTTGGCCAGTTTTTCGTCGACGATGACTTGAACTGCGCGCAGCACGCGTTCGTCCTCGCCTTCGGTGAATACAATGCGCGATTTTTCGCCGTCGCGCACCATTTTCTTGGCCACCGAGAACATGGGTTTCATGAAGGAACCCGAGCGGTAGACGAATTGCTGGAGCTGCTCCGCGTAGCCTTCCAGGTCGGCGATGGGCCGCGTGGCCACGCCATCTTTCATGGCCGCTACCGCAACCGCGACGCCGATGCGAACGATAAGACGCGGATCGAATGGCTTCGGAATGAAGTATTCGCGGCCAAAACTGACGCCATAGGTGCCATAGGCGGCGGCGACCATGTCGTTCTGCTCTTCCTGGGCCAACTTGCAGATGGCGATGACGGCCGCCTTTTCCATGCCGCGAGTGATCGTCGTGGCACCGACATCGAGGGCGCCGCGAAAGATATAGGGGAAACACAGAACGTTATTGACCTGATTCGGGTAATCGGTACGTCCGGTCGCCATGACGACATCGTTACGCACCGCGTGTGCGTCTTCCGGCAGGATTTCGGGATTGGGGTTGGCGAGTGCAAGGATGAGTGGGTTGGGCGCCATCTTGGCAACCATCTCGGGCTTGAGCACACCGCCCGCGGACAGTCCAAGAAAGACATCGGCGCCATCGATGATGTCGCCCAGCGTGCGCGCATCGGTGTCTTGGGCGAAGCGTTCCTTGATGGGGTCCATAAGCGCGGTGCGCCCTTTATAGACCACGCCTTCGATGTCGGAGACCCAGATATTTTCGATCGGCAACCCCAGATCCACCATGAGATCCAGACAGGCCAGGGCCGCGGCGCCGGCGCCCGAAACGACGACTTTTACCGTACTGACTTCTTTACCCACGACCTCGAGGCCGTTGATGAACGCGGCGGAAACGCATATGGCCGTGCCATGCTGGTCGTCGTGAAAAACCGGTATGTTCATGCGTTCGCGCAATTTGCGTTCAACCGTGAAGCACTCGGGCGCCTTGATGTCTTCCAGATTGATGCCGCCGAACGTCGGCTCCAGGCCGGCAATGATGTCGACAAGCTTGTCGGGGTCGGTTTCGTTGATCTCGATGTCGAAGACGTCGATGCCGGCGAATTTCTTGAACAGCACGGCCTTGCCTTCCATGACGGGCTTGGACGCAAGCGCCCCGATATTGCCGAGTCCGAGAACCGCCGTGCCGTTGGTTATTACGCCGACGAGGTTGCCACGCGCCGTGTAGCGGAATGCGTTGCGCGGATCGATGACGATCTCTTCGCATGCAGCCGCGACGCCGGGAGAATACGCCAATGCCAAGTCGCGCTGATTCGATAACTGCTTGGTCGGCGTAACTGATATCTTGCCAGGGCGGCCTTGCTCATGGTATTCCAGAGCAGCTTTGCGAAAATTCTCTTCCATGGTGCTTTTTTTTGTCCTAAGTGAATTAGACACACATTCTATCCTCTGGATATCGTTTAGGACATGGCTATACGCCATATAAACAACAAGGAGGGGTACGGTCTAAAGCTCCTGGCCCGGGTAAGGGAACAGGTCGGATGGATCGAAGAGCAATTTGGTGCGCGCATCCACTTCGGAAACCGGCAAGGCCAGGTCGTCGCACGCGCGCTTGGCCGGCGAATAACGCTGCTCGTAGGATGCCTCGCCCATGGGCTGCGCCCCGCGTTCGTCGATGACGACCCATTCCAGCCAGCCCAGGTCGCCGCCGTGTCCAAGTATAAGATGCGCAAGATTCACGGTTTGCCCTTCCACCGGCAACAGCGCATCAAGCCGGTAGCGTGCCGGCCAATGTGTCTCGCGCCGGCATGCCAGGGCATGGGGGTGGGCCGCGACTTGGAATAATTGCGGTATCAGTTTTTGCAATTGCGCGCCCTTGAGCGGTTTTTGATTGGCATGACCGAACAATCCCAAGTTGGCGCTGGTGCCATCCGCCAGCAATATGCTGGCATGCTCGATGCCGGATTTGTGGGTGTGGCCGGACTCCCAGTCGCACAGGGTGCGATCGGCAAGCCAGGCGGCCACCGTGATATGGCAAGGCAGGCTGGCGAACTGGTGCAGGCCCGCGGCTTCGAGTTCACCCAACAGGCATCCCGGCTGCACAAACCATTTCGTGCTTCCGGGTTCCAGCCGCTGGCATCCCGCCAGCTCGCGACCGGGTTCCACCCACAACACGGGCTGCCTGTTAAGCCGCGCCGCATGGGGCACGCCATCCAGCGCCATCATCACGCCGTATTCCTCGCACAATGCGCGCGCCTGCTGAACTTCGCCGGCTTGCCGGGGAATCAAGCGGGCGCTGCCCACATTGTCCTGCTTGTCGAATTCGAAGAAAGTACCGGTGGCCGTGCGCCGCATCCGCTGGCAGAATGCCTCCCATGGATCTTTAGACACGCGGCGACCGGTCAGAAATGCTCGGCGAGAACCAGACTCCATCTTTGCTTCCTTTGAATGAACACGCGCCCTGCCAGGTGGGAGCTACAATCTTTGCTTTTGCCTGAGACCCGCCTTATGCCCCGCCTTGCCCAGCGTACTGAACTTGTCATGCCATTCTACGCGGTGGAGTTATTCAAGCAGGCCTGCGCGCTGAATGCGCAAGGTCACGATATTATCAGCCTGGGAATAGGCGAGCCAGACTTCACTGCGCCACCGCAAGTCGTCGAGACCCTGAATCGCGCCGCTCACGCCGGCTTAAGCGGCTACACCTCGCCAGCCGGACTCCCCCTCCTGCGCGAGGCGATCGCCCACTATTACGAACAGACATTTTCCGCGCCGGTCGACCCCGAACGCATCATCGTCACCGCGGGAGCGTCGGGCGCCCTGCTGCTGGCCGCCATGGCGTTGATCAATCCCGGCGACGAGGTGTTGATGCCGGATCCATCGTATCCGGCCAACCAGAACTTCATTACGGCCGCGGGAGGAAAGCCCAAGCTCGTCCCATGCTCCGATGCACAGCGTTTCCAGCTCGATGCGGCGAGCATCCGCGAGCATTGGGGTCCGGCCACGCGCGGCGTTTTGATCGCGTCGCCCAGCAATCCCACGGGCACCACCATTGCGCGCGAAGACCTCAAGGCCTTGATTACGGAAGTCAAGCAACGCGGCGGGTTCGTGATCATGGATGAAATCTATCTGGGCCTTTATTACGGCGATCAGCCGCAAAGCGCGCTGGCGCTCGACGACAGCGTCGTCATCATCAACAGCTTCTCCAAATATTTCCACATGACGGGTTGGCGGCTGGGCTGGCTTATTGCCCCGCCCCACCTGATGCCGGCCATCGAAAAACTCGCCGCCAGCCTGGCCATCTGCGCGCCCACACTGGCGCAACATGCCGCCATCACGTGTTTTGAACCCGAGGTCATGCGCGTCTACGAAAACCGGCGCCAGTCGTTCAAGCAGCGCCGGGACTATCTTCTGCCCGAGCTGGAACGCCTTGGATTGCATGTGCCCGTCGTACCCGACGGCGCCTTCTATATTTATGCCGATATCCGCCAGCACAGCCAGAACAGCGACGATTTCTCGCATCGGCTGCTTTACGAGGCCAGCGTCGCGGCGGTCCCAGGGCGCGATTTCGGTCCGGCCCATGCGTCGTACAGCATGCGGTTTTCATATGCGACCGGGCTCGACAGACTGCAAGAGGCGGTAAGCCGCATTGAACGCTTTCTTGCCTGACGCGTGCGGCGGCCGGGCGGGTCGCCGCACGCTACAAAGCTAGCGCCCGACCGGGATGCCCGACGCAAGGGCAATGCGTCGCCGTTCGGCCAACACCTTCGCGCCGTACCCGCCATCGCTGGGGCCGGTTGCTCCGACGTAGCAGGCAAGGCCGCCCTCGACGGTGCCGCGGCGGTTGATGCAATCCAGAAGAATCTGCGAACCTACGCGCATATTGGCAATGGGATTAAGCGCGGCGATCACGCCGTCATTGAAGACATCGAATTTTTCTTTGTGGACCTTGGTCATGACTTGCATCAGGCCCTGTGCGCCGACATGACTTTCGGCATAGGGGTTGTAGCGCGACTCGATCGCGATGACCGCAAGCAGCAGTTGCGGATCCAGTTCCTTTTCTTTCCCGACGATGAAGGCGGTGTGTATGAGCACCCCGGCCACGCTGTGGGCGATCTTGTATTTTCGCGCAATATAGCTGCGCAACGCCTGGGCCTGGGCCTGGGTGACGCCCGGTATTGTCTGACCCGCCTCCGACGACTTCAACGCGTCAGCGAAGTTGGGTTGAGGCCCCGACGAACGGCCGGCGTCCGCCTGGAAATTGGCGTAAATATTATTTTGCATGGCACCAGGCCGCAGGACCACCACCAACGCAGTGTGGATTTGACGCGCCTGATCGCGCAGCGAAGGCACGAGCATGCCCAGCACCACGGTAACGAGTACCGCAATACCGAGGTAAACCGCGCAAACATGCGTGAGCTCGCCTAGCGGATACAGGAGACCGCGGGCCGAGCGGCTGACCAGATTGCCGTTACCAATAACCGCCATTGCGCCCTTTTTCCAAGGAAATGAAAAGTCGATGTTAACCTTCGACTGATGCACGACTGTAACCTGACCGGCGAGACTTTGTGAAATACCGAGACCTGAGAGACTTTATCGCACAACTTGAGGGCGCGGGCGAACTCAAGCGCGTTAGCACCCCCGTATCGACCGATCTTGAAATGACGGAAATCAGCGATCGGGTGTTGCGCGCCGAAGGCCCCGCCCTCCTGTTCGAACATCCCATTCATAACGGCGCACCCGCCGCCATGCCTGTGCTGACTAATTTATTCGGCACGCCGCGGCGCGTCGCGTGGGGCATGGGCGCCGACGACGTTGGCGCGCTTCGCCAAACCGGCGAGCTCCTGGCCTCGCTGCGCGAGCCGGAGCCGCCACGGGGCCTGCGCGATGCGCTGGCCAAGGTTTCGATGCTCAAGGCGGCGCTATGGGACATGAGCCCCAAAAACGTCAAGGGCGCGGCGTGCCAGGAAATTGTGCTTGAGGGCAACGATGTTGATCTGAACAGCATCCCGCTGCAGCGGTGCTGGCCGGGCGATGTAGCCCCCCTGCTGACATGGGGGCTGGTCATTACCCGCGGACCCAATGCCAAGCGGCAAAACCTCGGCATTTACCGCCAACAACTGATCGGCCGCAACAAACTGATCATGCGTTGGTTGTCCCACCGGGGCGGCGCGCTGGACTTTCGCGATCATGCCTTGGCCAACCCCGGCGTGCCATTTCCAATTGCCGTCGCGCTGGGAGCCGATCCGGCCACTATCCTGGGCGCGGTCACGCCCGTCCCCGACAGCTTGTCCGAATACCAGTTTGCGGGCCTACTCAGAGGCTCGCGGACCGAAGTCACCAAGGCGTTGGGCAGCGACCTGTCCGTCCCCGCCTTTGCCGAGATCGTGCTCGAAGGACATATATTGCCGTCCTCGGATCCCCGCGCCATCGCCCCCGTTGTCCCCGATGGCGTGAACCCCCCGCCCGCGGGCATCGGCTACGAGATGGCGCTGGAAGGCCCCTATGGCGACCATACCGGCTATTACAACGAGAAGGACTGGTTCCCCGTCTTCACGGTCGAGCGCATCACCATGCGGCGCAACCCCATATATCACAGCACCTATACCGGAAAGCCGCCGGACGAGCCCGCCGTGCTGGGCGTTGCCCTGAATGAAGTGTTCGTCCCGCTACTGAAACGCCAGCTGCCGGAAATCGTGGATTTCTATCTACCGCCGGAAGGATGCAGCTACCGTCTGGCTGTCGTATCCATACGCAAGCAATATCCCGGTCACGCCAAGCGGGTGATGTTCGGCCTATGGAGCGTGCTGCGGCAGTTCATGTACACGAAGTTCATCGTAGTGGTCGATGACGACATCGACCCGCGCAATTGGAAGGAAGTCATTTGGGCGATGACCACCCGCATGGACCCCGTGCGCGATACCCTGCTGGTGGAAAATACCCCCATCGACTATCTGGACTTCGCTTCTCCGGTCTCCGGCCTGGGTGGCAAGATGGGCATGGACGCCACCAACAAATGGGAGGGAGAAACGCAACGCGAATGGGGCGTTCCCATCCAGATGGACGCCGCTGTAAAAGCGCGAGTCGACTCGATTTGGAGCGAGCTAGGCCTTTAACACCGGATTTGCGCGGACTATTTCTTCATTGCCCGGGCAATTTGCCAGCTTAAGAGCAGGCCTGCGCCGATACGCCAAAGCCCTTTCCGCTTGCTGCCCCGGGTAAGCAGCGCGGAGGCGCTGGAGGCAAGCAAAGGGTAGCGGCGCGTCAGGCTGAATGCCTTCAACAGAAAATCGCTGGGTTTGCTGGACGATAGCCCCGGGAAAAAGCTTTTAAAGACAGCGCGCGGCCTGAGCTCCAGCGCGAGCATATTGACGCTACGCACCACGTCCTGGCGTTCAATCGCCGCGCGCGAGCGCACGAGTTCGATTTGCAGTTCACGTTCCTTGGCGTTCAGCTTTCTTTTCATAGCGCGTCCTTGCCGAAGGATCCAGACGTCGATGGTCCGGGACTAGACGGCCCGGAGGATGGCTCGCGCAGGCGTTCAAGCAGGGTCAGGTCGCGTCGTAGCTCGTCCACGGTGGCGGCGAACGGAATAGGGGCAAAAAGCAGCTTGCTTCGTATGCCCAGGAACAAGCCCACACCCAGCAACGCATAGAGCAAGGCCAACAATCCCAGTGCCATGTACCGTTGCTCGGTCGGCCAAAAATACAAAGCAACGGCAATGGAAAATACCAGGATCGCAAGCGTGAGAAATAAAAGGGCGCCGAAGGCCATCGCCAGCAAGCTGATGATTTGCGCCTTCTGACCTGACGCCTCGAGGGAAAACAACTCCAGACGTGTACGCGCAATGGACACCAGCGTGCATGCCATTTCGCCAACGGACTGTCGAAGCGCCATAAGACCGCCCTTTTTAGAAGTCAGAGAAAAAGAAGAAGCCCCGGTTCAACGGCGGCAGATCAAGGCGCCGATCAGCACGCCAGCCAGCCCCGCCATGCCGATAGCCTGCCATGGATTGTCGTGCACGTAGTCGTCCGTAATACGGGCTGCCTTGCGGCCACGTTCCAGAACGGCGTCCTGGGTCTGATAAAGGGCCTCACGCGTACGGCGCAACGAGCGCATGGCGTTCTCGCGCAACTCCGTTGCCTTATCGCCGGTGGCTTCGGCCGCCTCGCGTAGTGACTTCTCCGCTTCATCGAGGCTGGTTTTCACGTTGTCGATGAATTGCTCTTCGGTTCCGGTGACATTGGTTTTCGCCATGTTTAGCTCCTGGTCGAATTGGTTGTACTACTAAAGGTATAACGCATGTAAGCATACTAACGCAGCTTGGTGACCTCGACGACCGATGTCACGCCGCTTTGCGTGCTTTCTTGTTTCATGACCATATTGAGGTCTGGGCAGAACCAATCCGTGACAGCAGATGTCATGCCAGGCACCGGCAATACGAGGCCATTGAAGGATGCCTGAGTGGGATCGGTTATCCGGGTGTAATGGATGGGCCAGCACGATTGCGTGCCCGACGCCGTTTGTATGCTCTGGCGCTCTCCCACCTTCTTTTGTCCGGTATTGATGACAATAGGCTGGGTCTGCACGGCCTTGTGCCCGACATTGATCTGGAACCGCATGGCCGGGAACGTTTGGCCCACCGATGTGATGGGCTGGCCATACGCGAACAAGCCAAGCATGCGAAGGTCGAATTTGCCATCAACGGGTTCCCGCGTGCCCTGATCCGTGCGCCGCTCGAAGCTTGCATTGCCGTTCTTGACGGCCATCCAGTAGTCCAACGACGTCTTTCCGCCCGGCAATCCCGCGAGGCCGAACGTAGCGGTCCCCTGGACACGCGCCTGGCAGGTGTCGGCACCTTCTTT
The DNA here is from genome assembly GCA_035515055.1 of Candidimonas sp. Classification (GTDB taxonomy): domain Bacteria; phylum Pseudomonadota; class Gammaproteobacteria; order Burkholderiales; family Burkholderiaceae_B; genus Pollutimonas. Next base: position 13,980 of record DATJBV010000048.1, read on the forward strand.
GCGAACTTCAGAGAACGCCAGATCGGCACCCAGTTGCATGCCGCCTGAACCGCTAAGCTGCGCTTGCCCGCCTTCGTGCATGAACGGCGCTTCGCAAAGACCCGCAACGGCCGTTCCACTAAAAAGAGCGAAGGCCGCGGCAACGACCCCGGCATTCCAAGTCAAACGCATAAGCATCCCCGATTAGTAGTTTTGATTTCCATCCTACCGTATTTGAAAAGGCGGACGCTGACAAAACCTAAAGGAATGTAAACAAAAATGCGCTGGCCAGCCAAACAGACTACGCTTCTTTCTGGCGCGTACCGAAGATACGATCACCCGCATCGCCCAGCCCGGGGATGATATAGCCATGCGCATTAAGGTGGCTATCGATGGACGCGGTATAAATATGCACGTCGGGGTGACGCTTTGCAACCGCCGCTATGCCCTCCGGTGCCGCCACCAGGACGAGCGCACGCACGTTCACGCATCCGGCGTTCTTCAGCAGATCGATCGTTGCATTCATGGAGCCGCCGGTGGCCAGCATGGGATCGACGATCAGCGCCAGGCGCTGATCCAACTGGCCCACCAGGCGTTCAAGGTAAGCCTGCGCTTCCAGTGTCTCTTCATTGCGCGCGATTCCCACCGCGCTGACCTTTGCCCCGGGAACCAGACTCAGGACGCCGTCGAGCATGCCGATGCCCGCGCGTAAAATCGGCACCACGGTGACTTTCTTACCTGCCAGTTTCTCGACATCGAGCGCGCCGCACCAGCCCTGGATGCTTGCCGGCTCCAGAGGCAAGTCTTTGGTTGCCTCGTAAGTAAGCAAGGCCGCGATTTCCTGGGACATCTCGCGAAAGTTCTTAGTGCTTAAGTCGGCGCGCCGCATCAACCCCAATTTATGGCGTATGAGGGGATGGCGGATTTCGTGTATGGGCATGAAGCTTCCTGCAAAGTATGAATGACGTAAACGGCCTTTTGCGCCTGTACCCTTATTATGCAACGCTTATCGCGCCGCCAGCCAGCTGATCAGCCCATCGTTGAATGCCCGCACACCCGCCGACCGCTCATCGTTCACGATGCTGACCACGATGTAGCGCTTGCCGCTGGCCCCGAGCACGTAGCCCGCGATCGCGCGAACATTGCGCAGCGTTCCCGTCTTAACATGCGCCATTCCTTTCGTCTCATCATTGCGCAGCCGCCGGCGCACTGTCCCGTCGACACCGGAAATGGCCAGCGACGACATGAACTCCGGCATTAGCGGCGACCGCCATGCCACATCCAGCATGCTGGCCATGCCTTCCGCCGTGACACGCCCTTCCCGGGAAAGTCCGGCACCATTGTCCAGCACCCAACCCCGGGTATCCACGCCTTGCGCCTGAAGCACCGCCAACGACGCACGCGCCCCGGACTGCGGCGTGGCACCCGGACCGACATGTTCCGCCCCTAGCGTAAGAAGCAGGGTGCGCGCCATGACGTTGTTGCTCTGCTTGTTGATCAGGCGGATCGTATCCGCCAGCGATTCAGAATCATGCCAGACGATGGGATCGGCTCCGCCGGGCACCTTGCCCTCGCGCACACCGCGCGCAAGCGTACCGCCCAATTCTTTCCAGAGCATCTGGAACAAGGCGGCGAAATAGTCGGGTTGGGCCAGCGCCAGGCGAAAAACGCTGAACTCGCCGCAGGAACCGGCGGCCGTGCCGCTGACATTGATGACGATCTCCTGGCCAGTGGCAGCCACCTGGGTGGCAATGGATGGCGATCCGGGGCAGGCGGCGGCACTCCACTGGACACCTCCATTAATGCGCACGCCGCGCAGCGGCGGGTCGAGCAGCGGTATCCATTTGCGCGCCTGCCGGTCGGGCTGGAATAAAAGCCGGACCGCGCCCAGGCCGACCATCATGGCGTCGGGGCTGGCGTTGTACGGCCTGTCGCCCGCGCCGTCGAACTCGCCAGGGTCGGTGTGCACTTGGCCGAAGCGGCTGCGGTCCACGACGAGTTCGGTCAGGTTTTTCACGCCCCGCAACCGGAGTTCGCGCAACAAGCCCCACAGCTCCTCCAGCGTGAGCAGGGGATCCCCTCCAGCCTTCAGGTACAGCGGTCCGACGAGCGTCCCCTGGTCATCCACCTGGCCTCCGCCCTTCGCCAGCAAGGCCGTGCGCCACGTGTAGTCGGGTCCCAGTCCCGCAAGCGCCGTCCATGTCGTGACCATTTTCATGACAGACGCGGGGTTGCGCGGCTCGGAAGCGTTCATGGACACGAGGCGTCCGCCGCCGATTTCGTGCACCACCACCGAGACGGAGCTGTCCGGCATGCGGGTGGCCCGCCATAACCGGTCGAGCTCTGGCGGAAGCGCCTGGGACGCCGCCTGCGATGCGACCGAGAACGCAAGCAAGCCAGCAAAGCCGCATACGTGCTGTGCCACCCGCTTCTTGATACGATTCAACCATTGCGGCAATAACAAGGGCATTTGCTTCGTTCCCGGAAAAACCGTCAGCATAACCAAAGAAGAGCCGATTGGTATGATGCGGGGCTGGAAATTCTCTTCAAAGACGTCATTCGTGAACCCTGGTCTCGATCTTTCGCAGTTCAATTACGAGCTGCCCCCTGAACTGATTGCGCAAACCCCTGCCGCCCATCGGTCGGAAAGCCGACTGCTGCACCTGGACTCGGCAAGTGCGCTGCACGACCGGCAGTTTGCCGATTTGCCGGCGCTCCTGCGACCCAACGACTTGCTGGTTTTCAATAACACCCGCGTCATCAAGGCACGCCTGCTCGGCCACAAGGACAGCGGCGGCAAGGTCGAGGTCTTGATCGAGCGCATCACGCAGGCCACTACCGCACTGGCCCACGTCAAGGCCAGCAAATCGCCCAAGCCGGGCAGCACACTGGTGTTGGCCGATGCGTTCACGGTAACCGTTCTGGGCCGCGCCGGCGAGCTCTTCGAGCTTGAGTTCCCGGGCAGTGTGCTCGACCTGCTGGAGCGCCACGGCGCCACCCCCCTGCCGCCATATATCGAGCATGCGGCGCAGACCGAAGACGATGAGCGTTACCAGACCGTTTATGCGCGAGAACCCGGCGCCGTGGCCGCCCCGACGGCGGGGCTGCATTTCGACGAAGCCATGCTGGCGCGCCTTGCCGGCATGGGTATCGCCCAGACGTTCGTCACGCTTCATGTCGGCGCGGGCACTTTCCAGCCGGTACGCGCCCAGAACCTGAGCGAGCACGTCATGCACTCGGAACGCTATGCCGTACCCGCCGATACCATCGCCAAGGTGACGGCCACGCGGGCCGCGGGCGGCCGCGTCGTCGCCATTGGCACCACCAGCGTGCGGGCGCTCGAGTCGGCGGCAGTTCATGCCCACGAGGCCAATGCAAGCGGTGTGATCGAGGGCGACACACGTCTATTCATTACCCCAGGCTACGAGTTTGCCTGGGTCGACGCGCTGCTCACCAATTTCCACTTGCCGCAATCCACGCTGCTCATGCTCGTATCGGCGCTGGCAGGTACAGACAATATACGGCGGGCCTACGCGCATGCCGTTCAATCCAGGTATCGCTTTTTCAGCTACGGCGACGCCATGTTCATAGAAACTCCTACCAAATGACCGGTTTACAGTTCAAGCTATTGGCTACCGATGGCGCCGCGCGCCGCGGCCAGATCACCCTTAACCATGGCGTGGTCGAAACGCCAATTTTCATGCCCGTAGGCACCTACGGCAGCGTCAAGGCCATGCTGCCCCACGAACT
>DATJBV010000049.1:0-2678 GCA_035515055.1 Candidimonas sp.
CACGGACCTCGATCGCGGTGCGGACATGGTTTGCGCGAACCTGTTGTTCGAGGGCGGTGCGGGCAATCCGATCGCGTCGGCGCTACCGGCCTTTGTCTGCCTGCCGTTAGAGGATATTGTCGGTGCCGAACCGGTGTTGACGCTGCTGTTCGAGGAAGCGTTCGAGCAGCGATGCGGGCGCGTCGCGCTGATCGAGCGCTTGTTCGAAGTGGTAATGATCCAGGTTTTGCGCCACCTGATGGAAAACGGCGAGGTTCATGGCGGCCTGTTGTTCGGGTTGTCACACCCGCGCCTGCGCCACGCGCTGGTGGCCATGCACGAGACACCCGCACAGGAATGGACACTGGACGAATTGGCAAGCGCGGCTGGCATGTCGCGCAGCATGTTCGCCACGGTGTTCCGCGAAACGGTTGGCGTCACGCCAGGACAGTATCTCAAAGGCTGGCGCGTGCGGCTCGCCCAAAAGGCCCTGCGTCGCGGGCGCCCTCTGAAGACAATCGCCACAGAGGTCGGCTACGGAAGCGAAGCCGCCCTCTCTCGTGCGTTCAAGGCGCAGTCCGGGCAATCCCCTCGGGAGTGGAAAGCCGGCTACCGATAGGGGCCGGCATCGTTCCCGCTTATTTCCCCAGCATATTGTCGGGCAGCCACGTGACCAGCACGGGGACAAAGAACAGCAGCAGCGTCGTGATGATCTCCATGATGACAAACCACCATGCACCACGGAATATCTGTGTCAAAGGCGTCTCGCGATCGATGCCGGCAATCACATAGACGTTGAGGCCCACCGGGGGTGTGATCAGGCCGATCTCGCACATTTTGACGGCAAGAATGCCGAACCAGATGGGGTCGTACCCGAGCGAGACGACGGTTGGAAACATGATGGGCAGCGTAATGACCAGCATGGAAAACGCGTCCAGGAACATGCCCAGGGGAAAGTAAATAAGCAGCAGCAGGCCGATGATCAACATAGGCGACAGGCTGGACTCCACCACGCTGCTGGCGATCATCTGCGGAATCTGCGCGAGGCTCAGAAAATAGCTGAAGATGCCCGCGCCTATCATGGTCATGAGTATCATCACAGTGGTGGTGATCGACGAGCGGCAGCTGTCGTAAAAATTGCGTCGCAGGTTGGGTCGCGCCTGCTTCGACAAACACAGCATCACGAAGGCGACGAAGGCCCCGACGGCGCCGGCCTCGGTCGGCGTCATAAGTCCCAGGTAAATACCGCCAAGCACCACCAGAAACAACACAATGACTTGCCAGGCATCGCGTAGCGATGCGAAGCGAACGCGCCAACCGACGATGGGCATCACTTCCTGAGGCGCCTTCAGCCTGACGCTGATCACCCATACGCCCAACATGAACACAATGGTCGTGATAATGCCCGGAATAATCCCGGCGATCAGCATCTTGCCCGCCGATACCTCGGTAAGCGCCGCATAGAAAATCAGTAGAACGCTGGGCGGGATCAGAACACCCAGCACACCGCCGGCCGCGACGGCGCCGGCGGACAGGCGCGGATCATAGCCGGCTTTTTTCATCTCGGGGATGGCGACGGAACCCACGGTTGCGGCAGTGGCGACACTGGATCCTGAAGTGGCCGCAAATCCGGCGCTGGTCAATACGCTGGCCATGGCCAGCCCACCCGGCCAGTGCCCCACCCATTTGCGCGCCACCCCGAAAAGCCGTTGACCGATGCCCGCATGATGAGCGAAGGCGCCCATGAGTATGAAGAGCGGAATAACGGTCAACAGGTAAGAGGCCGACTGATGATAGGAAAACGACTTGAGCCGGTTCAGCACAAAATCCAAATTTTCGATCATGACGATGCCCGCGACGCCGGCGATGCCTAGCGCTGCAAACACCGGTGTGCCAATCAACATCAGCACGAAGATCAGGCAGGTCGCCAGAATGGCTGCGGAAATATAGTCCATGGCGTGTCTCATTGCCCCGATGCTGGCCGGAGCTTGTTATTTGTTAAGTTAGTGAACGAATACGCCTACGCTTAGTGCAAGGCCTTGGTCGGCGAAATGCCGCCATCTATTTCAGGCAGTTCACCCGTGATGGCGGTCTGCAGGCACTGCAACGTCATTTGCAAAAAGGCGAACCACAATCCAATGGCCAGCGCGATCTTGGCCCACCAGATGGGAAACTCGATATAGCCCCAGCGGAATTCGCGTATCTCAAAGGAATGCATGGCGTCCATGCTGGACGGAATGGCAATCAGCAAGAGCAGTAGCGCCGCCATGCCCCATGACACCGTTTCGAGGATACGGCGAACATGCTGCGGGACTTTTTCGAGCAGAATCGTCACACGAATATGTGCGTTATCGCGTTTCGTCCAGCCCAGCCCCAGGAATACCAGCAGCACCATGCTGAGCTCGGCCATCTCGAAGACGCCCGATATGGACCGGCCGGTAATGGCGCGGACGACGACATCCGCCGTGGTGCCAAACATAAGAAACAGTAGGCATGCCAAGGCGAGGATGCCAAACCAGTTGGACAAGGTATTGAACAGGCTTTCGAGGCGCTTCATTAGGACTCCGATATCGGGGCAACCGCGCCCCTAAGGACGCGGTTATACGATTACGTTGGAAACCAGCAGGTCAGACGCCGAGTGCAAGCTCGGACGGCCGCTTCAAGGTGCCGGAGGAGTCGTGTTTGGCAATGGCGGCATC
>DATJBV010000050.1:0-107188 GCA_035515055.1 Candidimonas sp.
GTCGGCAACGACACCCAGTTCAAGGCGTACTGCCACGCCATCGGACAACCGTCGCTTTGCGATGACCCTCGGTTCAAGACGAACCCGAATCGGGTGATCCACCGCGAAATCCTCATTCCCCTGCTGTCAGACATAATGAAAACGCACGGCCGTGATCATTGGCTTGATGCGCTGGAGCGCGTCGGCGTACCCGCCGGCCCAATCAATACCATCGAGCAGGTCTACCAGAACCCGCAGGTCAAAGCGCGCGAAATGCGGCAAGTGCTTCCGCACGGATCGGCGGGGCAGGCCCCCGTGGTGGCAAGTCCGCTACGCTTTTCCGACAGCCCCGTGAGCTACCGCCATGCGGCGCCTCTGCTGGGCGAACATACAGAGCAGGTACTGCGTGAGCGGTTGGGCTTGTCCGATGCTGAAATCAAGGAATTGATGCTATGAGCGCGATCACAACCATAGGAATCATAGGCGCAGGCGCCATGGGGCGCGGCATTGCGCAAATTGCGGCTCAGGCAGGCATGAGCGTGTTGTTGTTCGACGTCAATGCAGACGCCGTCTCGGCCGCGCGCCACGACCTTGACCAAGTATGGGGGCGCCTGGTAGACAAAGGAAGAATGAGTGCCCAGGCCGCGGCCGATGCGCTGACCCGCGTGCAGGCGTGTACCGATCTGCGCGCGATGAGCGCCGCGAGCCTGGTGGTAGAGGCGGTGGTCGAACGCCTCGATGTAAAGTGCGAGCTATTTCAACAGCTCGAAGAGATAGTTCCCGCCGATTGCATCCTGGCGTCAAATACGTCGTCGTTGTCTATTACGGCCATCGCGCAGGCGTGCCGGCATCCGGGCCGGGTGGCCGGCTTTCATTTCTTCAATCCCGTTCCGCTAATGAAGGTGGTCGAGGTCATCGATGGCTTGCGCACCGATCCGGTAACTGGCGTTGCCCTGATGGCCATTGCGAGGCAAATGGGCCATACCCCGGTACGAGCCGCCGATATGCCCGGTTTTATCGTGAACCATGCCGGCCGGGGAATGAATATTGAAGGCCTGAAGGTGGCGCAGGAATCGGTGGCGTCATTCGATCAGATCGATGCCATCATGCGCGAGCAGGCGGGCTTTCGCATGGGTCCGTTTGAGTTGCTGGACCTGACCGGTCTGGACGTCTCGCACCCGGTGATGGAGTCGATTTATCAGCAGTTTTATCATGAACCGCGGTTTCGCCCGTCGCCCATTACTGCCGTGCGGACCGCCGGCAAGCTGCTAGGCCGAAAAACCGGCGCGGGGTTTTATTCATATGTCGACGGGCGCAAGCAGGTCCCGCCCGAGGCGGCTGTGCCGGCGCTACCGCGGCAGCTGAAAGTTTGGCTCGGCCCTTATCATTCGGTGGGGCATAGACGCGCCGCAGCGTTGATGAAAAGCCTGGATGCCATGGTAATTTCAGCCGAGGCGCCGCCCGCCGATGCATTGATCATTGTGACGCCTTATGGCGAAGATACCGCCACTGTCGTTGCCCAACACCAACTGGACGGCGAGCGCACGATCGCGCTCGATACGTTTTTTGGACTAGAACAGGGTAAACGCCGGGTTGCAATGTGCTCGGCGGCTACCTTGCCGCGCTGGCGCGATGCGGCACACGCGCTGCTGGCCAGCGACGGTACGAGCGTTACGGTTATTGAGGATGCGGCGGGGTTTGTTGGCCAGCGCATGGTCGCTGCCATTGTGAACGTGGCCAGCGATATAGCGCAGCAGTCCATTGCCAGCCCCGCGGATATCGATTTGGCTGTTTCACTGGGATTGGGCTACCCGCTGGGTGGGCCGCTGGCCATGGGCGACGCGCTTGGCGCGGCGCATCTTCTGGAAATACTGCGGGCCATGTATCGCGTGACCGGCGATATGCGTTACAGGCCCAGCCTGTGGCTGCAGCGCAGGGCGCAGCTGGGATTGTCGCTGCAAGCCGTCTCGGCTTGCAAGCAACTTACTTGACCGCTTGCACCATATATTCAATGGCCGCCTTGAGTTCGGCGTCGGTGGCTTGTGAGCCGCCGCGAGGAGGCATTGCGCCAATGCCGTGAATTGCGTTCTTCAGCATGGTGTCTATGCTGCTGTCGGCGTACTTGGCCCACGCTTGCTTGTCGCCGAATTTTGGTGCGTTCAGCAGGCCCGTGGCATGACAGGAGAAGCAAAGCGAGTTGTAGAGCTTTTCGCCAGCAGGATTGGCCGCGGCGGTTTCAGTGGCGGGCGCCGTGCTAGCGGGCGCCGTGCTAGCGGGCGCCGTGCCAGCGGGCGCCGCAGCGGCGGCGGCAGGAGCTTCCGGCGCCTTTGCATCGGCCGCCGCGGGAGCGGCTGCGGGTTCTGGTGTTGCCGTTGGCGCCGGGGCTGCGGCCGATTCCGCCGGAGCGGCGGCGGCTGCGGGAGCGCCTGCCTTTGCTTCAGCAGGCTCGTCGAACGAAGCGCCCGATTTGTTGGCCATGTAAACCACGGCGCGTTCCACTTCCAGGTCGCTCAGTGCCGGATTGCCGCCTTTTGGAGGCATGCCGCGTATTCCGTGGATGGCGTTCTTCACCAAGGTGTCATAGCCTTGCTTGATGATAGGGGCCCAGGCTGCCGAGTCGCCTATTTTGTGCGCGCCGGCCAAGCCGGCGGTATGGCACGACGTACAGGTTGTGTCGAATACCTGCTGGCCGGTCTTGAGGACGACGGGCGCGTTAACGTCGATCAGGCTGAAGCCCGCAACCGGCTTGATTCGCGAGGCAACGGCTTCGCTGGACTGCGCATTGGAACCCGAACCCATACGTGAACTGACCGCCACATAATTGATCAGCAATACCATGATGATGATGGGAACAATGAAAGCAAGCAGTATGGTCACGATTAATTGCTTAGGCGTCTTGATGAGGCCTTCATGTTCCGCGATAGTCTCTTCGACGTGTTCTTCTGTATGGTTCATAATCGAATCCTGCGTGTCCTAGTCAGATGGCGCCAAGGCCGGAAGTCTGGATGATGGTGCGGCTTTGTGGGCGCAGGAGCCTATGCATGCGCGCGCCTGTGGACCACTCGAATACGCGATTATAGCGACAGTGATGCTTCAGTGCATGAAACTTGATTCAGCTCAATAGTCGGCGATAATGCCGCGTGTTATGTGCCGGGCGCAAAACCGCTTTCGCGAAACACGCTACAATGACGACCCCGCGCCCGTAGTTTAATGGATAGAATGAGAGCCTCCGAAGCTTTTGGTACAGGTTCGATTCCTGTCGGGCGCGCCACACAAGGCCTCCAGCTCAACGTGGGTTGAAAAAGGCCAAGCCTGCGCCAAGCCGCGGGCGCCATGCGCGGGTGTCAGCGCTTCACTGCTTCTATCTGTATCAAGATGCGGATCGGGTCGGGAATGCCGGGTAGTCCATAGGTCATTCCGTAGTCGCTGCGCACCAACGTGGTTTCAAAGTCGCCGCCGCATACTTCCGTTTTTGCGCGTGGGCTGTCGTAGCAGTTGAAGCGCAGCGCATCCAGTGTGACCGCTTGTTGCTTACCCAGCAGGGTAAACGTGCCGCTCACCGACTTCAGCTTGTCATTTTCAAAAATGAAGCCGCTGCCTTGAAACGTGGCGGTAGGGAAAGCGTCCACCTTCAGGAAATCGGCATTGCGCAGGTGATCGTTATACGAATCGACACCGGTATTCACCGACGCCGGACGCACCACAATATCAACCTTCCCCTTGTGGCCCTGCCGGTCCAGCATGATGCTGCCCTCAACGGTATCGAAGCGGCCGCGATTGGTCGAAGTGCCGGAATGCAGCGCTTCGAAGTGCACGAAGGTGTGTGTGGGTTCGACGTCGTAAACGACTTCCTGCGCATTGGCCAGGGTGGTGGCGGCCAGCGTGGCGGCCGCAAGCACTAGTTTTTTCACGGGCGGATTCCTTATCAGAGTGTGGGGAAGGACGTTAAGAAGCTTCGAGTCTAGTTTCCCCCCGACGTCGCTCCAACCGGGATCGGCCACGCCGCTGACATATATCAAATCTTGTGGCGAACACAGTGGTTACAGCCGGTTTCTGAGCCTATTCGATTTTCACGAGAACATACCGTTTGTTGGCGTAAAGTTGCTCAAGCGGTTTGCCAAGCAGCTCGGCAACAGTCGTTTGCTGGTTTTTGGGGATTGCCAGATAGAACGGCGCACCAAGGTTCTTCGGTTGTGCCAGGTCGCTTTGCGTGATCGTCCGCACCTTGCCGCCCGAGTAGAACTGAGCCGAGAATGGCGGCTCCGACAGATAAGCCAACGGAATAGCGGCATCGCCACGTTGCTGCGTATAGCGGATCAGCTCGCGTTCTGTCTTGTGCAAGTTGGGGTTGATCCAGACGATTACGCTGAATACCAGCCCAACGACCGGAATAAGTCCTGCAACCGGCAACAGCCGCCGGCTGGAAACGCCGGGATTGCCATAGGACTGATTGATCACGAGTGCGGCCAGGACGCTGAAGCCCGCAAGTGAAGGCAACACGTAGGTTAAAAGTATGTTGGCGGAAAACGTGAAGAATAATGGCGTGACCAAGGTGCTGGCCATCCAGAAGCTGAACAATGGGTTGGCGCCAACGGTCTTCAATGCCGCGCGCAGGCGCACACTGCGAAGAGCGCCCGCCATGGCGGCCAGCATCAGAACGCCCCAAGGAAACGAGGCCTGCAGCCAGTAGAGCCATATCGTTCCATATGTCCGCTTATGGGCCCATCCGTACAGGTCTCCCTGCCAGCCCGGGTCCAGGAATCGGCGGAAGTGCTCTCCCACGATGAAGTAATCCAGGAAGCCGGGTGTCTTCGCCTCGGCCAGGATGTACCAAGGAAGGGTCAGTGCCGCAACCAGCGCCATGCCCTTGCCCCACGGCAAGGCTTTGCCAAGCGCGGTAGTTTTTCGATTGAATACATACCACACGGCAACCGGCGCGAAGCTCAGCACCGCGGCCAGCGGCCCTTTGGCCAGCAGACCAATGACCAGGCCCAGGAAAAAGCCATAAGGCCACCAACCGCAATTACGCTCCCGGACCGACACCGCAAAAGATACCATGGACAGCGTGGTCCCGAGCGCCAGGAACGGGTCGGTCACCACAGCGGCCGAACTGACATAGACCAGGGCGCATGTGGTGTAGACCAGGGCCGCCCAGAGTCCGACGCATGCGCCCTCCAGGCGTCGCAGCCCCGCGAAGAGAGCGCCGATCGACAGGATCAGGCACATCAACGACGGGAATCGCGCGGCGAACTCGGTGAAACCGAACGCCTTCATTGATAAGGCCTGTGCCCAAAACGACAGAGGGGGTTTGCCCCAAAAGGGAACACCCGGGCTGAACCACGGCGTTATCCAGTCGCCCGACTCCGCCATAACGCGTGCGATCTGCGCGTAGCGCGGCTCGCTTGTGTCGTAGAACGGGATGATGCCCATGCAAATAATTAGCAGCAGCAGGGCGGCCATCAGCATGATCCAGACGCTTTTACTATTGTTTTGCATACACTTCGCTTCCTAGAGCGGATACGGGATGTTCTGCCTTCCCGTCGACGGATTGGCTGCGCCGTACTACATCGCGCACTACATAAACGGGACGTTGTTTGGTCTCGTAGTACGTTTTGCCGATGTATTCGCCTAGCAAACCGATGGACAGAAGTTGAACCCCTCCAAGTATCGTTATCATCGAGATTAAGGACGGATAGCCTTGCACCGGATCGCCCAAGACTAACGCCTTGACAACGATCCATAAGGTGAACAGCACACCAAAAAGCGCCGTTGTCAGGCCGCCAGCCATCGCCAGGCGAAGCGGTGCCGTCGAGAACGACGTGATCCCCTGGAAGGCAAGCCTGCATAGGCTGGGATAGTCACATTTAGTGACACCTGCCGCCCGCGGCATGCGATCATACTCGATAACGGTGGTTGGCAAGCCGATCCAGGCGAACAATCCTTTCATATATCGATTTCGCTCATTCAACTGCTTCAACGCAGACAGCGCCTTGCGGCTCAATAAGCGGAAATCGCCCGTATCGGGAGGAATGTCCACATCGCTGATAGCGTTCAGCAAGCGGTAGAAAGAATGCGCGCTTATGCGTTTGAACCATGTCTCGCCCTGCCTGGAGCGCCTGCGCATGCAGACCATGTCCGCCCCGCCTTTCCAGGCCTGGAGCATGCTTGGGATGAGCTCGGGCGGATCCTGCAAGTCAGCGTCCATGATAACGACGGCATTGCCTTCGGCATGTTCAAGACCAGCTGTCAGCGCGGCTTCCTTTCCAAAATTCCTGCTTAAAAAGACGGCGGTGACTAAGGCATCTTCCTTAGCCAGCCGGCTCAGCGCGTGGGCCGTGCCGTCGGCGCTTCCATCGTCGACCAAAACCAGTTCGTATGGAATGTGCAGTGGCAAGAGGACGGACGTCAGGCGCTCGTACATCATCGTGATGACCTCGTGCTCGTTGTAAAGAGGGATCACCACAGACAGTTCAGGCGCAGAGGGCATGTTGCGGCGTTGTCGCGGCTTGCTTGCGCGGCCTGCGGGCGCGAGGGATCTTAATGTCGACATTCTTGCGGGTGTATTGATGCGATAACGCAAGAATACAAATGTCGACAACAAGAATTCGTCAACCAAAAATCAATAATCTATCAAGATCGGGGGGGCTGCCTGTTGGGCGTCAACTGGATTCTGGTGCCGTGGCTCCCGGTCTGCGCGATGTCGAGTTGCCACCCCAATCGTTCTGTCGCCAGTGTCACGATGTAGAGGCCCAGTCCTGTCGGCCCGGAGGCGTCGAGGGGAATGGATTTCCCTTCATGAAGAACGGCTTGCTGGCCCCGAGTCAGTCCCTGGCCCTGGTCTTCGATTTCGACCATGTTCTGGCTGACCGTCACCCGGATAGTGCTCGCGGTGTGCTGGAGCGCATTCTGTATGAGATTGCGCAATACCATACGCACCATGCCAGCATCTGTATTTGCCACCAGCGGGGATTGCGCATCGAAAACGACGCGATCGCCGGCATGGTGGCTAATCTTCAAATCATCGATGACTTGCTGTGCAACAGGACATACGTCAAAAACCTCTGTCTGCGCGACGGGCGCGCGGTGAGCCAGTTTTAAGAGAATATTGACGTTCTCCATCATTTCATCGCATGACCTGCGCACCCGCCTCAGGGTCGCCTGGTCGCTGGAATTCAGCTGGCCGCGCACCTCCAATACATCCAGCGCTCCCGACATTACTGCCAGGGGAGTGCGCAGTTCATGGCTGGCCAGGCTTAGAAGCGCTTGTTCTCGCCGCACATAGGACTCGAGTTCATCCAGGAAACGGTTGAATGTCATGGCGATAGAGTACAACTCGGCGTCTACGTAGTCGGTTTCCATCCGTGGCATGTTCGGTCCAACGGGGATTCGGGTTATCCGCTGGGATAAAAGCTTCAGCGGCCTGACGATGCGTCTGCTGCTCAGAAGGGCGAGCAGCAGGCTGAAGGCGATAATGACCAGCGTCATAACGATCAAGGCTGCATCAAAAAGCGCTTCCCGGTCTTCGAAGTGCGTGATGTTTTTTGCGACATAAAGTATGCCGGAGTCGACCGGCTCGACCGTCACCAAATAGGTTTCGCTTCCGAGCTCGATCTCCGCTGAATAGTCATTGGGTAGTCCACGGAATATCGGCGGCGGGGCAGCAGGGAGGGCCTTGCCCCCCGGCACGAACACAATGGCCAGGCTTGGTGTGTCCCATACCAGCACATCTTGACTGGTTTTGTTCTTCAGTATGAAATCGCGCTCTTGCGCAAACTCCACCTTCAGCATGGTGCGCTCGAGATCTTCGTTGATGAGCAGGACCGTCATGACCATGGCAACCATGCAAACCACGCTGACGGCCAATATGGTGCGATAGACTCTCCGAGATATCGACTTGAGCTTCATCATGTGTCTTTCGTTGGCGCAAGAAGTCTGTAGCCGCGGCCATGCATGGTCTTGATCATGGGGTAGTGGAACGTGTCCTGCAGCAGCTTGCGCAGCGAATACACATGGGTACGCAACGTGTTCATGTCGACCTCGCGCTCTCCCCAGACACGGTCCTGGATTTCCGAGTATGAAAGGAAACTCGGGTAGGCCTTGATCAGTTCTTCAAAGATTCGGGCCGCCGTGCCGGAAAGTTCAAGTTGATTCCCATTGTCGGTGCTTACGACGAATGTTCCAGGGTCGAAGCTCATCCCCGGCAGATGGATGGCTGGCGCTCCAGTGAACCCGGCCCTGCGCCGGTACAGCGCGTCGACCCTCAATTGCAGTTCGCGGAGGTTGAAAGGCTTGACAAGATAATCGTCTGCGCCGACAGCGAATCCCTCTTCTTTGTCGCGCATTTGATCCTTGGACGTCATGATGATGACTGGCGTCGAGCAGTGAATGTCGTTGCGGATACGGCGGCATACTTCGAATCCGGAGAGCCCCGGCAGCATGATGTCCAGAACGATTACGTCGTATTCGTTCGTGGCGATAAGATGAAGCGCCGTCAAGCCGTCGGAGGCGAAATCAAGGCTGTAGCGGCGGCCGTCGAAGAATTCCAGCAGGTTGGTGGCCAATCCCGCATGATCCTCCACGACCAGCATCCGTATCAAGGGCGTCAGAGGCATGTCCAGTGGTCCAGTGCTGAGCCAGTCGCGCTAATGTCCGATTATGCTCTCTTCAGCGCGGCATGGTAGCGTTCGACATAGCTGGTGAAGCTCTCGGATGTGTTCGCTTCCAGCCGTGCCTGTGCGGCTATCGATTCAAGCGCCATTTCCCGGTATTGTGTTTCGGTATCGGGACGCAAGGCTTGCGCTCGCAAGGTGTTGCGGTGCTCCATGCTTTGCCGCAGCGTGAAATCGTGAAGGTTCAGGTCTTGTTCGCGCAGTTGGCGCAATAAGCGGGCCGATGGGGTCTGCGCGCTATCGCGCACCTTGACGTCTTGTTCCCGGATGGCGGCGGCGTATTGGGTGCCGCCATGCGTGGCGTCCAGCAAGTCGGCATATGGGCGGATGCGTTCGAGAAGCTCGACGCCCCAGTCCTGCAGCGAAATTGGCGTGCTTTCGTGTATTAGCATCAGGCCTGGCCGCCGTCCTTCTTTGACGACCAGCGAAAAATTATTGTTGCTATCGTGGCAAAATCCGTTCTGGGCGAACATCGCGCTGGGCTCGGCGGCGCAAAACAGCAGGAAAGCGTCCATGAATCGACTGGTGGCCGCGGAAATGCCAATAGGGGATTCCGGGTCTATGTCGAGGCAGCGCACTTCAATGTATTGGACACCCCGCTCGGCGAGTGCCGTGGCCGGCCGTTCGCCGCGACCTGTCGTACGCTTGGGGCGTATATTGGAGTAGTACTCGTTTTCGATCTGGAGGATATTGGTGTTCAGCTGTATCCACTCGCCATCCCGGTGTGTGCCTTTTGCGACGTAATCGGGCCATGGCGTCGTGACGGCGGCATACATCCGGGTAAGAAAGGTTTCCAGGTCGTTATAGCAAAGCTGCAGGTCGGACTGCGCCTTGTTCTGATAGCCCAGGTCGCTCATGCGCAGGCTCGTCGCATAGGGCAAGTAGAGCGTATCGGCATCGAATTCGTCCAGCGGAGCCGCCATCCCGTGAAGAAAGCTCTTGGAAACGGCGGGGGATGCGCCGAAGAGATACATCAATAACCAGGAATAGCGTGAAAAATTCCGGATAAGGGCCAAGTAGCCTCGGGAACGCTGATCGGCCGCGGACTCGCCGCTAATGCCGATGAGATCCCATAGTTCGTCGGGCAGCGAGAAGTTGTAATGTACGCCCGCGATGCACTGCATTGATTTGCCGTAGCGCTCGGCGAGGCCCCGCCGGTAGACATGCTTGAGCATCCCGGTATTCGACGTGCCGTACCAGGCGATGGGTATGTCGGCTTCGTCGGGCAGCAGGGCGGGCATGGATTGATTCCAGATCAATTCGCCAGTCATTTGTTGCGCCACAAAGCGATGCGTTTCTTCCAGTTCGGTCAGCAAGCCTTCAGTGGACGCATGCGTCCCGGTGATCAGCTCGAGTAGAGCTTCGGAGTAGTCAGTGGTGATGCGCGGATGCGTGAGCGCCGACCCGAGGGCGGAAGGATGCGGGGTGGTGGCAAGTACGCCATGCTCGTCGACTCGTAGACCTTCTTTTTCGATACCGCGCAAAATGCCTTTTAGTACGGGCGCGTTTTGTGCCAGCTTGGCATGGCGTTGATCAGTTGAACTCATTACAGGGTATCTTTATAGAAGTCTTTGTCGCTGGCGATTTTACCTGAGAGGTGTGATGTTGATACGTACTGGACTAATGGTCCTGCTGTCCTGCTTGTTGCTGGGGTGCTCGCCTGACTACAACTGGCGTGAAGTTACCGTCGCCAATGGCGCCGCCAGCGCGTTTTTCCCGGATAGGCCGCTGACGCAGGAGCGGACGCTGAACTTCTCCGGCCACGAGGTCGTTTTCAGCTTGATGAGCGCCTCGGTGGATGGTGCGCTATTTGCGGTCGGCTATGCCGCCTTGCCCGCGCCGCTGCGGGCAAACCGTGGCGACGCCAGCCTGTTTGCCGCCAGTGTCATGACGTCTCTTTACAGGAATCTTGCTGCGGAGCCGCCGGCGGTATTGCCCAAATTGGGAGAATCCTTCGTCATTGAGGGCCAGTCGCGCGGTACGGCGGTGAGGCTAAAGGCTACCGTCTGGTTGACGGATGGTGCTTTGATAGAGGGGTTGGTGACGGCCGACCAGGCGTCGTTTCCGTCGACCCAGGCCGACGAATTTCTTCGTAACCTGAAAGTGGCTCGGTAATACCGAAGAGGTAGCCGTGTTGCAAAGCCATGGCGATGGCGGCTTGGCGGCTATGGACGTCGAGCTTGCGACACGCATTGCCGATATGGAAATTGACCGTTCGTTCCGTCAAGCCCAGGATAATGCCCATTTCCCAACTTGTCTTGCCAATGGCGGCCCACCGTAGACACGTCAGTTCCCGGCTGGTTAGCGGTTTCATTCGCAGCTACTCCTTTGAAGGAATGTCGCATTAATTGCAAATTTTGTGTAAATGTATCAAGTATTTTCACGCGGGTAAAATGGACTTGGATAAAATGGCCTGGGTAGCCGTATAGCCGGTCCAGCCCTGCAAGGATGATAAAATCTTGTTTCCACAAAGCGCCGATTTGCTTGATCTGCTTGCGGGCGCCTCATAAATCCAGCTAAAGAGGTCCATATGGCCGCTACTACCGTACCTATCGTTTCCCCCGTTCCCAGCGCTGCCGCGCCCTCCATCGAGCCATTACCCGCGGGCTCCGCCGGTATCGTGTCGCCCGAGTACATCAGCTTTGACGAGCCACTGCACTTAAGTAGCGGGCAGGTCCTGCCCAGCTATGTACTGGCCGTCGAAACCTATGGCACCCTGAATCCGCAACGTAGCAATGCGGTGCTTATTTGCCATGCCTTGAACGCGTCGCATCATGTGGCCGGGTTCGCCGCGGATAACACGCGGGACGTGGGCTGGTGGGACAACATGGTCGGGCCCGGCAAGGCAGTGGACACCGATCGGTTCTTCGTCATTGGCGTGAATAATATTGGCTCGTGCTTCGGATCCACCGGACCGGCCAGCATCAATCCAGCTACAGGCAAGCCTTGGGGTGCGGCGTTCCCCATGCTTACGGTCGAGGATTGGGTGCGGGCACAGGCCCGGCTGGCCGACCATTTCGGCATAGCGAAGCTGGCGGCTGTGATGGGCGGATCCCTGGGCGGCATGCAAGCCATGAGCTGGGCCATTACCTGCCCCGAGCGTGTGGGCAATTGCATTGTGATTGCCAGTACGCCGCGTCTTTCCGCGCAGAACATAGGCTTTAACGAAGTGGCGCGCCGCTCTATCATCAGCGATCCCGATTTTCACGGCGGCGACTACTATGCGCACGACACCGTGCCCCGGCACGGTCTTTCGGTGGCGCGCATGGTGGGCCACATCACCTATTTATCCGACGACGACATGGCGGAGAAATTTGGGCGTACGCAGCGTTCGCCGGCCGATAACGGCGAGTTCCATTACGGCTACGACGTCGAATTCGAGGTCGAGTCGTATCTGCGTTACCAAGGCGAAAAGTTTTCCACCTACTTCGACGCGAATACCTATCTGCTGATCACGCGCGCGCTCGACTACTTCGACCCGGCACGAAACCATGGTGGCGATCTGGCGCGCGCACTCGAAGGCGCCATGGCGAATTTCCTGCTTGTGTCGTTTAGTACAGATTGGCGCTTCCCACCTGCGCGATCGCGCGAAATTGCCCGGGCATTGCTGAAGAACAAGTCGCCGGTCACCTATGCCGAAATCAACGCGCCGCATGGGCACGACGCCTTTTTATTGGGCGATCCGCGCTATCACGCCGTGGTCCAGGGGTTTTACGATCGCATTGCGGCCCATCTCGACCTGGGCGAGCGTCGGCGCATTACAGGAGTATTGGCTTGAGCACTAATCCGGTTGCACCGCGGCACGTGCGCGCCGACCTGAAGCGTATCGCCAGCTGGATCGAGCCGGGCAGTCGTGTGCTCGACCTGGGTTGCGGCGATGGGACCCTGCTGGCCTATCTGCAGAATAACAAGAATGTGACAGGGGTCGGGGTCGAATTAAGCGACGAACTGGTCATTGCCTCGGTACGCCGGGGAGTGCGGGTGATCCAGCAGAACCTCGAGGAAGGGCTGGCCTTGTTCGACGATCAGCAATTCGACACCGTGGTTTTGTCCCGCACCCTGCAGTCCATGCATAACACCGAGCATATATTGCGTGAAATGGCACGTGTCGCCCGCTTTGGCATCGTGTCGTTTCCCAATTTCGGCTATTGGCCGCACGGGTGGTCGATACTGCGCGGGCGCATGCCTGTTACCGGGGAAATGCCATATCAGTGGTTCGATACGCCGAATATCCACTTATGCACGCTCAAAGACTTCGAGGACCTGGCACTGGCCTTGCGCCTGGGGATCACCCATCTGGCAACATTCAATGGCAACAAAGAAGTTAAACTCTTGCCCAGTTGGCGCAGCACCCTTGCGGTGTACCGCTTCGAGACTCCCGCCTGATACGACAAAGGTCCCATCATCGCTTCGCTAACCCGAGTTTATGCCAGTCCGCGCGTCATCCCGTTGTTAATACTCGGTTTTGCCAGCGGCTTGCCTCTGGCTCTGACCGGCGGCACCTTGCAGGCTTGGGCGACCCTTTCTGGTGTCTCGCTTCAGAATATTGGCTTTCTCACACTCATAGGAACGGCGTACACGCTGAAGTTCCTATGGGCGCCGCTGGTCGATCGGTACGCTCCGCCCATCCTGGGCCGCCGAAGAAGCTGGATTTTCTTTACGCAGCTTGCCCTTGGCGCAACGATTGCCGCCATGGGGCTCTATTCGCCGGCCGACAGCCTCATGCTGCTGGCGATGCTGGCGGTCTTGGTGGCCTTTCTCTCCGCGACTCAAGACATTGCCTTCGACGCCTACAGCACGGATGTATTGCGCCAAGAGGAACGTGCAGCCGGCGCGGCGGTGAAGGTTTTGGGTTACCGGCTTGCCATGATCGTCTCCGGAGGCGTGGCTCTGGTACTGGCCGATCAGTGGCTCGGCTGGGCAAATACGTATTTTCTGATGGGCGGATTCATGGCGTTGTGCGCCATCGCCACATTGCTGGCGCCCGAGCCTGAAGTCGTTGCGCAACGACCCCGGTCGCTGGCAATTGCGGTGGTGGAACCGCTGCTGGAGTTCTTCAAGCGCCCCGGTGCCCTCAGCATTCTGCTTCTCATTGTTTTGTATAAACTGGGAGACGCATTTGCCGGGGCGCTGTCGACCACATTTTTGCTCCGTGGGGCGGGCTTTACGGGTACTGAAGTGGGGGCCGTCAATAAAGTATTCGGTTTGGCGGCGACGATAGTGGGCGCGTTGGCGGGTGGTGCCTTCATGAGCCGCCTCGGCTTGTATCGGTCGCTAATGCTGTTCGGGCTCTTGCAGGCTGTCTCGAATTTCGGCTATTGGGTGCTGGCCGTGACGCCGCCGCATCTTTATTCCATGGCGGTGGTGGTTGCGGTGGAAAACTTGTGCGGCGGCCTGGGTACCGCCGCATTCGTGGCTTTACTGATGGCATTATGCAATCAACAGTTTTCGGCAACGCAATTTGCGTTGCTGTCGGCCTTATCGGCCGTGGGACGCACGTATCTCGCGGGGCCCCTAACACCCCCCCTGGTCGAATCCATGGGGTGGCCGGGCTTCTTTGTAATATCTGTCTTTATTGCTCTTCCGGGGTTGCTGCTGCTGCGCATGCGGCGGTCGGAAATTGAGGGGCTGGAAGCGGCTCGCTGAACATGTTGCTCGCACTTTACCTGATCGCAATTACCGCCGAGGCAATGACCGCGGCGCTCGCCGCCGGCCGTCGCGACATGGACTGGATAGGCGTATGCATCATTGCCAGCGTCACCGCGTTAGGCGGGGGCAGCATACGCGACATGCTTCTCGGGCACTATCCGCTCACCTGGGTGCTGCACCCCGAATACCTATGGATTACATCGGGGGCGGCGTTGCTGACGGCGCTCATAGCACCCGTCATGCGCCGTTTACGCCGCCTCTTCCTGCTGCTCGATGCCCTGGGTCTCGTCGTGTTTACGGTGATCGGGTGCCAAGTGGCGTTGCAGATGCAGTTGCCCGCAACCGTCGTCCTTGTCAGCGGAATGGTGACGGGCTGCGCGGGGGGCATGTTGCGCGATGTGCTTTGCAACGATATTCCGTTGTTATTGCGTAAAGAGCTTTACGCCAGCGTGTCCTTACTGACAGGCGCTCTTTTCATGGGCGCGCAGCATGTCGGCATAAACCTGAATGCCTCGATGGTCGGCGCCATGATTGCCGGCTTGGCACTGCGTATGTTGGCGTTGCGATTCAATTGGCAAATGCCCAAGTTCGTCTACCGCGACGAGTGGCGTTAGCGCATCCTGACCGCTCTTTTCAAGAGCTTATAAATAATTCTTCCCGTCCTGATG
This sequence comes from Candidimonas sp., assembly GCA_035515055.1. Classification (GTDB taxonomy): domain Bacteria; phylum Pseudomonadota; class Gammaproteobacteria; order Burkholderiales; family Burkholderiaceae_B; genus Pollutimonas. Next base: position 14,966 of record DATJBV010000050.1, read on the forward strand.
CGTAAACGCGTATGATTCGCATTTGCGTTTTATATAACCTATCAGGCTCGATATGTTCACAAGCAAACAATTCAGATTGCAAGCTGCCGCAGCCGCGGCGGTGACTGCCGCATTGGCTGGCATTCCGGCGTCGGCCCAGGCACTAGAGAAAGAAGGAGTGGCCGTGCTGGCGCCAGTAAAGGTCGAGGCCAGCGCCGATGCCTCGGCGGAAGGTTTGTTGCCGGCATATGCGGGTGGACAAGTCAGCCGAGGCGGCCGAATGGGCCTGCTGGGCAATCTTGACACGATGGACACGCCATTCAACAGCACGCAATACACCAGCGAGTTCATAAAGGACAAGCAGGCTGCAAGCGTTGCCGAAATTCTTCAGAACGATCCGTCAGTACGCGTTGCCCGTGGATTTGGCAACTATCAACAGTTGTATATGATCCGCGGGTTTCATCTGTATTCGGACGACATCACCTACAACGGCTTGTACGGTTTGTTGCCGCGCCAGTACCTGGCAAGTGAATTTATTGAGCGGCTGGATGTTTTTCGAGGGGCGAGTGCGTTCTTGAATGGCGCGGCTCCGGGAAATAGCGGAATGGGGGGCGCCATCAACGTCGTTCCGAAACGGGCATCCAACGAGCCCCTGACCGAAGCAACATTAGGCTGGGAAACTGGGGGCCAAGGCTACGCCGCCGTGGACTTGAGCCGGAGATTCGGGACCGACGACAGGACGGGAATACGCCTTAATGCGGTTCGCCGCGATGGTGGTACCGCCATCGACAGCGAGAAAAGAGAGCTGGGCGCCGTTGGGCTGGGCCTGGACTGGCAGGCAGAAAGGGTACGGCTGTCCGCCGACCTAGGGTGGCAGGACCATAAGCTTGGCCAAAGCCAACCCAGCATTGACGTTTCGCCAGGCGTGGCCATTCCGTCGGCGCCCGACGCTCGTGTGAACCTTGCCCCGTCGTTTACGTACTCAAATGAGCGCGACGTTTTCGGCACCGTGCGCGGCGAGTTCGATGTCAGCGACGAAGTAATGATCTGGGCCGCGGCCGGCGGGCGCAATAGCGATGAGTCGTCGCATTTGTCGACCCCGAACGTCGTCAATAACGCCGGCGACCTGGAAGTGGGCAGCGCCAGGTTCGCGCGGAAAGACAGTGTAAAGACGGGCGAGATCGGCTTGCGTGCAACGTTCGCTACGGGAGGTGTTGGGCACACCGTCAATATGTCCGCCAACCACTACCGCTACGAGACGCGCGCCGCGTCGCAGTTCTACGGTACGAATCCGTCCAATTTGTACGACCCTGTGGATGCGCCGCAGTCAGCGACGGTAACGTACAACGGCGGCGATCTGGCGCATTTGCATCGTACCGGCACGACCCGGACGACGAGCTTTGCCATAGCCGATACGCTGTCATTCGCCGACGGCCGAGTTCTCCTTACAGGCGGCCTGCGGCATCAGAAAATTGAAAATGAGGGATTCAGCGCCCTTACTGGCGAGTCGTCCTCGCCTTTAAACAGCGCGAGCCGGATCACCCCCGTTGCGGGATTGGTGGTGAAGCCCACGGACAATATTTCCGTGTATGCCAACTATATCGAGGGGCTGAAGCAGGTGCCGGCGGCCAGTGGGTTTCCGCCGCCCGTCAATGCCGGACAAGTATTCGACCCGGTTCCCACCAAGCAGAAGGAATTGGGCATCAAGTACGACGGCGGTGCATTCGGTGGTAGCCTTGCGATTTTCACCAGCGATCAACCCATGGCCCATATTTCCAATAACGTGTACGGCATCTACGGCAAGCAGCGTAATCGCGGAGCGGAGCTAATGGTATACGGCGAGCCGGTGCGCGGTGTGCGTTTGTTGGGCGGCGTGACGTTGCTGGACGCCAAGCAAATCAACACGGCGGGTGGCGCCACGGACGGCAAGCGGGCAATCGGAGTGGCCAGGACGCAGGTCAATGCGGGTGTCGAATGGGACGTGCCCGGCGTGTCGGGCCTTACCCTGACCGGTCTTGCGGTCCACACATCCAGGCAATATGCGGATGCCGCCAATACACAGGCATTGCCCGCATGGACGCGATTCGATGTGGGCGCGCGTTATCTCACCGAGGTCAATGGCACACCGGTCACCTTGCGCGCGCGTGTCGACAACGTGACGAACAAGAATTACTGGGCATCGGCGGGCGGCTATCCAGGTGCGGGCTATCTGGTACTAGGCGCCCCGCGCACGGTAATGCTCTCGGCGTCGGTCCAGTTCTGATGCGCATGCCATGAGATATGTTGCTACGCTGATCCATCGTTGGGCGGGGTTGTCCATTGCGTTGTTCCTCATCGTCTCGGGCCTGACGGGCGCGGTGGTGTCGTGGGATCACGAACTGGATGAATGGCTGAATAGCGACCTGCACGAGGTGCGGAGTCGCGGTCCCTACCGAGCGCCCGTGGAGCTGGCCGCGGCGATTGAGGCGGACGACCCGCGCGGACAAGTCGTTTACGTGCCCTTGCATTTCGAACCGGGGCACAGCGCGGTATTTCTTGTTCAGCCTCGCATCAATTCAGCCACCGGAAGTCCGTATCCGCTGGACTACACCCAGGTCTTCATCGACCCCGTTACTGCACAAATTGTTGGTCGGCGCGACGCGAGCGAGGTTTCGCTTTCCCGCCGAGCCCTCATGCCGTTCTTGCGCGACGTTCACGAAAGTCTGCATATTCCGGCCTTTTGGGGTTCCGACCGCTGGGGTTACCAGTTCATGGGCATTGTTGCCCTGGTCTGGTTACTGGATAGCTTTGTTGCCTTCTATTTGACTTTCCCGCTCCGCCGCAATCGCCCCTCCGAAGGCGCGCGTTGGTGGACGCGCTGGATGCCGTCATGGCGCATACGTCGGTCTGGCGCGGGCTATAAGCTGAATTTCGACCTGCACCGAGCGGGAGGGCTTTGGGTCTGGGGCGTTATCCTGGTTATCGCCTTCACGTCGTTCTCGCTGAATCTTTATCGCGAAGTGTTTTTCCCGGCGATGTCGCTGGTATCGAGCGTGACGCCAGGTCCATTCGAGACCCGGCCGGTATCGCCCCTTAACAAGCCCGTCGAACCCGCAATAGACTTGGCGAACGCTATTGCTCTTGCGCAAGAACGGGCACAAGAGCAGGCATGGGAGCGCCCACTTGGCGGGGTTTTCTATGCGCGCAACATGGGTTTCTATAGCGTGGCTTTTTTCCACCCGGGCGCCGATCATGGCAGCGGCGGCATGGAAATCGCCAACATGTATTTCGATGGTGCCGACGGGCGCTACTTGGGCGATTACCTGCCCTGGCGGGGAACGGCTGCGGACGTCTTCGTGCAGTTGCAGTTCCCGCTGCATTCCGGGCGCATTTTTGGCTTTACCGGCCGTGTCTTGATGTCGTTGATGGGCCTGATGGTGGCAATGCTGTCAGTGACGGGCATTGTTATTTGGGTTCGGAAACGCCGCTCCCGCTTGCATGCCGCCAGTCGTAATCTACGGTGAGCGGCGCATGGTCGCTGAAGCGCTGGTCTTTATAGATTGATGCTTCTTGGGCGGCACGGGCAATTTCCGGTGTTGCGATCTGGTAGTCGATACGCCAGCCCACATTCTTCGCCCAGGCCTGGCCGCGGTTGCTCCACCACGTATAGGCTTCGCCGCCCGCGTCTGGATAGAGATGGCGGTAAACATCCATCCAGCCCAGTTCATCGAATACTTTAGTCAGCCATGCCCGTTCCTCGGGCAGGAAACCGCTGTTCTTCTGGTTGCTCTTCCAGTTCTTCAAGTCGATTTCCTTGTGCGCAATATTCCAGTCGCCGCACAATATGACTTGCCGTCCGCATTGCGCCAGTTCCGCCAAGTGCTTGAAGAAATGATCCAGGAAGACGTATTTCACGCCTTGCCTGATCTCGCCGCTGGAACCTGAAGGCAGGTAAAGGGAAATAATGGACAGCTTGTCGTAGACAAGCTCCAGGTAGCGTCCCTCGGCATCGACTTCCGGCACTCCGAGGCCTTCGATGACTTGCAATGGCTGCTGCCTGGCGTAAATGCCGACCCCGCTATATCCCTTCTTTTCGGCGTAATGGAAGTACCCGTAGTAGCCCGATGGGTTCAGCATGCCGGCCGTCATGTTGTCGGCTTGCGCCTTGAGCTCCTGCATGCAGACGAAGTCGGCGTCCTGAACGGCGAGCCAGTCGAGGAAACCTTTATTGACGGCGGAGCGGATGCCGTTGAGATTGGCTGATATGACGCGAAGCATAGTTTCGAAGCTCAAGCAGAGGGAAGGGCGCCGAAGCGAAAACTGGATGCCGTGATGCCCGCAAAGGCCTGGGATTCATGATACACGCACGCAGCGGCTTCGCCTTCCGCGGCGCCGGCGGCCACCATGAGCGGGATAAGGTGATCTTCGCGTGGGTGCGCGAGCCTTGCGGATGGCGCGCTAGCCCATTGCCTCAACTGCTGTCCGCGTTCGGAAGCCGGCGTATCGATCAGTGCTTGCTGCAGCCATGCGTCGAATTCCGCCGATGCGGCTGCGCCGCCGCCGTAGATCTGGCGCAAATTATGGTAGCTGAGACCGCTGCCCACGATCAACACGCCCTCGTCGCGCAGCGGAGCCAATGCTCGGCCGAGCGCCAAGTGCAGCTCGGGATCGTAGCTCTGGTCGATGGAGAGTTGAACCATGGGTATATCGGCGTCCGGATACATGACGTGGGCTGGCACAAACGCACCGTGATCGAAGCCGCGCTGGGGATCGGTCGTAACGGGCAGGCCAGCGCCCTTGAGCAACTGCTGGACTCGCGCCGCTAGCGTTGGCGAACCTGGCGCCGGGTAGGTTACTTCGTAGGTTTGTGCAGGAAAGCCGTAGTAGTCGTACAGCATGGAAGGCTGCTCGGCGGTCATGACCTGGAAAGGTCCTTGCGTTACCCAGTGGGCGGATACCATTAGAATTGCCTGGGGTTTGGCGCGCAATTGTCGCGGGATATCGGCGAGCGAGTCGGCGAGCACCGCATTGCTGGCCTCTGCTTCAGGCATGTAGGGCCATGGGCCGCCGCCGTGGGAAACAAAATAAACCGGAAATTTCATGATCGTGCTCACAGGTTGAATAAGGAAAGTGTAATGGAACCGCCGCGTTGTCGTTATGGCGGATAATGGCGTTTTCCAATTTTGAATGTGTGTCTCATGGCTGCATCCTCTTATCGAACAGACTTCGTGCGTTTTTCCCTGGATCAAGGGGTGCTGCGCTTCGGCGAATTCAAGGTCAAATCTGGCAGGCTAAGCCCGTACTTCTTCAATGCGGGCTTGTTCAACACAGGCTCGTCGGTCGGGCGCCTTGGACAATTCTACGCGCAGGCGCTCGTCGATTCGGGGGTGTCCTTCGACATGCTGTTCGGGCCCGCCTACAAAGGAATACCGCTATCCACGGCGACGGCCATCGCGCTGGCAGGGCATCCCGGCCTTGGCGGACGCGACGTGCCTTTTGCCTTTAACCGCAAGGAAGTCAAAGCCCATGGCGAGGGCGGCATGCTTGTGGGAGCGCCGCTGCAAGGCAAAGTCGTCATTATCGACGACGTGATTACCGCTGGGACGTCGGTGCGCGAATCGGTCGAGATCATACGCCAGGCCGGCGCCGAGCCAGCGGCGGTGCTGATTGCACTGGATCGCATGGAGCGTGCCGGCGCCGACGACGCGCTGTCTGCGCATTCCGCCGTGCAAGATGTGGCCCGCAACTATGGGATCCCGGTCGTCAGCATCGCATCGCTGGGCGACATTATGGCCTTGCTCGAAAACGACCCACAGCTTGCCGAGCACCGGCAAGCTGTGGCGGCATACCGCGGCCGTTACGGGGTTTAGCCCAGCTTCTCTTTAAGCAAGTCATTGACTTGCTGCGGATTGGCCTTGCCTTTGGCGGCCTTCATTATCTGGCCCACCAAGGAATTGAAGGCCTTTTGCTTGCCAGCGCGGTATTCATCGACGATGCCCGGATTAGCGGCAAGGACGTCGTCGATCATGGCGCCGATGGCGCCTGTATCGTTGATTTGCTTGAGCCCGCGTGCCGCAATGATGGCGTCGGGATCGCCGCCGTTTTCGCCCGCCCACATAGCGGTGAAGACGTCCCGGGCAATCTTGTTCGATATGGTGCCATCGATGATGCGGGTCACCAGCGCGGCCAGCCTGGCCGGCGTAACCCCGCTGTCCTGGACTGCTGTCTCGTCGCGATTCAGGGCTGCCGACAGCTCCCCGAGAACCCAGTTGGCAGCGAGCTTTGCCTGTCCGGGCGGCAATGCCGCGACGGTTTCCTCGAAGTAGACCGATGTGGCGCGATCCACTGTCAGTTGGGCGGCATCGTAGCCGCTCAGGCCGAGATCCCGTTCGAAACGGTCCCGCTTTTGCGCGGGAAGCTCGGGCATTGCCGCTTGTACCTGAGCGATCCAGTCCTGGCCGATGACCAGCGGAGGCAAGTCGGGATCGGGGAAATAGCGATAGTCGTGCGCATCTTCTTTACTGCGCATGCTGCGGGTTTCGTCCAGGTCGGAATCGTAGAGCCGCGTTTCCTGTACGACCTTGCCGCCATCTTCGATGAGTTCGATCTGCCGGCGCACTTCGTATTGGATGGCACGTTCCAGAAAGCGAAAGGAATTGACGTTCTTGACTTCGCTGCGCGTGCCAAGTTCGGTTTGCCCCTTCGGGCGTACAGATACGTTGGCGTCGATGCGGAAGGAGCCTTCCTGCATGTTGCCGTCGCAGATTCCAAGCCAGACGACCAGCCCGTGCAGCGTACGCGCGTATGCGACCGCTTCGGCGGCCGAACGCATTTCGGGCTCCGTCACGATTTCCAGCAGCGGCGTTCCCGCGCGATTCAGGTCGATGCCTGTGGACGATTCGCCATGCGGACCGGTGAAGGACTCGTGCAGCGACTTGCCCGCGTCTTCTTCAAGATGGGCACGGGTAAGGTTGACGGTTTTTTCCACATCGCCGACGAAGAACCGGATGCTGCCGCCCTGGACCACAGGGATCTCGAACTGGCTGATCTGGTAGTTCTTGGGCAAGTCGGGATAGAAGTAATTCTTGCGCGCGAAAATGGAACGCGGGGCAATATGGGCGCCGACAGCCAGGCCGAACTGAATGGCGCGTTCCACCGCGCCACGGTTCATGACCGGGAGACTGCCAGGAAGCGCCATGTCGACTTCATTTGCCTGCGTGTTGGGTTCAGCGCCATAACGCGTGCTGCTGTTCGAAAAGATTTTGGATTCTGTGGAAAGCTGAGTGTGCGTTTCCAGCCCGATGACGATTTCCCATTCCATTATTGCTGTCCCGGTTTACGTTGGTGCCAATCGGTTACCTGCTGGTAGCGGTCGGCGACGGCAAGCAGGCGGCCTTCATTGAAGTAATTGCCTATGATTTGCAGGCCGATCGGCAGTGGCCGTTCGGGGCTGCCGAAGCCGCATGGTATGGACATGGCGGGCAGGCCGGCGAGGCTTACGCCAAGCGTGTAGACGTCGGACAGCCAGTCGGCTGTGGGGTTCTCGCGGTTGTCGCCAATGTGCTTGGCAACGGACGGAGTGACCGGACCCATGATGACATCGCAATGGTCACTGAAGGCTTGCTGGAAATCGTTGACGATCATGCGGCGTACGCGCTGTGCCTGCAAATAATAGGCGTCGTAGTAGCCGTGGGACAAGACGTAAGTCCCGACCATGATGCGGCGCAGGACTTCAGGGCCAAAGCCCTCGGCGCGTGAGCGGCTGGTCATTTCGGCCAGGTCGCCATAGTCGGCCGCCCGGTGGCCGTAGCGTACACCGTCGTAGCGCGACAGGTTGCTGGAGGCCTCGGCCGGGGCGATTACATAGTAGGCCGGGATCGAAAGGCGGGTGCGGGGCAACGAGATACTGACGCGTTCGGCGCCCAGCGATTCGAACATTTGCAAGGCGTGTTCAACGGCCAGCGCCACGTCGGTGGCCAGATCGGCATTAAAAAATTCCGTTGGAACGCCAATGCGCAAGCCTTTTAGGGGAAGGCTGCCGGCGCCATGCTGTTGCTGTATAGCGGCGGTAAAATCGGCGCGGACCCGGCCTGGCGCATTCTTCATCCCGTCGCACAGTTCGAGGCTCGTGGAATCGCGCGGATCGAATCCGCTGATGGTATCGAGCAGTTCGACGAGATCGCGGGCGTGGCGCGCTATGGGACCGGCCTGGTCGAGGCTGGAACCATAGGCGATCATGCCAAAACGCGACACGGTGCCATAGGTGGGCTTGATGCCGCTGACGCCGCAAAGGGCCGCAGGTTGGCGGACCGACCCGCCTGTATCTGTACCCGTGGCGCCGACCACAAGTCCGGCAGCCACGGCGGCGGCCGAGCCGCCTGACGACCCGCCAGGAACCGCGGTGGCGTCCCAAGGGTTCTTGACGGGGCCGTACGCGGAGTTCTCGTTGCCTGAACCCATGGCGAACTCGTCGCAATTGAGCTTGCCCAAGGAGACGGCGCCCGCGTCTTGCAGACGGCTGACGACCGTGGCGTCGAACGGGCTGAGGTAGCCGGTTAATATTTTGCTGGCGGCCGTCGTGCGCCAGCCCTGTGTGACGAACACGTCTTTATGAGCGATGGGTATGCCCGCCAGGGATCCCGCGTGGCCCGAGGAAATTTGCGCGTCCGCGGCGTCCGCCTGCGATAAGGTCAAGTCCCGGTCCACGTGTAGAAACGCGTTAAGGTCGCTGCGCTCCTGGACGGCGTCAAGGGCGCTGGCGGCAAGTTCGCGTGCGCTGACTTTGCGAGCAAGCAAGGCACTGCGCAGGTCGGCAATGCTATCGAATTCGGTATGCAAGGGAAGAGTTGACATGGCTTAGTCTATAACAGTCGGCACGAGGAACAGGCCTTCGGCCTGGCCGGGCGAATTGGCCATTAGTGCCTGGCGTTGCGCTAGTGTATTGGTATCGGCCGCCACATCTTCGCGCAGACGCAACTGGATGTCCTGATGGGCGGACAGCGGGTGGGCCATGGGTTCGATTCCACGGGTGTCCACGGCCTGCAGCGCTTCGATCAGTCCCAGCATGCCATCGAGCTCGGTTTTGGCGCGAGAAATCTGGTCGGCGGAAAGTTCAATACGTGCAAGCCGCGCAATGCGGACAACATCTTGTTCGGTGATGGACATTGGCGTCTTAATCAGTGGAGGGGCAGAAGGGCGGTCCGCGTATCAGTTTGCAACCCACACGGAGAGGGAGAGGTTACAGAACATAATAGGCGGTTATTCGACCTTATTGAGTTTCAATTATAAGTTATCATTGTTGGTTTAATTCCCTGGTCGGTTTCCGGCGCCCGTGTCGACGGTCGATTGCCGGTCGCAAACAACTCGGGTCATTTTTTAATTTTGATCTTACTGAGCGCCCATGTTCGGATTTCTCCGCAGTTACTTCTCCACCGATATGGCAATCGATCTCGGTACAGCCAATACGCTTATCTATGTTCGGGGCAAAGGGGTTGTGCTTGATGAACCGTCGGTCGTCGCCATTCGCCACGACGGCGGACCCAACGGCAAGAAAACGATTCAGGCGGTAGGCCGCGAGGCCAAGCAAATGCTGGGTCGAGTGCCGGGGAATATCGAAGCCATCCGCCCCATGAAGGACGGCGTGATCGCCGACTTCACCGTCACCGAACAAATGCTCAAGCAGTTCATCCGGATGGTGCACCCCGGCAGCATGTTCGCCCCTAGTCCCAGAATCATTGTTTGCGTTCCTTGCGGCTCAACGCAGGTCGAGCGCCGTGCGATTCGGGAATCCGCCCTCGGCGCGGGCGCCAGCCAAGTGTATCTAATCGAAGAACCCATGGCGGCGGCGATAGGCGCGGGACTCAATGTGTCGGACGCCAGCGGTTCCATGGTTGTCGATATTGGCGGCGGCACCACCGAAGTGGCCATCATTTCGCTGGGCGGGATGGTTTACAAAGGGTCGGCCCGCGTGGGCGGCGACAAATTCGACGAATCCATCATCAATTACATCCGCCGCAATTACGGCATGCTTATTGGCGAACCCACCGCCGAACTTATCAAGAAGCAGATCGGTTCCGCGTTTCCCGGGTCTGAAGTCCGCGAAATTGAAGTCAAGGGCCGCAACCTTTCGGAAGGCGTGCCACGCAGCTTTACTGTATCGTCCAATGAAATCCTTGAATCCCTGACCGATCCGCTCAACCAAATCGTATCGGCGGTCAAGACGGCACTGGAACAGACGCCGCCCGAGCTCGGCGCCGACATCACCGACAAGGGCATTGCCCTTACCGGTGGGGGCGCGCTGCTGCGCGATCTGGACCGGCTACTGCAAGAAGAAACCGGCTTGCCTGTGGTTGTTGCAGACGATCCGCTCACATGTGTGGTGCGTGGGTGCGGCGAGGCCCTCGAACATCTTGAACGCCTGGGCACGGTATTCATCTACGATTAACTTCGGTACAGTAAAAAGGCCGGGTGCCTATGGGTATGCGCCGGCCTGACCATGGCGCAGGCACGACTATCCAATGCAAGAAAATAGCACGATCAGGCTATTCAAGCGCGGCCCAACCGCCGAGTTCCGGCTGTTCGTCTTTGTTGTTATTGCCCTTAGCCTGTTGATTGTCGATGCGCGATGGCGCGTCCTCGATCCCGCACGGCAGGCGGTCTCTGTGGTGTTATATCCCTTCCAACGGCTAATGCTGGCGCCACGCGACGCGCTGGAACACGTTAAAAGCTGGGCCGACGCCGCCACTGTGGCTCGCAACGAAAAAGAGGCCTTGCAGCGGCAACGCATCGAACTCGCGCAAATTTCCACGCACGCGGCACAACTCGCTACAGAGAACGCCCAGTTGCGTCGCCTGCTCAATGTTGCCGAGGCCGTCGTGCAGCCCTCCGTGGCGGTTGAGGTGTTCTATGAGCCTTCCAACGCCTTCGCCCACCATCTGGTTTTCAACAAAGGCACGGGCAGCGGTATTCAGCCGGGGATGCCCGTGATCGACGAGGGCGGTGTTGTAGGACAAATAGTGCGGGTTACGCCTTTTACTTCCGAAGCGGCATTGGTTACCGACGACAAATTGTCGATACCGGTGCAGGCCCTGCGCAATGGCCTTCGCCTGATCGCGTTCGGCGGCAATGTGTCTGGCAAGGTCGAAGTCCGCTATCTGCCCGCCAACGTCGATCTCGAGCCGGGCGATACGCTGGTGACCAGCGGTGTCGGCGGCCTGTTCCCGGCCGGCTTGCCCGTTGCCAAGGTCGACCACGTCGAGCACGATTCCGCTTCCGGTTTTGCGCTGGCGGTGGCGACTCCCTTATCCCACCCGGAACGGCACCGGCATTTTCTGGTGTTGCGTGTGGATGTTTCAACGATGGATTTCAACCAGGAGCTGACGCCGAATGGTTCGCAAGCCGAATGATCGCATCCCGGTAAACGGGTATCGGCCGTCCTCCCTGAGTTCGCTCGAACCTATCGATGCATCGCCGTTCAAGCGGCCTTCCAACCCGTTTTTCATCTGGGTCACGATTCTTATCACGTGGCTGATCTCGTTGTTGCCGTGGCGCCTTTGGGAACCGGCACCGGATCTGCTGTTGCTCGTCATTGTCTTCTGGTGCCTAAACGAACCACGGCGTGTCAACATGCTTGCCGCGTTCATCTTCGGTATTTTCATCGATGTGCACGATGGCGGGCTATTGGGTGAGCAGGCGCTCGTCTACACATTGGCCGCCTACGGGGCGTTAACATTGCACCGCCGGCTCCAACGCTTCAATGCCGTTGTCCAGGCGGTGCACCTGCTGCCGGTCTTCGTGGTGGCGGAAGCGGTGGCGCGTCTGAGCCTGGCGTGGCTGGCAGGTGAATGGACAGGCTGGCAATGGTTATGGTCGGCCCTGTTCACCGTTGCCCTGTGGCCGCTGGCCGATGTGTTGCTGCATATGCCGCAGCGCCGCCTGGACGAGGGCGACGCCGGGTCGGCCTAGCTGCTCCAGTCAAGACGCACGTATGTTCGAATTCAAGAAAACCACGCACAACCAGAAGCGCAAGATACTGATACGCGCCTGGGTGGCCGGCGTATTCGCGCTGCTGTGTTTTTCCGGCTTGGTGGGCCGCCTTTGGTATTTGCAAGTCGTGCGCTACGAAGGTCTTTCGGCACGTGCCGACCAGAATCGGATCGCGGTTGTACCCATCCCGCCACGGCGCGGCGAGATCATGGACCGCAATGGGGTGGTGCTGGCAAGAAACTATCGCGACTACACGCTTTCTGTTGTGCCGGCGAACGTCAAGGGATCCATGGACGGCATGCTCGATTCCCTTGGACAACTGGTATATCTAAGCCCTTCCGATCGTCGCCGTTTCTACCAGCATATGAACCAGACGGGCCGATACAGCCAAGTCGTATTGCGTAACAGCGTGAACGAGACCGAGGCGGCCTGGTTCGCCGCGCACTCCTATAAATTTCCAGGGGTGGAACTCAGTGCGCGTTGGGTTCGCGAGTATCCGCAGGGGGAAGCAGCGGCGCATGTGCTGGGTTATGTGGGCCGCATTTCAGAGGCCGACCTTGCCAATCTTGAAGAACAGGGCCAGTCGGGCAACTATCGCGGCAGCAATACGATAGGCAAGAAAGGCATCGAAAAGACATGGGAAGAGGCGTTGCACGGCCGTACCGGCGTTGAAGAGGTGGAAGTGACCGCTACAGGGCGCCCTGTGCGGACCCTCAGCCGCATCGACCCGACGCCCGGCGCCAACCTGGTGCTGTCCATCGATATCGGGCTACAAAAAGAGGCCGAAAAGCAGTTTGAAGGCAAGCGCGGCGCCCTGGTGGCCATCGAGCCCAAGACGGGCGATGTGCTCGCGTTTGTGTCCGCGCCTTCATTCGATCCGAATCTCTTCATAGACGGCATCGATGTGGAGAACTGGCGCAAGCTCAACGAGTCGCCCGATCATCCCTTGGTGAATCGGCCGCTCTACGGTACCTATCCCATTGGTTCAACATACAAGCCGTTCGTGGGGCTGGCTGCCCTGGAACTAGGCAAGCGCACCGCCACCCAGCGCATTGCCGATCCCGGCTATTTTGAATTCGGCGGGCAGCGTTTTCGGAATGCGGGCGGCATTGTCTACGGATCCACCGACATGCATCGCGCCATTGTTGTATCGTCGGATACTTACTTCTTTTCGTTGGGTCCTGAGATCGGCGTCAACGCATTGCACGATTTCAGCAAGCAATTCGGATTTGGCCAGATCACCGGCATCGACCTTGAAGGCGAACGGCGCGGCGTCCTGCCTTCGACTGAATGGAAGCGGCAGGCATACAAGAAGCCGGAGCAGCAACGCTGGTACGCGGGCGAAACGGTATCTGTGACGGTGGGGCAAGGCTATAACGCCTTCACCTTGCTGCAGCTTGCACAGGCAACCGCGGTGTTGGCCAATGATGGGACCTACATGAAACCGCACCTCGTCAGCCTGGTCGAGAATCCTAAAACCGGACAAACCACACGAACCGTGACCGAGCCGTCATACACCATACCGTTGAAGGCGGAGAACCTCGACGTGATCCGTAACGCAATGACAGACGTGATCCGCAAAGGCACAGCGCGCCGGGCATTTTTGCAGGCACCGTACCAGGCGGCCGGCAAGACGGGAACGGCACAGGTCTATAGCCTGAAAGGAGCCAAGTACAGCGCGGCGATCCAGGAACGGCTGCGGGACCACGCCTTATTCATGGCGTATGCGCCCGTGGACGATCCGCGGATCGCAGTCGCGCTTATCGTCGAGAATGGTGGGTGGGGTTCGACGGTGGCGGCGCCGGTGGCACGCACGGTATTCGACTATTGGCTGGCGCCCGCGCGCATGGCCGCTGATACCGGCCGCGTATCGGGAAAGACGCCATGATCCAAATCCTGCGCAAGGCGATCAAGCTCCTGACGGTTTTCGACTGGCCGCTGCTGGCGTTGTTGGTGATCATGGCGATACTTGGCATGACCGTCATGCATTCCGCCGTGGGCGGCACCGATTGGCGTTTTGCCGACCAGCTGCGCAACTTTCTAATTGCATTCGCATTCATGTGGGGCGCGGCAATGATGCCGCCTCCTTTGCTGATGCGGCTCGCTCCTTATTTCTACGTGATCGGCGTCGTGCTGCTGTTAGGCGTAGAGTTCTTTGGGGAGACCAGCAAAGGCGCCACTCGCTGGTTGGATCTTGGCGTGGCAAGAATTCAGCCTTCCGAAATGTTGAAGATTTCCGTTCCGCTGATGCTGGCCTGGTACTTTCACCGGAACCAGGGAAGCCTGCGGGTGCTGGATTTCGTTGTGGCGGCCATCTTGTTGATCGTGCCGTTCTCGCTCATCGTGATGCAACCCGACCTGGGCACCGCCTTATTGGTTTTCGTCTCGGGCTTTTGCGTCATTTATTTCGGCGGCCTCTCGTTCAAGCTCCTATTGCCGGTCGTGGTGATCATCGCCGCCGGCCTGGGCGCACTGGTATATTCTGAAGACCAGATCTGCCAGCCCGACGTCGACTGGGTCGTGCTGCACGAGTACCAGAAGTATCGCGTGTGCACCTTGCTGGACCCCAGCTCCGACCCGCTCGGGAAGGGGTTTCATACCATACAGTCCATGATCGCCGTCGGTTCGGGTGGCGTTTACGGCAAGGGATATATGCTGGGAACGCAATCGCATCTGGACTTCATTCCAGAGCGCACGACGGATTTCATTTTCGCCGTTTATGCCGAGGAGTTCGGCTTGTATGGCGGCATCATGCTATTGGTGTTGTATGCCTTGCTGATAGTCAGGGGCCTCGCCATTGCCGCTCGCGCGCATACCCAGTTCGGCCGGCTGATGGCCGGATCCATGGCCATGATGTTCTTCGTCTATGTATTCGTGAACGTCGGCATGGTAACGGGCATACTCCCTGTCGTGGGCGTGCCGTTGCCATTCATGAGCTATGGCGGAACCGCGTTGCTGACGCTAGGAGTGGCCTCGGGCATCATGATGAGCATTAGCCGTTATCGACCTGTGCGTCACTGATTGGGGACCGCGTACACGCCCTCGAGTATCTTGCTGATGGGCGCCGGCAGTGCGGTGGAGGCCAGTTCCGCCACCGGTACCCACGCCTGCCCCGGTCCGGGCTCGGCAATGATGGGATCCCCGCATGGCACGTGCCATGGTTCAATGTGCAGCTTGAAGTGCGAAAAAACATGGGATATGCCGGCCATCCGATGGGCCGGAGTCCCCGCCTGGCCCCACGCCATGCACGCCGCCTGCAGCGATGCCGCATCGTCGTATTTCGGCAGGCTCCAGAGGCCGCCCCAAATGCCGGGCGAAGCCTGCCGTTCCAATAGCACGAGGCCCGCATTGTCCAGTATTAACATGGCGCAGTGGCGTTCCGGGATGGATTTTCGGGGCTTGGGCGTGGGTAGTTGGTCTTGTGTCGCGTTGAGATATGCATAGCAAGTGGCCTGTAGCGGGCAGCGCATGCAATCGGGGCGCCCCCGTGCGCAACAGTCCGAACCCAAGTCCATGAGGCCTTGCGTATACGCCGGCATGTCGAGCGTTGCGGGCGCGGCACTTAGCGCGGCATGCGCGGTATCCCACAGAATGCGTTCTGTTTTCTGCTGGGTGGTTATTCCGTGGATGCCGAAGTAGCGGGCAAACACCCGCTTGACGTTACCGTCCATGATGGGCGCTCGCTCGCGATAAGCGAATGCGGCAATGGCTGCGGCGGTGGATCGCCCGATTCCTGGAAGAGAGGCTATCTCGGCGGCGCTTGCCGGGAACCGGCCATTCCAGTTCTCGACGAGCTCCTGTGCGCAGCGATGCAGATTTCGGGCGCGGGCGTAGTACCCCAGACCTGCCCAATACGGCATGACTTCTTCCTGGGTGGCGTTGGCGAGAGAGGCGATCGTCGGGAAACGCCCCAGGAAACGGGAGTAATAGCCGATGACGGTCGACACCTGGGTTTGCTGCAGCATGATCTCCGACAGCCAGATGCGATAGGCGTCTTGGGTTCCTTGCCATGGCAAATGGCTGCGCCCATGCTTTCTTTGCCAATCGACGACCGTCGTGGCAAATTGCCCGAGTTGCGGATTGTTGTTCAGGAACATTAGAAGCGTGTATTGCGGGTAACGGACCAGCGGGCCGAAAGCGCGGCCAGTATGGCAACGAAAACGATGGCCAGCACTAAATTGAGGGCATCGGGCAA
This sequence comes from Candidimonas sp., assembly GCA_035515055.1. Classification (GTDB taxonomy): domain Bacteria; phylum Pseudomonadota; class Gammaproteobacteria; order Burkholderiales; family Burkholderiaceae_B; genus Pollutimonas. Next base: position 31,104 of record DATJBV010000050.1, read on the forward strand.
TCGCAGGACGACTTGGGTCCCGTAGCTGTTGGCCAGCTTGGCCAAGGCGGTGTTCAGCGGGTTGAGCGCAAGGGCCGCCAACGCAATTGCCACGACGCTTGCCACCACACCAGTGAGGGCGCCCAAATACAGGAATGGCCGCCGCACAAATGATTCGGTGGCGCCCACAAGCCTGGCCACGGCTATCTCTTCACGCTGGGTTAGCGCCTGCATGCGCACCGTATTGAACACCGTAGCCAATACAACCAGCGCCACGCCCGTAGCGAGAAACCACAGGCCGATCTGCACGAAGCCAAGAATTGCCTCCAGGCGCCTGACCCATTCGCTGTCCAGTTGCACGGCATCGACGTAATCGAGCTTTCGCCATTCAGTTGCCAGCGCGTTGGCGCGCTGGGCCAGGTCGGGCGACTCGGCAAGCGTGACGACCACGGCGTCGGGCAGGGGATTGTCGGTAAGGACGGAAAGCGCGTCGCCCCATGAAGGATTGGCTTTAAGCGTCTTCAGGGCGTCGTCCTTGGGAACCACGCGCATCGACTGGATTTGTTCGCCATGCTTTTCGGCCAGATGAACGGTGAGCCTCGCAGTCTTGTCGGTGCCGGCGCCCGGTTGCAGGAAAAGAGTGGCTTCGGGCGAGACCGGAATTTGACGGACGACCGGCTGCGCCGAAACCAGCACCGATGCCGCCACGATGGGTATGGCAAGCGTAAGGCTGATGACGATAATGTTGGATAGGGATGAAAATGGTTGCGACCACAGGCGGCGCAGCGCCACCATGACGGCATAGCGGTGTTGTCGTAGCCAGCGGCTCATTCTGCGATTCCTGGTATGTCGGTGAAGCGCCCGGGCGTCAGGCGCAGCGTCCGGGACGCATAGCTTGCCATAAGCGCCTGGTCATGCGATGCGATAAGGGTGGTGACGCCCACGCGATTGAAGTCGCGAAAGACCTTCATGATGCGATGCGCGCTTTCCTGGTCGAGGTTGGCGGTGGGTTCGTCGGCAATGAGGATGGCAGGCCGGTTCACAATAGCGCGCGCGATCGCCAGGCGCTGCTGTTCACCGCCCGACATCTCGATGGGATTCAAGTCTTCCTTGCCCGACAAGCCGACTTTGTCCATGGCCGCCCGCGCCCGGGTGCCCGCCAGGCGGCTTTCAAGTCCAGCCACGGCAAGAGGCAATAGGACGTTGCTGATGGCATTGCGGTCGTAAAGCAGATGCGTGTCTTGAAGAATGACGCCTACCGCGCGCCGCAGATAGGGACGCGCGCTTGCCGGCATTCGGTCGATGCGGTGCCCGTTGACGTGCACGGCGCCGCGGCTGGGCGGTTCGAGCCCGCCGATGAGTTTCAGCAGGGTGGATTTGCCCGCGCCCGACGGCCCCGAGACAAATATGAATTCGCCGGGCTGTATTAGAAAATTGACGTCGGCCAGGATATTGCGCCCTCGGCCGTACGATTTGAAGACGTGCTTGAATTCGATCATAAAGAGTTGATTCTTGAATCCGGATAGTGTGGCCGAGTGAATGTAAGCGCCCGTTTCACAAGGGATATCCCTCATTTTTTTCGTGGTATTCAGCAGCTACGATCGGAGCGCTGACGGCGCAATAACGATTGTATGCCGTGTTCATCATCGGGAACCAACCGAAAGGGCCATCCATGAAATTAATCAAAGCAGCCGCGTTAGGCGCATCGCTATTGTTTGTTGCGGCAACATCGAACGCCGGCGAAACCTTAGATGCGGTAAAGAAAAAAGGCTTTGTGCAATGCGGGGTTTCAACCGGCATACCGGGCTTCTCCATCGCCGACAGCAAAGGCCAATGGACCGGCATCGACGTCGATTTGTGCAAGGCCATCGCGGCCATGGTATTTGGCGATGCAACCAAGTTCAAGGCAACGCCGCTCACCACACAGCAACGGTTCACCGCCTTGCAGTCCGGCGAGATCGACGTACTGACGCGCAACACGACGGCAACGCTCACGCGCGATACGACGCTGGGCTTGCTTAGCGCGGGCACCAACTACTACGATAGCCAAGGCATCATGGTCAAGACAAGTCTTGGCGTGAAAAGCGCCAAGGAACTGGGCGGCGCGGCAGTGTGCGTGCAGCCGGGCACGACCACCGAACTGAACCTGGCCGACTGGTTCCGGGCGAACAAGCTGGAATTCAAGCCGGTCGTCATCAACAATCCTGAAGAAGCCATGCGTTCATACTCGGCCGGCCGCTGCGACGCCTTTACGACCGACAAGTCCGGGCTTGCCACCATGCGCTCCACTCTTGCCAATCCGCAAGAACACCAGATCCTTCCGGAAGACTTCTCGAAAGAGCCGCTGGGGCCCCTGGTGCGTCAGGGTGACGACGCGTGGTTCACGGTCGTGCGCTGGACATTGAACGCCATGCTCGAAGCCGAAGAATACGGCGTCAGTTCCACCACGGTCGACGAAATGGCTAAAAGCACCAATCCAACCATCCAGCGCATGCTGGGCGTCACGGGGGAAATGGGCAAGGGCCTGGGTATCGACAACAAATGGATCTACAACATCGTCAAGCAAGTGGGCAACTACGGAGAAAGCTTCGAACGCAACATAGGCGTCAATACACCCATGAAGCTCGAGCGCGGGCTGAACGCGCAGTGGCGTGACGGCGGCTTGATGTACGGCTGGCCTATCCGTTAATCAATCGGTATGGCTTTATAGTATGGGGCCGGGTGGTTTTCACCCGGCCCGCGCAAAACGGGAGCGCCGCGTCAGGACTCTCTAACGGTTTCATCCCTATGACGAAAAACACAGCAGTGCCGCGCGGCCCCAGACGACGCTTGTCGTGGAACGATCCCGGCATGCGCTCGCTTGTTTACCAAGTCCTTATTTTGGGCATTGTCGGCTGCGGCGTTTGGTACCTTGTATCTAACACCTTGAACAACCTTGCGGTCCGGAATATTTCCACGGGATTCGATTTTCTTCGCCGAGAGGCCGGATTTGCGATCGGCGAATCCATGGTTGACTACGCGCCCGCCGACACCTACGGCCGCGCGATCTGGGTAGGCCTGATCAATACGCTGCGCGTATCCGTCATCGGCATTATCGCCGCAACAGTATTCGGTACGCTGCTTGGTATCGCCAGGCTATCCAAGAATTGGCTGTTGTCGCGCGTTGCCAGCACCTATATCGAGGTTATGCGCAACATCCCCTTGTTGCTGCAGTTATTTTTTTGGTACGCCATCATTACCGAGAGCATGCCAGGTCCGCGCCAGGCCCTGAATCCAGTGGCCGGCGTGTTCATTTCCAACCGCGGGCTTAAGCTTCCGTCATTGCAAGGCGGGGCGCTGGACTGGATGCTGGCCGGCTTGGCGGTGGCCATTGTCATTACCGTTGTCATTGCGCATTGGGCCAAGAAACGCCAAGAGGCAACCGGCGCCATATTTCCCCTTGGCCGTGTGGCCCTGGCGCTTATCGTGGCCTTGCCGCTGGCTGGTTGGCTGGCAAGCGGCGCAACGCTTACGATCGAATTCCCGACGCTCACGGGTTTCAACTTCACCGGCGGCATTTCCATGTCGCCTGAATTTACCGCTCTGCTGGCGGGGCTCATCCTTTATACCTCCGCCTTTGTGGCCGAGGTCGTGCGCTCAGGCATACAGTCGGTGAACCGGGGCCAATGGGAAGCGGCGGAGGCTATCGGCCTGTCCAGGGCGCGCGTTCTGCGCCTCGTCGTCCTGCCTCAGGCGTTGCGCGTCATTGTTCCCCCCATGACAAGCCAATACTTGAACCTGACCAAGAACAGTTCGCTGGCGGTGGCCATTGGCTACCCGGACATTGTGTCCATCGTCAATACCACACTGAACCAGACGGGGCAGGCCATTGAAGGCATCCTGATCATCATGGCAGCCTATCTTACGGTCAGCCTGTCCATTTCCATTTTCATGAATTGGTACAACAAGCGTATTGCGCTGGTGGAGCGCTGATGGCCATTCATGCGACAACCGAATCCGAACTGCCCCCGCCTGTCAGCCACCGGGGAATCGTGGCTTGGGCGCGTGCCGGTCTCTTCTCGTCGCCCGCGAATACGCTACTGACGGTGCTGGTGATCTGGCTGTTGCTGATGGTCATTCCGGCCATGGTGGAATGGCTGTTCATACGGGCCAATTTTAGCGCCACAAACGCCCAGGAATGCCGTGCATCGGGCGGCGCATGCTGGGCATTCATTGCCGAGAAACACCGGCTCATTTTATTCGGCATTTATCCATACGACGAGCAATGGCGCCCTTTGCTGGCCACATTCGTTCTTATCGGCGTTATCGTCTGTAGTTGTGTGCGGTGGTTCTGGAAGCCATGGCTAGGTTTGTTGTGGGCGGCAAGCTTGTGCATCGTCGCCGTACTGATGTGGGGCGGCGTGCTGGGCATGAGCTACGTCGAAAACGACCGCTGGGGCGGCTTGCCGCTTACGCTCATACTAGCTACCTTCGGTATTGCCTTCGCTTTTCCATTTGGCTTGCTGCTGGCGTTGGGGCGCCGCTCGAACATGCCGGCCGTCAAGGCCTTGTGCATTATCTATATAGAGCTGATCCGCGGTGTACCTTTAATCAGCCTGCTGTTCATGTCGTCGGTCATGTTGCCCTTGTTCCTGCCTGAAGGCTTTAGTATCGACAAATTACTGCGGGCGCAGATCGCCATCATTCTGTTCGCGGCGGCCTATATCGCGGAAACCGTGCGCGGCGGCCTGCAAGCTATCCCGAATGGGCAATACGAGGGCGCGGAGTCGTTAGGCCTGAGCTACTGGCGGATGATGCGTAAAATCATCCTGCCGCAAGCCCTTAAGGTGGTGATCCCGCCGCTAGTTGGAATATTCATTTCCTTGTTCAAAGACACATCACTTGTCGTGATTATCGGCATATTCGACTTGACCCAGGCGGCCAAGACAGCGGTGGCCGATGCGGCGTGGCGGGGGTTTAGCGCCGAAGCCTATCTGTTCATTGCCTTCATTTACTTCATCTTCTGCTTTTCGATTTCTCGCTACAGCCAGTCGCTGGAAAAAAGACTGGCAACAGGCTACCAGCGATGATCGCCGCCGCGCGCGAGTCGGAGCTGGCGCCGATACCTACCGGGAGTACAGACATGGCCGAGGCCATCATCCGCCTGCAGAACGTCAACAAGTGGTTTGGCGAGTTTCATGTATTGCGTAACATTAACCTGGACGTCGCGGCGGGCGAACGCATCGTAATCTGCGGTCCCTCGGGATCGGGGAAATCCACCCTTATCCGGTGCATCAATCGCCTGGAGGAGCATCAGCAGGGCAGTGTGATCGTGGATGGCACCGAGCTCACGAACGACTTAAAACAGATTGAAGCCATCAGGCGCGATGTCGGGATGGTGTTCCAACACTTTAATTTGTTTCCGCATCTTACGGTGCTCGAGAACTTGACCCTTGGGCCTATCTGGGTTTTGAAGCGTTCGAAGGCCGAAGCCGAGGCGGCGGCCATGAAGTATCTGGAACGTGTACGTATTCCCGATCAAGCGGCCAAATATCCGGGGCAGTTGTCCGGCGGCCAGCAGCAACGCGTGGCCATCGCGCGGTCATTGTGCATGAGTCCCAAGATCATGTTGTTCGACGAGCCAACGTCCGCGCTCGACCCGGAGATGGTGAAAGAGGTGCTGGACGTCATGGTCGGCCTGGCCGAAGAAAGCGGCATGACCATGTTATGTGTGACCCACGAAATGGGCTTTGCGCGCAAGGTCGCAGATCGCGTCATTTTTATGGACGAAGGCCAAATCGTTGAAGAGAATTCGCCGGACGCTTTCTTCGATAGCCCGCAAAGCGAACGGACTCGTTTATTCCTTAGTCAAATTTTGCATTAACGCAAGACATACTTACCGAACCAAAATGTAACAACTCTCCGTGGTCGTGCTTGCTAGCATGAGCCCAGCGGCGAAAGCTTGCTTACCTACGGGATAAGGAGAACTGAATGAAAGTAACTATACGTGCGAGCCGGCTCGCTTCATGCATCGGCATCATGGCGCTGGTCGCCGGTTGTGCCAACATGCAAGGCATGGGGCAGGGCGGTAAAACCGCCATGGGTGCTGGTGCGGGAGCGGCGGTTGGCGCAGGACTCGGTGCACTGATAGGCGACAGCAGCAAAGCTGCGGCAATCGGCGCCGGTATTGGCGCGGTTGCGGGCGGCATTGCCGGGTACAACTGGGCCGGAGTCAAGAACGACGTAGAAAAATCTGGCGCCAGCAGCTTGGGTGTTGATGTGACGGAAATGCCGGATGGCACGTTGCGCGTCAATATACCGAGCAACGTATCGTTCGATACCGGGAAATATGCCTTGAAATCGGAGCTCTTGCCTGTGCTTGATAGCGTGTCGCGCGCCTTGGTTCAGCACCCGGAACTGCGCGCCAAGTCGATTGGCTACACCGACAGCACGGGCTCGGCGGCGACTAACCAGACGCTTTCGGTAAACCGTGCTCGCGCAGTAGCGAACTATCTGTCGCAGCAAGGTGTGCCAGCGGCCAACCTTACCGCTGAAGGGCGGGGGCCCAGCAGTCCGGTGGCGGACAACAGCACGGCCGACGGACGCGCAATGAACCGCCGGGTCGAGCTGTTCCTGTACGCGGTGAAGCAGCCTTAACGGGCGATAGCACCTTGTCGCAAGCGCGGCCCCTTCGGGGGCCGCGCTTGTTTACGTGCGCCGCCCCCCCTCCCGCGAGGGCGGCCTTCATTAAGCGGGCGTGTCGAGCTCCTTTGCGTAGTCTCGAACGTCTTGGGTTATCTTCATGCTGCAAAAGTGCGGACCGCACATCGAGCAAAAGTGCGCCACTTTCATGGAGTCCTTGGGCAGGGTTTCGTCGTGAAACTCCTTGGCGGTGTCGGGATCCAGGCCAAGATTGAACTGATCGTCCCATCGAAACTCGAACCTGGCCTTGGATAAGGCGTTGTCCCGGATGGCGGCGCCCGGATGTCCCTTTGCCAGGTCCGCGGCATGCGCGGCAATCTTGTAGGTAATGATGCCGTCCTTGACGTCCTTCTTGTTTGGCAACCCCAAGTGTTCCTTCGGGGTCACGTAGCACAGCATGGCGGTGCCGTACCAGCCAATGAGCGCGGCGCCTATGCCGGACGTGATGTGGTCATAACCTGGGGCGATGTCCGTAGTCAGCGGCCCCAGCGTGTAGAAGGGCGCTTCGTGGCAGTGCTCAAGCTGCATATCCATGTTTTCTTTTATCAGGTGCATGGGTACGTGGCCCGGGCCTTCGACCATGACCTGGACGTCGTGTTTCCATGCAACTTGTGTCAGCTCACCCAGCGTCCTGAGTTCCGCGAACTGCGCCTCGTCGTTCGCGTCGTATCCCGAACCGGGGCGCAGGCCATCACCCAGCGAAAAGCTCACGTCGTAGGCCTTCATGATTTCGCAGATATCGTCGAAGCGCTCGTAGATGAAGCTCTCTTTGTGGTGCGCCAGGCACCATTTGGCCATGATGGAACCGCCGCGCGACACGATGCCCGTCATCCGGTCCGCCGTCATGGGTATATAAGGCAGGCGCACGCCGGCGTGTATGGTGAAGTAGTCGACTCCTTGCTCGGCCTGCTCGATCAGCGTGTCGCGGAATATCTCCCACGTCAGGTCCTCCGCCTTGCCGTCCACCTTTTCGAGCGCCTGATAGATCGGCACGGTGCCGATAGGCACAGGCGAGTTTCGTATGATCCATTCCCGCGTTTCATGAATATTTTTGCCGGTCGACAAATCCATGACCGTATCGCCGCCCCAGCGTATGGCCCACGTCATTTTCTCGACTTCGTCGCTGATGCAGGAACTGAGCGCCGAATTTCCGATATTGGCGTTGATTTTGACCAGGAAATTGCGGCCTATGGCCATGGGCTCGCATTCCGGATGATTGATGTTCGCGGGCAGTATCGCCCGGCCCCGGGCGATTTCCTCGCGCACGAATTCCGGAGTGATAGCGGCGGGGATGGATGCGCCGAATGACTGGCCGGGGTGTTGGCGCAGCAAGCGCTTGACCCGTTTGTCGCCATCCGGACCGCTCGTGCGCAACGCCTCGATGTACTGTTCCCGTTTGAGGTTCTCCCGGATAGCCACGAATTCCATTTCCGGCGTGACGATGCCGCGCCGGGCATAGTGCATTTGGGACACATTGGCGCCCGACTTGGCTTTGCGGGGCTGGCGCCGCAGTTCGAATCGCATGGCCGTCAGTGCGGGATCCTGCAGGCGGGCGAGCCCATATTGGCTGCTGGGGCTTGCCAGCTGTTCGGTGTCGTTGCGTTCCTGGATCCAGGGACTGCGCACCGCCGCCAAGCCTTTGCGCACATCGATGCGGACATCCGGGTCTGTGTAGGGGCCGCTGGTATCGTAAATGACCAGCGGCGGATTCGTTCCGCCGCCGAACATCGTGGGACTGTCATCCTGCGATACTTCCCGGAATGGCACGCGTATGTCTGGACGTGAGCCGATCTGGTAGGTTTTTTGTGACCGGGGAAGGGGCGCGAGCGCGGCGGCATCCGCCTGAGCGGTTTCAGCGGAAAAGTTGGTGATGGGTTTCAAGACGAGCTCCAAGAAGATTGACTGGAGCCGAATAGGAATAGTCCCGCCGCCATGAGCAATGGCCAACGAGTACGCTTCCAGCATCGGCATTATCCGTACTGGTACGAAGGGTTTTTCTCAACCCGTTGGAAATCAACGAGTACCCCTGCGTGACACGAAGTATAGGTGCTTATTGGAAAGTTTTCACGTCGCCGGCGGCTTCTGCCGCAGCGACTTGATGAGGCTCGTCATGGTGCTCTGGATGAAGGTTCGCTCGTTCTCTGGCAGTGACCAATACAGGTCCGGAGGAATATCGGGCAAGGGCCATGGGGCGAGCTGTTGCATGGGCGACGATTCGGCCAGCACATAGGCAGGCGCGGAATCCGGGTGTGCGGCTACTTCCATGGGTCCTGTCCCGTGCGCCAGCCATAGCGGGCTTACATCGAGAGCATGCGCCAACCGGAAAAAATCTTTGGCCGACTGCCGGTTCTTGGTCTCGTAATTGGCAATGGCGCTTTGCGACAGTCCGCACTTCGCGGCAAGCGCGGCCTGGCTGAGCCGGCGCAGCTGTCGTGCATGGCGGAGGCGGTCTGCAAATTGGTTCACGATTGTGATTGAACGATTTAATCCAATCACATTGGTAATAATGCTGATTACATACGTGATTATCAGGGATAAATTTCTCGTGATTCCCTTTTGGACGATCCACATGAAAATCAGCCCAGCCTTATTGTTTTTCGATCCCGACGTGCTCCGCTTGCCGAACGGCAAGCCGCATCGACTTGCGGTTTCGTTGCAGGCGGCCGGGTTCGCCGTGCAGTCGTGCACGGCCGCCACGTCCCTGCATACGTCGGCGCTCAGCGCTCAGGACGAGCGCCAGGCTCCTCTGCTTGTCGTGCTTGGCGGTTCACATGCCGAAAACTGCGCGGCCGCAATGTACTTGCGCACGGTTTGTCCGCGGGCGGGCCTGGTCGCCTTGGTGCATGCCTATCGCGAACCGCAATTGATCCAGGCCATGCAATGCGGGATCGACGCCTTTTGTCCGCGTGCGGCGTCCCCTGGGTTCATCATGGCGCTGCTCTGCCAGCTTATCTTGCGCATGGGGCATCTAAACTTTGTGCGACCAACTGAACAGACGCAAGCATCGCAAGGCTACCGACTGCTCGAGCAGGCTTGGGTGTTGTCCGGGCCACAAGGCCGCCGCGTGGCGCTTACCGCGGGCGAGCGCGCTTTCCTGACGGCGTTGTTGGGCGCTGCCGGCCAACGCGCCACCCATGGCCAATTGGGTGTGGCGGTAAGCGCCGCCTATGGCGGCAAGGCGCCGGCCGTCTCGCCGGTTCGTCTGGCCTTGCTCATTAGCCGGCTGCGCCGAAAATGCATGGGCCGGGGCCTAGCGCTGCCGATAAAGTCAGTTCACAGCTGGGGGTACATGTTTGCTGCCAGCATCTAAGCCTGGCAGCCGGCGTTGTTTGAAGTTGTCAGCGCAAGTAGCGGCGCACCGATAAATCGTCGCAGCGGATTTGGGTTGATTTTCCGGAGATAATGTCAGAAAGCAGTTGGCCGCTACCGCAGGCCATGGTCCATCCCAGCGTCCCGTGGCCGGTATTCAGGAATAAATTGCCGTAGCGGGTGGCTCCCACGATAGGGGTGCTGTCGGGTGTCTTGGGACGCAGCCCGGTCCAAAAGGCAACGTCGCCGCTCGCGCGACTGCCGGGGAACAAGTCGTCGACCACCATTTCCAGCGTCTTTCTGCGTTTGTCGTTCAGCGTAAGGTCGTAGCCGGAAATCTCGGCCATGCCGCCCACTCGTATGCGCTGATCGAAGCGCGTGATGGCAATTTTGTAGGTTTCATCCAGCAAGGTTGACACGGGTGCGCGGCTTTCATCGGCGATGGGCACCGTGATTGAGTACCCCTTCAGCGGATACACCGGCACCGGCTCTATGTGCTTGAGCAGCCTGGTCGAATACGAACCCAATGCCACGACGTAGGCATCGGCCGTGTGCAAGGTGTTATTGCATTGCACGCCTGTAATGGCCGAGCCCGATGCATACATTTGCTGTATATCGGCGCCGTAGTGGAACTCTACCCCCAGTTTCTTCGCCTCTTCGGTAAGGCGCGTCGTGAACAAATGGCAGTCACCTGTTTCATCGTCTGGCGTACGCAGGCCGCCCGCGAGCTTATCTTTGGTGTGGGCCAATGCGGGTTCCACGGCCTGCAATTGTTCGCGGCTTAGCAGTTCGTACCGTATGCCCGCCTCTTTCAGCACGGCAATATCCTGACCACAGGCATCGAGTTGCTTCTGGGTACGGAACACTTGCAGAGTTCCGCGTTGACGCCCCTCGTAGTTTATGCCGATCTCTTCGCGCAATTGCTTCAGGCAAACGCCGCTATACCCAGAAAGGCGCAGCAGGCGTTCTTTGTTTGTGGCGTAGCGCGTGGTGGTGCAGTTGCGCCACATGCGGTACATGAAACGCAGCTGGTCCACCGAGCCGTCGGGCCGGATGGAGAGCGGCGGATGCTCGGCGAACATCCATTTGATTGCCTTCAGGGGCACGCCCGGCGCAGCCCATGGCGACGAATAGCCGTACGAGATTTGTCCCGCGTTCGCGAAACTGGTCTCGAGGGCAGAGGCGGGTTGGCGTTCGAACACGCTTACCTCATGCCCTTGTTTTGCCAAGTAATATGCGCTGGTTACACCAACGACGCCCGCACCCAACACAATGATTTTCATTTGAACTCAACATCCATAACAGGTTTCTAGGATGGTAGGCTAGGAGGCCTAGCAGTTTTGATCGAAGATCTGCGTTTTTCAGGAAAATTTGCTGTTTGGCCGCCGCTAGTACTGCTTTTCAGCAATAATTACTGAGGTCGGGCACGCGGGCCGCAAGGCGGCATGAAATGCATGCAAGGATGGGGAAGAAATGCGAATTCAGAGAAATCCAGTATATACGCTAGACAAGCTCGATCGGCGGATTCTCGACGCGCTCCAGCTCAACGGCCGGATCTCGATGACCGAGCTGGCCGAGAGCGTGGGGCTTACCGTCACCCCCTGTATTGAACGTGTAAAGCGGATGGAACGCGATGGGGTGATCACCGGCTATTACGCGCGCGTGGCGCCAGGCGCGCTGGACGCCGGCCTCCTGGTATTCGTGGAAATATCCATGTCCAGCAAATCCGACCGCACGTTCGACGATTTCCGACGGGAAATCCTATGCATCCCGCAGGTTCAGGAATGCCACCTGGTATCGGGCGATTTCGATTACTTGGTGAAGGCCCGCATCAAGGAAATAAGCCAGTATCGCAGTCTGCTTGGCGACATCTTGTTGCGCCTTCCCGGCGTCACGCAGACCAAGAGCTGCGTGGTCATGGAGGAAGTCAAAGAGACACTGTTCATTGCGGCGCAAAAATGAATGGCGGCGCGCGGGGGCGGTGGCCGCCGCAAAGCGGCGCCTAGGCTCGGACAAACACCATGTTGTCGCGGTGCATGAGTTCCGAGTCCGACATGCTGCCCAACAGAGCGGCGATCTGACTGCTGGGCTTGCGCATGATGCGGCGCGTATCGGCCGCGGAATAGTTGATCAGCCCGCGACCCCATTCCACGCCTTGCTGATCCACGCAGGCAACGACGTCGCCGCGTTCGAAGTCGCCTTCCACAGCGATGACTCCGATGGCCAACAGGCTCTTATGGTCGAGAGTGAGCGCGCGTACGGCACCGGCATCGAGGGTGACGCGGCCGCGCAGGCGCAAGTGGTTGGCGAGCCAGCGCTGGCGCGCGGACCGAACAGGCAGAATAGCGCGCAGCTCCGTTCCTATGGCTTCGCCTTGCGACAGCCGCGACAGCACGTTGGCTTCTCTTCCAGACGCAATGACGGTATGGCCACCGCTGTTGGCCGCCCGTTTGGCGGCGAGGACCTTGGTCAGCATGCCGCCGGTGCCGATCGCGCTGCCTGATCCGCCCGCCATGGCTTCGAGCGCCGGATCGCCTGCCTGGCCGATGGCAATAAACTCGGCATCTGGATGGGCGCGCGGGTCGGCGCTGTAAAGACCCGTCTGATCTGTGAGGATGATCAACGCTTCCGCTTCGATCAGGTTGGTGACAAGTGCGCCCAGGGTGTCGTTGTCGCCCAGGCGGATTTCGTCTGTGACGACCGTGTCGTTTTCGTTGACGATGGGGACCACGCCCAGCCCCAGCAAGGTATAGAGCGTACTGCGGGCGTTAAGGTATCGGCGCCTGTCGGCGAGGTCTTCATGAGTAAGCAAGATTTGGGCCGTGCGTATGCCGTGCTTGGCGAATGCGGCTTCATAGGCTTGAATCAGGCCCATTTGCCCCACCGCCGCGGCCGCCTGAAGCTCGTGCATGGCGTTTGGCCGGCGCGGCCATCCCAGGCGAGCCATGCCCTCGGCGATGGCGCCGCTGGATACCAGCACTACTTGCCTGCCTTGCGCATGCAGGCCTGCGATTTGCTCGGCCCATTGGGCGACCGCCTGGAGGTCGATGCCCTTGCCCTCGTTGGTGACAAGCGACGAGCCGACTTTGACGACCAGCCGGTTGGCCAGGGCAACAGCGGACGATGTGGGAACCAAAGCATTCATGGGATCGACAACGTAGAGAGTGGACTAAGGGTTGCCGCGGGTTTCGTCGAAGCGCGGATCTTCGGCGACGTAGGTGCCTTCCGCCTTGTCCTGTTCCACGTACGCTTTTCGACGCTCGTCATCGAGCCAGTCTTGAAGGCTCCAGACGAGCTGCTGGGTGCCGTCGCCGTTAAGGGCGGAAATGCTGAATACCGGACCCGTCCAGTCCAGCGCCTGGCAAAGGCGTTTCTGCACTTCCTCGGGGTTGTCGACCATGTCGAGTTTGTTCAGAATGAGCCAGCGCGGCTTGTTGTACAAGTCTTCGTCGTACAGGCGCAATTCCTGCACAATGGCGCGCGCGTCCGCCGCCGCCTTCTCGACGACATCGATGTCGGGATCTTCGGACGAGACGTCCACCAGGTGCAACAGCACGCGAGTACGCGCCAGGTGACGCAGGAACAAATGGCCCAGGCCGGCGCCTTCGGATGCCCCTTCGATCAGGCCTGGGATATCGGCGATGACGAAGCTGCGCGAAGGCGACGTCCTGACGACGCCAAGATTCGGGTGTAAGGTCGTGAACGGGTAATCGGCGATCTTGGGACGCGCGTTGGACACCTTGCTGATAAGGGTGGATTTCCCGGCGTTGGGCAAGCCCAGTAGCCCGACATCGGCCAGCACCTTGAGTTCCAGGCGCAGCTTGCGCTGTTCGCCTTCCGTGCCTTGGGTACTTTGGCGGGGCGCGCGATTGGTGCTGGATTTGAAGTGCAGATTGCCCAATCCGCCAGTGCCGCCGGCGGCCAGCGTAACCTTTTCGTTGTGGCGATCGAGGTCGAACAATTGCTCGCCGGTTTCAGCGTCGATGACGGTGGTGCCGACGGGGACGCGCAGGGTGATGTCTGGCGCAGCTGCGCCATACTGCGCGGAACCCCGGCCGTTCTCGCCATTCTTGCCGCGGTGCAGACGGGCATAGCGGTAATCGACCAAGGTGTTGATGTTGCGGTCCGCTATGGCGAAAATACTGCCGCCCCGACCGCCATCGCCACCGTCCGGTCCGCCCTTGGGAATGAATTTTTCGCGGCGAAAGCTCGCGGCGCCATTGCCGCCCTTGCCGGCGATGACTTCGATGGTGGCTTCGTCTACGAATTTCATGGTTTGATACTTTCAAATAGGGAGGGGCAGCCCGCCGCGCGGCGGCCTGCGATGCAGCGTAAGGTGCGAGTTCTTATTCTAAAACAAAAAGCCCCGCCTTTATGGCAGGGCTTTTGCAGTTCTTTATGCCGGATTTATTCGGCCGAAATAACCGAAACGGTACGCTTGTTAAGTGCGCCTTTGATGGCGAACTTGACGGTGCCGTCAACCAGCGAGAACAGGGTATGGTCTTTGCCGATACCGACGTTGACGCCGGGGTGGAACTGAGTGCCGCGCTGACGAACAATGATCGAACCGGCTGATATGGCCTGGCCGCCGTAGGTTTTTACACCTAGTCGTTTCGATTCTGAGTCGCGGCCGTTACGCGTAGAGCCGCCGCCTTTTTTCTGTGCCATGTTTAGCTCCTGCTATACAAAACCGTGGAATCTATCGTTAGGCCGCAATGGCATCGATACGGATTTCGGTGTAATTTTGACGATGACCTTGACGCTTTTGGTAGTGCTTGCGACGGCGCATCTTGAAAATACGGATTTTGTCGTGGCGGCCTTGCGCAAGAACGGTTGCTTTGACCACGGCGCCGGAGACCAAAGGCGTGCCAACTTTAAGTTGTTCGCCTTCGCCAACCGATAAAACCTGGTCTAGCGAAATTTCTTGCCCAATGTCTGCCGGTATCTGTTCTATCTTTAGTTTTTGACCTGCGGCAACACGATACTGTTTGCCGCCGGTTTTTATGACCGCGTACATGTGGGAATTCCTAAATAAAAGCCTTGGCCAAAATGCCAAGCTCCCGATTCTAGCGCGTATTTTGGTGCGAAGTCAAACGAAAGGACGGAAATAGCTCGTTAAGTCAACCAGTTACAACACGCCTGGCGGTATCAGGAGCGATAGTCGGCATTGATGCTGACGTATTCGTGGGAGAAGTCGCAGGTGTAGACCGTGTCGGAAAACTGGCCGCGCCCAAGGACGATGCGCACGAGAATTTCGGCTTCCTTCATGACGCGCTGTCCGTCGCTTTCTTTATAGTCGGGATGGCGTTCGCCCTTGTCCGCCACGAAGACGTCGCCCAGCCAAAGCTGGGTGCCGCGCACGTCGAGATCGGCTACGCCGGCATAACCGACAGCGCAAAGAATGCGTCCGAGATTGGGGTCGGACGCAAAGAATGCCGTTTTTACCAGCGGCGAATGAGCTACCGCATAAGCCACTTTCAAGGCTTCTTCGGTGCTGCCCGCCTGCTCGACGCGCACGGTGATGAATTTGGTGGCGCCTTCGGCGTCCCGGACGATTTTTTGTGCCAGTTCGGTCGCGGCGTCGGCAAGCGCTTCGTACAGCGCGTCGTACAAGGGGTTGGCCGGCGAATCGACCTGGACGCCGCTTTGGCCCGACGCGATGATGATGAAGGAATCGTTGGTGGACGTGTCGCCGTCGACCGTAATGCGATTGAACGAGCGGTTGGCGATGCTGCGCGTCATTTCCTTCAGCAGCGATGGTTCGATGCCGGCGTCGGTTGCCAAGTAGCCCAGCATGGTGGCCATGTTGGGGCGTATCATGCCCGCGCCCTTGCTGATGCCGGTGATCGTGATGGTGTGGTTGCCCAAGGCAACGCGCTGCGACACGATTTTCGGCTGCGTGTCGGTCGTCATGATGCTGTGGGCGGCGTCGTACCAGCCGTTGGCTTGCAAGCCGGCAATGGCCGCGGGCAGGCCGGCGATAAGGCGGTCTACTGGCAGGGGTTCCAGGATGACGCCGGTGGAGAACGGCAAGACTTGCGACGGCTTGATATTCAGCAGGCGTGCAAGGGCGTCGCAAGTCTGGCGGGCGGCTTCCAGGCCGGACTCGCCGGTGCCCGCGTTGGCATTTCCGGTGTTGATTACCATGGCTTGAATGCCGTCGCCGGCGGCCAGGTGGGATTCGCAGACCTGCACGGGCGCCGCGCGAAACCGGTTGGTCGTAAACACGCCCGCCACGCTGCTGCCCGGCGCCAAACGGAAGACCGTCAGGTCGCGCCTGCCCGCCTTGCGTATGCCAGCTTCGGCAACGCCGATCTCCACCCCCGGGACGGCAAATATTTGGGATTCTGGCGGGATATACAGATTAACGGCCATGGCGGGGACTCGACAAAAAGAAGAAAGAAGGCGTCTGAGGCGCATGGATGCGCCGCCAGCCGCAGGCTAGCGGATGATTTTATCAGTAGCGGGGCGTGAACGAAGCCCCCTTAGGGACGTTCCGCCGCCCGCAGTCGCGTCAACAGCTTCAATTCGCCCAGCGCCTCGAACAGCGCGGACCGGCTTTTGTCGGAAAGACCGCCGAACATGGAGCGTATCCAGGTTTCATGCTCGGTGGCCATCTTCTTGAATGTGCGCTTGCCCTTGACCGTGAGGCGGATCAGCGAGCTGCGGCGGTCGGACGCGACCTTGATGCGTTCGACCAGGCCTTCTTTTTCGAGTTGATCGGTAATGCCCGTGATGTTGCCGTTGGTGACCATCATTTGGCGCGAAAGCTCGCTCATTTTCATGCCCGCGGGCACGCGCAGCAATTGCGCCATCAGGTCGAAGCGCGGCAAGGTGGTCTCGAACTCGGTGCGCAGGCGGCTGCGCACCTGGCCCTCGATAAGATTGCAGCAGGTCAGCAGGCGCAGCCACAATCGAAGATCCTGATGGTCTTCCGGTACGGTGCGGCTTTCAAGATCGGGGATATGATGTGTTATTGGAGTGATGAAGGCATCGTTCATGATGTTATCGCAAGACCCAAGGTATTGGCCAATATAGTTTAGCCCTCAAATACAGTGCGTGGGAATGAACCGCAAAAAGAAGGTATAGCGGCCAGTGTAGCCAGTTGGTCGAGCATAATCCTTGATATCAGGCATGCTTTTCTGCAAATAAAAAAAATAGAGGTCTAAAGTGTGTAGTAGCCGCTTCCATCTCGAGACGTTCTCTTTTCCAAGGCAGTACTTTCTTGCGCGTGATATTCTTTGGTTATATAGTTTAGGCTTCAACTATATGGCTTGCGGCGGTCCGCGCTTACCAGCATGCTAGACATAGTCATCGGAGTCCAGGCATGAACATCGTGTGCATAGGTGGCGGACCCGCGGGCCTGTATTTCGGCCTGCTCACGAAGTTGGGCAATCCCGGTCACCAGGTAACTGTCGTCGAGCGCAATCGCCCCTACGACACGTTTGGATGGGGCGTGGTGTTTTCAGACGCGACGCTACAAAACCTTCAGTCCGCCGACGCGGTATCGGCGGCGCAAATACGGGCGGCCTTCAATCATTGGGACGATATCGACGTTCACTACAAAGGGCGCCGGGTACGCAGCAGCGGCCATGGGTTCATCGGCATCGGCCGCAAGAAGCTGTTGAATATTCTGCAGGACCGCTGCCAGGACCTGGGAGTGAATCTAGTCTTCGAAACCGAGGCGGTCGACGACCAGTCGGTGGCGCTGCAATACCAGGCCGACCTCGTCGTTGCGTCGGACGGACTGAATAGCAGAATACGTACCCGTTACGCCGACGCTTTCCAGCCGGATATCGACCTGCGCAATTGCCGATTTGTCTGGCTGGGTACCCGCAAGACGTTCGACGCCTTCACGTTTG
Source organism: Candidimonas sp. (assembly GCA_035515055.1). Lineage (GTDB taxonomy): Bacteria > Pseudomonadota > Gammaproteobacteria > Burkholderiales > Burkholderiaceae_B > Pollutimonas. The sequence continues at coordinate 48,935 of DATJBV010000050.1, forward strand.
CCTTTGTCAAGACCGAGCATGGCTGGTTTCAGGCGCACGCCTATCAATATGAAGCCGGCATGTCCACGTTCATCGTCGAGACCCGCGACGAGACCTGGAGGTCCGCCGGCCTGGACGCGATGGATCAGCAGCAAGGCATTGCGTACTGTGAACGCTTGTTCGCTCCGTGGCTGGATGGACACGAGCTGATATCGAATGCACGCCATCTCAGAGGGTCGAGCATCTGGATGCAGTTTCCGCGCGTCATTTGCGGTGCGTGGGTGCACGAGCAGACGCTGCCCGACGGCCGGCGCGTGCCTATCGTGCTGATGGGCGACGCCGCGCATACGGCGCATTTCTCCGTCGGTTCGGGCACCAAGCTTGCGCTGGAGGACGCAATCGAGCTCACACGAGCCATCGATGCGCATCCGGGCGATCTCGGCGAGGCCTTGCGGCGCTACCAGGAGTTGCGCGGCATTGAGGTGCTGAAGCTGCAGAATGCCGCCCGCAATTCCACTGAATGGTTCGAGAACGTGGCGCGTTATGCCGAATTTGAGCCCGAGCAATTCGCCTATTCGCTCTTGACCCGCTCGCAGCGCATTTCGCACGAAAACCTGCGCACTCGCGATCATGCCTGGCTCGAAGCCTTTGAATCGTGGATGGCGCAGCGGTCCGGGCTGCCGACTGAGGCGCAACGGCCGCCACCGCCCATGCTTACGCCTTACAAGGTGCGCAGCATCCGGTTGAAAAACCGGATCGTGGTGTCGCCCATGGCAATGTACTCGAGCGTCGACGGCGTGCCGGGCGATTTCCATCTGGTGCACCTGGGTGGGCGCGCCATGGGCGGAGCCGCGCTCGTAATGGTGGAAATGACATGCGTCTCGCCCGAAGCCCGCATCACGCCAGGCTGCCCGGGCATGTGGAACGATGCGCAAATGATGGCCTTCAGGCGTATCGTGGAGTTCGTCCATACGCATACTGACGCGCACATAGGTATACAGCTCGGCCATGCGGGGCGGAAAGGCTCGACGCGTGTCAGTTGGGAGGGCACAGACATGCCGTTGCCCGAACACAACTGGCCATTGGTCTCCGCGTCGGCACTTCCCTATATTGAAGGCGTGTCCCAGGTGCCGCGGGCCATGACGCGTCAGCAAATGGACGCCGTGCTCGACGATTTCGTCTCAGCGGCGCGGCGTGCCGGCCAGGCCGGGTTCGATTGGCTCGAATTGCATTGTGCGCATGGCTATTTATTGTCCAGCTTCATTTCGCCGCTTACCAACCAGCGCACCGATGACTACGGCGGTTCCCTGGAAAACCGTTTGCGCTATCCACTTGAAGTATTCAAAGCGGTACGCGCGGCCTGGCCCCAGGGCCTGCCCATGTCGGTACGCATTTCCGCACACGATTGGGTGGCGGGCGGCATTACGGCCGACGACGCCGTCGTTATCGCCCAGTGGTTCAAGGCGGCGGGAGCCGACATGGTCGATTGTTCGTCCGGACAAGTCAGCAAGGCCGAGAAACCGGTATATGGGCGCATGTTCCAGACGCCCTTTTCCGATCGTGTGCGCAATGAGGCTGGAATAGCCACCATAGCCGTCGGCGCCATTTTCGAAGCCGATCACGTCAATAGCATCATCGCCTCTGGCCGTGCCGATTTGTGTGCCCTGGCACGTCCCCATCTTGCCGACGCGGCCTGGACGCTACGCGAGTCCGCCCGTATCGGCGCTTCCGGCGTGACATGGCCCAAGCAATACCATGCAGCCAGGCGCCAGCTTGAAACTAATTTTGAGCGGGCGGCCGCTTCCGCGCCGCCTGGGGGAGAATGACGATGGCGCCAATTCTTGACGGCAAGCATGCCGTAGTCACCGGGGGCGCCCGCGGAATCGGCTACGCGGTGGCTCAACGGCTGCTCGGAATGGGGGCAACGGTCACCCTGGTGGGACGCAATGCGCCTTCCCTTATACGGGCTGCCGCCGACTTATCCCACCATGGCGACGTGGCATACGAAGTCGCCGATATTTCGCGCCGGGGCGAGGTGGACGCGGCCTTTACTCAAGCCAAAGTGCGGTCCGGACTTATCGACATCTTGGTCAACAATGCGGGCCAGGCCATCAGCCAGCCGTTTGATCGAACCGACGCGGACGACTGGAGCCAGATGATCGGCGTGAACCTGACCGGCACATTTCACTGCACGCAGGCCGCCTTGCCCGACATGCTGCGCGGCCAATGGGGCAGGATCGTCAACGTGGCCAGTACGGCTGGCCTCGTCGGATACGCCTATGTCAGCGCCTATTGCGCCGCCAAGCATGGCGTTATCGGACTCACGCGCGCCCTTGCGCTGGAAGTGGCCAAGAAAGGCGTCACGGTGAATGCCGTATGTCCCGGCTATACCGAGACCGATATTGTGCGCACGGCCGCGGACAATATCAGTCGGAAAACCGGCATGCCGGTGGAGCAGGCCTTGCAGAAACTGGCCGAACGCAATCCTCAGGGAAAACTGGTGCAGCCGGATGAAGTTGCCGATGTCGTTGCATGGTTATGCAGGCCCGGGTCATCGGCGATCAACGGGCAAGCAATCGCCGTCGACGGAGGCGAAGTCGGCACGGGTTGAAAACGCGCCGCTCTGAAGGGAAAGAAAGGGGAAGACACATGGAACAGGCAATGAACCCGATGGCGCATCACACACGGCCCTATGCCTTGCATAGCGCAAGTACGTTCATCTGGGAGGCGTCCGCGGACGGCAAGGTGGGCACCATCACCTTGAATCGGCCCGAGCGCAAGAACCCGCTCACATTCGACTCGTATGCCGAATTGCGCGACTTGTTCCGCAGCCTGGCGTATGCCAGCGATATCAAGGCGGTCGTCATCACGGGCGCGGGAGGCAATTTTTGTTCAGGCGGCGATGTGCATGAAATCATCGGCCCGTTGACCCGCATGGCGATGCCCGAACTGTTGGACTTCACGCGCATGACAGGCGATCTGGTCAAGGCCATGCGGGCCTGCCCGCAGCCTGTCATTGCCGCGGTCGACGGCGTGTGCGCCGGCGCTGGCGCCATGATCGCTTTGGCCGCCGATATGCGCGTGGGAACGCCGCGCGCGCGCACTGCGTTTTTGTTTTCCAAGGTGGGCCTGGCGGGAGCCGACATGGGTGCCTGCACCCTCTTGCCGCGCATGATAGGACAGGGGCGGGCGTCCGAGCTTCTCTATACCGGGCGGGCGATGACGGCCGACGAAGGGCTGGCATGGGGTTTTTTCAATAGCCTGCATTCACCGGGCGCCGAGCGTGACGCCGCGACGGATCTGGCTCGCCAGTTGGCCGACGGACCGACATTCGCGAACGGCGTGACCAAAAAGCTGCTTTTGCAGGAGTGGTCCATGAGCCTGGATGAAGCAATCGAAGCCGAGGCGCAGGCCCAGGCAATTTGCATGCAGAGCCGCGATTTCCAACGCGCGTACGATGCCTACGCAAACAAAGAAAAGCCGATTTTCCAGGGAGACTGAGTGGCCGACAACGACTGGCTCGAGTGGCCCTTCTTCGACGACAGGCATAGGCATCTGGCTCATGAGTTGCAGTCATGGTGTGACGGCCTCGGTCGGCCCGCCGACTCTCACGACACCGACGCGGCCTGCCGCGCATGGGTTGCCGCACTGGGGGCGGCGGGATGGTTAGGGGTTGCGGTGCCCGCAGGACCAGGCGGCGCATGGGGCGGGCGATGGTCGCAAATAGATTCACGCGCCGTATGCGTCATGCGCCAGACCCTTGCGCGCCACGATGCGCTGGCCGATTTCTCCTTCGCCATGCAAGGACTGGGCAGCGGGGCCATTGCCTTGGCGGGAAGCGACGCGCTGCGCCAGCATTATTTGCCGCGGGTAGCCGCGGGCGATGCAATCGCGGCGTTTGCCTTATCCGAGCCGGACGCCGGCTCCGACGTGGCCGCGCTGTCGTGCAGCGCCAGTCTCGACGGACAAAGCTATGTGCTCGACGGCTGCAAAACCTGGATATCCAATGGCGGCATTGCCGACTTCTATTGTGTCTTCGCCCGCACTGGCGAAGCGCCCGGCGCCCGGGGCATCAGCGCCTTCGTAGTGGACGCGGGCACGCCGGGGCTTTCCATCTCGAATCGTATACAACTGATGGCGCCGCATCCCATGGCTACCCTGGAATTCGACAATTGCCGGGTGCCAAGCTCGCATTTGCTGGGAGAGGCCGGGAGCGGATTCAAGCTTGCCATGATGACGCTCGACATTTTTCGCGCGTCGGTGGCGGCGGCAGCGGTGGGGCTGGCGCAGCGGGCGCTCGGAGTAGCGGTCCAGCGGGCCGGCTCCAGGCGCATGTTCGGTCAAATGCTGGGCGATCTCCAACTCACCCAGGCGGCGCTTGGCGATATGGCTTGCGATATCGACGCCGCCGCGCTGCTCACGTATCGCGCGGCGTGGCGGCGCGACGTGCAAGGCCAGCGCACGACCCGCCAGGCGGCAATGGCCAAGATGTTCGCGACCGAGTCGGCGCAGCGCGTCATCGACCGCGCCCTGCAGATGTTCGGCGGGGCGGGTGTGGTGGCGGGCGCGCCCGTTGAAAAGCTGTATCGCGAAATCCGTGCATTGCGCATATATGAAGGCGCCACCGAAGTTCAGCAATTGATCATCGGCCGGGACCTGCTCAAGGATGATTGACATGGAAGAATCAGCGCATATCGACACCTTCGCCCGCGATCATTTGCCGCCGCCCGAGCAATGGCCCGACTTGTTGCTGGATGGCAATCCCGACGTGGCGTACCCGGCCCGCATGAACTGCGCGACTGCGCTCCTCGACGATCGCGTTGCACAGGGACATGGCGACGATATCGCCCTGCGTTGGCGCGAAGGGTCGCTGCATCGGACCATGACTTATCGCGCGCTCATGCACCTGGTCAACCGCATTGCCCATGTACTGGTTGACGATATGCACTTGCAGCCGGGCAACCGCGTGCTTCTGCGCGGGCCCAATAATGTCATGATGGCGGCAGCTTGGCTGGCGGCGGTAAAGGCGGGTCTTGTCACCGTGCCGACCATGCCGTTGCTGCGCTCCTCCGAGCTGAAAAAAATAATCGACAAGGCACAGGTGCAGGCGGTCTTATGCGATCGGCGGTTAAGCGCCGAGATCGAGCATTGCATGGACAGCCGGCATTCCGATTACTGTGCCGGAATAGCGCAGGTGCGCTATTTTCATCACGATGACCCCGATGCACTGGAAAGCCTGGCATCCGGCAAGCCCGAGCACTTCGCCGCATGCGGCACCGCCATCGACGATGTGTGCCTTATTGCCTTCACTAGCGGGACGACCGGCAAACCCAAGGGCTGCATGCATTTTCATCGCGATGTCCTTGCCATGTGCGACACGTTTTCTCGGCATATTCTGAAGATGTCGCCAGGGGATATCGTATGCGGGACGCCGCCGCTGGCATTTACATTCGGCCTGGGCGGGCTGCTTTGCTTTCCCTTGCGAGCCGGCGCCAGCGCCGTCCTTGCCGAAAAGCTCACGCCGGCGGAACTGCTTGGGCTCGTGCAAGACTTTCGCGCCACCACCATATTTACCGCACCGACCTTTTATCGCCAGATGGCTGCCCTGGCCGGGTCGTTCGACCTGACGCCGCTCACGCGTTGTGTTTCGGCGGGTGAAGCCTTGCCGGATGCGACTCGGCAGTTATGGAAGCAAGCCACGGGTATCGAAATGACCGACGGTATCGGAGGCACCGAGATGATACATGTGTATGTGTCCAGCGCGCCCGGCGATGTGCGCCGAGGGGCGATCGGCAAGGTCGTGCCCGGCTACGTGGCGCGGGTCGTCGATGAAAAGCTGCGGGAGGTGGCCCGTGGCGTGATCGGACGCCTTGCCGTGAAGGGGCCTACGGGATGCCGCTACCTTGAAGACGAGCGTCAAATGGTATTCGTGCAGCGGGGCTGGAATTTGCCGGGCGACACCTTCTACATGGACGACGACGATTACCTTTTCTATCAGGCAAGAAACGACGACATGATCGTTTCGTCCGGGTATAACATTGCCGGCCCCGAGGTCGAGGGCGCGTTGCTGCTGCATGCGGCCGTTGCCGAATGCGGCGTCGTGGCGCATCCCGATGAAAAGCGCGGCAGTATCGTGAAGGCATTCGTGGTTCTGAAGCCGGGCTACGTTGGCAGCACCGAGTTGATCCAGACTTTGCAAGATCACGTCAAGCAAACCATTGCTCCTTACAAATATCCGCGGGCTATCGAATTTATCGAAAACCTGCCGCGCACCGAGACTGGAAAGCTGCAGCGTTTCGTCTTGCGCCAGAAGACCATCGAACAGGAACGACGCTTATGAATATCTTGCAGCCTCCAGGCTGGCTGGAACCGCGCGGCTATGCCAATGGCATCATGACCGAAATGGCTGTCGGCAGCCGGCTCTTGTTCGTCGGCGGTCAGGTCGGCTGGAACGACCGTCAGGAGTTCGAGACCGACGACTTTGCCGAACAGGCCGCCCAGACATTACGCAATATCGTGGCGATTCTTGAAGAAGGGGGGGCGGGTCCGCAGCATATTACGCGCATGACATGGTATGTGTGCGACAGGGACGAATACGTCGGCGCCTTGGGTGCCGTGGGACAGCATTACCGCAATATTATCGGCCGTCATTACCCCGCAATGACGGCCGTACAGGTAGGCGATCTTATCGAGGAGCGGGCGCGCATAGAAATAGAAGTGACTGCCGTCGTGCCGCCCGCCGCCTAGCGTTTACATTTTGGCGAACACGCCTTGCGCGATGTCCAGCGTTTGCTCTATGACATCGTCGCCGTGCGCGCTGGACATGAATCCGGCTTCGAATGCCGACGGGGCGAAATAAACCCCCTTGATGAGCATGCCGTGAAAGAAGCGCTTGAAGTGCTCGACATTGCACTCCGAGACTTCGGCGAAGGTAGTGGGCACAGCATCGCGGAAGTAAATGCCAAACATCCCGCCGACATAATCGGCGCTGAAGCTGACGCCGGCCGATTGCGCGTGCTTCGCCAGGCCCTCGGTCAGTTTCTTGGACTGCAATTCCAGGCGATCATAAAAGCCGGGTTCCGCAAGAAGTCGCAGCGTGACCAGGCCCGCGGCGACCGCCACGGGATTCCCCGATAGCGTTCCGGCCTGGTATACGTTGCCGACTGGCGCAATGTGTTCCATGATGTCGGCGCGGCCGCCGAATGCGCCCACCGGCATTCCGCCGCCGATAACCTTGGCCAGTGTTGTCAGGTCGGGGATGACGCCAGTCAAACCCTGGACGCCTTGCGGTCCGGCGCGCAGCCCTGTCATCACTTCGTCGAAAATCAGGAGCGCGCCGTATTGCGTGCACAGGGCGCGCAAACCTTCCAGAAACCCGGGCACCGGCTTGATCAGGTTCATGTTGCCCGCAATAGGCTCGACAATAATGCAGGCGATTTCATTGCCGTATTGCTTGAATGCGGCTTCGACGGCTTCCAGGTTGTTGTAGTCCAGCACCAGGGTATGCCGGATGAAGTCGGAAGGAACGCCGGCCGATGTGGGATTGCCGAAGGTCAGCATGCCTGATCCGGCTTTGACCAGAAGGCTGTCGGCGTGGCCGTGGTAGCAGCCTTCGAACTTTATTATCTTCGAGCGCCCAGTCGCGCCGCGCGCCAGGCGGATGGCCGACATGGTGGCCTCGGTGCCTGAACTGACCAGCCGAACTTTTTCGATGGAGGGAATGCGGGCGGCGATCGCCTCGGCGATTTCTATTTCGCCTTCCGTGGGTGCGCCGAACGACAGCCCGTCCACCGCGGCCTCTTGCACGGCGCGCACGACGTCCGGATGGGCGTGTCCAAGAATGGCCGGACCCCAGGACCCCACGTAGTCGATGTACTTGACGTCGTCCGCATCCCACAGATAGGGACCCTGCGCGCGCTTGATGAAGCGCGGCGATCCGCCAACCGAGCGAAAAGCGCGAACGGGCGAGTTGACGCCGCCCGGTATGGTCTGGCAGGCGCGTTCAAATAAGGCAGTATTGCGAGTCATGGTCGTGGGTACTCATACAGAAGATAGGAAAAGGGTTTGCCGCCTTAGCATACCAAGCATGGCGGGCGAAGGGGCGCGCCTAGGCGAAAAGCGTTGCGCACCCAGCGGCGGCGGCGCGTATATCGGGGCGTTCGAACAGGCCGCTGATCAGTGCAATGCTGTCGGCGCCGGCATGTACGACGGCGGCCGCATTGTCGGGCGTCAGGCCGCCGATGGCGACGACGGCGGGGCGCGGGCGCGATGGCTGGCTTTCCACCATGGCGCGGGCCTGGACGATATGCGCGAGCGTGGCCCGGGGGGCGTTGGGCTTGATGCTGGAGGGATACATGGCGCCAAAGGCGATGTAGTCCACGTCCGCCGACAGTGCCTGGGTGGCAAGGCCCGGGTCGTTATAACAGGAACAGCCCAGTATTTTTTCCGGCCCCAGCGCCAGGCGCGCGGCGGTAAGGCTGCCATCGTCGCGGCCCAGGTGCACGCCGTCGGCGTTGACCAACGCGGCCAACCGCCAGTCGTCGTTCACGATGAACACCAGGCCCAACTGTCGGCAATGGTCGGCCACTCGGCGCACCTGGGCCAGCCCCGCTTCTGGAGTGCATGTCTTGCGGCGCCACTGCAACGCCACCATGCCGCCCTGGAACGCCGCATCGACCGCATCGAGCAGCCGGTCGGTATCGTCCCATTCGGGAGTGATCCCATATAAGCCGCGCGGAAACCGAAGGCTGTCGGTGTTCATGGCATTGTCCGGTTGAAAAGCCGCTGGCCCATGCCCGGCTGGAAGCTGCGCGAGCCGACGGTTGCCAACAAAGGCATGGCGGCATTGACGGCTTGCTGCACATCGAGGCCTCGTGCCATTTGGGTTGCAATAGCGCAGGTCAGCGGACCATCTGCGTCGTTCAGCCGGGCCAGCGGAGCCTGCCAGGTCCATTGTGCCGTCTGCTTGTCGTGCCCTTGGAGCAAATAACTGCCGTGGCCCGGGCGCATGGGCGTGCCGCTGCTCAAGACCCACGTCGCGCCGAATTCCAGTAGCGTTTCGGCCGGGGTCTGCGCTTCACTACCGGCAAAGAACCCTTGGGCATGCCATTGTTCGAGCAGATGGTGGTCGGCGACGACGAGATCGGTTTGGGGCAGCAATAATTCGAAGATGGCAATTTGCACGTCTTCGGTATCGATATCTTCCACCAGGGACTCGTCGGGCAACTGGCCGAGCTGGAGAATTAGGGGGACATGGTTATAGTCGGCGGCGATCTGTGCCAATACGCTGACCGATTCTGTTGTATAAAGTGGCCCAACCTTGATGGCCTGGATATTCATGTCTTCAAGCAGGCACCGAGCCTGGTCGTCGATAAGCTCCGGGCCCACTGGCTGGATTTCGTCGATGCTGGCCGTGTCACGCACTAGAATAGCGGTCAGTACGCTGAGTGCATGGCAGCCAAGCGTAGCGCAAGTAACCGCTTCGGCGGGCAGACTACTTGCCCCGCTAGGGTCGAATGGACCGAAAATGAGCACTATAGGTGGCGTTGATGCTTGCACGGCGTCGATAATCACTTAAGGCGCAGGCGCCAGGCATGAATCCGGCGCGTTGCTATTGGGTTTAGTAACATTGACCCCATTCTAATAGAAGCACCGAAAGTCCGTGGAATTTCGGATTTTCAAATTTAACTGAGTAACAAGTATGCGTACGTGGATGTGTTTAATATGTGGATGGATCTATGATGAAGAAGCGGGGTTGCCTGAAGAAGGCATAGCGCCGGGCACGTTGTGGGAAGATGTTCCTCCCAATTGGGTTTGCCCCGAATGCGGCGCCCGGAAAGAAGATTTTGAACTGATCGAGGTGTAAGCCTATTAAGGTCAGTACTGCCACTTAGGCCCAGGAGAGCGTCATGATCGCATCAGATAAACGGCCCGGCACGGAATCCAGCGTCGACTTGTCTCAGCAGCTTCTTGTTGCCATGCCCGGCAAAGTCGCCGGAAATTTGGCGAATACCGTAATTTACGTATGCGAGCATACCGAACACGGGGCGTTGGGTCTTGTCATCAACCGGCCCACCGACCTCACGGTGGGCGACCTTCTCAAACGTATCGATCTTGAGCTTGCCCTCGAAATCGGTCCGGTGCAGGATTCGCCTGTGTTTTTCGGCGGCCCGGTCCAGACCGACCGCGGCTTCGTCCTCCATGCGCCAGCCGGCGACTACACCTCCAGTATTCCATTGGGTGAAATGGCACTGACAACCTCGCGCGACGTTTTGCAAGACGTCGCTCAAGGGCGCGGCCCCGCAAAATTGCTGGTCACGCTCGGATATGCCGGGTGGGGTGCCGGACAGCTTGAAAGCGAGATGTCCCAGAACGCCTGGCTGAATGTGGCCGCCACGCCGGAAATCCTTTTCAATGTTCCGTCCGAAAACCGCTACGAGGCGGCATTGGGACAGTTGGGCATCGACCCGCTCATGCTTGCGGGTGAAGCCGGACATGCCTGAAGAAACCTTGCTTGCCTTCGACTATGGCGTCAAGAAAATTGGGGTCGCCATCGGCAATACGCTCACCAGCCAGGCGCGTCCCCTGGAAATACTGGTCAGCACGACTCGCGAGCAACGGTTTGCCGCCATCGCCGGCTTGCTGCAAGCCTGGCAGCCGAATCGCGTCATTGTGGGCTTGCCGCTTACGACAGACGGGGGCGAGCAGTATGCCAGTTTGCGATGCCGACGCTTCGCCAACCAACTTCGTGGTCGTTTCGGCGTACCGGTAGAGCTGGTCGATGAGCGTGGCTCGAGCGTCGAGGCCCAGGAGCTCCTGGGTTCGCATGCTCCCGATGACGCCATGGCGGCGGCGGTGATTCTCCAGCGTTACCTCGATGGTCTCGCTCCAGGCTTATAGGCGGGCGCTGGTCCCCAAGGGAGTATGTTGAGCGTTTTGCTGTTTGCCGCCAGGGCCGCCTGCATAGTGATATGGACGCTTTTCGGCTTGGCGCTTGTCTTCGGAATATTCCCTTTCCTTGCGTTGTCCAGACGCAATCGAATCAGCCGCCGATGGTCCCGTGTCATGCTGTTTCTTTGCGGAGTCAACGTCCAGGTCAGCGGTGAGCCCTGCTTGCATGGGCCGGCGTTGTGCGTGGCCAATCATGTGTCGTGGGTGGATGTCTTTGCGATCAATAGCGTGCGCGCGACGGATTTCATCGCCAAGAGCGAAATCCGTGCCTGGCCGCTGCTCGGTGCGCTGGTCGCCGGATCGGGCACGCTGTTCATCGAGCGCGGGCGGCGCCATGCCGTGCGCTCGGTCGGTCACCAGATGCGCAAATGTTTCCAGGAAGGCAGGCTCCTAGGCCTTTTTCCCGAGGGAACCACGTCCCATGGCTTTGACGTGGGACCATTTCATTCCAGTTTGTTCGATCCGGCCATTCGAGCAGGCGTTCCGATTCAGCCGGTGGCGCTGCGCTTTTATCACCACGGGCAGCGTAGCGACGGCGCCGCGTTCGTCGGCGATCAGAGCATGCTGGACAACCTATGGTTTTTGCTGCGCGCGCGAGGCGTGGTGGTGCGTTTGGATTTCCTGCCCATGTTCAGCGCCGAGTATTGCCAAGCCGAGGGGCGCGCAAACATTGCGGCCCAGGCGCATCATGCGATACGGCGCGTGGTGGTCCGGGCGGATGCGCAAGCCAGCTAGTGGCTGTGCGGCGTCTGGTATGGCCGGCACGGGATCTGCAAGAGCTTTTGGTCGTGAAGTCTCAGCGCGCTGAGCTTGCGTCCCCAGATGCAGCCGGTGTCCAGGCAGATGACATCGGGCCGTATCAGCAAGCCCAGGGTAGACCAGTGCCCGAAGACGATGGTGTCCTGGTCGATCGCGCGATCGGGTACGTCGAACCATGGCATGAGGTGCCCATCGTTGAAAGGTTCGCCCTTGTGCGAGAAGTCCATGTGGCCAAGCCGATTGCACATGCGTATGCGCGTGAGGGCGTTCATGATGACGCGCAGGCGTTTGCCTCCGTGGAATTCGTCTTGCCAGTCGGCGGGTTCGTTGCCGTACATCTTGTTGAGCATGGTCTTCCAGTTGGGTCCGCGCAAGGCCGCCTCGACTTCCGCGGCCAACGAAAGCGTTTTTGCCACGTCCCACTTGGGCAGGACGCCCGCATGTACCATCAAGTGCCTATGTTCGTAATGCGCCATCGGGCAGTGCCGCAGCCAGTCGATCATGTCTTGCGCGTCTGGCGCATCCAAAATGTCGTGGATCGTATCGGACTTGCCTGGCCGCTTGATGCCGGCGGCGACCGCAAGCAAATGCAGATCGTGATTCCCAAGCACCACGGTCGCCCGGCCGCCAAGTGCCATGATCGTTCTAAGCGTGCCCAGGGAGTCGGGCCCTCGATTGACCAGGTCGCCGGCAAACCAGAATCGGGCGTTGGGATTGGACGTGATTTCAGGCTGGGCCAACAGCTCGTGCAGGGGGTAGCAGCATCCCTGCAGATCGCCAACCATCCAGATGTCGGGAGCTGCGTTCATGCCGGAGACTTGCTCCACGGCCAACGCGTCTGATTGAAGCGACGCACGTTATGCTGGTTCTCCATCAGGATCAGGGCGCCCAGGGCAAGCAAAAGCGCGCCCAGATTGGGAACCAGCGCCGTGACCCAGGGAGCCCATTTGCTTAGCATGCCTACGTTGAGCGCAAGCTGGTTCAGCATGAAAAACCCCACGCCCAGCAGAATGCCGACGAACACCTTGCTGCCCACGCCGCCGCGCCGGGTTTGCATGAAGCCGATGGGGGCGGCGATGGTTATCATGACGAGCAGGGTGAACGGGTAGGCCATTTTTCGCCACAGTGCCACGATCTGCCTGTCGGTTTGCAACTGGTTGCTTTCCAGGTAGTTGATGTAGTCGATCAGGTCCAGCATCGACATCCGTTCCGGCGTGAGTATTCGCGCGATCAGGCGCTGCGGAGTAAGCGTGGTCTGGAGCACGCGCTGGGTCTCGGATTCGATGTGGGTCAGTGGCGCGTCGGGTTTCTTGGCATCCGCCAGCGCCGTCAGTGCCTTGGCGTCGATTTGCGTTTGCACGACCTGGCTGAGAACGAGGGTGCCATTCGTGAAGTGCCCCGTCTGCGCCTGCGACAGGGAGGACAGTTGGCGCTCGGACCCAAACTCGTACAGCGTTACATCGGCGACATCGCCGTTAGGCTGGAGTTGAGAAATATTGATGATGCGCGTGCCCCCTTCCGCGTCGGTTTCCCTGAACCAGTAACCGCTGTTCAGGCGGCTGCCGTCGGATTTTCCCATGAGAACCAAACTGGCTTCGCTGGATTTCAGCTCCGCTGCTGGGGTCACGACTTCGGAAAGGAGGAATGCTCCGGCCACCAGCGGTATAGTCACCGCCCAGAGCATGGCCAGCAGTTTCATTCCGCTGACGCCGGATACCCGAAGGATGACGAGTTCATTGCGCTGGGCAAGACCGGCCAAGGCCAGAATGGCTCCGATCAGCAAGCCGATGGGCAACAGGTCGTAGAGGCGCGTGGGCAACGCCAGCGCCTGCATATAGAACAGATTCAGCAAGGTGAACTTCTTGCCGACATTGTCCAGGTCCTCGATGAGGGCAAAAAACGTGAACAAGCCGATGAGCGCCATCAGGACCACGGCGCTGGAGCGATAAATTTCGCGGGCAAGATAACGGCGAGCTGTACGCATGAAAAGTGTGAGCCTAAATCGGGGACCGGCGGGACGAAAGCACAAGCTTACCATTTGCGCGTGCGCGCGCGACCCCTGTCAGCCCGGGATTTCGGCCTGTCGCATCCGTTTCAATATGGTCGCCGTTCGCGCTCGCAGATACGACGTATTCCGGTGCTTGTCGTAATAGGCGGGATTGGGCAGCATGGCCGCCAGGCGCGCCGCCTGTTGCTGGCTAAGGCCGTTTGCGCCGACATCAAAATAATGGCGCGCCGCCGCCTCGGCACCGAACACGTTCGTACCCCATTGGGCGACGTTTAAATACAGTTCCAGTATGCGCTCTTTGCTCATCGTGAACTCGATCATGTAGGTCAGCACCAATTCCTGGCCTTTGCGCACGTAGGTGCGCGACCCTGACAGAAACAAGTTCTTGGCCAATTGCTGCGTAATGGTGGAGCCGCCTCGAACCTTGGCCTTGCCGCGCGCCGCCTGCTGGCGGTTGTAGTCCCAGGCCTTGCGTATGGCATCCCACTCGACGCCTTCGTGGTCCGTGAAGTTCGCGTCTTCGGACGCAATGACCGCGCGTTTCAGGGACGCGCCTATGCGGGCGTACGGCACCCATTCGTAGTTGAGCGTGGCGTCCGGTTCCGATTGCCTAAGCTCGGCCAACCTTGCGTCCATGAACGCGCTGCTGCCGGGGTTGCGCACGCTAAGCCAGAGCACCATCACGAAAAGGCCGAATTGGTAGAGCAAGATGGCGAAAAACGCCGCCAGCAGTCCCGCCGCGACGAGTTTCGTCTTGTTTACCTTTCTGGCCGCCATGCCGCTAAGAAGCAATAAGCTGGTCGCGCACGGCCAGCAGTACAGGTTCGACCTCTGGCGCTGTGCCATGCCAAATGGCGAAGCTGGCGGCCGCCTGGCCAACCAGCATGCCCAGTCCGTCGGCGGCGCTGGTTGCGCCAAGTTCTTGCGCCTGGCGCATGAACGGGGTCGGCGCGGCCGCATATACCAGGTCGTAGGCAAGCGATCCGGCCGCATACTGCAAGCCGGGTAGATCCAGGGGGACGTCCGTCAGGCTGGTGGAGGTGGCATTGATCACGATGTCCCACGTACCGGCGCCGCATTCCAGAGGGCCGGCCGATATGCGCGCCGCCATATCCGGTAATTGCCGGCATAAGTCCGTAGCCAGTTGTGTGGCGCGGTGCGCGCTCCGATTGACGATGCACAGTTGCGCGCATCCTGCTTCCAGTAGAGGAAATGCCGCCCCGCGCGCCGCACCGCCGGCGCCTATCAGCAAAATGCGCTTCTGGGCGGGCGCATGGCCTAGCCGCAGCAAATCGCCGAGCAGGCCCACGCCGTCGGTATTGCAGCCGTGAATTGCACCGTGCTCGCTCCAGAGCGTGTTGACCGCCCCCGCCAATTGGGCACGGGGGCTTAGATTGCCTTGCGCCATCAAAAACGCGCGTTCCTTGAATGGCACGGTGATGTTCAGGCCCGAGCCGCCGTTGGCGAAGAAGTCGGCGACGCACGCCTCGAAGGCGTCGACAGGCGCCTGGATGGTGGCGTATTCAAGCGCAATTCCGGTCTGGCTGGCAAATTGGCGATGAATAAATGGTGAGCGGCTGTGTGCCACAGGGTTGCCGACAACCGCGTAGCGTTTGCGGGAAATATTGGCGGTCACGGACTTAGGGTTTCCAATTGTTGATTCATGAAATTCCAGGTGCGGGTAATGGCGAACACGTCGGTATCGTTGGCCATCGAGGGGGGGAGAGGCGCAAAGGGCGCCGCCAATTGCACAATGCGGGTTGCCGCCAAGTTGAGTACCGCGTGCGGGGAAGGGCGATCGATTTCGGTGCGCTCGACCGAACCGTCCTTGCGGATGTACACGGTAAGCTGCAGGCTGCCATACACTTTGCCGCGAGCCTCTTGCGGGTAGTGTTCAGTGCCGAGCAATTCTATTTTCTGGCGCCAGGCTTCTACATAATTGGCATAGTCGACCGCACGGGCCGACGGCCCCGAAAACTGCTTGCGCGGTTGCGCGTTGTAGCGGTCGATCCGCTCTTTCAGCATGCTGATTCGCGCATTCACGACAAGGCTTTCCTGGTCGCGCGCGTCGGTTCCCGCGTCGTCCGCTTCCCGCAGGGCGTCGGGCCGCTTGCGCGCGGGTTTTGCCTTTTGCTGCGAGAGCAACTGGGTATATAGCTTCCGCTGCTCGGCTTCAAGCTCGTTCTGTCGCTTGCGCAATGCTTCGAGCACGACCTCGTCCGGCGATTGTGCCGCTGTGCGCGGCAGAGGCGACGCCGCCTGCCCACCCGCTTCCTCTCCGCCGCCGTCCAGTTGCTCTTGTGCGAGTATTCGCGGAGACAAGGGTGCGGTCTCGCTCTGCGCATTCACCAGTGTCACCTCCAGCGAGTTGACCGGCGGCGCGTATTTCGGGGCGTCGGCCAGGCGCAGGACGAGCACGCCGGCGTGTATGGTCAACGACAAGACCAGCGCGATGCGAAGGTAATCATTTCGAGGCAGGCGCACGCGCAATAACAAGGCGGAAAGGGTCGGCATGGCTACCCCACTATGTGAATAAGGTCAGGCGGCAGCTGAAGTTTCGCGCAGGCGGCAATCCAGTTCAAGCGCCAATTCGTCGTAGCCCAGGATATCGAGGGTCACAATATGGCCACGCTCAAGTTCAGGCAAGCCTCCCACCCGCGTGACGAACGGTGCGCAGTCCAGCCGGACAAGGTCGTCGCGCAATACGCTAGCCTGTACCGTCTGCAGGCCCTGTTGCTGCATCCAGCGCATGCACCAGTAGCGCTCCATGGCGGACTGGTAATCGTTCCAGACCGCATACTGCGAATCGAAGGCGCCGATGATGGCGTAAAGATCGGCGTCTTTGGGTTTGAATGGCGCCACCAACCGGGCCGATACCCCATGCTGAGCGGTCGCAAGAACCTGCCATTGGTTGACCAGGTCTACATAGCGGCGTAGCGGCGACGTGGACCAGGCATACTGCGGCACGCCGATCGCCTCGTGCGGCAAGGCCTGTGTCGACATCCGTACGCGCCCCATCTGCTGCGACCGGTAAATGCCAGGCACGCCATGTTGGGCGAGCAGGCCGCCCCAGACGTTATTGGTGAGTATCATGTATTCGGCCACCAGCCTGTCGAGCGGAGCATTGCGGCGCCGGGGCACAAGAAGGACCGGTGTATCGGGGTCGTCCGGGGGTCCGTCCAGCACGAACGAATATTCGATGCGGTTATTGTTTTCCGGTTTGCCGCGAATGAGTTCGCGCTGGGCGCTCAGGTGTTCGGCAAGGCGCCACAGCGGACGCAGCCAATGACTGTAGGGCACGTCCGAGCCGGGATCGGCCAGCGCCGCGTCAGTCACGAATTCGTCCAGTTCGTTGTGGCGCAGGTTCTCGCGAACCTTGATGCGTTCCAGCCGGGTTTCGGTCGAAACGATTTCGCCCGTGACAAGATTGGCGGTGACGTAAAGCGACAAGGCCGGCCGCAAGAGGCCGGCATCCAATGAGAAGGCGCTAATCAGTTCGCCCGGCAGCATGGGAATCTTGTGCCCGGGGATGTAGACCGTCGACATGCGGGTACGAGCCAGCTTGTCCAGCTCATTGCCTCGGGTGACCGCCAGGCCGGGTACTGCGATATGTATGCCGACCCGCACGAGGTCGTTGCCCAGCTGAGCCACTGACAAGGCATCATCCACTTCCGTGGTGCTTGTATCGTCGATCGAGTAGGCCTCGATCTCCGTCACGGGCAGGTCGCTGCCGAAATCGCCGAGTTCGACGGCCGCGAATTGTGTGCCGCGCGGGAAGTTGTCGGCCATGAAGCGATGCTGATGCACCGCCAGCGCATGCGGCCACGCACCCAGGTCGAGCAAGAGCTTTTCGGGGGTGGTCTGCAATTGCGTGACGGCGGCATCGAACGCCTTCCACTGCAATGTATTCTTGTCGGGACGGGCGAGCAGGGTATTGGCCACCTCGGCGATGGACTCCGGCAGCTGGCCCGCGACCATTTGGTCTGTCCATTCTTTTTGCAACGCGGCCTGCTTCTGCTTTTTTTCGATGGCAGCGAGCGCCGCGGCAAGAATGTCCGGCGGGGCGGGGCGATAGGCGCCCCGGCCGCGGCGGTGGAAATAGGCGGGCGCGCTGCTCAGGGCGAAGATAAGCCCGGCCTTCTCGACCGCGCTGGGCGTATGGCCGAAATAGTCGGCGGCGAACGCGGTAGCCTCGAACTCTTCCTGTGGGGCGCATTCCCAGAGGAAATCGATCTCCAGGGTTTTGGCCAGCGCGTGGGCCTGCTCCAGCATGGCGGCAGGCGACGGCTGTTCAAAGCTGAACAGCACGGTCGCGCTCTTGATCTTGCTGCGCTTGCCGGATTCCGACTCCACCTGCATGGTGGTGTCGCTTTGCGAGAATATTCTCTCGGCCTTGAAGTTGCCGCTGTCTTCGTAAAGAACGTACATAATTTTCCGTGGTGACGGGCTCGGGGCCGCGTCGGTATGGGTAATGAATCAGGCGGCGTCGAGTGCGAACGCCAGTACATCGGGCATCCACCGTTCGAAATCGGACAATCCGTGATCTCCGCCTTCAATAATATGGCCCTGCGAACCCGCAAACCAGTCGGCCATTTCATTCCAGTCCAGGACTTCGTCGCCCTTCGCCGCCAGCAAATAGTATCGCTCCGGGTGGGCAGGCTTGCCCACTGCCATTTCGGCCAGTTCGTCGACGTATTCCGGCAAGAACATGAACGGGGCGCCGGAGTGATACATCGTATGTTCGCCGACTTGGGTGGCCAAGTCGCGCGCGGCATGGACGGCCGGGTTTAGCAAGACCGCGCGGCATTTCCAATGTTCCGCCAGGCAAGTCGCATAATAGCCGCCCAGCGACGAGCCGATGACGACGAGTCCGGTTTCAGGATCCAAGCCGCGTTCCTGGACGGCCTGTTCGACCAGGTACGTGGCCAGTTCGATGGCGCGGCGCGGACTGGCGGGCAACTGCGGACACAGCCACTGGTCCGCCAGGCCGCGCTCGCGCATGGCGTCGGCCATGAGCCTGGCTTTGTGCGAGGCGGGGGACGAGCGGAAACCGTGCAGATAAAGAATCATTGTGCACCCTTGGCCGCCAAGCCGTCGAGCAGTTGCTGGTGAATGCCGCCGAAGCTGCCGTTGCTCATGACGACGATGGCGTCTCCGGGGCGGGCCGCATCGCAAATGGCGTCGGTCATAGTGCCGAGATTATCGTAGCTGGAAGCGCGCGCGCCCAACGGCGCCAGTACATCCCGGGGGTTCCAGCCCAACGCATGCTTGCCCTCGGAGGCGCCATAACAAAAGCTCAGATCCGCATCGCGCAGCGCCTCGGGAAGCCGGGCCGCCATCGCGCCCAATTTCATCGTATTCGAGCGAGGCTCGATGACGGCAAGAATACGGCTGTCTCCATTTCTTTTGCGCAAGCCCTGCAATGTAGTGGCGATGGCGGTGGGGTGGTGTGCGAAGTCGTCATATACCGCGATGCCGTCGACGGTACCGCGCAGTTCCATACGCCGCCGCACGCCGTCGAACGACGATAACGCCTCCGCGCCGACCTGGGGTGCCACGCCCACATGCTCGGCCGCCGCCAGCGCCGCCAGCGCATTCATTTGATTATGTTTGCCGCTGAGCGTCCAACTGACTGTACCGGCAAGAGACCCATTGTGGAATACGCCAAAGTGCGAGGCGTCTTCGGCGGGATCGATGCACCACTGGCCGTTTTCGCCGAAGGTCTGTACCGGCGTCCAGCAGCCGCGCGCCAGCACCCTGCCGATTGCGTCGCAGTCCGAAGGGCATAGGATGCGGCCCTGGGACGGTATCGTGCGCACCAAGTGATGGAACTGTGTCTCGATGGCGGCAAGGTCGGGAAAGATGTCGGCGTGGTCGAATTCCAGATTATTGAGCACGGCCGTGCGCGGCCTGTAGTGGACGAACTTGGACCGTTTGTCGAAGAACGCCGTGTCGTATTCGTCGGCTTCGATGACGAAGGTCTTTTGCGAGGGAGCGTGCCGGGCCGAGACGCCCAGATTGGACGCAATGCCGCCTATGAGGAAGTTGGGGGACTTGCCCGCGTACTCGAGTATCCATGCCAGCATGGAACTGGTGGTGGTCTTGCCATGGGTTCCCGCCACGGCCAGCACATGTTGACCGTCCAGCACGTGCTCACCCAGCCATTGCGGTCCCGATGTGTACGGGAGACCCTGGTCCAGTATGGCTTCCATTAGCGGGTTGCCGCGTGTAACGACATTGCCCACGATAAAAAGGTCGGGTGCCAGGCCTGTTTGGGCGGCGTCGAAACCTTCTATTAGGCGTATGCCCTGCTCTTGAAGTTGCGTGCTCATCGGCGGGTATACCCCCGCGTCGCACCCGGTGACCGTATGCCCGGCTGAGCGCGCGATAAGAGCCAGGCCGCCCATGAACGTCCCGCATATGCCCAGAATATGTAGATGCATTGGTATCCTCCAATGGATATTGTAGTCAGTTCATCCGTTGCGCAAACACCCGGTGCTATCATCATTGCGCATACGATGGCTTTATGACGGAGTGAACATGAAACGGCGCGAACTTTTACGCCATGCGGCGCTTGGCGCCATAAGCGTCGCCTTATACGGCATGCTGCCGGTGCGGGCGGCTGCCGCGCGGGCATTGCCGGCGCATCCATTTTTCGGCAACAGTTTTCCCGATGTGACGGGCGCCGAGACAGGGCTGGATTCCTATTTGGGCAAGCCGCTGGTGCTTAACTTCTGGGCCACGTGGTGCGCCCCTTGTGTCAAAGAAATGCCGGACCTGGAGCTCTTGCACAAGAAGTATCCCGGCATACAGTTTTTAGGCCTTGCAGTCGATACAACGGTAAATGTCGAGAAATTCCTGAAAAAAATACCGGTCTCCTACCCGGTCCTTATCGCCGGGCACGGCGGGATCAAGCAAATGCGCGAACTGGGAAACAAGCAGGGCGGCCTGCCCTATACGCTGGTATTCGACAAGCACGGACAAATCGCCCACGAAGTCCTTGGGCAGATAAAGCCGGCCGATCTCGAGCGTCAGTTACAGGGATTGGAAGCCTCACGTTAATGGACAAATATACCGTTTTAGCGTAAAAAGGCGGTCTATCTTCATGAAAAATCCGCAATGGCGCAGCATATTCTTGTTTTGCATGGCCCCAATCTCAACTTGCTAGGTACCCGCGAGCCCGAGATCTACGGCCGGCATACCCTGATCGACATCAACCAGCGTTTGCACGAAGTGGCCGCCGAACACGCGGCCAGCTGTATTGCGTTTCAAAGCAATCATGAAGGCGAGCTGGTCGACCGGATACATGCCGGGCGTCAGGATGGAACGGATTTCATCATTATCAATGCCGCGGCTTATACGCACACCAGCGTTGCGCTCCGAGACGCGCTGGCTGCTGTCAGTATCCCCTTCATCGAAGTACATCTTTCGAACGTGCACAAGCGGGAACCCTTTCGCCACCACTCCTTTTTGTCGGACGCGGCGCGCGGAGTGGTTGTGGGACTGGGAGCTTACGGGTATGAAGCCGCCTTGCGCTATGCTCTGGCAAATTAGGCGCAGTATCTCTTTTAACCTTTTACTATCGCGTTACTCTGAGCAACGGCTGCAGGGTAATGCCACGGGAAGTTCGTATGGACCTAAGAAAACTCAAGACCTTGATTGACCTCGTTGCTGAGTCCGGTATTGCCGAACTCGAGATCACCGAAGGCGAAGGCAAGGTCAGAATCGTCAAATTCTCCCAAACGGTCCAGCCGGTTGCCTATGCGCCGGAAGCGCCTGTGGCGGCACCTGCGGCGCCCGTGGCCGCCGCGCCCGCCGCGCCCGCTGCCCCAGTGGGCCATACCGTCAAGGCGCCCATGGTCGGCACCTTTTATCGCGCCCCGAATCCAGGGGCGTCGCCTTTTGTGGAAGTCGGTCAGTCAGTGAAAGAGGGCGAGCCTCTGTGCATTATCGAAGCCATGAAGCTCCTGAACGAGATCGAGGCCGATAAATCGGGTGTGATCAAAGAAATCCTGGTGGAAAATGGCGAACCGGTCGAGTACGGTCAACCCCTGTTTGTCATTGGGTAGGCCATGTTCGAGAAAATCCTAATCGCCAATCGTGGCGAAATCGCCCTGCGCATACAGCGGGCCTGCCGCGAACTGGGCATCAAGACCGTAGTGGTTCACTCGGAAGCCGACCGCGACGCCAAGTACGTGCGTCTGGCGGACGAATCCGTGTGTATCGGCCCGGCATCTCCGCGCGACAGCTACCTCAATATGCCCGCCATCATTTCGGCGGCTGAAGTCACCGATTCGGAAGCCATCCACCCCGGCTATGGCTTTCTTGCCGAAAATGCCGACTTCGCCGACCGTGTCGAGAAGAGCGGCTTCGTCTTCATCGGGCCTCGTCCAGAATCCATACGGTTGATGGGCGATAAAGTCAGCGCCAAACGAGCCATGATCGAGGCGGGCGTGCCGGTGGTTCCAGGTTCGGAAGGCGCGCTGCCGGACGATCCCAAGGAAATCCAGCGCATTGCCCGTGAAGTCGGCTATCCCGTGATCATCAAGGCGGCTGGGGGCGGGGGCGGGCGCGGCATGCGCGTCGTATACACCGAAGCCGCTCTTTTGAATGCCGTCACCATGACGCGCTCCGAGGCCGGCGCCGCTTTCAACAACTCCGAAGTCTACATGGAGAAGTTCCTCGAGAATCCGCGCCATATCGAGATCCAGGTGCTTGCCGACGGCGTGCGCAATGCGGTCTGGCTGGGCGAGCGCGATTGCTCGATGCAGCGGCGCCATCAGAAGGTCATCGAGGAAGCGCCGGCTCCCGGAATCGCGCGGCGTCTCATCGAGCGCATAGGCGATCGTTGCGCAGAGGCTTGTCGCAAGATCAATTATCGGGGGGCGGGGACTTTCGAATTTCTTTACGAGAACGGCGAGTTCTTCTTCATTGAAATGAACACCCGCATCCAGGTCGAGCACACCGTGACCGAAATGGTTACGGGCATAGACTTGGTGCAGCAGCAAATCCTGATCGCAGCCGGCGAGAAGTTCACGTTGCGCCAGCGCGACGTACAGATCAAGGGACATGCTATCGAATGCCGGATCAATGCCGAGGATCCGTTCAAGTTCACGCCCAGCCCAGGGCGTATTACGAATTGGCATTCGCCCGGAGGCCCCGGGGTTCGCATGGATTCGCACGTGTTCAGCGGCTACATGGTTCCACCCAACTATGATTCGATGATCGCCAAGCTGATTACGTATGGCGATACGCGCAAGCAAGCGATTGCCCGAATGGTAATTGCCTTATCCGAAATGGCGGTGGAAGGTGTGCTCACCAACATACCGCTGCATCGCGAGCTTATGCAGGATGCTCGCTTCGTCGAAGGCGGCACCAGCATTCACTATCTCGAGCACAAATTGTCCCAACGCCCTTAGGTTGCGGGGCTGAAGGATAGGCAAACGGGGGCATAAGCCCCTGTTTTCAATTTACGGAAAAATACTATGCGCGAACTTGTACTGATTTGCCCGGAAGCGCAGGCAGAGTCGTTGTCGGATGCGCTGCTCGACGCCGGCGTCCTGTCCGTCTCTGTCGAAGACGCCGACGGCGATACGGATGCTGAGACGCCGTTGTTCGGCGAGCCGGGCATGGAGCCGCAGGCGCATGCCTGGAACCGCAATCGTGTCGTTGCGCTGCTGCCCGACGGCCTGGACCCGCGCCAGTTGCTCGAGCAATTGCGCGAGTCCGGCGTAGCCGACTATTCCGACGATACATGGTCGTTGCGCGACGTGCCCGACGCGGATTGGGTGCGCCTGACACAATCCCAGTTCGGCCCCATACACGTAGGAGGCCGCATCTGGATCGTCCCCAGCTGGCATCGCGACGACCCGGACGTACCGCCTGTTGCGGAACGAAGCGCCGCCGAACCCGATGCCGCCGTACATATACAGCTTGATCCCGGCCTGGCGTTCGGGACGGGCAGCCATCCCACCACCCACTTGTGCCTGGAGTGGCTGGCGGACAACCTCGATGCGGACGAAACCCTGCTGGATTACGGCTGCGGCTCCGGCATTCTGGCAATTGCCGCAAAAATGCTCGGTGCGCGCGACGTTCACGCCGTCGACATCGACGATCAGGCAGTGCAGTCAACCCGCTACAATGCCGATGTAAATGCTGTCCAGGTCCGTGCCATGCTGCCGGATGAGCTCCAGGCCGGACAGTACTCGGTGGTGGTTGCCAATATTTTGACCAATCCCCTCAAGGTGCTGGCCCCGATGCTAGCCAACCGAGTGCAAGCCGGTGGGCGCCTGGTCCTGTCAGGCATATTGGAACGGCAGGCCGACGAAGTCATTCAGGCGTACGCGCCTTTTATTGCCATGGACGTTTGGCGCACTAGAGAAGGGTGGGTTTGCCTGCACGGCCGGCGTGCAGCCTGACGAGCGAACGACTTTCCAACGCATATGGATCTGACCACGCGGTGCCCGCAATGCGGCACGACTTTTTCAGCGCCCCTTTCGCAATTGCAATTGCGCAAGGGCTATGTCCGTTGCGTCAATTGCTCGTACATTTTCGACGGTTACGAGGCCGTCGTTCCCGCCGATGAAACGGCCGCCGGGGCGGCCTCGACACCTGCCGCGACTACAACGTCGCCTGCGCAACCCGCAGCGCCTCCTGTGCCCGCTGTGCCAACGTCGCGTACCGAACCAACGGTTTCGCTGCCTGCGGAGGTCGCGCCGACGCCTGTGGCATCGACGCTTGCGGCGCCGAACCCTGCGGCGCCGGCCATGCCTAGCGTCGTCCGACACCGGCAGCCGCCAACGCGTTCCGCTGAAAAGCCCGCGCCTACGTTCGTCATTCCGCGAGCCCCGGCCGCAGCCCCCGCGGGGCGTCAAGACCCGGTCTTCAAGATACCCGAATCCAGTCAAACTTCACCCGAGCCCAGCCGCCCCGGCAGCATCTACGTCGAACCGCGCCGCGCTGCGCCCAGGCCGCGGGAACACGAACCAGATCAGATTTTCGCCGCGCGCGCCCCAGGCGTTCATGCGGCGGTCAAGGTATTCTGGAGCGTGCTTATTGCGGCTGGCCTGTTACTGCTGGCCGCCCAATTGGTCTACGTATATCGGGCCCAGATCGCGAATTCCTTTCCGGCATCGCGCCCGATGCTGGAACGGGCGTGCGTTCCGCTGCGCTGTACCATTGCGTATTCCCGGCGGATCGATCTTATTTCAATAACCAGCTCATCGCTTCGGGCATCGGGTGCGCCGAATGCGGCAAGTACCGAGTCCGCAACGGCGCCCATGACGCTGCAGCTGACAATGCGCAATAATCACGACAAGCCGCAGGAATGGCCCACGCTGGTATTGGACCTGACCGACTTCTCTGGCACCCTGGTTGCCCGCAAGAATCTAGGCCCGGGCATGTATCTGCCGCCGGAGTTGTCGCGGCGGCCATTCGAGGCGCGAAGCGAGGTAACCGTCTCCTTGCCTCTTACCCTTAATGATCTCAAGATCAACGGGTATCAAATAGACAAATTTTTTCCATAAGGTAAGCAATGTCTGACAAGGTTTTGATTTGCGGCTCGGTGGCATTCGACACCATCACCGTGTTCGAGGGCCATTTCAAGGATCATATCCTGGCCGATAATATCCAGTCGCTAAGCGTCTCGTTTTTCGTTCCCAGCATGCGCAAGGAATACGGCGGATGCGCGGGCAACATTGCATACAACCTGCGGTTGCTGGGCGGCAGTCCCGTGCCTGTGGGCACGGTGGGAGCCGACGCGACCGACTACCTGGTCTATATGCAGCAATTGGGAATCGACACGAGCATGATCCGTGTGCTGCCCGATATGTATACGCCGCAGTGCTTTATTACGACAGACCTCGACAACAACCAGATCGCCTCGTTTCATCCGGGCGCCATGACGCAATCGGCCGACAACGACCTGACCGGGCGCCCCGCCGCCTGGGCGATTGTCGCCCCCGATGCAAAAGAGGGGATGTTTGCCCACGCCAGGCGGCTGCACGCACAGCGTATCCCCTTTGTCTTCGATCTTGGGCAGGCAATGCCGTTATTTTCGGGTGATGACATTATTGAAATGCTGGCGATGGCCCAGATATTGACTGCAAACGATTACGAGGCAAGCGTTGTTGTACAGCGCACCGGGCGCAGCATGCAGGAAATCGCGAAGTCCATGCAGGCAGTGGTGGTGACTCGTGGTGCCGACGGCGCCACGCTGTACGCCGATGGCACCGAAACCCATATCGATGCCATTGAAGTGGAACATGTGGTCGACCCAACCGGCTGCGGCGATGCGCATCGGGCGGGGCTGTTGTATGGCCTTACTCAGGGCTGGCCTCTGGTCGACGCGTGCCGCTTGGCGAACGTGATGGGTAGCTTTAAAATTGGAACACGCGGTCCACAGAACCACCGCCCTTCCAGGCAGGAAATCAGTGCCAGCCTCTCCAGACATTATGGTCTGGCTTTGCTGGACTAGTTCGCAGGTTCGCAGCGCCGCGTATTTGCGGCTGCTGTCCTAAAGGAGTCTTTCATGAATACTATCTCTACACGCCAAGCGGGCCGCGCGCCGGTGCGCCTGCTTGCCGCAACGGCGCTCGCCGCATCGCTGGCCATACTGGCCGGTTGCGCCAACGATACCGCGTCAAGCTCTGTCTACAACTACGGTCAGGCCCAACGTGAACAAATCGTGCGGCTCGGCACAGTGGAGTCGGTACGCAATGTCACGATCCAGAACGACCGCTCCAGTGGCGCGGGCGTGCTGGCTGGCGGCGCACTGGGCGGTGTGGCGGGCAGTTCAATCGGAGGCGGCCGTGGCAACATACTTGCCACCATAGGCGGTGGCATTTTGGGCGCCGTAGCGGGTAATGCCGTCGAAAATCAAACGGGCAAGACCAAAGGCCTTGAAATCACCGTCCGTCTGGATAATGGTGAAACCCGCGTCATTGCTCAGGCCGACGACGTGCCTCTTAGCGTCGGGCAGCGGGTTCGATTGATCAGCGGTGGCGGACCTACGCGCGTAGCGCCAATGTAAAGACAAGACGCCCGCAGTTTGCGGGCGTCTTGGTATTGAGCCTAGCCTAGATGCCGAATAAAGAGTAGGTAAGTCGCTGAAGCACCATCATGGCCACTTGAGCCAATACCAGCAACACCAACGGCGATAAATCCAGGCCGCCCAGATTAGGCAAAATGCGCCGGATCGGATCCAGAAGCGGCGCTGTAAGCGTTCGCAGCACGGGCATGACAGGTGCCAGCGGGTTCACCCACGATAAAATCGCCTGTATTAACGTAAGCCACAGTATTACGTTGAATGTCCATTTCAATACCGTCAGCAACGCGGTGACCAGCGCCCTTGGCAGACTCTCGAGCGGAGGCGCCTGCCCAGTAACGACCAGCCACGTTAATAACAGAAACGCCAATGCAGTAAGCCAACTGCCGATAATGCTGGGCCAGTCGATGCGATTGCCGGGCGCGACGATTTTGCGTATGGGGCCGACCAGCCATTCAGTGGTCCGCAACACCGCTTGTGAATAAGGATTGAAAGGGTGCAGGCGTATTGCGTATATCCAGGCCCGGATAATCAGGGCGATTCCGAACAGGGAAAATAGGATATTGATGATGAACTGCAGGACGTCGCTGAACATGGGCGGCTACACAAGGGTTGCGAAGCGCCATTGTCGCATGAGAGCAAGAGGTGGGAAAGCAGTGTGATCCCGCAAATAAAAACCGCCCGGCGTTGCCAGGCGGTTCAGCATGCGCAGGGCGCGCGATCCAGGAAAACGCGACCCTGGCCCCGGCGCTTAAGGCCGGCCACCCGTCGGGAAAGGCCATGAGGCCGCGGGATTGATGCTTTTCTTATTGGCGGGAGCCGCGGTGGCGGCCTTTGTGGCTTTAGCCGCCGCCTTGACGTTTTCTTTCTTGGGTGCTGCTTTTTTTATAGGGCTTGCGCCGTTAGATTTGGCGGGAGCGGCCTTGGTGGCAGGCGCGGCCTTCTTGGTAGGAGCTGCTTTCTTGGCGGGTGCTGCTTTTTTGGCAGGAGCCGCCTTTTTAGCAGGTACGGCTTTCTTTGCGGGTGCCGCCTTTTTAGCAGGTGCTGCTTTTTTAGCAGGTGCTGCTTTTTTAGCGGGTGCTGCTTTTTTGGCAGGAGCCGCCTTTTTAGCAGGAGCCGCCTTTTTAGCAGGTGCTGCCTTTTTAGCAGGAGCCGCCTTTTTAGCAGGTGCTGCCTTTTTAGCAGGTGCTGCTTTTTTAGCAGGTGCCGCCTTTTTGGCAGGTGCTGCTTTTTTAGCGGGCGCTGCCTTTTTAGCAGGTGCTGCTTTTTTAGCGGGCGCCGCCTTTTTGGCAGGTGCCGCCTTTTTAGCGGGTGCGGCTTTCTTCGCCGGCGCCGCTTTCTTTGCGGTGGCGTTCTTGGCTACGGATGTGGAGTTTTTGGCGGGTGCTGACTTTGCGGCAACGGATTTTTTTGCTTCCGTTTTTGGTGCCGCGTTCTTGGCCGTTGCAGCTTTTTTGGTAGCTGTCTTTGGTGCTGCCGTCTTGGCTGTTGCCATAGTAATGCTCCTTGAGATTGAGTCGAAGAGAACGTCCCCCATTTGATATGGCCCCCACACATTTAAGTGATTAAGTGCGACCCATCTCAAATGGCGCAAGCGTGTAAACACGCATACTGATTTACACGCTTAGAGTCTAACGTAAGCTCTCTCCGTATTCCAAGCATTATTCCCAGCTAAGTGCACCGCCTGTCTGATATTCGATAACGCGTGTCTCGAAAAAGTTGCGCTCCTTTTTCAAATCGATCATTTCGGCCATCCATGGAAATGGATTTTCTTCTTGCGCAAACAATGGCTCAAGACCAATTTGCTGACAGCGCCGATTCGAAATGAAGCGCAAATACGACTTGAACATCGAGGCGTTCAAACCCAGTACGCCGCGCGGCATTGTGTCTTCAGCGTAAGCATATTCAAGGTCTACGGCCTTGCTGAACAGTTCGCGCATCTCATCGCGGAAGGCTGGCGTCCACAAATGTGGGTTCTCGAGTTTGATGGTGTTGATTAAATCAATGCCGAAATTGCAGTGCATTGATTCATCTCGCAGTATGTACATGTACTGCTCTGCGGCGCCTGTCATTTTGTTCTGCCGGCCCAATGCAAGGATTTGCGTAAAACCAACATAAAAGAAAAGTCCTTCCATCAGGCAGGCAAATACGATCAAGGATTTGAGCAGCGTTTGATCGGCTTGCGGTGTGCCTGTGTGGAAGTGCGGATCCGCAATTGCGTTTATGAAAGGGATAAGGAATTCATCTTTGGCGCGGATGGATGGGACTTCGTTATAGGCGTTGAATATCTCGCCTTCATCGAGGTCCAGGCTTTCGACTATATATTGATAGGCGTGCGTGTGTATGGCTTCCTCGAACGCCTGGCGCAATAGGAACTGACGGCATTCCGGCGCGGTGATATGGCGGTAGGTCCCCAGGACAATATTGTTGGCGGCCAGTGAGTCGGCCGTCGTGAAAAAACCAAGGTTGCGCTTGACGATACGCCGCTCGTCTTCGGTAAGCCCATTGGGGTTCTTCCATAAGGCAATATCGCGCGACATATTGATCTCTTGGGGCATCCAATGGTTCGCGCAAGTGGCCAAGTATTTCTCCCATGCCCACTTGTACTTGAACGGCACCAGCTGGTTGACGTCTGTCTGGCCATTGATGATGCGCTTGTCGGCCGCGCGCACACGCTTGGCGGTTTCGGCGCCGGCGGCCGCGGGTTGCGCGCCTCCGGCGTCGCTTGTGAAAGCCGCGGATGGCGCAGCCGATGTGTCTTCCCAATTCAACATTTCATTCTTCCTTGTTCGTTATTGGCAGGCTTCGCATTCTTCAAAGCCCTCATCGCCTGGGCGCATGACGCAGGCGGCGCCCATGGTCTCGGCCACAGGCAGTCCGGCGACGGGCGATTCCGCTGCGGCGACTGCACCGGTTCCATTCATGGCGACGGCGTTGAGTTCGCCTCCGCGGCCGGTGGATTTTTCGGCATTCGTTGCACCGTTGGAACGCAGGTAGTAGGTTGTCTTCAAACCCCGCACCCATGCCAGCTTGTAGGTTTCATCCAGTTTTTTGCCTGATACGCCCGCCATGAAAATATTCAGCGACTGTGCCTGGTCTATCCATTTCTGCCGGCGCGATGCACACTCGATGATCCAGGTCGGGTCGATTTCGAATGCGGTGGCATACAGCTTGTGCAAGTCGGCCGGAATGCGGTCGATACGGGCAAGGCTGCCGTCGAAGTATTTCAGGTCGGCGACCATGACTTCGTCCCACAGGTTGCGCTCTTTAAGGTCGCGCACAAGATAGTCGTTGACCACCGTGAATTCGCCCGACAGATTCGACTTGACGTACAGGTTCCGGTAATTAGGCTCTATGCATGGCGACACGCCGATGATGTTGGATATGGTGGCAGTCGGCGCGATGGCTATGCAATTTGAATTACGCATGCCGTACTGCCGGATGTTGGCCCGCAATGCTTCCCAGTCCAGCGTGCTGCTCTCGTCGACCTCGACATAGCCGCCGCGCTCATCGCGCAACATGGCCAGCGTGTCTTGCGGCAATATGCCGCGATCCCACAATGAGCCCTTGAAGCTCGCGTAATGGCCACGCTCGGCCGCCAGTTTGCTCGACGCCCAGTAAGCGTAATAACACGTCGCTTCCATGGAACGGTCGGCGAATTCGACGGCCTCGTCCGAGGCGAACGGCATGCGCATCAGATGCAGGCAGTCCTGGAAACCCATGACACCCAGACCGACGGGACGATGGCGTACGTTCGAATTGCGGGCCTTCGCAACGGCGTAGTAGTTGATGTCGATGACGTTGTCCAGCATGCGCATGGCGGTCGTCACAGTGCGTTCGAGCTTTTCGTGATCCAGTGCGTACGTGCCGTCTGCGACCTGTCGCATATGTGCGGCAAGATTGACCGAGCCAAGATTGCAGACGGCAATTTCGGAGTCGCTGGTATTCAGGGTGATCTCGGTGCACAGGTTCGAACTGTGCACGACGCCTACATGCTGCTGCGGCGAGCGTATATTGCACGGATCCTTGAAGGTAATCCATGGGTGGCCGGTCTCGAACAGCATGGACAGCATTTTGCGCCAGAGCGAGGTGGCGGGAATCTTCTTGAACAATGGAAGTTCGCCGCTCGCCGCTTTTGCTTCGTAGCCGATATAGGCTTCGTCGAATGCGCGGCCGTATTTGTCATGAAGGTCGGGTACGTCCGACGGCGAGAACAGGGTCCAGTCGCCGTTTTCTATGACGCGCTTCATGAACAGGTCGGGAATCCAGTTCGCTGTGTTCATGTCGTGCGTGCGTCGCCGCTCGTCACCTGTGTTCTTGCGCAATTCAAGAAACTCTTCGATGTCCAGGTGCCACGTTTCAAGGTAGGCGCACACGGCTCCTTTCCGCTTGCCGCCCTGGTTCACCGCCACTGCCGTGTCGTTTACGACTTTCAAGAAAGGCACAACGCCTTGGCTTTCCCCGTTGGTGCCCTTGATGTGGCTGCGCATGGCGCGCACGGGCGTCCAGTCGTTGCCCAGCCCGCCCGCATACTTGGCAAGCAGGGCGTTGTCTTTGATGGCGTCGTAGATGCCGGCAAGATCGTCCGACACCGTTGTCAGGTAGCACGACGACAATTGCGAATGCAGAGTGCCCGAGTTGAACAGCGTGGGCGTCGAGCTCATGAAATCGAAGGAGGAAAGAATGTTGTAGAACTCGATGGCCCGCGCTTCGCGTTCGATTTCGTTCAGGGCCAGGCCCATGGCGACACGCATGAAGAACACTTGCGGCAACTCGATGCGGCGCCCGCGTATGTGCAGGAAGTAGCGGTCGTATAGCGTCTGCAGTCCAAGATAATTGAATTGCAGGTCCCGATCGGCCCGCAGGGCTGCCCCAAGGCGGGCGAGGTCGAATTCCCGCAGTTTGCTGTCGAGCAGCCCACCGTCGATGCCCGCCTTGATGAATTGGGGGAAATAATCGGCATAGCCCGTGTCCATGGCCGCCTGCAAGACCTCTTTCCCAAGCACTTCCTTGCGAATCGTATGCAGCAGCAATCGAGCGGTCACCTGGCTGTAGGACGGATCTGTTTCCACCATGGCGCGGGCCGACAGGATTGCCGACTTGTAGACTTCGTCGACCGGAATGCCGTCGTAGATGTTTTTTATGGTTTCTTTGAGTATGGTCTCGGCATCGATGGCGTGCGGCAGGTTCTGGCCCGCCTCGATGATGGTGGCGCGCAACTGGTCCAGGTCCAGCGGCCGCCTGACGCCATTGTCGATCACATGGAGCGTGGCAGGAGCGGCTACCGATGGCGCAGCGGTGCGCGCCCGTTCCTGCGAGCGTTTTTCCCGATATAAAACATAGGCGCGCGCCACATCATGCTCGCCCGAGCGCATCAAGGCCAGTTCGACCTGGTCCTGAATTTCTTCGATATGGAAGGTGGCGCCGCCCGGCCGATTGCGAACCAGGGCACTGACGGCTTGGGCCGCAAGTGTTTCGACAAGTTCGCGTATGCGAGCCGATGCCGCCCCTTGCCCGCCCTTGGCGGCAAGAAAGGCCTTGGTCATGGCAATAGCGATTTTGGACGGCTCGAACCCGACCACGGCGCCGTTGCGGCGGATGATATGGAAGTTGGACCACTGAGCGTTACCGGCATGTTGGTCGGTGCCGGACACAGAAGCCGCGCGCGATATTTCAGAGCCCGACGCGGGGACGGTTGAGGTTTGCATGAAGGCTCCTGGAGAATTCGACCACAATATGTAGTGGTCATTCGTTGATAATTCACTAATTGTAGTGAGTCATCTAAGATGGATCAAGTCCAATCTGGAGCCCGGCGGAGATTAGTTTGTTAGCAGCGGTGTCGTTTCGCCTATGCCCGGGCCTCCCGCCGGTCGAGCGCTTGCCGATAGGTTTCGGCGTTGGCCGCCTTGATGTGGCCGTAGCCGCGAACCATCGCGGGCGACTGGGCCAACGTCATTGCATCGGCGTAATTCGAGGCATCCAGGCCCTGGGCCATGTTCAGCACGGCGCGGCGGTAGTCCTTGATAAGCGCGCGCTCCATCTTGCGTTCGGCGCTGTAGCCAAACATGTCCAGCCATGTACCCCGCAAGAATTTCAATCGGGCGAGTAAGCGGAACACATGCATGGTCTGCGGGCCGAACGTCACTTTCCGAGGTATGCTCGTGACCGGATCTCGCTTCGCCAGCCAGGGCGGGGCCAGATGAAAACGCAGGCTGAAATCGCCTTCGAACGTCTCGTTGAGTTCCTTTTCGAACTCGCCGTTGGTGAAAAGCCTGGCCACTTCGTATTCGTCTTTGTATGCCATGAGTTGATGCAAAGATTGCGCCACCTTTATTGTGAGCTCCGGCCTGGCATGAGGAAACACGCGGCGTTCCGCCTGCAAGACTATTTCCACCACGTCGACGTACTGCCGCGCATAGGCCTCATTTTGCCAATCGCGCAGCGATACGCGGCATCGGTCAACAATTTTTTCGAGCGATTCCGGCGCCTTGATGACGGTTGCATGGGCGCCAGCCGCCTGTAGCGCGCCCGGCTTCCAAGCCGCGACCCGGCCGATACCGAACGCCTTTTTATTGGCCTCGACCGCCACGGCGTTCAAGGTGATGGCTTGCATGATGGCTTCCAGGCCCACAGGTATTCCGCCTTGCTGCCACGAGAATCCCAGCATGATCATATTGGCCAATATGCCGTCGCCGAACTGTTGTTCCGCAAGACTATGGGCATCGAGAATCAACGTATTCGATGAGCCGGCCGCTTGTTGAATGTCGGCGATCATGGGACGGGGGTCGAGATCGATATGAGGATTCCGCATGAACTCCGCGGTAGGCGCAACCCAGGTATTGACGGTTGCTAGGGTGTGGTTCCGGCGCACAATGCCCAGCACGTCGGGGCGCACCGCGGCAACGGTATCGCAAAAAATGGCCGCGTCTGCATGTTCACCGTCGATGCGCACGGCGCCGGTGGATTCGTTGCCGTCCGACAGGCGCAAATGGCTGACCACCGTCCCGCCTTTCTGGGCCAGCCCGGTAATGTCCAGGACCGATGCGGCTCGTCCCTCCAGATGGGCCGCCATCGCGACGATGGCACCGACAGTGATAATACCGGTTCCTCCTATGCCGACCACCAGCACGTTGCAGCGGCGCGGGACGCGGAAGGACGGAGGGGGCACTTCCGCCAGCATCCCGCGGACGCGTTCGTGCGCCTCTTTCGTCATGCTGGTCCGCCTCAGAGTGCCGCCGATCACCGAGACAAAACTGGGGCAGAAGCCATCCACGCATGTATAGTCTTTGTTGCAACTCGATTGGTCGATCGCACGCTTGCGGCCGAAGGGGGTTTCGACTGGGACCACGGACAGGCAATTGGATTTCGTGCCGCAGTCGCCGCAGCCTTCGCATACCGCCTTGTTGATGAAGAGCCGGCGTGCCGGTTCGGCCAGCGTCTTTTTCTTGCGCCGCCTGCGCTTTTCGGCGGCGCATGCCTGGTCATGCACCAGCACCGTCACGCCGGGGACGTCGCGCAGTTCGCGCTGGAGGCGGTCTAGCTCGTGCCTGTCATGAACAGATACCCCGCCGGGCAGCGCAATACTGCGGTAACGGTCGGGATCGTCGGTCGTTATAACGACTTTTTTCACGCCTTCGCCCAGCATCTGCTGACAGATCCGGGGAACAGAGATCGGTCCGTCGACTGGCTGGCCGCCCGTCATGGCAACCGCATCATTGAACAAAATCTTGTAGGTAATATTCGCGTCCGCGGCCACCGCCTGGCGTATGGCGAGATAGCCGGAATGAAAATAAGTGCCTTCGCCCATGTTCTGGAAAATATGGGGCATGCGAGTGAAGGGGGCCATGCCGATCCAGTCGGCGCCTTCGCCGCCCATTTGCGTCAGTCCCGCCGTGTCGCGGTCCATCCACGTGGCCATGTAGTGGCAGCCGACCCCGCCCAGGGCCTGGCTGCCTTGCGGCACCCTGGTGGACGTGCTGTGAGGGCAGCCGGAACAGAAGTACGGGCGGCGGCTGAGCGCCGTGGCGGCGGGCGCCGGCACGTGCCGTTCTTGGGTGAGTTCGGCCCTTTTGGCCGGCAGCGCGCCCAGCGAGGCGAACCATCGTTCAAGCGCTGTGACGACCAGCGACGGCTCCAGTTGGCCGATGGACGGAATCAGCTGTCCGCCGCCTGCGTCTAGCTTGCCCACGATGGCCGGCCTCACGCGCTGATTAAAAAGCAGGCTTTTGATCTGGCCTTCAATGACCGCCGCCTTTTCTTCGATCACGAGGATGTGGTCCAGGCCATCGGCAAAGCGCCGCAGGCCCTCTTCGTCGATCGGCCAGCTCAGTCCTATCTTGTAGTGACGCAGGGCCAGCCGCCGCACGACCGGGTTGCTCGAGCGCAGGCGTTCCAGAGCGTCCAGCGTGTCCAGATAGGCCTTTCCCGTGGTGATAATTCCAAGCTTAGCGGTAGGAGCCGGATCCACGCGCCGATCCAGGGGATGCAGGCGCGAAAAAGCCTTTACCGCTTGCAGGCGGTCCTGCATGCGGCGCTCGATGGCGGGCGTCAGGAATTCACGCGCGCTGTATTCCAGCCTGCCGTTGAAAGCATCGTTCTCCGGCACGGCGAACGTGGGGACGGGCTGGAGCTCGAAGGAACGCGCGCTTTCCACTGTTTCGGTCACGGCCTTGAAGGCGACCCAGGCGCCCGAGTAGCGCGACAGTGCCCAGCCCCACAAGCCGAAGTGCTCATATTCTTCGATGGAGGAGGGATGGACGATAGGAATGCCCAGTGCGGACAGAGAGGTCTCGCTGGCATGGGCGATGGATGACGAGGCTGCCGTGTGATCGTCGCCGACGATCAAGAGCACACCGCCATTGCGCGATGCGCCAGCGGCGTTGCCATGATGCAGGGCGTCGCCGGCGCGGTCGACGCCCGGACCCTTGCCGTACCACATGCCGAAAACGCCATCGACTGTGCGGTCGTCGCGAACGCCGGCTTGCTGCGTGCCCATCAGGATGGTGGCTGCGAGGTCTTCGTTGATGGCCGGTAGAAAGCGGACTTGATGCTGGACAAGCGTCTCTTGCGTGCGCCAAAGCGCAAGATCGACGCCGGCCAGCGGCGAACCCCTGTAGCCGGTGACGAAGCCCGACGTGTTCAGGCCACGCAGGCGGTCCGCGCGCCGTTGCGACAACAATAGGCGCAGCAAGGCCTGCGTTCCGGTCAGGAAAATACGGCCCGAGGTGGCGCTCAGGTTGTCGTCAAGCGCGTAGGTCGCGGCAATCGTGGGTGCGGACATCGGAGAGCTCCTGTTTAGCTCATCATAGATGTGCGGCTCCCTGTTTACATTGCTATTTCCCGGCGTAGAATCCCTAGATATTGAAATGAACGTTTCGTTTGCGCGGCCATATGGACAAAATCGATATCAAGATCCTCCAACAGCTGCAAATAGACGGCCGCTCCTCCGCCCAGCAACTATCCGAGCACGTTGGCTTGTCGGCTGCCCCGGTTTGGCGGCGCGTCAAGGCGCTCGAGGCCGGCGGCGCAATCCAGGGCTATTACGCCAAGGTGGATCGCGTCAAGGTGGGCCTGCAGGCGTGCATGTTTGCCCAAGTCAGCCTGGAAAGGCACTCTGCGCAAATCGTGGAGAATTTCGAGCGGTCAGTCCGTGATGCGCCCGAGATCCTCGAGTGTTATGCGGTTACGGGGGATTCGGATTTCTTGCTGAAGATCGTGGTGGCCAGTCCCGAGGCTTACGACGCGTTCCTGCACAGGTTTCTCTTCAACTTGCCTGGCGTTCGCCAAACCCGCACGATCGTTGCGCTGCGCGAGATCAAGCACGACGCCAAGCTGCCGCTGTAGTTACCATTTAAGGTAGAGCATGGCCTTGGCCAGCAGCACAATGAACACCATGTGCGTGAAAACGCTGGTATGTATGCGCTGCACATACCGGGTTTTAAGTAGTCCCTTGGTGCCCAGCACCATTGCCGTGATGAAGTGTCCGAGGACGCTTAAGGCCAGTACAATTTTCAAGGTCAGCATGGTTGCAAAGCTGCTATCGAACGGATGCGCCAAAACGCTGCGGTAATGCCATGCCATCCCGATACCGGCGCCGTAGAGCACGAGCAGCGTCCAGGGCATGATTTGTCGGGCGCGCTTGCCAATGGCGCCTTCGACCACGCGCATGGCATCGCGCGGAACATGTGCGCGTATGCCTTCCAGAATAAGGACTTCGAAGAACACGGTGCCGACAAATAGTATTGCCGCGAAAAGGTGTAGCGTGATCAATATGGAATAGTCCACAGCTGGCTCCTGCACGGCGCGCGATTTGCCGTCGTGCTGAAATGGGTCATGTAGCGCTCTGGGCGCGTAAGCATTGTAAGTCAACGCTACGCCGCGATACGGCTAAAATCATGGCTGTGTTGCCCCTACAGGATGTCCAGCTCATGTATCAGCTTTTGTTCCGGCACCGTTATTACGGCATATTGGCCACGACGGCCCTTATCGCCGGATGCGCCGCACCCAGCAAGACAGCAGTGCCTGAAACGCCGGCCGCCACATGCCAGGTCGCCGCCAAGAACGACCAGGCCATCGGCAACTGGCTTAGCGTGCGCAAGCAGAAAGGCGTGGCCGGAGAGCTGCGTACATTATTCGCGCTGCAGCCGGACGGCACCATGGCCTATACCGAACACCTGAAGCGCGGCAAGCACCCGTCGCAAGGCCTGGAAGAAACCGGTTGCTGGAAGCGCGAAGGCCAGAATCTTGTTCTGCGCACGCTGGAATCGAATGGATCGCCCGTCAGCCTGGATGATCCCATTTATACCAACCGCTATACCATCGTGTCCGTCACGTCCCGTGCGATCACGCTGCGCGCGGCAGACGGCATTGTCGTCAATGCCGGCCGCATGTCGCCCGGATACCGCTTGCCGTTTTAGCGGTATTGGCCCAGCCGTTCCAGGACGGCATTCCGGCCCAGGATCGCGAGGACCGCGTCAACCGCGGGGGTCTGCTTTTGCCCGGTGACGGCCACCCGCAACGGAATGGCCAGCTTGGGCATTTTTACATTATGCTCGGCGAGCACCGACTTGATCAGCGCGCTTAGTGCTTCGGTGGTCCATTCCGGCAATGCGGCCGCTTGGCGGGCGAAGTCGGCAAGAAGGGTCCGCGCCGGCTCGTCCAGGTGTTCCGCGCACAGTTCCGCCCCGGCCGGCGCATAGGGCGCGCAAAACAACATGGCGCCGTCGGCGAGCTGGTTCAGTGTTTCGGCACGGTCCTTGAGCAAACCCATGACCGCCGCGAGGTCCACGGCCGATGGATTGCCGCCGCGCTGTTCGATCCGTGGCGCCACCCGGATGGCGAGGTCGTCGTTGCCGCTGTTCTTGATGTAGTGCGCATTGACCCAGTTGAGCTTTTTCGGATCCCACTGCGACGCCGATTTGCTTAAATTGCGCGTGTCGAACCATTCGACGAGCTGATCACGGGTAAAGATCTCGTCGTTTCCATGGCTCCAGCCCAGGCGAGCCAGATAATTCACCATGGCTTCGGGCAGGTAGCCGTCGTTGTCGTATTCCATGACATTGACGGCGCCATGCCGTTTCGAAAGCTTCTCGCCATCCGGCCCGAGTATCATGGGCACGTGGCCATATTCGGGTAGCTGGGCGCCCAGGGCGCGAAGGATGTTGATCTGGCGGGGCGTGTTGTTTACATGGTCGTCGCCGCGCAGGACATGCGTGATTTTCATGTCCCAGTCGTCGACCACCACACAGAAGTTATAGGTGGGGGTGCCGTCCGGCCGGGCAATGATCAGGTCGTCGAGCTCGGTATTGTCGAAGCTGATATTTCCTTTGACCAGGTCGTTCCAGCTCGTCACGCCCACCTGAGGGTTCTTGAAGCGCACGACTGGCTGGCGGCCGGCGGGGATCGCGGGCAGCGCCTTGCCTTCTTCAGGACGCCAAGTGCCGTCATAGCGGGGCTTCTGGCCCGCGGTGCGGGCTTTCTCGCGCATGGCTTCAACCTCTGCTGGGCTGCTATAGCAATGGTAGGCCGTGCCCTCGGCCAG
Organism: Candidimonas sp.; assembly: GCA_035515055.1. Lineage (GTDB taxonomy): Bacteria > Pseudomonadota > Gammaproteobacteria > Burkholderiales > Burkholderiaceae_B > Pollutimonas. Next base: position 87,716 of record DATJBV010000050.1, read on the forward strand.
CATGGTTCGTATGACTTCGCGGTAGCGTTCCATGCGCCGCATCTGATAGAAGGGGCCTTCGTCGGGCTGCATGTCCAGCCACGCCATGCTGTCGAGGATGGCCTGGACGGCTTCGGGCGTCGATCGTTCCAGATCGGTATCTTCGATACGTAACACGAATACGCCCTTGTGATGGCGAGCGAAAGCCCAGGCAAAAAGAGCGGTGCGGGCGCCGCCCAGGTGAAGGTAACCCGTGGGCGAGGGGGCAAAGCGCGTGCGTACAACAGAGGGAGTAGACGTGGTCATAGTTAGTAGTTAGGCTTTGGCATGGGCCGTTCGGCTGACATGCGGAAAAAAGTGGCAATATAGCTATTTTAGAGTACACACCAATTCACCTTTAAACGGGCCAGATATGCCGCGACACCGACTCGCCGCCTTGTTCGAACCGCGCAACTTGTTAGTGCTTGCCGATCTGCCGCTGCCTATCGTGCGGCATGTCGCGCCGGCGTTGGCGGCATCGTTGACCGTGATCCGGCCGGAACCCGGCGTGCCGCTGTCCGTGCCAGCCCCGCTCAAGGGCGTGCTTCCTGGCTTTCGGCTGGATCAGGCATTGGTCTGCGTGCCGCCGGACCGAAGCACTGAAGTGCTGGCGGTTCTCGAGGAGCACCGGCCAAGAAGCCTGGTCATTTTGCCGCATACGTCGCCGTCGGCCAACCCGGCGGCCGACATGGAAGCCTGCCGCGAATGGGGCCGGAAGAATGACTGCATGGTGTTGGGCCCCCGTTCATTCGGCATCCAGCGGCCCCATTTGGGTATCAACCTAAGCCACGAACCCAGGGCGGCGCTCACGGGGCGGGTCGCGCTGGTCGCGCAATCCAGGTCGATTACGGCGTCGGTCCTCGACTGGGCGGAAGATGTCGGACTGGGATTCTCCGCGGTGGTGTCGCTGGGCGACGAAAGCATCGTCGACGTGGCCGACGTGCTCGACTACCTGGCAATGGACCCACGCACCGACAGCATTGCCTTGTATTTGGAAGAGACCAAGTCGTCCCGCCGTTTCACCAGCGCGCTTCGGGCGGCCTCCAGCGTCAAGCCTGTCATTATCTTGAAGGTGGGCCAGAACCCCGACGCGGGGTCGGCTGAAGACGCGGTCTTCAACGCATTGCTGCGGCGCGCCGGCGCTGTGCGCATCCGTTTTTTCGTGCAGCTTTTTTCGGCGATCAAGGTTCTGGTCTATACGCGCCGGCCGCGCGGCCGCAAGATTGCCCTTTTGTCGAATGGCGACGGGGCCGCCCAGCTCGCGCTGGACGTCATGGGAGACGCTGCAGCGGTGTTCCGTGCCGACCTGTCGCTTGCCAGCATCAAGGCGCTGAAGGGATTGCTCGAGCCGGGGGCCAGCGCCCGCAATCCCGTGGTTACCTATGCGCCGCTTACACCCCAGCGCGTGCAAGATGTCGTCACTGTGCTGGCGGACGATCCGGGGGTGGACGGCGTGCTGGTCCTGCTCGCGCCCGACCCGTTATCCGACATACCCGGGGTGGCCCGGCAACTGGCAAGCACCGCCCCAGACGCCCGCAAGCCCATCATTACCTGTTTCATGGGCGACGCCAGCATGCGTCCCTTGCGTCACTTGCTCGACAATGCGGGAACCCCCGCGTTTCGCACGCCCGAGTCCGCCGCGAATGCGTTCGGTATTCTCGCCGCCTATCATTACAACCAGACCTTGTCGCAGCAAATATTGCCGCCCGAACCGCTCAGCAAACCGCCGCGGCTGGAAGAGGCGCAAGCCCTGGTGCGCGGTATCCAACAGCATCGGCGCCGGCATCTTACCGACGACGAAAGCAGGCAGTTGCTGGAGTTTTTTCATGTGCCCTTGCAATTTGAGAAGGTGCAAGACGGGGCGGCGGAAAGCTTGCCCGACGACAGCCTTCCCATGTCCATCCAGGTGCATCGCGACCCCAACTTCGGACCCTACATCATGTTCGGCTCGGGCGGCCAGGATGCGCTTATCTCGGGTTCGTATCGGGCGGTTGAACTCCCGCCCCTAAATAGTTATCTGGCCCGGCAGTTGGTCCAGCGCAGCAGTTTGTGGAATAGCGCGCTATCGCGCCAGATCACGCCCGCCGCCTTCGAGGTGCTCCAGGAATCGCTGGAACGCATTTCCGAACTGGTCAGCGAATTGCCCAGCCTGGACTCCGTGGTGATCGACCCGCTATATGCCGACGACATGCATTTGGTGGCGCACGCGATACGAATCGAACTGACTGCGGAGTCCATGCTCGTCCTTCCGGGCACCACCGGCTATCGGCATATGGCCATCCATCCGTATCCCCGCAGGCTGGTGCAGGCAAAAAAATTCAAGGATGGGTCGCCCTGGACGTTGCGTCCCATACGTCCCGAAGACGCGGAACCATTGCAGGAATTTATCAGGGGGCTGTCCGACGAATCCCGCTATATGCGGTTTGTGTCCATGATGCGCGAGCTCACACCGCGCATGCTGGCGCGCTACACCCGTATCGATTACGACCGCGAGCTGGCCCTGGTCGCCACCGTGCAAGTACCCAATCCACAAAATCGGGGACATCCGCGAGAACTCATTATTGGGCTTGCTCACTATCTGCGCAATGCCGACGGCCGCGGCGCGGAATACGCGCTCGTCATCGGCGACAGCTGGCAACGGCGCAGCCTTGGCGCGCAGCTTATGGGAGGCTTGATCGAAGCGGCCCAGGAGCAGGGCCTGACCTACATCGACGGTGTCGTGCTGGCTTCGAACCGGCCCATGCTAAGCCTCATGACGCATTTGGGCTTCCAGAACGACCACGACGAAGAAGACCCCAGCATGCGGCGCGTGTGGCTGGACTTGGGTGAAACGCATCGAACCTAGGGGTGTCGTCAGGCAGCCACTTTGCGAAGAAAGGCGGCTATGTCGGCAATTTCTTCCAGGCAGACAGAATGGCCCATGTCGTAGGTCTTCCATTCGACTGAATAGCCCAGGGCCTGGAGCGCCGCGCGCGATGCCTGGGCCCTGGATATGTCCACAACCTGGTCCATTGTTCCGTGCGCCATGAATATGGGCGTGTCGCGGTTGGCGGGACTATGTTCGGCCGCTGTGAGTGCGGCCAGAGGCAGATAGCCGGATAAACACAGCATGCCGGCAAGCTTCTGGTCGGCGCGCAAACCCGTCTGCAGCGTCATGGCGCAGCCTTGCGAGAAACCGGCGAGCACAATGTTGGCGCACGGAATCCCACGGCTGTTCTCGCGGTCGATCAGGGCCTCGACGGCCGACTGGGAAGCGCGTAGCCCGGTCTCGTCTTCACGGCGCACCAGATCCGGCGTAAAAATGTCGTACCAGGCACGCATGGCCATGCCATTGTTGATCGTAACGGGCCTGACCGGCGCGTGAGGAAAGACGAAGCGGATGGCCGGCGCGCCCCGCAGTTGCAATTCCGGCACCATGGGGGCAAAGTCATTGCCATCGGCGCCCAGGCCGTGCAGCCATATGACGGCGTGGGTGGGCGCGGGGCCCGTTTCAATTTCTATGCATTCGAGTTGCTTGGTGCTCATTCTTGATCCGTGGAGTCGTTGGAAGGCGTGGCGATGTCATCCAGGGACTTGATCGCCTGGAAGAGTGCGCGGTAATGCTTGCGCTGGGGGTCTTGGCCGGGCTGCAGCGCCGCATTGCCTTGCGCTTCTTTGCGGCCCGCTCGTATGAGCGTGCGCAGCTGTTGAATGTCCGCATGCGGATAGGCGTTCATTAACCCCGTTAGGGCATCATCGTCCCGCAGCAGCAGGTCGCGCAATGCCTCGAGCCGGTGCATGGCAAGCGTTTGCTCGCGCGACCCATTTTCCCAGATATCGATCTGAGCGCGGATAGTGTCGGCGTCGGCGTCGCGCATGAGCTTGCCGACATAATGGATCTGACGGCGACGGCCTTCGCGGCTGGTGACGCGTTGTGCTTCCCGGATGGCGTCGTACAGCTTCTCGGACAACGGCAGTTGCTTGAGGCGGTCGGTAGACAGCTCGACCAGCTGCCTGCCTAGGTCAAGCAGCGCGAGCATGTCGCGCTTGACTTGCGACTTGCTGGGCCGGTCGTACAGCGATTCGGCGGGTTCGGTACGTTCGTTGGGATTGGCGGGGATATTGGGCATGGAATTCAATAAAGTATTCTTTAATTGGCTATGATAACCGTCTAACCTGAAAGAGCATCGATGAGCCACCAATCCAATTCCCGTTTACCTATTTCCGAAAACCAGGCGCGCTTTCGCGAGCTGGTCAACGACGCCTTGAAGCATGCCAAATCGCTGGGGGCGTCCGATGCCGCTGCCGAGGTTTCAGAAAGCTCCGGCTTGTCCGTATCTGTGCGACGCAAGAAAATCGAGACGGTCGAGCAGACGCGCGATCGTTCGCTGGACATCACGGTCTTTGCCGGCCAACGGCGCGGTTCGGCCTCCACGTCCGACTTTGCCCCGCAGGCCTTGCGCGAAACCGTTGAAGCGGCCTGGCATATTGCACGCTACACGGCCGAAGACCCCGCCGCAGGCCTCCCCGACGCCGATCAATTGGCCAACGACTATGCCGACCTGGATTTATATCATCCGTGGGATATCTCCACTGACGACGCCGCCGAACTGGCCATCTCGGCCGAACGCGCCGCCTACGACACCAGCCCTCTCGTTTCCAATACCGATGGCGCATCGGTAGACACCTACGAAGGGCATTTCGTACTGGGCAATACCCGGGGTTTCCTGGGCGGTTATCCGTTTTCCCGCCATAGCCTGTCCGTGGCGCCCATCGCCGGGCGCGGCGCCAAGATGCAACGCGACTACTGGTATACCGCCGGCCGTGCGGCGTCCGAACTGGCCGACCCCGCGGCCGTCGGTCGCTATGCCGCCGAACGCACGCTGGCGCGCCTGTCGGCAAAACGCATCAAGACCGGACGCTTTCCCGTGTTGTTCGAAGCCCCGCTGGCAGTGGGCCTGCTGGGTTCGCTGGTGCAGGCAGCCAGTGGCGGCGCGTTGTATCGGAAAGCCAGTTTTCTGCTCGATTCCCTCGGTAAACCCGTGCTTGCCGACCATATCGATATCCGCGAAGACCCCAGTATTCCAGGCGCGATGGGCAGTTCGCCCTTCGACAGCGAAGGCGTGCGCACGGCGGCGCGAGACCTGGTGGCGGGCGGCATACTGAACGGCTACTTCCTGTCCACTTATACGGCGCGCAAGCTCAATATGCCAACCACGGGCAACGCGGGCGGCTCGCACAACCTGCGCCTCACGTCGCGCCTGACGCAAGACCAGGACGACTTTCGCGCCATGCTGCGCAAGCTTGGCACGGGGCTGCTTGTCACCGAACTTATCGGCCAAGGCGTGAATTACGTCAGTGGCGACTATTCGCGCGGCGCGTTCGGCTATTGGGTCAAGAACGGGGAAATCCAGCATGCCGTCCAGGAAGTCACCATTGCCGGCAACCTGGCCGACATGTACCGCAATATTGTCGCGGTCGGGGCGGATGCCATCACTCGCGGCTCGAAGACGACAGGATCGATACTCATTCGGGAAATGGCCATCGCCGGCCAGTAGGGAATTCACTTGCATTACAAGGTGTGCAACACCGTGTAGAATCCGCGGGAGCAGTTCCATAGCAAAAATATTCGAATGCCGAAAGGAGAGCTTCTAATGCAGCGTCGTTCATTTCTAAAAAATGCAGGCCTGGGTGCCGTGGCCGGTTCCGCCGCCATTGCCGCCCCCGTCTTTGCGCAAAGCGCCCCAAAAATCAGCTGGAAAATGACGTCCACCTACGGGCCGTCCACGCCGCCACTCTTTAGCACAGCCCAAACGTTCTGCAAAATGATCGAAGAAGCTTCGGACGGCAACTTTTCCATCCGCCTATACCCGGCTGGTGAAATCGTTCCGGGCTTCGGCGTCATGGACGCGGTCAGCAACCGCACGGTGGAATGCGGCCAGACGGCTTCTTACTACTACTACGGCAAAGATCCTTCATTCTGCTTCGATACAGCGGTGCCTTTCGGCCTGAATGCGCGCCAGATGTACGCCTGGATGTACGAAGGCGACGGCCTGAAGCTCATGCGCGAACTGTTTGCGCCGCGCAACATCATCAACTTCCCCTTCGGCAATACAGGTACCCAAATGGGCGGCTGGTATCGCAAGGAAATCAAATCGGTTGCCGATCTGCAAGGCCTCAAAATGCGTACCGCCGGTTTTGCCGGTGAAGTCCTTTCGCGCATGGGCGTCGTTCCTCAGCAAATTCCTCCTGGCGACATCTATCCGTCGCTGGAAAAAGGCACACTCGACGCCGTGGAATTCGTGGGTCCGGTCGACGACGAAAAGCTCGGCTTCCAAAAAGTTGCCAAGTATTATTACTATCCGGGCTGGTGGGAAGGGTCCGCCCAAGTGTCGCTGTACGTAAACAACGAGGCGTACAACGGCCTGCCCAAGCAATACCAAACGTTGCTCGACATTGCGTCGAAAGCCGCGGGCGGCAAGATGCTTGGCGACTACGATGCGCACAACCCTGAAGCGCTGCGCCGCCTGATCGGCAGTGGGGCTCAACTCAAGGCGTTCCCGCGCGACGTCATGGACGCCGCACTCAAGGCATCCAACGAAGTCTATAAAGAGTTCGGCGAAAAGAACCCCGGCTTCAAGAAAATCTACGACAACTACATGGGCTTCCGCGACAGCGTCGTGCCATGGTTCCGTGTGGCTGAAGGCTCGTACGACAACTACATGGGTATTGCATTGGCCGGCCAGAAGAAGTAAGTCACTGGCAGCACAAGCAAAAAGGCCGCCTTGCGCGGCTTTTTTGTGTTAAAGTAATGAGCTTTTCCGGCTGTATGCACGGGCGAACTACAACGCTTAGGCAGAAGCAAGGTTTTTAACCAGGCCGAAAAAGCAAGGGTCGCCAGATGACTGGCGGCTTCATTTTTGAATATTTAGGAACCATCATGAAGACATTTGTGGCCAAGCCGCATGAAGTCAAACGTGACTGGTACGTGATTGACGCCAAGGGTAAAGTCCTCGGTCGTGTGGCCAGCGAAGTCGCACGTCGTTTGCGCGGTAAGCACAAGCCAGAATTCACGCCCCACGTTGACACCGGTGATTACATCGTAATTATCAACGCATCGGAAATCGTTGTTACGGGCAAAAAAGCCCAAGACAAGAAATACTACCGCCACTCGGGATATCCCGGCGGTGTAACCGAGACCAACTTCGAGAAAATGCAACAGCGTTTTCCCGGCCGCGCTATCGAGAAAGCCGTCAAAGGCATGCTGCCCAAAGGGCCGCTAGGTTACGCCATGGCCCGGAAACTCAAGGTTTATGCCGGCGCCGAGCATCCTCATACTGCTCAGCAGCCCAAACCGCTGGAATTCTAAGGATAGGTCATGATCGGCAATTGGAATTATGGAACAGGCCGCCGCAAAACGTCGGTTGCTCGCGTGTTCATCAAAAAAGGTACGGGCAAGATCGTTGTCAACGGCAAGCCCGTTGATGAATATTTCGCTCGCGAAACGGGCCGTATGGTTGTGCGTCAGCCATTGGAACTCACGAATCATCTGGAATCGTTCGATATCAAGGTGAACGTGGACGGCGGCGGCGAAAGCGGCCAAGCCGGTGCGGTACGCCACGGTATCACCCGCGCGCTCATCGATTACGACGAAACCTTGAAGCCATCGCTCAAGCAAGCCGGATTCGTCACGCGCGATGCTCGTGAAGTCGAACGTAAGAAAGTCGGTTTCCACAAAGCACGTCGTCGCAAGCAGTTCAGCAAGCGTTAATTGCTGCGCTCCAGGCCGCATGGCCTGGCGACACAAAAACCCCGGCCCTGGCTGGGGTTTTTGCATTGGAGCGCCAGGTGCACATTCGCGCCCCCGGCGCCTCGCGTTTGTGGTTCAGGGACGATGCAGGTGCCAGCACCGGTGGTTGCCTGGCACCCGATCCGTGCGGCTGACGTGTGCCAACCCGGGTCAGCCCCAACACGCAAGGCCGGCCAGCCCAACTCCGATGCCAAAGCAGGCCCGGCAGGCGGGCCTGCTTTGGCGAGCGCGAGCCGCTTTTTCTTCAACCACCCAGCGCGGCGCAAGAAGACCAAGTGCGCTGCCCGTCCCGACGTCGGTACAGCACAACCCAATGCAGGCGCGGGCGGGCGGCATGGCGATGGTCGGGCTTTGAGGTCGTAGCGAGCCGCCCGCGAAGGCAGCGCGAAGGCGCGAACAAGCGGGGCGAAGCGGGCGAGGCGCGCAGGGCGCCGAGCAGGCCGAGGGACCGGCCATCGCCATGCCGCCCGCCCGCGACGTATTAAAACCATTTGGCCGCTCGCTCTAATATGTCCAGGCGTCGCCGCGCGAATGACACACCCACAGCCCGCATGCGGCATAATTCAGGTGTTAACGTCAGTTTTTGGAATTTATTATTATGACTTCGGTTGCGGCAACTCGTATCAAAGTGGGCATCGTCGGCGGTACAGGGTACACGGGCGTTGAATTGTTGCGCCTGCTGTCTCAGCACCCGCAGGTTGAACTCAAGGCAATTACGTCGCGCAAGGAAGACGGAATGCCGGTAGCCGATATGTTCCCCAATTTAAGGGGCCGCGTCGGCTTGGCGTTTCAAACGCCGGAAAAAGCCGCGCTTCACGAGTGCGATGTGGTGTTCTTTGCCACTCCCCATGGGGTGGCCATGAGCCAGGCTAATGCCCTGCTCGGGCAGGGCGTCCGCATTATCGACCTGGCGGCCGACTTTCGCCTGCAAGATACCGAAATATTCGAGCAGTGGTACAAAATGCCGCACTCATGTCCCGAGGTGCTCAAAGAATCTGTGTATGGGTTGGTGGAACTGAATAGGTCGAAGATTGCGGATGCCCGAGTCGTGGGCAACCCCGGCTGCTATCCGACCACGGTGTTGCTGGGCCTGGCTCCTTTGATCGAAGACGGCAAGACCTTGATCGATAAATCGCACGTCATTGCCGACTGCAAGTCGGGCGTTTCCGGCGCGGGACGCAAGGCCGAAGTGGGCAGCCTGTTCTCCGAAGCCAGCGACAACTTCAAGGCCTACGGGGTCAGGGGGCACCGTCATCACCCGGAAATTTCCGAACAGTTGCAACGCCTGGCCGGTTCGCCGGTGGGCCTTGTCTTCGTTCCCCACTTGGTGCCCATGATACGGGGCATGTTCTCCACCATCTACGCGCGCATTCTGCCCGAAGCCATGGGCACCGATTTTCAGGCGCTCTTCGAGAAGCGCTACGCCAACGAGGCCTTCGTCGACGTTATGCCGGCGGGCAGCCTGCCCGAAACGCGGTCGGTGCGCGGTTCCAATCAGCTTCGTATTGCGGTTCATCGTCCAGACAATGGCGATCAGCTGGTTATCCTCGTGACACAAGACAACCTGGTCAAGGGCGCATCCGGGCAGGCGGTACAGAACATGAATCTCATGTTCGGGCTGCCCGAAGCGGCCGGCCTCGAACACGTGGCCCTGTTGCCGTAACAGCTCTAATTCCGGGTTGGGGAACTACTTGGCCCGGAAGGGGTCTCTTACCCATGCAGAATAAACAGTCAGCGGGCGGCCAGAAGGACGTGCGACACCGGTTGATGCGCTGGTTAGTCGTGGTTGCCTTGCTGTTCGGTCTGTTGGTTGGCGGGGCGGCCGGCAGGCTAGTTCTGCGCGACAAAGCAAGCAAAGACTACGACGCGCAGCGCCAGGAACTTGCATGGCAAGTCCAGCAAAGCCGAGCCGACCTGGACATCAGCAGGGCCAGGGTGGCGGCGCTGGAAGGCCAATTGATGGTCGAAGAAAGTACGCGCAAGGGCTTGGAGTCCAGCCTGAAGGCGGCTCAGGAAGAACTCGGGCGGTCGCTCAGTCAACTGGCATTTTTCGACCAGTTATTGCCGCCAGGCCCGCAGGGGTCGGTAAGCATAAGGGCGTTCGATATCGAGCGGCTGGGTCCGGCGCTACAGTACCGCGTCCTGTTAATGCGCAACAGTCCGGACGACACGGTATTCAATGGCCTTATGCAATTCACGGCAAAGGGCAGTTTGCTGGGCAAAACCGTTAAAATCCCTTTGCAGCCTGCTCAACGCCCCCGAAGCGGGGAGCTGCTTCCGGCCAGCGCAACACCCATGCCGCAGGCCAACGACCTGGGCGTCAGTTTCGAACAATTTCAGCGCAGCGGCGGACTTTTAAGCTTGCCTGAAGGGTTCATGCCCGATACGGTCACGCTGAATATTCTGGAAGGCAATACGGTGCGCGTGTCGCGCACCGTTAATTTACCGGCCGCTGAATAAGTTTTGCTTGAATGTTATAGTAATTTTTTGTGCGACCCTTACGGTTGCCGCGGAGTACCAAATGAATACCCTTACTAGTGCTGTCGATCTCCAGGCGCCACCTTCGCCGTTGATTTTCACCGACGCGGCGGCCGCCAAGGTCAAAGACCTGCTGGCTGAAGAGGGCAATCCCGAACTGAAGCTTCGTGTTTTCGTGCAGGGCGGCGGCTGTTCAGGCTTCCAGTACGGATTCACGTTCGACGAGACCATGAACGACGACGACACGGCCATCGACAAGGAAGGGGTGCAGTTGCTGGTCGACCCAATGAGCTTCCAGTATCTGGTAGGCGCCGAAATCGACTACAAAGACGACCTGGAAGGTGCGCAATTCGTGATTCGCAATCCCAACGCCAATTCAACCTGCGGTTGCGGGTCGTCGTTCACACCCTAGACGTTTCGGGTCCTTACGCGGGGTAGCGGCAGCCCAGCACGTTGGGGTGTCGCGCTCCGGTCACGGCGGGCAGTCCTGCGCTGTACTCTGCCACGTGCGCCCATGCCAGCCAGGCGAAGGCCAACGCCTCCACCGACTGCACCGGCACGTTCGCGTCCGATGTCGGGCGTACAGGGCACGCGATCTCATCGCGCAGGTCGGCCATCAGGCCGTCGTTGAACGCACCGCCGCCGCAAACCAGCACTTCTTGCGTTTCCCGCGCATGCTCGGCCAGGGCCAAGGCAACGGTTCTTGCCGTGAGCCGCTGCAATGTTGCCTGGACGTCCGGGGCGGACAGCAATTGCCGCCCGGAGTGCGCCGTGCCCTGACTGCGGAATGTTTCAAGACGGCTGCGCAACCAATCGAGGTTGAATAGGTCGCGCCCGGTGGATTTCGGGGGCGGCGCGGTCAGCCATGGTTCACTTCCGAGCAGGAAAGAAAGCAGATCCTGGTTGACCTTGCCAGTGCTTGCCCACTTGCCGCCCGCATCGTAGGGCAGTCCAGTCTGGGCGTGTATCCATAGATCGAGCAAGACATTGGCGGGACCGGTGTCGAAACCGCGTATGCCGCCATCGGCGCCAAGCAGGGTGAGGTTGGCGATGCCGCCTAAGTTAAGTATGGCGCGGGGCTGGCCGTTGGCGAATACTGCATGGTGGAAGGCGGGCACGAGCGGGGCGCCTTGGCCGCCCGCCGCCACGTCGCGCGTGCGAAAGTCGGCAATCACCGGAATGCCGGTTCGTTCGGCCAGCAATGCCGGGGCATTGATCTGGACGGTGTAGCCGCTGCCGGGATCGTGCCGCACCGTTTGGCCGTGGGCGCCTATGGCGGTGACGTGTTCCGGCGCAACGCGAGCCTGGGCCAATACGTTGGCAGTAGCGGCTGCGTACAGTTCCGCCAGCGCATTGCCCGCCAGCGCCGCGCGGCGCAGTTCATCGTGTCCCGGGATATTCAGTGCCAGGAATTCCTGGCGCAAATCTTCAGGCATGGAGAGCGACGCCGAGGCTAGCAGCGCCGGGCCGCCGGTGGGCGAGAATCCGGCCAGCACAGCGTCCACGCCGTCGATGCTCGTGCCCGACATAAGGCCAATAAATAGGGACGCGGACATTATCGAGCTGCTCTGACTACGGTGACAGCCGCGCTAGCGGCTTGCCACCTGAAGGTCGGCGTCCTGCAGAGTGGTCAGCAAGCTGATATGTTCCTGATACTGCGCCACCGTTTGCTTGAAGGCGGCGCGCTGGGCGTCGTCGAGCTTGCGGGCCACGGGCAGGTCGACCGATAGCGGGTCGACAGGGGTATTGTTCACCCGGAATTCGTAATGCAAATGTGGACCGGTAGCCCAGCCCGTAGCGCCTACGTAGCCGATCAGGTCGCCCTGGTTGACGGCCGAGCCTTTTTTAAGTCCCTTGGCAAACGACTGCTGGTGGGCATACAGGGTGGTATAGCCGCCGTGATGCTTCAGAATAATCGTATTGCCGTAGCCATTCTGGCGTCCGATGAAGTCGACGACGCCATCGGCCGTAGCCTGGATGGGCGTGCCGTTGGAGGCGGCGTAATCCACGCCTTTGTGGCCACGCCAGCCGCCGTGCACGGGGTGCTTGCGCATGCCGAAGGTGGAACTGATGCGCGAGAATTTCAAGGCGGTCCGGAGAAACGCCCCCTTCAGGCTGGCGCCGCTGAAGTCGTAATAGCTGCCGCCGCCTTTACCGGATTCGAACCACACCGCCTCGTAGGCTTTGTTTTTATTGATAAATTCTAGAGCCAGGATCTTTCCGGTGCCGATTTCCCGACCTTCATGCGAATGGGATTCATAGATGATGCGGAAGCGATCGCCTTTGCGCAGGTCTTGCATGAAGTCGATCTTGCTTCCCAGGATTTCCGTCATTTGCAGCGTAATGGTGTCAGGAATGTCCGCCGCATCGGTCGCGCCGAATAGAGAGCTTTGGATTTCGCTTTCGGCGATGCGCACCTGGGTGTCGGCCGCACTGGCCTTTTCTGTGGCGACGAACCCGCCCTTGTCGTCTTTGCTGATTTCCAACCACTTGGACACGTAGCTGCCGTTGTCCCGTGTGCCCGGGGTATGGTTGTAGCGCAGCCAAAGCATATTGCCTTGCGCATCGAGCGCCGCCTGGATGCTGCGCCCGGGGTAAAGCTTGTATATGGATCGGGCGTCCTGGTTCTGGACCAGGAATTGCTGCAGCCCGGCTTCCGTGATCTGCAGCCGCTGCAAGAGCGCGGCCAATGTATCGCCGCGGCGGATTTGGGTTTCGCTGATGAACGCGGATTCGGAATCGCGCAAGGGCTGCGGGAATGGGCTGGGCAAGGCAAGGGTTTGCCGGGCGTGATACGCCGGAGGCGCCTCGGGCGGCTGGACGACGGCAAGAGCCGCGGCGCCGGCGAACAATCCCAGGGCAACCAGCACCAGGCCGTTGCGTATGAAGTGATGCGGCTTGCGACGTGCACGGAGTGTGTCACGATACGAGGGCGTGTCAGTTACCCCTTGATTGAACATAAAAACAAAGCCTGGAAATGTGCTGCTTATATTTGACGGAGATATGGCGTGGCAGGCGAACAACGCGACATACAGGCAGCGCTTGCCTCAAAGAAACGGCTGTCGGCGCTCTGATAAGATGACGCGGGTGCGTTCGGTCTTTATCGGCTAATGTTGTGCAGGAACCACGCCCGCACGCTATGCTAGCGTATCAGCCCCGATTTTTCGAGCCTTTTTTTGTATATTTTCTTTTAAAGCCTTATATATGCCGTCCACCGAAGCCGCCATCGCCCCAGAAGTCGAAGCAAATTTGCGTATTGTCAAGCGCGGTTGCAGCGAGCTTCTCGTCGAGTCAGAGTTCATCAAGAAGCTGGCGCGCAGCCACGCCACCGGCAAACCGCTGCGCATCAAGCTTGGCTTGGACCCCACGGCGCCCGATATTCATTTGGGGCACACAGTAGTCCTGAACAAATTGAGGCAGCTGCAAGATATCGGTCACTCGGTCATTTTCCTGATTGGCGATTTCACTTCCATGATCGGGGACCCCAGCGGCCGCAACGCCACCCGGCCGCCTCTTACCGCCGAGCAAATCCACGAGAACGCCAAAACATACTACGCGCAGGCAAGCCTGGTGCTCGATTCCGCCAAAACCGAGATCCGCTATAACTCCGAGTGGTGCGACCCTTTAGGAGCCCGCGGCATGATCCAGCTGGCGTCCCGTTATACGGTGGCGCGCATGATGGAGCGCGAAGACTTCACCCGGCGTTTCAAGGGCGGAATTCCTATCTCTGTGCACGAATTCCTGTATCCGCTCATGCAAGGCTACGACTCCGTGGCGCTGAAGGCCGACCTGGAACTGGGCGGCACCGACCAGAAGTTCAATTTGCTCGTGGGCCGTGAGCTACAGAAAGAATACGGCCAAGAGCCGCAGTGCATCCTGACCATGCCTTTGCTCGAAGGCACCGACGGCGTCGACAAGATGTCCAAATCCAAAGGCAACTACATCGGTATCTCGGAGGCGCCGGATTCCATGTTCGGCAAACTCATGTCCATTTCCGACACCCTGATGTGGAAGTACTTCGAGCTGCTGTCATTCCGGCCTATGGACGATATCGCCGCGTTGCAGAAGCAGGTACAAGAAGGGATGAATCCGCGCGATGCCAAAGTGGCGCTCGCCAAGGAAATCGTGGCGCGTTTTCATTCCCCCAAAGCGGCAGACGATGCGTTGGCCAGTTTCCAGGCCCGCTTCCGAGACGGCGCCATTCCGGACGACATGCCGGAAGTGCGGTTGGGTGCCGCTCCCATGGGTATCCTGAAAGTATTGCGCGAAGCCGCATTGGTTGCGTCTGGATCCGAGGCGCAACGCAATGTGGAGCAAGGGGGCGTGCGGGTCAACGGTGACCGCATCGAAGACAAGTCGCTCCAGCTTCCAGCCGGGGTCTACGTCGTACAAGTGGGCAAGCGCAAGTTTGCCCGCGTCACACTAACCGCATGAGCCGCTCTTACCAGGAGGTTTGTCATGAAGCTTACCAGTGAGTCGTTTTCGGATCAGGGTTTCATCCCCGAACGCAATGCCTTCGGGAAACCGGATGGGCACAACCACGTGGCATTGGCGGGCAATGCCAATCCGCATCTTGCCTGGTCCGATGCGCCAGCCGCCACGCAGTCCTTCGTTGTCATCTGCCATGACCCTGACGTGCCCAGCAAGCCCGACGACGTCAACCTGGAAGACCGCGAGGTCCCGGCCACTCTGCCTCGGGTGGATTTTTATCACTGGGCGCTGATCGACATCCCCCCCACGGTCACCAGCATCGCGGAAGGTTCGTATTCCAATGGCATCACGCCGCGCGGCAAGGCCGGCCCATTGGCGCTCGACGATACCCGCCAAGGCGTGAACGATTTCACGAGCTGGTTCGCCATGGACCGCGACATGAATGGGGACTATTTTGGCTACGATGGCCCATGCCCCCCATGGAATGATTCGGTCGTGCACCGCTATATATTCACGGTCTATGCGCTCGACGTCGCCGATCTGCCTTTTGAAGGGAAGTTCACCGGCAGCGACGTCATCAGCGCCATCCAGGGCCATATTCTGGCCCAGGCCTCGATTACGGGGCTGTACACGCTGAACCCGCGCCTGGCACCGGGATAGACTTGCATTCGCGCTAGAATAGGCGCGATTGTTCATTGTTTGTTGCCACCACCATAGACCAGGATAGCCAATGTTTGACCGTTCACGTACTCTTGATCAAGTCGATGCCGACGTCTGGGCCGCCGTTCAGAAAGAAAACATTCGCCAGGAACAGCATATAGAGCTGATTGCCTCCGAAAACTACACCAGCCCCGCCGTCATGCAGGCTCAGGGCACGCAGCTTACCAACAAGTATGCCGAAGGCTATCCCGGCAAGCGCTATTACGGCGGCTGCGAGTACGTCGACGTGGTCGAGCAGTTGGCGATCGACCGCCTGAAAGAAATATTCGGCGCCGAGGCGGCCAACGTTCAGCCCAATTCAGGATCGCAGGCAAACCAGGGCGTATACATGGCGGTGCTCAAGCCGGGCGACACGGTGCTGGGCATGAGCCTCGCCGAGGGCGGCCATCTTACGCATGGCTCGCCGGTCAATGCATCGGGCAAGCTCTACAATTTCCTTTCGTATGGCCTCGATGCTGACGAAGCCATCGATTACGACCAGTTGGAACGCCTGGCCAAGGAACACAAGCCCAAGCTTATCGTCGGCGGCGCATCGGCCTACTCGCTACGCATCGACTTCGAACGCATGGCGCGCATTGCGCACGACAACGGCGCGCTGTTCATGGTCGACATCGCCCACTATGCGGGCCTGGTCGCCGGCGGCGTCTATCCGAACCCGGTGCCGCATGCGGACTTCGTCACCTCCACGACGCACAAATCCCTGCGCGGTCCGCGCGGCGGCGTCATCATGATGAAGCCTCAGTTCGAGAAGGCCATCAATTCTGCAATCTTCCCGGGAATACAGGGCGGCCCCCTGATGCACGTGATCGCCGCCAAGGCGGTTGCGTTCAAGGAAGCCTTGTCGCCCGATTTCAAGGAATATGCCGCCCAAGTGGTGAAGAACGCCGATGTCCTGGCGCGTACCCTGGTCGAGCGTGGCCTGCGTATTGTGTCCGGCCGCACCGAGAGCCACCTGATGCTGGTTGACCTGCGTGCCAAGGGCATTACCGGCAAAGTCGCCGAAGAAGCGCTTGGCCAGGCCCATATCACGGTCAACAAGAACGCTATCCCGAACGACCCTGAAAAGCCTTTCGTCACCAGCGGCGTGCGTTTGGGTACGCCCGCCATGACGACTCGCGGCTTCAAGGAAGCGGAAGCGCAACTCACCGGCCACCTTATCGCCGATGTTCTCGACAATGCCCGCGACCCGGCAGCCATCGAGTCCGTCCGCGTGCGCGTCAACGAGCTCACGGCTCGCTTGCCCGTCTATCGTTAACCCAAGGATCGCCCCGGGTTCGCCCGGGGTCTCGCAGCCATGAAATGCCCGTTTTGCAGCAGCTTCGAGACGCAAGTAATCGACTCTCGTGTTTCCGAAGAGGGCGACACCATACGCAGGCGACGCCGCTGCACCGGCTGCGATCGCCGATTCACCACGTATGAACGGGTAGAGCTCGTCATGCCGGCGGTGGTAAAACGCAACGGGACTCGTGTCGAATTCGACATCGACAAGCTGCGCGGCAGTTTCAAGCTGGCCTTGCGCAAGCGCCCGGTCAGCACGGCCGACGTCGACGCGGCCGTCTTGCGCGTCCAGGAAGCGCTTCTGCTTAGCGGTTTGCGCGAGGTCGGCACTGGTTACCTTGGCGAGCTGGTCATGAACGAGCTGCGCAAGCTCGATCAAGTGGCCTACGTGCGTTTCGCATCGGTGTATAAAAGCTTTGAAGACATCGGCGAATTCGTTAAAGCCATCGACGAAATCACCATTCCTTCCAAGCCGTGACATACGCGCCAGACGCCGATGAACGCTGGATGCGCGAGGCGCTGGATCTGGCCCGAACCGCTTTATACATTACCGCTCCGAATCCGCGGGTTGCGTGCCTAATCGTGCGCGATGAACAGCTGCTGGCCTCCGGGGTGACCCAAATGGCCGGCGGTCCGCATGCGGAAGTGATGGCATTGCGCCAAGCGGCCGAACGCGGACAGGACACGGCTGGCGCCACCTTCTATGTCACTCTGGAGCCTTGCAGCCATTATGGCCGCACACCGCCTTGCGTGGACGCCTTGATCGCGGCGCGGCCCGCGCGCGTTGTCGTGGCCATGCAGGACCCGAATCCCCTGGTGGGCGGGCGGGGCATGGCCAAGTTGCGCGGCGCGGGGATCGCCGTATCGATGGCGGGTAGCCTGGACGACGCCTTGGCGCTCAACCCGGGCTTTGTCGCGCGCATGACGCGCAAGACGCCATGGGTATGGCTCAAATTGGCGGCGTCGCTGGATGGACGCACGGCACTGGCCAGCGGCGAGTCGCAATGGATCACAGGGCCGGCAGCGCGTGCCGACGGCCATCACTGGCGGGCGCGTAGCTGCGTCGTGCTTACCGGCTTGGGCACCGTCAAGGCCGACGATCCGCAAATGAACGTGCGCGGCGTCGATACTCCCCGGCAACCCATCAAGGCCATCGTCGACACGCGTTTCGAAGTGAACGAACACGCGCGCATTTTCGACGGAACCAAGACATGGCTATTCACCGGTGGCAGCGATCCGGCAAAAGCGGCGCGGCTGGCCGGCAAGAACGTGGAAGTTGTGCGTTTGCCGCAAGACGCGCAAGGCCTGGATATGCGGGCGCTGATGCTGTGGTTGGCCGATAATAATATCAATGAAGTGCATGTCGAAGCCGGCTCCCGCCTCAGCGGCGGGCTGCTGCAGGCCGAATGCGTCGATGAGTTGCTCACTTACCTGGCGCCTGTCCTCTTGGGTGAAGGACTGGGAATGGTACGCATGCAGCCGCTGTCCGGTTTGTCGCAGGCGCAGCGCTTCGAGTTCATCGACACCGTGGCAATGGGAGCCGACGTGCGCCTGCGCGCCCGCCACACCGAAAGGTGGCGGGCTTTGCTGAAATCCGTGCAGCCTACGGCTGCCTAAGCCTTTACTAGAGAACCAACATGTTCACAGGAATTGTCGCCGCAGTCGGACGCATCGTCCAAGTGTCTGCTTTCAATAATGGCCAGGCGGACGCCGGCGTGCATCTCACTATTCAAGTCGCCGACTTCCTGCGCGACACGACCAAGCTGGGCGACTCGATCGCCATCGAGGGCGCCTGCATGACCGTAGTTGCCCTGGGCGCAGACACCTTCAGCGTCGATGTATCGCGCGAAAGCTTGCGGCGCACGGCGGGGCTGGATGCGCCCGGCGAGGTGAACCTGGAGCATGCCTTGCGCATGGGCGATTCGCTGGACGGCCATTTGGTCTCCGGCCACGTCGATGGTCTGGGCCGCGTTTCCCGGTTCGCTCCGGTTGGGGAGTCGTGGGACTTGCATATTTCCGTGCCGCAAGAGCTTGCCAACTACTTGGCATACAAGGGTTCCATTACTGTCAATGGCGTGAGCCTTACCGTGAACCAAGTGGACGACGAGGCGCAGGGCTGCACGGTGCGCATCAACCTGATACCGCACACGGTGCAGGCTACGACACTAAAGAATTTGCGGGTCGGCATGCCGGTTAATCTGGAGATCGACATGATTGCGCGCTATGTGGAACGTTTATTAAGCCAGCGGGAATCCGCTTTGGGGTCCCGCCAAAATTCATGATGGATGAACGGTGCGCGCTTATTCTGCTAGAATAGCGGACTTCGCTTTGTTAGTTATAGAAGCCAGAATCAGGACAGGTGGCCGAGCGGTTGAAGGCGCACGCCTGGAAAGCGTGTATACGTGAATAACGTATCGGGGGTTCGAATCCCCCTCTGTCCGCCAAGATTGCGTTTGCTGCTGTACCGCGGCACCAAAAAGCCCGCATGCTTACTAGCATTGCGGGCTTTTTAGTGTCTGTGCCTGCCTCGTGATGCCGGCACCGCGCCTTCAGCAGTGGCGACTCGCGGGTTCCAGATCCAGCAGGGGTCCGGACGGAACAATACCGTTAGGGTTGATGCTGTGATGGCTGCGGTAATAGTGCTGTTTGATGTGCTCGAAGTTGACGGTGGATGCGACGCCGGGCCAATGGTATAGCTCACGCGTATAGCGCCACAGATTCTCGTAGTCGGCCAGGCGCTTCAGATTGCACTTGAAGTG
>DATJBV010000051.1:0-27257 GCA_035515055.1 Candidimonas sp.
AAATGGTCTTGCCTGGCGACAACGTCTCCATGAAGGTCAGCCTGATCGCGCCCATCGCCATGGAAGAAGGCCTGCGCTTCGCTATTCGCGAAGGCGGCCGTACGGTCGGCGCCGGTGTGGTTGCCAACATTATCAAGTAAATCAGCTCGCACAGGCGGGGACAGTATTGCCCCCGCCATATTCGTTCTTTAGGAATTTCCATGAAAAACCAAAAAATCCGCATCCGTCTGAAAGCGTTCGACTACAAGCTGATCGATCAATCAGCCGCCGAAATCGTTGAAACCGCCAAACGTACGGGCGCGGTTGTGCGTGGTCCTGTACCGCTGCCTACGCGTATTCGCCGTTACGACGTATTGCGTTCGCCGCACGTGAACAAGACGTCGCGCGATCAGTTCGAAATGCGCACTCACCAGCGCCTCATGGACATCGTGGACCCAACCGATAAAACGGTTGACGCCCTCATGCGCCTGGATCTCCCGGCTGGTGTAGACGTAGAAATCGCATTGCAGTAACCTGCACTGTGGCGCCACTGGCGCTTAAGCTAAAAACGCCATGCTAGTAGCATGGCGTTTTTGCGTTATACGGACCAAGGAGCCAAAAATGAAGCGACTGCAGGTCTTTATTGGCGTAGCCGCATTCATCCTCACCATGGGGTTCCCGCTCCTCGCCCGCGCGCAGGCGGGAGCGTGCAATAACGGTCAACCCATCAGGCTTGCCGACCAAACTTGGGAAAGCGCCACCTTCACCACGCATGTGGTAGCGCGCATACTTGCCGATGGCTATGGCTGCAAGGTTGAAATCGTTCCGGGAACGCCTGCGGCGACCGAATCGGCACTGACGCTGGACGACCTGCAGATAATCGCCGAGCAATGGTCCGGGCGTTCGCCCATCATCCAAAAGGCCATAGACGCCGGCAATGTGCGCATTGTCGGCGACACGTTGGCGGGTGGAGCCCAGCAGGGCTGGTACGTCCCCGACTATCTCGTGCATGGGGATGCAAGCCGCGGCATAAAGCCCTTGGCTCCCGACCTGAAGACGTGGCGCGACCTGCCTCGCTATAAATCCTTGTTCACCGATCCGGAAGAGCCTGGCAAGGGCCGTTTCCTCAATTGCCCAACCGGATGGGTGTGCGAAAAGACCAATAGCCGATTGCTGGAACTGCATGGGCTGGGAGAACACTACACAAACTTCCGGGCGGGCACTGGTGCCGCGCTCGACTCCGCCATTAGCTCGGCGTACGACCAGGGCAAGCCCCTGCTGTTCTATTACTGGCAGCCTGCCGGGCTGATGGCGAAGTACAAGTTTCATAAGATCGAGCAGGAGCCATTCAATAAGGCGTGCTGGGACGCCATCGTGAGCGGCGACGGCACCCTTTGTCCGTCGGATTTTTTGGTCGCGCGCTTGGCGGTCGCCGTATCGGCACCGTTCGCCGCACAAAACCCAACATTGATCCGATTTTTCGAGCGCATGCAATTCCAGCCCGCATTGTTGAATCAGATGATACTGACCATGACGGAAACGAGGCTGCCGGGCGACGAGATCGCCTTGCAGTTCCTGAGGCAACATCCCGATGTATGGGCGGCTTGGCTTCCGCCCGATGTGTCGGCGAGGATGGCGGCCAACCTGGGACTTGAAGGCGTGGCGGAATCTAGCATCTTTCCCTATTGGTCAGGCGCCGAGTTCGTCAACCGGCAATTAATGAGCGTAGTCAAGGCATACGGTGAAACCTTCCGCGCGGTCAGCGACTTCATGCTGACGAGCGTGCTGCTGCCAGTCGAAAGGGCCATGCAGGCCATACCACCCTGGGTATTCCTGGTCCTGGTGGCTGCCTTGTCATGGCATGCCACGCGCAAGCCGGTGGCAACCATCTTGTATGTGGTCTGCCTGTACGCCATCGGAGTCGTGGGCCTGTGGGACAAACTCATACAGACCTTTTCGCTGGTGCTTATCTCCACGGTCATTTCAATTTTGCTCGGCGTCCCGGTGGGCATTATTGCGGCCCGCAGCCGCCTGCTGCGCCGAGTGCTAACGCCGGTGCTGGACGTCATGCAAACGCTGCCTAGTTTCGTCTACCTGATTCCTGTCCTCATGCTGTTCGGCCTGGGTAAGGTGCCGGCCTTGTTCGCCACCATTATCTACGCCGCGCCGCCGCTTATACGCCTGACCATATTGGGATTGCGCCAGGTGGACCCGACGGTGATGGAAGCTGCCCAAGCCTTCGGCGTGACACGCTGGCAGATGCTGACCCGGGTAACATTGCCATTGGCCCGCCCCAGCATCATGGCCGGAATCAACCAGACCACCATGATGGCTCTCGCGATGGTGGTGGTGGCATCCATGATCGGTGCGCGCGGCCTGGGCGAGGATGTCTTGGCCGGCATCCAGACGCTGGATGTCGGACGTGGGCTGCAGGCGGGCGTGGCCATTGTGATACTGGCAATTGTCATAGACCGAATCACCCAGGCATATGGCCAGCCGCGTCGTGCCAAGCGCACAATGCAAGATCGGGAGGGCGTGTAATGCAGCAGGATATCAAGATAGAGATCCGGGATGTATACAAGGTCTTCGGGCGCCATGAGGCAAAGGCGGTGGAGCTGCTGCGCCAGGGTGCGGACAGGGCAACGGTACAGGCGCAGACGCAATGCAATGTCGGGCTGGCAGGGGTCAACGCCAGTATTCCAACCGGGCAGATTTCATGCATCATGGGCTTGTCGGGGTCTGGAAAATCAACACTGGTCAGGCACCTGAATCGCCTGATCGATCCTTCGGCGGGCGAAGTATTGATCGATGGCCAAAATATCCTGGCCCTCAGCCTGCCGGAGCTGCGCGAGCTTCGTCGGCATAATGTCAGCATGGTGTTCCAGGCCTTTGGCTTGTTGCCGCACATCAATGTGATCGATAACGTCGCGTTCGGGTTAAGCGTAAGAGGCGAGCCCAAAGCCGCCGCGCGCAAAACGGCAACAACGTGGCTGGAACGGGTCGGGCTGGTGGAGTATGCCAAAAATTACCCCGATGAACTATCGGGAGGTATGCGCCAGCGGGTCGGCCTGGCGCGCGCGCTGGCCATCGATGCGCAGGTGCTACTCATGGACGAGGCCTTTTCCGCGCTCGACCCGCTTATTCGCTACGACATGCAAGACCAGTTGCTGGCCTTACAGCAGCGGCTGCAAAAGACCATTGTCTTCATTACGCACGATATCGACGAAGCCTTGCGGCTGGGGCAGCATATTGTCATTCTGCGCGACGGAAAAGTGGAGCAGGTGGGCACGCCGAACCAGATCCGGAATAATCCGGCAAATGAGTATGTTGAACGGTTTGTGGTGCGGCGGGCTGGGTAGGGTTCTTTAGTTAGGATGCTGGGTTCTTTAGCGGGCGGGGCCTTGGCATGGGAGCCAAGCTCAGACGCGCTGCGGTCCGGCGTTGCCGGACTCCCCGTGGATAAGTCGGGTTTTCGGCGCTCGCGAACTCGTGAGACGGACAGCCACCGGCTGTCCGTAAGCGTCTCACTCGAACAGCGCTCACTTGTACCCGAAAACCCGGCTTATCCACGGCGCGCACGATTCGCTTGGCCCCCATGCCAAGGCCCCGCCCTTGACAGTGTGATCATGCCCCTGAAAACCAACACTTCAACTCCTTGCAGCACCCCGTGCGCGATTCCATTTGCTCACCATGCTTTCCGCATGTTAAAGTACTAGACTTGACCGAAAAAGTTTTGGATTCAAGAAAAAATCGTGTATGCAGTTCAATTGCATACTGTAATT
Organism: Candidimonas sp.; assembly: GCA_035515055.1. Taxonomy (GTDB): domain Bacteria; phylum Pseudomonadota; class Gammaproteobacteria; order Burkholderiales; family Burkholderiaceae_B; genus Pollutimonas. The sequence continues at coordinate 3,762 of DATJBV010000051.1, forward strand.
AGCCCCGACCAATCGCAGTCGGGAATGGAGAAAACGATGTCGAACTCGACACCTACGCCTGCCGCTCATCGGCTGGGACTCGTGGGGCGCAAAGTCGGCATGACCCGTATTTTTACCGAGGAAGGCGAGTCCATCCCGGTAACTGTACTGGACGTGTCCAACAACCGCGTTACCCAGGTTAAGTCACCAGAAGTCGATGGCTATGCGGCCGTGCAACTTGCTTACGGTACCCGCCGCGCTTCCCGCGTGACCAAGCCACAGGCAGGGCATTATGCCAAGGCCGGCTCAGAAGCCGGTAGCATTCTTAAAGAATTCCGTCTCGACCCCGCAAAAGCTGCTGAATTTTCAGCAGGCTCCGTCATTGCCGTCGAAAGCGTGTTCGAAGCAGGACAAAAAGTTGATGTCACAGGCACAACGATTGGTAAAGGTTTTGCCGGCACCATCAAGCGCCACCACTTTGCCGGACAACGGAATTCCCACGGGAACTCGTTGTCGCATCGTACGCCAGGTTCCACCGGTATGGCCCAAGATCCAGGCCGTGTGTTTCCGGGCAAGAAAATGGCAGGTCACCTGGGTGACGCTACCCGTACCGTTCAAAACCTCGACATTATTCGCGTCGACGTAGAGCGTGGCTTGTTGCTGGTCAAGGGCGCTGTCCCCGGCCACAAGAACGCCGACGTTATCGTCCGTCCCGCGATCAAGATGTCGGCCAAGAAAGGAGCCTGATCATGGAACTACAGCTCCTGAATGACCAAGGTCAATCCGCTTCCACGTTTGCCGCCCCCGACACCATTTTCGGCCGCGACTTCAACGAAGCGCTAGTTCACCAGATCGTTGTGGCGTTTCAAGCCAATGCGCGCAGTGGTAATAGTGCGCAAAAAGGCCGCGACACCGTCAAGCACAGCACCAAGAAACCTTGGCGCCAAAAAGGTACCGGTCGTGCCCGTTCGGGTATGACATCCTCGCCAATCTGGCGTGGAGGCGGTCGTGCATTCCCCAACTCGCCTGAAGAAAACTACACGCAGAAAGTCAACAAGAAGATGTATCGCGCCGGTATGCGTGCGATCCTCTCGCAGTTGGCCCGCGAAGGTCGTATTTCGGTGGTTGACTCCTTTGTGCTGGACGCGCCAAAAACAAAATTGGCCGCTACCAAACTGAAGGACATGGGTCTGGAATCGGTTCTTATCATTACCGACCTGCTCGACGAGAACCTTTATCTCGCTACGCGCAACTTGCCGCACGTTGCCGTGGTTGAACCGCGTTATGCCGATCCGCTGTCGCTGATTCACTACAAGAAAATTGTGATCACCAAGCCGGCCATCGCTCAATTCGAGGAGATGCTGGGATGAAAGCTGAACGACTGATGCAAATTATCCTGGCTCCGATCGTGACTGAAAAAGCCACGTTTGTTGCCGAAAAAAATCAGCAAATCGCTTTTCGTGTTGTGGCCAACGCCACCAAGCCCGAAATCAAGGCTGCCGTCGAACTTCTCTTCAAAGTCGAAGTGGAAGCCGTCCAGGTCTTGAACCAGAAAGGCAAAGAAAAGCGCTTTGGCCGTTTCATGGGTCGCCGCCGCAACGAGCGCAAAGCATATGTGTCGCTCAAACCGGGTCAGGAACTCGACTTTACGGAGGTGAATTAAATGGCACTCGTAAAAGTCAAGCCGACTTCGCCCGGCCGCCGTGGCATGATCAAGGTGGTGACGCCTGGTCTGCACAAAGGCGCGCCATTCGAAGCTCTGCTCGAGAAGAAAATACGTGGTTCGGGCCGTAACAACAATGGTCACATCACTGTGCGCCATCGTGGCGGCGGGCACAAGCAGCATTACCGTCTGGTGGACTTCCGTCGCAACAAAGACGGCATTCCCGCAAAAGTCGAACGCCTGGAGTACGACCCCAACCGCACGGCGCACATTGCGTTGTTGTGCTATGCCGACGGCGAGCGCCGCTACATCATCGCTCCTCGCGGCCTGGAAGTGGGCGCTACGCTGTTGTCCGGCCTGGATGCTCCCATCCGCTCCGGTAACGCACTGCCTATCCGCAACATCCCAGTGGGCTCGACCATACACTGCATCGAAATGCTGCCTGGCAAAGGCGCGCAAATGGCGCGTTCAGCCGGTGCTTCGGCTGTGCTGATGGCTCGCGAAGGTACTTATGCCCAGGTGCGCTTGCGCTCCGGCGAAGTCCGCCGCGTTCACATCGACTGCCGTGCAACGATCGGTGAAGTCGGAAACGAAGAACACAGCTTGCGTCAAATTGGTAAGGCCGGCGCCATGCGTTGGCGCGGTGTCCGTCCTACGGTTCGTGGTGTTGCCATGAACCCGGTCGATCACCCGCACGGTGGTGGCGAAGGCCGCACTGGCGAAGGTCGCGAACCGGTCAGCCCATGGGGTACACCGGCCAAGGGCTTCAGAACCCGTCGTAACAAGCGCACAGACAATATGATTGTCTCGCGCCGCAAGCGCAAGTAAGGGGCGAACAACATGTCACGTTCGATCAAAAAAGGCCCATTCGTCGACGCGCATCTGATCAAAAAGGTCGATGCGGCCGTCGAAGGCAAAGAGAAAAAGCCGATCAAAACCTGGTCGCGCCGTTCCACCATCCTGCCCGAGTTCATTGGGCTGACGATTGCTGTGCACAATGGCCGCCAGCACGTTCCCGTTTATGTCAACGAGAACATGGTCGGCCATAAGCTCGGCGAGTTCGCACTGACCCGTACGTTCAAGGGCCATGCTGCGGACAAAAAGTCCAAGAGGTAAGTGATGGAAACTCAAGCAATTATCCGTGGATGCCATATCTCGGCCCAGAAAACTCGTATTGTCGCGGACCTTATCCGCGGCAAGTCGGTTGCCCAGGCGCTGAATATCCTCACGTTCACACCCAAGAAGGCCGCGGGTCTGCTCAAGAAAGCTCTTGAGTCCGCGATCGCCAACGCCGAGCATAACGACGGCGCCGATATCGATGAACTCAAAGTCACTACTATCTATGTTGACAAGGGCCAATCGATGAAGCGTTTTTCCGCACGTGCAAAAGGCCGCGGTAACCGCATCGAGAAGCAGACTTGCCACATTGTGGTCAAAGTCGGCGCTTAAGGAGTCACAATGGGACAGAAAATACACCCGATTGGGTTCCGCCTTGCGGTCAACCGCAACTGGACTTCTCGCTGGTATGCCGATGACAAAGACTTTGGCGGCATGCTCGCCGAAGATATTCGCGTACGCGAATACCTGAAGAAGAAACTGAAAAGTGCTTCCGTCGGCCGCGTCATCATCGAGCGTCCCGCCAAGAATGCCCGTATTACCGTGTACTCGGCTCGTCCGGGCGTGGTAATTGGCAAGCGCGGCGAAGACATTGAAAACCTGAAGGCCGATCTGCAGCGCCTGATGGGCGTGCCCGTGCACGTCAATATCGAAGAAATTCGCAAGCCTGAAACCGACGCTCAGCTTATTGCTGACTCGATCGCCCAACAGCTCGAGAAACGCATCATGTTCCGCCGCGCCATGAAACGCGCCATGCAGAACGCCATGCGTCTTGGCGCCCAAGGCATCAAGATCATGAGCGCTGGTCGTTTGAACGGCATCGAGATTGCCCGTACCGAATGGTATCGCGAAGGCCGTGTGCCACTACACACGCTGCGCGCCAACATCGATTACGGCACCGCCGAAGCCCAAACAACGTATGGCATCATCGGTATCAAAGTCTGGGTCTACAAGGGCGACATGTTGCCTAACGGCGAAATGCCGCCAGAGACCGCGGCACCCCGTGATGACGAACGCCGTCCGCGTCGTGCGCCTCGTGGCGACCGTCCCGACAGCCGCCGTCCCGCAGGTGCCGGACGCGGTCGGGCTCCTCGTAAGCCAGACGCCGCACCGACGCCCGAAGGAGAATAACAATGCTGCAACCTTCACGCAGAAAATACCGCAAAGAGCATAAGGGCCGCAATACCGGCCTGGCTACGCGCGGCGCAGAAGTGTCGTTTGGCGATTTCGGTCTGAAGTCCATAGACCGCGGCCGTCTGACAGCACGTCAAATCGAAGCTGCCCGTCGTGCGATCAACCGTCACATCAAACGTGGCGGCCGGATCTGGATCCGTATCTTCCCCGATAAGCCGATTTCGCAGAAGCCTGCCGAAGTCCGTATGGGTAACGGTAAAGGTAATCCGGAATTCTGGGTCGCAGAAATTCAACCCGGCAAGGTGCTCTATGAAATGGAAGGTGTAAGCGAAGAGCTTGCACGTGAAGCTTTCCGCCTGGCCGCCGCTAAGTTGCCATTGCGCACGACCTTCGTGTCGCGCCATATCGGTGCTTAAGGAGCCATCATGAAAGTCAGCGAACTCCGTACCAAAGACGCCACCGAGCTGAACACCGAGCTCGAGAGCCTGCTGAGAGCACAATTCAACCTGCGCATGCAGCGTGCTACCCAGCAGCTTTCCAACACCAGTCAGATTGGCAAGGTCCGCCGCGATATCGCACGCGTCCGTACCATCATGACTGAGACCGCAGGAAAGTAAGATGAGCGAAACTCAAAATACCCCAGCCAAGCGCCAACGTACCCTCGTTGGTCGGGTTGTCAGCAACAAGATGGATAAGACTGTCGTGGTTAGCGTCGAGCGCCGCGTCAAGCACCCCGTCTTTGGCAAGATCGTCGTCCGCACCAATAAGTACAAGGCGCATGACGAAACGAACCAGTACAACGAAGGTGACATGGTCGAAATCGCGGAAGGTCGTCCGATCTCGCGCGATAAGTCATGGACTGTTGTACGTTTGCTTGAAGCCTCGCGCGCGATCTAAGCCAGTGGCCCCACCCGCACTGTTCGCAGTTCGGGTGTAGCACAGGTCTTACAGCGCACGAAGAAAAACCCCGGTATATTTACCGGGGTTTTTTTGCGTCTGGAACTAGCCTTTAAGTTCGCGCCGCAGGATCTTGCCCACATTGCTGCGCGGCAGGTCGTCGCGGAATTCGACAATTTTTGGGCTTTTGTACCCCGTGAGCATGCTGCGGCAGTGCTTGATGACTTCGGCCTCGGTGAGGTCTTTGTTCCGTCTGATGACGAACAACTTCACGACTTCGCCGGAGTGCTCGTCGGGCACACCTATGGCCGCGGCTTCAACGATGTCGGGATGCTGTACGGCCACCGCTTCCACTTCGTTGGGATAGACGTTGAAGCCTGATACCAGGATCATGTCTTTCTTCCGGTCCAGAATGAAGATATAGCCTTCCTTGTTCACGTAGCCGATATCGCCGGTTCGCAGGTAGCCGTCGGGCTCGAACGCCGCGCGAGTTTCGTCCGGGCGGTTCCAATAGCCGGGGCTAACCTGGGGACCCCGCACGCATATTTCGCCACTTTCGCCTTGCGGTAATTCCTGGCCGGTATCGTTGCGTATCGAGATCTCGGTGGACGGCACCGGTAAGCCGATGGAGCCGGTGAACTCGCGCTTGTCTAATGGATTGATGGTAACGGCGGGGGATGTCTCGGTTAGCCCGTACGCCTGTGCCAGCGGCTTGCCTGTTACCTTGAGCCAGCGTTGCGCGACGACTTCTTGAACCGCCATCCCCCCGCCGAGCGTCAGGCGCAAAGCCGAAAAATCCAACTTGGCAAAATTAGGATTGTTAAGCAAGGCGTTGAAGAGGGTATTGACGCCGGTAAGGGCGGTGAACTCGACCTGACCCATGCTTTTGATGAACGTCGGGATGTCGCGGGGGTTCAGGATGAGAAGATTCTTCGCGCCCAGCTTCATGAAGGTCAGGCAATTGGCCGTCAGGGCGAAGATATGGTAAAGGGGCAAAGCGGTGACAATGCACTCCTTGCCCTCGGTCACGTAGGGCTTGACCCAGGCGTACGCCTGGCACACGTTGGATACCAGGTTGCCATGGGTAAGCATGGCTCCTTTGGCGACACCCGTTGTTCCGCCGGTATACTGCAGGCAAGCAAGGTCCTTGTGGCCGAGCGCCACTGGCGTATAGGTCGATCTCGCGCCTTGAGCCACCACGTCCTTGAAGCGCTTTGCGTTGGGCAGCGACCAGGCAGGCACCAGTTTCTTTACATGGCGCACCACCAAGTCAGTAATGGAACCTTTGATCGTGCCCAGCATCTCGCCGACTGAGGTTACGACAATGTTCTTGATGTCTGTCTTGGGCAATGCCTTTTGCAGGGTGTGCGCGAAGTTTTCGGCGATGATGATGGTTTGCGTACCCGAGTCCGACAACTGGTGTTCCAGTTCAGAGGCGGTGTACAACGGGTTGGTGTTGACGACAACGGCGCCCGTGCGCAACGTGCCGAACAGGCAGACAGGATACTGCAAGAGATTGGGCATCATCAGGGCGACGCGGTCGCCTTTCCTGATGCCTATGGACTGTAGCCATGCGGCGAAATGACGCGCCTGCTTGTCTAGTTCCCCATAGCTTAAGCTGACGCCCATGCTGATATAGGCAATGTTCCGCGGATAACGCCGGCAGCTTTCTTCGAAGATATTGACCAGCGAGTCGTAACCCGCCGCCTCGGTGCTGATGTCGGCCGGTATGCCCGGCGGATAATGTTCAAGCCAAATGCGTTCCATAATGCCCACCCCCCTGTTGTTCTATTTTTGCCCTAACAAGGCCCGTTTCAACGAATTTTGCGCGGGCTTTGCTCCGAGCCAGACGCGCATCAGCGCGGCTGCAAAGCCAGGGTCTTTGACTTCGCCCAGTGCCTTGTCCTTGAACTTCACCGCTACACCCGTAGCGGTGAAGTTCAGTTCGATGGTATCACCCTTGAGACCTTGTCCGACCGAAGTCATGATGGTCTTGAATTCGCTGGATGCGGCGTTGAGGGCAGCAAGTTCTTCTGGCGTCGTGTTGTCCGCCAGCCCGTCGTTCAGCGCCTGCACGAGTGCGTCGCTGCCGATGTCGCGCAATAGCGTGAGCTGCAGACGGCGCGGCTGGGTGCTGTTGATAATGGCGCTGGCATCTTCGGATTTGACGGTCGTGTACAGGGCGGCCACGTACACGTCGAAAACGACGCGTTTGCGGACGCCTGCGCCATTAAGTACCAGCGTCTGCGTTCCTTCCGACACGTGTTCGGCGACCATCACACCGGCCACGTCGGCGGCAGACGCGGCAGGAGCCAGGCACATGCCGCCGGCAAGCAACAACATGCTCGCCAGCGTCCTGGCGCGAGGATATGTCTTCATTTTTTGTCTCCTGGGGTTTGATCCCGCATTTTTTGTTTGTAGTAGGCCTTGTCGGCGATATACACCATGCGCTCCACGACGGTGTAAACGGTGCCGGCCTTATCCTTGAGCTCTATGGTGTAGCGCCGGGAAGTCTCGTGGTCGGCGTCGAGTTCCCTCGTGATCTCGTCCAAGTCGGCCGGCAGCAGGTGGATGTCGGCATATACCGTGCAATAGGCGGGCTTGCGATAGCGTATGGCCGCCGCCTTGTCCCAAATGATGACATCGCGATGGAGCGTGGTCAGAAGCATGGCCACATGCACGCCGTCGGTGACGGCAAAAAGCGACCCGCCGTAGAGCGAACCCACAAAATTGCGCGTGCGCCGTGTGAGGGCAAGACGAATCCGCACGTGCAGCAAGTCGCGCGAGATGAACTCAACCCGGCCTCCGGTGCCTCGGAATGCCGGGTTGAGGTTGAAGCCGGTGCGCATCACATTGGCGCGCCACCGAAGCGGAAGCCGTTTTAGACTGGAAAGCTTCATGCGGCGCGCCTGTTTGCGTAGCGCTTAGAAACGATGCGATAGCTGGACGCCAACCATGTTGGCATTGGACTTGTAATCGCCGCGGACGGTGCCCTTGGTGGCTGCCGCCGTGTCGTTGTTGATGGAGGTGCTCTTGAGGAACAAATGCGTATAGCCGACGTCGACGGTGGTGCGGTCATTGTGCTTGTACTGCACCCCTAAAGAGAGCCAGTAGCGGTCATTGTCGGGCAGCGACGTGGGTCGGTACTTGTCGCTGTCCACCGGCGACTGGTCGTAGGCAATACCGGTCTTGAGCGTCCATTGATGGTTCAGCTTGTAATTGGCGCCCAGGGCAAGACGCCAGGTGTCGCGGAAGCGAAGGTCCAGGCTGTCGTTACCAATAAGTGGGTTTGGCCCGACGTTTCTTATGTCCAGCGACTTGATGCTGCTCCAACCGGTCCAGGAGATATCGCCTAGCAGTTGCCATTGACTGTTCAAGTCGTGGACCAGGCTAAGAACGGCGGTGTCCGGCAGCTCGACTGTGGTGCTGGCGTTGGCTTGGGCGGGGAGACCCGCAGCCGCTGCAAGCGCTCCGGGAGCCGTCCTGTTTGTGACCTTGGTTTTTCCACTGGCATCGATTTTGACTTTGGACCGATATGACAGTCCAAGGCGCGTTGCAGGCGTGACTTGATAAAGCATGCCAAGATTCCAGCCCCAGGCGTCCCCTTTCATTTTGACCGTTGCATCGAAGTCGCCGACGTAGCCTATGAGAGGATTAGGATGGATGGCCGGGGCGGCGCGACTAAACTCGGCGTCCAGATGCATCCAGTTCACGCCGGCACCAAACGAGAGCTGGTCGTTGACCTTGTAGGCAATTGAAGGATTGATGTTGATGCTTTCAATGCTGAATTTCTTTGAATGGAACCGACCGGCCCAGCCGTCGTCCTCGTATTCCGTCATTAGCCCAAAGGGCGCGCCTATGCCAAGGCCCACGTACCAGCTGGGGTTCAACTGCCAGGAAATGTAGGCATTCGGGACGACGCCCAACTCTCCGGCGTCGCCGCCGTTTCCGCCCGTGCTCGCAAGCCCCGTGCTTCCCTTGTTGGTGAATTTGAACGACGGTTTGATAGCCGACGCGCCTGCCGACACGTTGACGCCTTCCAGGCGTGTCATGCCGGCCGGATTGAAAAAGATGGTGCTGGCATTGTCGGCAATGGCGGCGGAGCCGGCATAGGCGTTGCCCATGCCGCTGGCATTTTGTTCTAGCAACTGAAAACCCGCTGCATGAACGCTTGCCGTTCCCAGACCCAGAACGAGGGCAGAAACGATACGTAACGACGATACTGCTTTCATATGTCACCTCCGGTTGTATCAGATGCTTTTCTGATGAATCGATTTTTTATGGTGCTGCGGGGTACTGCGTTTAATCCTTATGCATTAGTAACTTTGCCGGTCTGCTGCGATTTATAGTGCAAAGGCCCTCCTGTGAATGGGGCGAATCCTGTCCCAAATACAACACCCGCGTCGGCCAGTTCCGCGTCGGCCACAATGCGCTTGTCCAACTGCTCTTGCGCCTTGGCAATGAGCGGGGTAATAAGCCTGGTAGCCAGTCCGGCGGGAATAATTCCACGGTCCTTCTTTACCGCTTTATTGTTCTTCCATTGGTAGAAGCCATGGCCGCTCTTGCGGCCGAGTTCGTTACGGTCCAGGTGGGCTTCCAGGCAGGCGGGCATGCTTCCCGCGCCCGTCAGGAATCGACCGGCATCGCGCGCAATATCCAGCCCGACTGTATCTATCAGTTCGATGGGACCCATGGGCATGCCAAAAATCTCCATCGCCGCATCCACCGTTTCAGGGGCGATGCCTTCGTCTATGCAGCGCATGGCCTCGAGCATGTAGGGTGCGAGCACGGCATTGACCATGAAACCGGGCGCGCTTTGCACGGGCAGCGGCAGTTTATCCAGTTGGGCAACGAACGCCAGGGTGGCCGCCTTGACGTCGGCATCCAAGGTGGCAGTTTCCACTACTTCGACCAGCGGCATTTTCGCAACTGGATTGAAGAAGTGAATTCCGATCAGGCGTTGGGGCGCGCTAAGACCCGTGCGCAATTCTTCGATGGAGAGGCTGGAGGTATTCGTGGCGAGAACGGCGCCGGGCTTCATCAGGGGTTCGATCTGCGAATAAAGCCGGCGCTTGATATCGGCGTTTTCGGTAATGGCCTCGATCACGATATCGGCATGGCGGATCCCATTGCCCTGAGGGTCTGGAATCAGGCGGTCCGAGGCGGCCCGCGCCTGTCGCGGGTCTTTCTTCTTGCGCGAGAACAGCGTCTGGGCTCGCCCTTGTGCGATGGCAATCCGTTCGCGATCCTGGTCTTGCAGCGTTACGGTCAACCCCTTAAGTGCGCACCAGGCGGCAATGTCGCCGCCCATCACGCCGGCGCCAACGACATGCACATGTTGGGCGGCGGGAAGATGCCGGCCCGTCTTGCCGAACGCTTTCAGGCGTTCCTGCAACCGGAAGACGCGCAAGAGGTTGCGTGCCGTGTCCGAGCGGATTAACTGATCGACGAGTCCGGGCGCCTTCAGTGCATTGCCATTATGCTTGGCCCAAATTTGCAGAATGGCGCGCGGTGCCAGATAGTGGTGGTTAGGATCGCGCGCGTCCAGTGTTTTCGTTGTCTGGCGCACGACCAACGGCCGGGCGAGCGGGCTGTTCAGCAGCCCGGGCACGCCGGTCGCCTTGCGGCGCGGCCTGCCGCTCAATACCATGGCCTTGGCCGCCTGGTCCATCAGGCGGGGCGCCACAATGCCGTCGGCAATGCCTAGCTTGGCCGCTTTGCGGGCATCGGCCGTGCGCCCGCTCAACATCATGTCGAGGGCGGCCGGTGGGCCAATAAGCGCGGGCAGCCGTTGCATGCCGCCCCATCCGGGAAAGATGCCCAGCATGACTTCCGGCAATGCCAGCGACGTTCCTGGCTGGTCGACCACCAGGCGGTAGCGGCAGGCCAGCGCCAATTCCAGCCCGCCGCCCAGGCAGTGACCGCGGATAAGAGCCAGTGTCGGATAGCCGACCGCCGCCAGGCGGTTGAACAGCGCCCAGCCCCGCGAGACCAACGCAATGCCTTTCTCGGGCGTATCTAGGCCGGCAAATTCATCGATATTGGCTCCGGCGATGAACCCCGATGCTTTTGTGGAGTGGATGATGAGCCCCGCAGGGGGGTGTTCTTCGAAGTGATCAAGTACTTGGCCGAACTCATTCATCACGTCGGTGGATAGGCGGTTGACCGGGCTGTCGACGCAATCGATGCCTAGCCATGCCACGTTGTCGGCATCGACCTCGCAACTGAAGTTGTGCAGACCAAGGGTGTTAAAAGAGCTTGTCATGGTCAGGCCTTCTCGTTGCAGGTTTCGATCAACATGGCGCCGCCCTGGCCGCCGCCTATGCAAATGGTGGCCATGCCGCGCTTAAGGCCGCGCGTGCGCAGCGCATTAAGCAAGTGCAGCACTATGCGCGCGCCCGAGGCGCCTACGGGGTGGCCGATGGCGATGGCGCCGCCGTCGACATTCAGGCGCTGCATGTCAAGCGCGCCCATGGCGGGACGTCCCAGGTTTTCCTGGCACCACGCCTCGTCCTTCCAAGCGGCGGCGCAACCCAATACCTGCGCCGAGAACGCTTCGTTGATTTCCCATAGGTCCAAATCGTTCAGCCCCAGTCCATGCCGGTCGAGAATGGGCGTCGATGCAAAGACGGGACCCAGCCCCATGACGGCGGGATCGAGCCCGGCCCATTGCGCGTCCGCAATGCGGCCCAGCGGCGTGAGCTTGTAACGGTCGACCGCCTCTTGCGACGCCAACAAAATCAGCGCCGCGCCATCGGTAACCTGCGAGCTATTGCCGGCCGTGATGTTGCCCCAGGGCTTGTCGAAGACGGGTTTAAGTTTGGCGAGCCTGGCTTGTGTTGAATCTTCCCGGACGCCGTCGTCGCCGGGATACAGCTGGCCCCTCTTGTCCGTCAGAGGAACGATCTCTTCGAACGCGCCAGCGGCCTGTGCCGCCAGTGCGCGCTGATGGCTTTGCGCGGCATAGGCATCAAGGGCCTCGCGATTCAAGTTGAAGCGATGTGCCAGGTTTTCTGCGGTTTGCCCCATGGAAAGGCCAATCACCGGGTCGGTCAGGCCCTTGAGCAAGCCGATGACCGGTGCCAGGTATTTTGGGCGCAAGGTCTTCAAGGTGGCCAGTTTCTGGCCCATGCTGCGGCTTTTACCCCAGGCAGCCAGCCAATGAACCATCTCGTCGGTAAATAGAATGGGCGCGCGCGAAAGCGCATCGACACCGCCAGCCAATACCAGGTGGGAACGGCCGGTTTGTATGGACATGAGTCCGGAGTCCAGCGCCTGCATGCCCGATGCGCAGTTGCGCATTACCGTCCAACCGGGAACGTGGTTGCCGCAGCCCAGGCGCAGGGCAACAACCCGCCCGATATTGGTTTCGTCGGGCGAGGGCGCCGCACAACCAATAATGACCTCGTCCAGATCGGTGGGGCGAAATGACTGGCGCAACAGCAACTCCCGGCCTGCTTGCACAGCCAGATCCGAGGCGGCGAAAGGGCCGGGCGCATTGCGCGCCTTGAGAAAGGGGCTGCGCGCGCCATCGACAATATATACGGGTTCAAAAGCCATCAGTTATGCATCCTTAAGCGACTTTACGTTCGGGCGAGGGCGTTGCCGCGGCCTTGCTCCGCAAATCAAAGGGGAAGTCGTCCACGGCGATCACGCGGTCGCGAAGAACATTGCGTTCGCGCACGGCTTCGTATTCCGCGTCAGTAATACCGCCCGCCAGGTGGACCGCCTTGGCAATGTCGCGCACGTTTGCCATGGGGTTGTCGTCCAGCTGGCCAGTCTTTTCAAATTTGCGAATCTTTGCATCGATCGCTTCGGTGGCAAGGGTGGCGCGAAAGGCGGCCTCGATCGCGCCGACGGGCTCCATGGTGTCTTGCGGTACATAGCAGTCGTGAGTCAGGCGATCGCGCGTCTCACTGGGCCGGGTCAGCAGCCGTGCGACTTCCTGGCCGAGTTTGTCGGTTGGCGCCGAGTAGGCGTATCCCAGCGGGAACGCCATCGCACGCAGCAGGCCGGCGACGATGCGGTTCGGGAAGTTGGCAAGCACGCCTTCGAAGGCTTCCCGCAGTTTATGGAAGGCGTCTTGAATCGCCCAGTGCGCCAGCGGGGCGTCGGCGGCCTGCCGGCCGTCGTCTTCGTAGCGCTTGAGCGTCGCCGATATCAAATACATTTGCGACAGTACATCGCCCAAGCGTGCGGACAGGCGCTCGCGCATTTTCAGTGAGCCGCCAAGCACCATCATGGACGTATCCGCAAACACGGCGAAGGCGCTGGAGCAACGGCTCAACTGGCGGTAGTAGCCGGCCATTTCAGGTGCCACGCTGGCATCGATCTTGATGAAGGAAGCGCCTGAAACTGCATTGCCCAGCGTGCGCAACACGTTGCCGATGGTAAAGCGCACATGCCCCCAAAACGCCTTGTCGAAGTCGTCGAGCCCTTGTTTCTCGTCCGGGTGGTGCGCCGCGTGCATTTCCGCCAGCACATAGGGGTGGCAACGTATTGCGCCCTGGCCGAAGATGATGAGGCTGCGCGTAAGAATGTTGGCGCCTTCCACCGTAATACCGACCGGAATTTGCTGATAGGCTCGGCCCAGGAAGTTGGATGGACCGAGGCAAATGCCTTTTCCGCCGATCACGTCCATTCCGTCGTTAACGACACTGCGGCCGCGTTCTGTAAGGTGGTACTTGACGATGGCAGACACGACGGATGGCTTCTCGCCAAGGTCGACGGCAGTGGCCGTCATGGTGCGCGCGGCGTCGATCATGTAGGTATTGCCGCCGATGCGCGCCAAGGCTTCCTCGATGCCTTCAAATTTGCCTATAGGCGTGCGGAACTGATTGCGCACCAGGCAATAGGCGCCAACCGCGCGGGCGGTCAATTTAGACATTCCGGTAAACGACGAGGGCAGCGAAATGGACCGGCCGGCGGCCAGGCATTCCATCAGCATGCGCCAGCCTTGTCCAGCCATCTCCGAGCCGCCAATAATGAAGTCCAGCGGCATGAAGACGTCGGTGCCGCGTGTTGGGCCATTCATGAACATGGCGTCCAGCGGATAATGACGGCGACCGGTATCGACGCCGGGATGGCTGGCCGGGACGAGCGCGCAGGTAATGCCGATGTCTTTCTTGTTTCCCAGCAAACCGTCCGGATCATACAGGCGGAACGCCAGTCCGAGCAGCGTGCATACAGGCGCGAGGGTGATGTAGCGCTTGTCCCAAGTGACGCGCATGCCCAGTATTTCTTGCCCCTGCCATAGCCCCTTGCAGACGGCCCCGCTGTCGGGAATGGCCGCGGCATCGGATCCCGCCCAGGGACTGGTCAACGCGAATGCCGGGATATCTTCGCCGGTTGCCAGGCGCGGGAGGTAATGGTTTTTTTGTTCCTCGGTGCCGTAGTGCAGTAGCAATTCCGCCGGACCCAGGGAATTCGGCACCATGACGGACACCGACAACGCCGAGTTGCGCGTTGACAGTTTCTGAACGATTTGCGAGTGCGCAAGTGCGGAAAAGCCGCGACCGCCATACTGCTTCGGAATAATGAGGCTGAGAAAGCGGTTTTCCTTGATGTATTGCCACACCGGCTGCGGCATGTCATGCAGGTCCCGCGTTATCTGCCAGTCGTCGCACATTTCGCAGGCGATTTCAACTTCGTTGTCGAGGAAGTCGCGCTCTTCCTGCGTCAGTTGCGGCTTCGGAATCGCAAGCAGCCGGGACCATCGCGGTTTACCCCGAAAAAGCTCGCTTTCCCACCATACAGTCCCCGCTTCCAAAGCTTCACGCTCGGTATCCGACATGCGGGGCAGTATCTTGCGGTACAAGGCGAACATACGCCGCGACAGCAGTGCGTAGCGCAGCGGTCGAACGCTTAGCACGATAGCGGCCGCGATGACGATCGCCGCCAGGAGGATAAAAAATGTATTCATGAAGGAGTCCTGTGGTCGGGCGCGTGGCTGGCGCCGAATTCGTGTTTGCCATGAATGATGGGAGTGCTTGCCCCTGGCAGGGGAGCGCGGAGCCCGCCCAGAAGAAAACTCATCAGGCGCGCAAGCAGCTTGTCTGGATCCGTGCCCTGGCCGTCCGGGGCTTCCGGCCATTGCATGGCCAGCCTGAGGACTTCGGTGCCCGAAATGGCGTACGACGTGGCCCCCAGCATGAAGTGAAAACGCCAGACGATCTCTTCTTCCGGCACATCGGGCAGGGATTTATGCAGAGCACGCTTGAAGCGCTCAATCACGCCTGTGTGTTCGTCGACAAACATGCTGCGGATAAACCCGCCCGCATCCGACATGCTGCGCTCAAGCAATGGTACGAACGCCTTTTGCTGCGGGCTCGAGCGCGTGGCGTGCCGAACCAGCGGCCCGAAGAAAGCCTCGACGATCTGGGAGGGCTTGACCGGGTTGGCGCCGGCTTCGGCTTCAAACTGATCGAGAAGTTCCAGGCGCTCCTGGTTCAGCGCCATGAGGCGGCGGTGAAACACGGCATGGATCAGGCCATCTTTAGAGCCGAAGTGGTAATTTACCGCCGACAGGTTAACTTTCGCGGCAGCGGTTATCTGGCGCATGGAGGTGTTGTCGTGGCCCTGGTGCGCGAACAGTCGCTCGGCGGCGTCCAGGATCATGATGCGGGTGACGGATGATCGGGAGGGAGTCATAAGGCCTAGTTCAAACGTTTGTTTGAATGTACGCCTTGTAACGCCATTGGGGAAGCTGGTGTTTGTACGTAGACCCGTGGAAAGCATGCAACGGTCGCGATTTATGTCTAGAAACGTCAGAACGATCCGGATACAATGAGCGCTGCGATCTTTCCGTTCCTATACAAGGTCATGCCTTAAGAATATAGGCCAGAAGCCTATAGCTCCGCCTTGTTCGCTGTGGGCGTTTTTGCGTGTATTTTCCGCCACCCTGCATCTTCCATCCCCCCGCATCGATAGCACCGGCTAGCGCCCAACTCTCGGCACCTACCCGGAAACCTGGCTCTTGCGTGAATTGCCGCTGACACCGCGGCAATATGCACGCCTATTTATTTTTGGCACAATCGGCTGGCCCAGCCATATCTGTTACAGAGACTTGCTTATGTCATTCTTCAACGCGCTGAGGTATGCCCTCGCGGCAACTACGGCGTCCTTTGCTTCATTGGTTTGGGCACAGCCCAGTACGCTGGAACAGGCCGTCGAAAAAACAATAATGACCAATCCGGAAATTCGCGCGAAGTTCCAAGAATTCCAAGCGTCGCTAGAGGGTCAGAACGTGTTGCGTGGCAGCCTGCGTCCGCAGGTCAATGTGCAGGGCTGGACCGGAAGCGAACTGCGCGGCAGTACCGCGGAGACATCATCCGCACGCTGGAACCGCCATGGTTATAGTCTGGAAATGCGCCAGCTTTTGTTCGATGGCTTTTCTACATCGAATAGCTTGAAACAGCTCGGCTTCGAGAAGCTGGCCACATATTTCGACATGATGGCGACGGTCGATCAATTGGCGCTCGACGCAATCGTCGCGTACTTGGACGTGCAGCGCGATCGCGAACTGGAAAAGCTTGCCCGGGAAAATTATTCGATCCACGAGACCATCCTAGCCCAACTACGCGAACGGCAGGAATCCGGCGTGGGGCGCGGCGTGGACCTCGAGCAGGCGAATGGACGCCTGGCGCTCGCCCAGACCAACCTGATGACTGAAAGCAATAACTTGAACGATGTGGTGCAGCGGTATCGGCGGATTATTGGTGAGTTTCCTGCGCCTACATTATTAGACGCGGCCGATGTGTCGGCGCAACTGCCCGAAGCGCCGAAGGACTTTGCGTCTTCCCTACGAAGCAGCTCGGCGATCCTGGCCAAACAGGCGCTGGTCCAGGCGGCTCAGGCGGGCCGCTTGGCTGCCCAGGGCCGGCATTCGCCTACATTTGAAGTGGTAGCGTCCACCGGCTCGGATCGCGAGCAACCAGGCGGGGGATATCGCGATAGGCAAAGCACGCGCGTCCAGCTCACCATGTCGTACAACCTGTACCGCGGGGGCGCGGACTCGGCGCAAATTCGCCAGTCCGCCGCGCAGTCCTATGCGGCCCGCGACGTGCGTGACTACACCTGCCGCAATGTACAACAAGACTTGTCTACCGCCTGGAATAACATCGTTCGCCTGCGCCAGCAGCTACCCTATCTGCGCGAGCATGAACTGGCGATCTCCAAGGTTCGAATTGCGTATGCCCAGCAGTTCCAGATCGGCCAGCGCAGTCTGCTCGACTTGCTCGATACCGAGAATGAATTGTTTGATTCGCGCCGCGCGCTGGCCAGAGGCATGTACGAATTGAAGAAGGCTGAATATCGCTGGCTTGCACTGTCTCATCGCGTACTGCCATCGCTGGGCCTGGCGCAGCCTTACAAGGACCAGCCCGAAGAAGCCGGGGCGCTGCAATTGTCGGACGAAAGCCTCCAGGCGTGCTCGACGCCAGCGCCAGACACCGGCAATCTCGCTCCTGTGTCTATTCAGTACCAAGAGGGAATGCAGCCGCCGATGATCAATGGTATTCCGGCTGCTGCCCTCGACCTGAAAATGCCATGACAGCGCCAGACACGAATAGCTCCGCCGACGAAGGAAAAGCAATGGAAGATCAAGACAAAAAGGTACGTGCCGATTTATCGGAGTTGGATGCCGAGTTCGTCCGGGTTCTTGAAGACTTGATCGACGCCCTGTTGGCCAATGGCACCTTGCGGCTGACCGATTTGCCGCCCGAAGCATTGGCCAAGCTCAATAAGCGCAAGCATGCCCGTAGGCGGCTGCGCGATTCACTTGACCTGATAGGCGATGATGATTCCCTTATCTGAAGCGCGGGCGTATCCGCAAGACGATGCGTGGAACATACCGCCGCACCTGACGCATGACGATCCATTGCTCGGCTGCCTTGTCGAATTGACACGGTTGCACGGGAATCCCTGCACTGCGGAATCGCTCTCCGCCGGCCTGCCGTTGGTCAATCACAAATTGACGCCGGCCCTCTTGTCCCGCGCCGCGGTAAGGGCACATTGTTCGGCCCGGCTGGTGCGCCGTAAGCTTACAGGGCTGCAAAGCGAGCTTTTGCCGGCAATCTTGATCTTGCACGGCGGCAGGGCATGCCTGTTGCTCGAGGCCCGTGCCGACGGCTTTTTGGTGCAGTATCCCG
This sequence comes from Candidimonas sp., assembly GCA_035515055.1. Lineage (GTDB taxonomy): Bacteria > Pseudomonadota > Gammaproteobacteria > Burkholderiales > Burkholderiaceae_B > Pollutimonas. Next base: position 21,699 of record DATJBV010000051.1, read on the forward strand.
AAGCAGGCGGGCCGGTCGAGATATCGCCCGAGTCCATGGCCGACCAATACAGCGGCCTGGCCTGTTTTGTGCGTCCGCTGTTTCGGTTCGAGGCGCGTGTCCGCGAGGCCGGCAAGGCACGCAGCAGCCACTGGTTCTGGGCGGCAATTCTGGATAATTGGCGCTTGTATCGCGATGCGGCCATTGCTGCCTTGCTGATCAACGTATTCGCGCTGGCAATGCCCTTGTACACCATGAACGTATACGACAGGGTCATTCCGAACAATGCGGTGGAGACCTTATGGGTGCTGAGTTCTGGCATTGCACTGGCGCTTATATTCAATTTGGTGTTGACCAGCATACGGTCATACGTGGTCGACGCGGCAAGCAAGCGTGTCGATGTGAAGCTTTCCGCCCAGATCATGGAGCGCGTTCTTGACCTGCGCATGGAAAGCCGCCCCGCCTCGGTCGGATCGTTTGCCGCAAACTTGCGCTCTTTCGAATCCGTCCGGGACTTTATCGCGTCGGCCAGCCTTACCACCTTGGTTGACTTGCCCTTCATCTTGCTATTCCTGGCCGCACTGGCCTGGATATCGCCGTTGATGCTGATTCCGCCGGTGGTCGCCATTGTCGTTGTGCTGATCGTGTCATTCGTGGCCCAGGCGCGCATGGAAAACCTGACGCTCGAGACATTTCAGGCAAGCGCGCAACGTAACGCGGGCCTGGTCGAATCGTTAAGCGGTCTTGAGACCTTGAAGGTTCTTAATGCGCAAGCCGGTGCGCAACGAAATTGGGAAAGCGCCACGCTTTTTCTGGCTCAGGTTGGTGCGCGTATCAAGCTGATCTCTTCAGTGACTGTGGGGGTCGTACAGACCGCTCAGCAGTTTGTGACCATAGCAGTGATCATCATTGGGGCTTACTTGATCCAGGACGCGCAGATGTCGTTGGGCGGAATAATTGCGACGTCAATGATTGCGGGGCGCTGTCTTGCGCCGCTGGGCCAGGTGGCCGGCCTGATGATGCAATACCAGAATGCGCGCACGTCGCTTAAGTCGGTCGATGGCTATATGAATATGCCGGTTGAACGGCCGGTGGGAAAGCACTTCATTCCCCGTCCCTTCCTGAAGGGCGCCATCGAGTTCCGCGACGTCAGCTTCAGCTATCCTCAGAGCCGCCAGGCGTCACTCAACAAGCTTAGTTTTAAGATCGAGGCGGGCGAGAAAGTTGGCATCATCGGACGCATCGGCTCCGGCAAGACGACACTCGAGAAACTCATGCTGGGGCTTTACGCACCCACGCAAGGCGCTGTGCTGGTCGATGGGATAGACATTTCGCAAATTGATCCGGCGGACTTGCGCCGAGCAGTAGGGTATGTGCCCCAGGATCCAGTGCTGTTTTATGGCACGCTCAAGCACAACCTGACCATGGGCGCGCCGTTCGTCGAGGACGCCAGCATGCTGGCGGTGGCAAAGCTTGCCGGTATCGACGAGTTCGCCGCGCAGCACCCGGATGGCTACGATATGTTGATCAGTGAGCGAGGCGATTCCTTGTCTGGCGGCCAGCGCCAATCTATTGCGATAGCGCGTGGGCTTATCAACAACCCGCCTATATTGCTGCTGGACGAGCCAAGCAGCAATATGGACAATCAAAGCGAAGCGGCGCTCAAGGCGCGCCTGAAACCGGCATGCGCGGATAAAACCGTCATCCTGATTACCCATCGCACGTCTCTGTTGGACTTGGTCGACAGGCTTATCGTTATCGACTCCGGAAAGATTGTTGCCGACGGGCCAAAATCGCAAGTGGTCGAGGCTTTGCGCAACGGGCGCATTGGCCGCGCCAAGGAGCGTGTCTGATGCTCGGCATGCCAAGGTTTATTTCCTTCCCTGCATTAGGCGTCGTGCCGGGCGGAGCGTCGGGCGACTTCATCGCCGACGCGGACGCGGCCATTGCCGGGCAGCAGGGCCGCGGTTCCAGCTTGCTGATCTGGGTCTCGTTGCTGGCGGTCATCACGTTATTGATATGGGCCTCACTGGGCTATATCGACGAAGTCGTGCGCGGCGAGGGCAAAGTCGTCCCGTCGCGCCAAGTTCAAGTGGTGCAAAGCCTGGACGGTGGCGTGGTGGCGGAGATACTGGTGCGGCCCGGCGAACTGGTTGAGGCGGGCGAGGTTATTTTGCGCATAGACCCCACGCGCTACTCTTCGTCTCTCGGAGAAAACCACGTGGAGACGATGGCGTTGAAGGCTAAGGCTGCCCGACTGGAAGCGTTGGCTTCAGGGCGGCCCTTTGTGGCGCCCGAAGACATTATTGCGGAGGCACCGGAACTCGTCGCGCTGGAACGGAGTGTGTGGCAGGCGCGCAAGCAAGAGCTCGATGCCACTATCAACATCGCCCGTGAGCAGCTCAATCAGCGTCGCCAGGAGCTGCGCGAAACACAGGCTAATCGCGATCAGGCCGCTTCCAGTTGCGGCCTTACGTCGCGCGAACTGCAGGTGACCCGGCCCCTGCTCAAGAGCGGTGCCGTTTCGGAGGTGGACTTGCTGCGCCTGCAACGCGATGTCGCGCGCTATTGCGGCGAGCAAAAAGCGGCCGAAGCGCAACTTGGCCGGATCCAGGCGTCTATCGAGGAGGCCGGCAGCAAGGTCGACGAAGCGGAGCTTTCATTCCGCAACCAAGCCGGCATGGACTTGTCCGAGACACGATCCAAGCTTTCCACCTTGCATCAAGGGCAATTGGCGTTGGCCGATCGAGTGCGTCTCGCGGAAATCCGTTCGCCGGTAAGGGGAACCATCAAGACCTTGTTGGCGAATACGGTCGGCGGCGTTGTCCAGCCCGGCAAAGACATTCTTGAAATCGTGCCTTTGGATGACACCCTGCTGCTGGAAGTGCGAGTCCAACCTAAAGACATTGGCTTCCTGCATCCCGACCAAAGGACCGAAGTGAAATTCACCGCCTACGACTTTGCCATATACGGCGGTCTGGAAGGCAGGGTCGAGCAAATTGGTGCCGACAGTATCACGGACGAAAAGGGCAACGCGTTTTATGTCGTGAAAGTGCGCACCAGTCGCGCATTCGTCGGCGATGACGCCAGGCCCATTATTCCCGGCATGGTGGCCGACGTGCACATCCTGACTGGAAAACGAACGCTGATGCAGTATTTATTGAAGCCGGTGCTGAGGGCGAAAGCCAACGCGTTGACTGAACGCTGAAAACAATAGGTGTAGTGACGTGATGCAAGCCGTTCATGTACTTATGATTACCCATGATGACTCCGTGTGGCAACACTGGCGCAACATAGATGCGGAAAAGTGGTTGATCGCGCGTGGCAACGGCTTGGCCGATCTGGCGCGGTGGCGTGTTCAGGGGCGCAAGCTCGTTGTCCTGGATACGGCCTTGCCCAAGATCGTTGGTTGGTCGGATCCAAGCTGGGCCGAAACCTGGCAAAACATGCAAGTGCTTGTGGCTTCGTCGCGACCCAGCGATGATGAGGCGCGCCAGGTTCTGGCGAACGGCGCGAGCGGCTATTTGCATATTTACAGCCCCCTCACCGCAATCGGCCGGATACTTATGAACGTGGCCGCGGGCGACATATGGCTAGGCCGTTCCCTGGTGACCCGCATGTTGAGTGACATAAACCGCCGTCTGCCTCCAACCAGCGCGTGGTATCAGCACCTTACCGCCCGGGAAAAGGAAGTGGCCGAACGTGCCGCGATGGGCCACGCCAATCAGGCCATAGCCGATGCCCTGGGCATTAGCGAACGAACGGTGCGGGCTCATTTGTCGGCTGTCTTCGAGAAGCTCGGTGTCGGTGACAGGCTATTGCTTGCATTGCGCGTTCACGGGATCACTTGATCGCGCTGATCTTCCCATCCGACCTGTCGTCTCCGCCAATATCCCTAGATCGAAAGCTTCCGTATCATTTACTTAAGCTTTGATGTTGCCGTGTTCGCCCGGCACATCCCCATTTCTAATTTTTTAAAAGTCTATCGCCATGGCCGCTACCACCGCCCTTGTTACTCACGTTGTTGGCCAAGCCTGGATGCGGTCAAGCGATGGAGCGCTGGTACCGCTCGCACCGGGCATGCGAGTGCCGGTAAATGCGGAAATCGTGACCGCCGACGGCGGCCGCGTCGAACTACAGGCCGACGGCGTACCCCCCTTGGTTATTGGCGAGAACCGCGACTTTCTCTTCACGGCCGATGTGGCGCAGGGCGACGTAGACCCTGGCGAAGCGGCAATAGCCCCGCCCGCCGATGCACAAGCAGAGCGCCTGCTGGCCGCCATACAAGCCGGCGCCGATCCGTTCGAGCTGCTTGATCCTACGGCTGCTGTTCAAAGTGGCGGCGGAAGCGGAGGCGGCGGCTTTACTCGTTTGTTGAGCGCGTTCCAGTTGAGCGACGGCGCTGCCGGCGACTTGTCTTATTCGCGTCCTGCAGTCTTCGACGGCAATGACACTGGCCTGCGAATGTCGGATAGTTCTTTTGCAGATCCGACGCTGGTAACGGGAACGACGAAGCTCACGGTAATAGCCACACCGAATGTCACCGAAGGCGGAGTCATTACGTACACAGTGGTAGTCGGCAACCCTGTGACATCCACGCCGCTTATCGTCACGCTTAGCAACGGTGTCGTCATTACGATACCTGTCGGAGCAAGCGTGGGATCGGCATCGGTGGAAGCACGGGCAGATGACGCCTATAGGCAAGGCGACGTATCAGTCAACGTCGGGGTAAGCAGCGCCGTTGGCGGAAACTTCGCTGCGCTGGATACAAGCGGGACGGCAACGACGGTGGTTTCGGATGATGCAGACGCCACTGCCATTACCTTGACTGCTGACGCGGCAAGCGTCGTCGAAGGCGGGGCCATCGTCTACACGGCAACGGTGGGAACGGCAGTCACAGGGTCGCCATTGGTTGTGACGCTTAACAATGGTGCGACGATCACGATTCCGGTTGGCCAAACGTCTGGCGCGTCGGCACCTGTCGCGGTGCGCGCCGACGATGCACATGCGCAAGGTGATCAGCCCGTGACAGTGTCCATCGATGGCACATCGGGCGGCAACTTCGAAGCACTCGACACCACCAGCACCGTCACCACCACGGTGACCGACGACGGCGATGTGACTTCCATTGCCTTGACGGCCGACGCGGCAAGCGTTGTTGAGGGCGGCGCCATCGTCTACACCGCGGCGGTGGGCGCCCCCGTGGCCGGTACACCGCTGGTCGTGACGCTGAGCAACGGTGCGACGATTACGATTCCGGTTGGTCAATCCTCAGGGGTGTCGGAGCCCGTCGCGGTGCGCGCCGACGATGCACATGCACAAGGCGCTCAGGATGTGACGGTGTCCATCAAGGGAACCTCAGGAGGCAACTTCGAGGCGCTTGATACCAGCAGCATCGTCATTACTACAGTCATTGATGATGCCGACCTTGTCACCCTTCGCCTCGAGGGCCCGGACAGCGTCAATGAAGGAGCCGTGACCGGTGACTATACGGTTTCGCTTAGTGAGCAAACCGCTACACCGCTTACCGCCACATTCAAGTATTCCGGTACTGCGGCCAATGGCAGCGACTTCACCGGC
>DATJBV010000052.1:0-64464 GCA_035515055.1 Candidimonas sp.
GCCAAGCAGCTTTTGGGACAAGCGTAAAATCCCTCCAACAAGTCCTTACAATAGCGAAAACTACGGAATAGGGACGAAGATGGATACCGATTTTTGGCTGGAACGATGGCGCGAGGGCCGCACCCCCTTTCATCAGCAGAAAGTGACGCCTCTGTTGATGAAGTATTGGCCAACGCTGGGCCTGCCTTCAGGCAGCCTGGTGCTGGTGCCGCTTTGCGGCAAGTCTTTGGACATGCTGTGGCTTGCGGACCAGGGCCACCGCGTGCTGGGGGTTGAACTCTCGTCGCTGGCGGTTGATCAATTCTTTGCCGAGAACAGGTTGACACCGGCCACTCACTTGTCACCGCTTGGCAAGCACTATGTTGACGGCCGTATCGAGATCATTTGCGGCGATATTTTTGCGCTGGATGCGGCTACCTTGTCGGGATGCCTGGGCATCTATGATCGAGCCGCCCTTATTGCCCTTCCTGAAAGCATGCGCGCACGCTATGTGCGGCACGTCTATGGCCAGCTTTCGCCTGAGTACCGCGGACTGCTGCTGACGCTGGAGTACCCACAAGACGAAATGGACGGTCCGCCTTTTTCCGTCGCGGACCCCGAGGTCCAGTCACTGTTTGCCAGCCACTCCGATGCAACCGTGATCGACCGACGCGACATCCTGGAGAAAGAGCCCAAGTTTATAGAGCGAGGCTTGAAGCGCTTGGACACTGTTGTGTACGACCTGAAGCGCAAGCGCTAACGGAAGCGGGCAAGCCTTCCGGGCCGTAGTTTTATCAGGCCGCGAATCACGTCCACAAAGGCTGGTCGGGGTACCAGTTATCGGGGCTACGAACGACGCCCACCCGAGGATCATATCCGGGTTGGCTGGCCTGGCCTATCAGGGCAAGCGGGATCTTGTTGATTGATTCGAGCGTTCCCTGGCGCCATAAGTCATTTACTACCGGGTCGTTGATTGCCTTGACCAAGGGCTCCGCTTTCAATTTCAATTCATTGACATAGAACGGATGGGGCGGCGACTGCCAAAGATATGGCATGAGCAGATGGAGCTCGAAGGCAAGCTGATGACGCTCCGATGCCATGGCGGGCAGATCCAACAACAAAATACGTTCCCACAGCAGCCGATTTTCGCTCACCAGAAACTGTGCCCGGCCTTCGGCTTCCTGCGCTGCTTGCCGTTGAGTTTCCAGTTCTTGTCGCGCGGCGGAGAGCATTTGCGACCAGTAGTACAGCAATACGACCGCCCCTAGTACCGCGGCGATGAAAAGTACGATCATTCAAATCCTTGATGGGGGCATGCAATTTTCTTTATGATAGTTCAAGTTGCATTTGATTATTTGTCACGCGCCAGATTCATCATGGGCTACTAACCCAGCAAGCGCCGGAAACAAAAAAGCCCTTGAAAACTCAAGGGCTTTTTTGTTTTTTCTTGGCGGAGACGGAGGGATTCGAACCCTCGATGCGGGTATAAGCCGCATGCTCCCTTAGCAGGGGAGTACCTTCAACCACTCGGCCACGTCTCCGAAACAGGTCGCCATTCTAGCACGAGAAATGAGTGCTTGCCCTGTCCTTCCGGCCTTCAGTGCCGTACGGCGAGCTTCCCGTAAAAAAATGGCGTTTCGCCGCTTCGACCTCAGGCGGTCGTTGAGTCCTGGTCGAGCCCGAACGCCTTATGCAGCGCGCGTACGGCCAGTTCCATGTACTTGTCGTTGATGATGACCGACGTCTTGATTTCGCTGGTGCTGATCATCTGGATATTGATACCCTCTTCCGCCAGCGTCCGGAACATCAGGCTCGCCACGCCCACATGGCTGCGCATGCCAATACCCACGATGGAAACCTTGCATACCTTGTCGTCCGACACGATGTCGCCGGCGCCGACCGCGGGGCCCACCTGCTTGGTGAGCAGATCCAAAGTACGGGCGAAGTCGTTGCGATTGACGGTGAACGAAAAATCGGTCGTGCCGTGCACGGACTGATTCTGCAGAATCATGTCCACGTCGATATTGGCGGCGGCCACTGGGCCCAGGATAGAGTAGGCAACGCCCGGGGTGTCCGGCACTGCCAGCAAGGTCACTTTGGCTTCGTCACGGCTAAAGGCAATGCCCGATACGACGGCAGCTTCCATTTTTTTGTCTTCCTCGAAGGTAATAAGGGTGCCCGAAGTCATTTCTTCTTCAAGCGGAATCAGGGGATCGGTGAGTGACGACAGGACGCGCACCGGCACACGATATTTGCCTGCAAATTCGACCGAGCGTATTTGCAGGACTTTGGAGCCCAGCGAGGCCATTTCCAGCATTTCTTCGAACGACACGACAGTCATGCGGCGCGCCTCGGGTACGACGCGCGGGTCGGTGGTGTACACCCCGTCGACATCGGTGAAGATCAGGCACTCGTCCGCACCCAGCGCAGCGGCAACGGCAACGGCCGAAGTGTCTGATCCGCCGCGCCCCAGCGTGGTGATATTGCCTTCGTCGTCCACGCCCTGGAAGCCGGTAACGATAACGACGCGGCCCGAATCGAGCTCGGCGCGTATGCGCTCGTCGTCGATCGACCGTATGCGCGCCCTGGTATAGGACGAGTCGGTGCGCACTGGCACTTGCCAACCGGTAAAGCTGCGTGCCGCGACGCCTTGCGCAAGCAACGCCATGGCCAGCAACGAACTGCTGGCCTGTTCGCCGGTGGATGCAAGCATGTCGAGTTCGCGGGTGTCGGGCTGCGGCGAGATTTCCTTGGCCAGGCCAAGAAGGCGATTGGTCTCGCCCGACATGGCGGAAGGCACAACGACGACTTGGTGCCCTGCCGCATGCCACTTGGCTACGCGTCTTGCAACATTCTGGATTCGTTCGACAGATCCCATGGACGTGCCGCCATATTTATGAACAATCAAGGCCATCTTGTGCTTGTGCCCTACAGTAAAAGTGTGTGTCGCAAAACCGGCTATTTTACCGTGTTTCGCGCGCACGGTTCGCCGCCGTCGCCCGCAGGGGTATCCTTCTCCAATAAAACGCGGCCTTTGATGCAGCGTATCCAGGCGTTCGCATGGCGAACCTGCATCTGCCGGTCGTGCCCCATGGCATGCAATTGCCGCAGTTGGCGCATGACATCCTGAAGCCGCGCGTCCGTCGGCATGCGCAAGCCATTGATGGCAAGCCAGTGGCGCAATACCAGCGCCTGGCGGGCGGGCGACAAACCGCGCCATGCCGCCAGCGAAAAGCTGCGCGCATCGATGCCGGGCGCGAGGCCGGCAAAGTCGCCTTGGGCGACCTCGTCCAGGATTTCCTTCATCTCGGCGCTTTGACGCGCGTGGCGCACGACATTCCCGCGCCAGCCGGGCCAGCGTTCGTCCAGCGCCGGTACAAGGCGTTCGCGCACCGCGGCCCGGGTATACCGGTCGTCGACGTTGGTTGGATCGTGAACCGGGGACCACCCGCCAAGCTTGGCGTACTGCTGCGCTTCGTCCAGGATAGTGGCTCGGTCCACGTCCAGCCAAGGCCGCAAGTAAGCCACATCCAGGCGCTGAGTCATGGGCGCCATGGCCGCGAGGCCGGTTGGCCCCGAACCCCTCAGCAGGCGCAGCAACACAGTTTCAGCCTGGTCGTTGCGATGATGGGCCAACAGAATATGATGCAAATCCAGCCGCTCGGCGAGCAGGCCCAGGGCGTCGTAGCGGGCATCGCGAGCAGCCGATTCGATACCAGCGCCACTGTTTGCCGGGACTGTCACCACCAGGCTATGGCATGGCACGCGCAAGGCCTGCGCCAAGTCGTGCACGTGAGCCAGCCACTGGTCGGCCGGCGATTGGAGGCCGTGATGAATATGAAAGAAATGCAGATCTTGCGCGCGCCGGTGAGCGTATATGGCGGCGTGTACCGCCAGCATGGCGGAATCGGCTCCGCCGCTCAGTGCCACGGCCAAGCGCCGCGGTACTTGCGGCAAACCGGCAAGGCATTTGTCGATCGCCTGGAGCAGCGATGCGTTGCCGTATGACTGCCAGAAGCCGCGGGTATGCATTGCTGGCGGCTAGCTGCGCGTTTCCTGAAAGCGGCCGTAGGACATCAGGCGCTGCACGCGGTGCTCGATGAGTTGGCTGGCATTCATGCCCGAAAGCTGGCGCAGGGAGTCGGACAGTGCGCGGCTCAGTTGGCGCGCCATCGTGACGGGATCCCTGTGCGCTCCGCCCACCGGCTCGTTGACGATACGGTCGATGAGGCCCAGGTCTTTCAGGCGCGGCGCCGTGATGGCCAGGGATTCGGCAGCTGTGGACGCCTTGTCGGGACTGCGCCAAAGGATGGACGCGCAGCCTTCCGGCGATATGACGGCGTAGGTGGCGTACTGCAGCATCATGACGACATCGCCAACGGCGATGGCCAAGGCGCCGCCCGAACCGCCCTCACCGATAATGGTGGCGATGATAGGCACCTTGAGTTCGGCCATGGCGTAGAGATTATGGCCGATCGCCTCGGATTGGCCGCGCTCTTCCGCGCCGATGCCGGGATAGGCGCCGGGGGTATCCACGAAGGTGAACACCGGCAACTGGAATTTTTCCGCCAGGCGCATCAGGCGCATGGCCTTGCGATACCCTTCGGGGCGCGGCATGCCGAAATTACGCATGGCGCGTTCTTTCGTGTCGCGCCCTTTCTGGTGGCCTATTACCATGCAAGGCGTGCCGTTGAATCTTGCCAGGCCGCCAACGATGGCCTGGTCGTCGGCATACATGCGGTCGCCATGCAGCTCGTGGTAGTCGGTAAAGATTTCCCGCACGTAGTCCATGGTGTACGGCCGTTGCGGGTGGCGTGCGACAAGAGCCGTCTGCCATGGAGTGAGCTTCGAGTAGATAGTCTTGGCGAGCGCCTGGTTCTTTTGTTGCAACCGGCCCACTTCTTCAGAAATATCTACAGCGGAATCTGTCTGAACAAAGCGCAGCTGCTCGATTTTGTTCTCGAGTTCGGCCAGCGGTTGTTCGAATTCCAGGAAGGTATTACGCATAAGAGCTTGGTATCCAGAGTAAAGCATTCACGTTATTTAGTACTGCACGGCCGCCGGATCGAGGCTGCGCCACAAGTACCAGGTGGCCACCGTACGCCAAGGCGCCCAGGCCTGGGCCACTTCCCTGGCCTCGAAACGCGACACGGGCTCACCGCTAAAGTAGTGTAACGAAATTGCCCTGAGCAGGCTCGAGTCGTCCAGGGGCAGGACGTCGGGCCGCCGCAAATTGAAAATAAGAAACATCTCGGCCGTCCAGCGGCCTATGCCGCGTATGGCGCATAAATCCGCTATCACGGCCTCGTCGTCCATCGTGTCCCACAACGAGGGCTGCACCTTCTTTTCAGCAAAGTGCACGGCAAGGTCGACAATATACTCGGCCTTGCGCTTGGAAAGCCCCGTCAGGGTGATGTCGGTTTCCGCCAGCGCGATGACGGCGCGCGGCGACGGACGATTCCCACAGGCCTCGGTGAATCGTTGCCACATGGCATCGGCCGCCTTGACCGATATTTGCTGTCCAACGACAGCCCGCGCCAGCGTAATGAAGGGCGTGCCCGACGGCGCCAGCCATTCAGAATCGTGGCGCGGTATCAACTTTTTCAAGATGCGGTCTCGCCGCATCAGTTGCGTCGAAGCCTCGTCCCAGAACTCCGGCTTCTCTCGCGTGATAATTATTTCTTCTGGCATTGGCCCGATCTCCTTAAGCGCGACGCCATTGCGTCACACCGCCGGCTTTGTCTTCAAGCTCGATACCGTTTTCAAGCAGTTCGGCACGTATGCGATCGGCCTCGGCAAAGGCGCGGTCTTTCTTGGCCGCCGAGCGGGCGGAGACCAAGGCGTCGACCTCATCGGACGATAGGATGGTCGCGGCGTGCTCGCCGCGATGATAGCGGCTGGAAGATTGCAGATACACCGAGGGTTCGCACTGAAGAAGGCCCAGCAGTCCGCCCAATGCACGCATCATGCCCGACGCGGCGCCAGAACCGCTGCGGTTGGCTTGGCCGGAAAGCTCGAATAAAGCCGCGACGGCACCCGATGTATTGAAGTCGTCGTCCATGGCGGCGCGAAAGGCCTGCGCGCATGGGTCGTCCCAATTGATTTCAGTGGCTGCCGCAGGCACGTTTTGCAGCGTCTGGTACAACCGGTCCAGCGAATTCTGCGCATCGAACAAATTATCGGGCGCATAGTTTTGCGGGCTGCGGTAGTGGTTGCGCACTATGAAGAAACGCAGCATCTCGGCTTCGCGCGGATTCGGCTCGTAGGTGGCCACGTCGTCTGGCAGCGATGGATCGGCGGCGATGGTCTTGCGTATGGTGCGAAAGTTGCCCAGCGACTTTGACATCTTATCGGCGTCGACCATTAGCGGGCCGCAATGCATCCAGACATTCGCCAGCGTTCCGCCGAAAGCGCCTTCGGTTTGCGCAATTTCGTTTTCGTGGTGGGGAAATTTCAGGTCGGGGCCGCCGCCATGGATGTCCAGGGGCAGGCCCAGCAACGCCTTGCTCATGGCGGAACATTCGATGTGCCACCCGGGCCGCCCGACGCCGTACGGAGATTCCCATTTGGATTCCGGCGGCTCATCGGCTTTGGCTGACTTCCACAAGACAAAGTCCAGCGGATCGCGCTTGCCGGCGGCCACGGCCACGCGCTCGCCGGCGCGCAGGTCGTCGAGCGTCTTGCCCGAAAGCTTGCCATAGCCGGGGAAGTCGCGCACGGCGAAGTTGACGTCGCCATCACCCGATTCATAGGCAAGGCCGTTTTCCCGGAGCCGACCGATGATGCCGAGCATGTCGCCGACATGGTCGGTGGCGCGAGGTTCAGCGTCTGGCGGCGCAACGCCCAATGCGCGCTCGTCGGCGTGCATGGCATCGATATAAAACGCCGTGACGTCGGACATGCGCTGATTTGCCTCGACCGCGCGGCGAATGATCTTGTCGTCGATATCGGTGATGTTGCGCACATAATTGACGCGATAGCCGCTGGCCCTCAACCACCGCTGCACGACATCGAAGCTGACCAGCATGCGCGCATGGCCCAGGTGGCAGAAGTCGTATACAGTCATGCCGCATACATACATGCGAACCTGCCCCGGTTCAACGGTTTTCAATGGCTCTTTGGCGCGGGAAAGGGTGTTATAAATATGCAGCATGTACGGTGAATGTCTATGAATGAATACGATTGCCGTCCCCATAGGGACGTATCCGCTTGCGGTAAACTCGGGGGCAAGGCGCAAAGCATGGGTAAAATGGCGGTCGATAAGTATAGCAAGCGCCAGGATATTACGCGGTGTAACTGAACCCTGCGATCTGGTAACAGTAGATGCTATACCACTTACATAACTCTTACATATAGGTGCAAAACCTGTGTCTCGAACCTTTAGTCCAGTGGTGGCGCTTGCCCTGATCCTGGGTGCGCTATGCGCACAGGCCGCCGGCGCCCAACAACCCGCGCCGGGGCTGATCCCACACGCCGATCTTACCGCCACGCTCAAGACGGGTCCAGAGGCCGGCTCATTTGCGCCCGACGCCAATGTGCTGGCCATACCGTTGCACGCGCCCAGTACCGCAGCCGGTAAATTGTTCAACGACGCACCTCCCCCGGAAGGCGGCTGGAAGGGATTGGCCAAGCTGCTCGAAGCCGTGACGCCTGGTGCCGACACGTCGGTCCCCCTGACGGCTTCCGAAATCACCACACGCATTTCGCGCATGCTCGATCAAGGCCAGAACCAACAGGCTCTCGACGTCATCGAGAAACGCGAGGCCCAATACGAGGCCCAGGGCACGACCGGCACCGATGTGCAACTGCTGTTCCTGCGTGGACGCGCCCTGGCGGCGTTAGGCCGGCACCAGGACGCTGTTGCGGTCTACCGCAATATGACCACGCTTTACCCGGAACTCCCCGAGCCCTGGAATAACCTGGCCTCTGAATATGTTAAACAGGGGAAGTTGGAACTGGCGCACGACGCCCTGTCCATGGCGCTGGCCAACAACCCCAACTACGGCACGGCCCAGGCCAATATGGGCCGAGTGCAGCTTATGCTGGCGCAACGTTCATTCCAGGAAGCTGCCCGACTAGGCATTGCCGGGTCGAAACGCAAGGCCCAGGCAGCCCAGGACATTCTTGAAAATTAATACTCACCGGGCCACCTACCAACACCTCATGCATACACTCTCGCCCGTCACAAGCAGGTTCAGCCCAGCGCTGCGTGCTTTCAGTCTCGCTTGCGCAACCTCCCTGGCGCTTTGCCTGGGTAGCGTCGCGCAGGCTGCCACTCCAACTCCTAGTCAAGGTAAATCCATGAGCACCACTCCCCACGTAAAAATTCAAACCTCCCAAGGCGACCTTCTGATCGAACTCGACGCCGAAAAGGCACCAAAAACGGTGGAGAACTTCCTTACCTATGTAAAGGAAGGCTTTTACGACGGCACCGTCTTTCACCGTGTCATCAATAATTTCATGGTCCAGGGCGGCGGATTCGATGTCGACATGAAACAAAAGCCAACCCATGCGCCTGTCGAAAATGAAGCCAACAACGGCTTGAAGAACAACCGCTATACGCTTGCAATGGCGCGCACGTCAGATCCGCACTCGGCAACGGCGCAATTTTTTGTCAACGTCGCCGACAACGACTTCCTGAATTTCACGTCGCCCACCCCCAACGGCTGGGGCTACACCGTTTTCGCCAAAGTCATCGAAGGCACCGAAGTCGTGGACAAGATCAAGGCGGTCAAGACCGGCAACAAGGGCTTTCACCAAGACGTTCCCGTCGAAAATGTAATCATCGAGAAAGCAACGATTGTTGAATAAGTTACCGCTGGCGGGGGTCGTCTGGATCGCCTCGGATATCCACCTGGGCCCCGACACTCCCGCCACCGCGCGCGCTTTCGGGCAATTTCTGGATCAGGCATGCGCCCAGGCGGATGCCTTGATTTTATGCGGCGACATCTTCGATGCCTGGATCGGCGACGATTTTGCGCTGAACGACCCACCGCAATGGCTGGCGGACGTAATCCAGCAACTGTCACGGGTCGCATCCCGGATGCCGCTGTGGCTCGGACGCGGCAATCGCGATTTCCTGATCGGGAATACGCTGGCCAGGCATGTTGGAGCGCAGCTATTGCCAGGTAGCGTCTGCCTTCAGACCGACAGCGGCGACATTCTGCTATCCCATGGCGACGAATACTGTACCTCGGACGCCGGGTACCAGCGCTTCCGACGTATTGTCCGCTCTCCCGCCGTGCAATACCTGTTCCTGCAGTTAAGCCTTGCCCGGCGCCGCCGTATTGCCGACTGGGCGAGGCGACGCAGCATGGCCGCCAACCGCGCCAAGTCCACCCAAATCATGGACGTCAATCCGGAAGCGGTCGAGCAGGCTTTTTCATTCAGCGGGGTTCCGGTCCTGATACACGGCCATACCCACCGGCCGGCGGTGCATCGACTCACCGTCAACGGGCGCGCCCGGCAACGCATCGTGCTGCCCGACTGGGACTATGACCACGAGGGCGCGCCGCGCGGGGGGTGGCTATCTATCGACCGCCATGGCCCCGTGCTGCATCGGTTCCCGCCAGATTCAGGCGTCGAAGTCCAGTTGTAATTGCGCGATCTTATCGCGCTGCCGCACCTGCACTTTTCGCGCCAAACGGCTAAGCAGGTAGGCCGTGAGGTGGGCGGTGGCTTCCGGGTCGTCCATCAAGGCTTCCGGCGTGGGCGCCGCCGCCCTTGCGGCCGGCAATGCTATGCCGGAATAGGTGAACGTTACCCGCAACGCATATTCATCGAACTTGGTGGTGACTTCCAGCCAGGCGTGGTCGGGCGAAATGCGTTCGCTATGCGCCAGCAGGTCGAACGCCTGCCAGACGGCCTGTTCCGCACGCTGCACCGCGTCGCGCCGCGCCCCCCAAAGGCGGCCCTGGTTCTCCATGAACAGGTTCAAGTCGTCGGCCGTCGTGGCATGCACGGGAAACTGTTGTTTTGTGCGGCGCGATGCGCCAAGCCGAAAAAGCACCGTCAGGATCAAGGCGACAAGCGTACCGTTCGTCACCCCGGCCAGATCCATGAAGCCAGCCAGCGGCTGGTGCTCGATGCCGGCGACAATATATTGATGTGACACGCCGACAATCAAGCCCACTCCGAGGGCCAGGGATCGGCGATCGTCGAGCATACGCGACGCGATGAGCCTGAGTCCCGCCATGAGCAGGAAGGCCGCCAGGAACAGAAGCAGCGCGGCAATGACTGGCGCCGGAACAGCCAGCCAAAGCACGATCAACTTGGAGCACAAGGCCGTAATGAGCAGGAAGGCCGCGACCCAGTATCCCAGGTGGCGGCTCGCGCACCCCGACGTGGCGGCCAGGCCGACCGCGCCGCCGCTTGCGCTTTGCGGCATGGCATTGATGAAAGAAGCAAGGACGTGGGTGAGGCCCTCGGCACGCAAGCCGCGCCCGTAAGCGCGCAGATCCGGCTTGTGCCAGTCGGCATCGGCGGTGCGCTGGGCAACCGTTTGCGCGCCTATTGACATCAATGACAAGGCCAGGCCCATCATGACATACGGCCATACCATGGCCATGTCGAACGACCAGCCGAATGCGGGCAGCGTCGGCAGGCGCACCCACGGCGTATCGGCGATGTAGCTCAGGGTTTCAAAGGGCAGGATGCCGAGAATGGCAGCGAGCGCGCTGCCCGCCACAAGTCCGATCAAGGTGGCGAACAGGCGCAGGCGCGAACGCAGCCATATATTGCAGAACACCATCACGAACAGGGTGAAGGCGGCGAGCGCAAGTTCCAGGTTGGTGGCGCCCGAGCCCGATTCGGCGTCGAATAAAAGCTTAAGTCCTATTTGACCGGTGGCGATGCCGGTGAGCATGACGGCCAGGCCGGCGATCTCCACCGTGAAGATGCTGCGCAAGCGGACGATAAGAAAACTGAAAAAAAGCTGAGTGAGTCCGGTGACGAAGACCATGCCGTAGGCAAGCGACATACCGCCGCCGCTGCTGCCCGCCAGGAACATGACAGCGAAGACCGTGGGGGTGGCCTGCAACGGATAGTAGTAGCCCGAACCTACACCCCAGCGGTTCATCACCTGCAGCAATATGGACAGCGCGCCGGCGATCAGCGATGCGCTGGCGATATCCAGATAATGGCTGTCGGCAAGATGGCTGGTGCTTCCATGCACAAAAAGATTAGGCACGACGAGCAACGCGCCCAGGAAAGCCAGTTGCTGCAACGCCAGGCCCAGCGCCGTGGGCACGGGCAGGCGGTCGTTGATCCAGAAAGCGATCGTATCCGGCTTACGCATGACGCGTTAGATGGCCGGCATCAGGTGCATGTCGCCCTGTTGTGACTTCCAGAGGTCGCCGGTTTCAAGGTCGAACCACCAGCCGTGCAGCGCCAGCGTACCGGCGTCGACTCTTGCTTTCACCCATGGGTAGGACATGAGGTTATGCAGGGAACCCGTAACGGCCGCTCGTTCGACAATGCCGGGATTTTGCTTGAGCAACTCTAATGTGACTTTCTGGCGTGCGCCTGTGGCCGGATCGGTCACGTATTGCTCGGTGGCCCGCATGGCCATGGCGACCCAGTCGCCGACGAATTCGCGGTCGATGGGGTGGCCGTCGGCAGCCGCAATCACGGCCTTGATGCCGCCGCAACTGGCGTGACCGAGGACAATGATGTGGTCCACTTTCAAGTCGCGCACGGCGTATTCGATCGCCGCACCCGTGCCGTGCAGGCCGGCACCCTGGCTGTAAGGCGGCACGAGGTTGGCAACGTTGCGCACGGTGAACAGCTCGCCAGGATCGGCCTGAAACAGTACGCCGGTGTCGACCCGGGAGTCGCTGCACGCAATAATGAGGGTGGCGGGCGCCTGGCCTTGAGTGGCCAGCGTATGCATCATTTCCGGATTGCGTTGATAGAATTCGCTGCGAAACCGCTTCACTGCGGCTTCAAAATGCGAGATGTCCCGTAGGCTGTTGTGGCAGCAGTCTGCAGTCATGTTTCGGTCTTCGGTTGAGTAGCGGTTCGTGGAAACAGTTGGCGATTATAGCGGCATGTTTCCAACCGAAACCATTATTAACGCGACATCAACCAAACCAGGACTACCAGCCCCAACGCAATCCTGTACCAGGCGAAAGGACGATACGTGCGCTTGGAGACGAAGCGCAATACCGCGCGTACAACCAGCAAGGCACTGAAGAAGGCGGCAAAGAACCCTACGATGATCGCGTCTATCTGGCTGGCGGAAAGTGCCCCGCTATTACGATACAAGTCGTATACCGTGGCAGCCAGCATGGTAGGCATGGCAAGAAAGAAAGAGAACTCCGTTGCCGTTTTGCGTTGTATGCCGGCGATCATCCCGCTGATGATAGTGGCGCCGGACCGCGACGTTCCGGGCACCATGGCCAGGCACTGCGCAAACCCCACGACCAGCGCCTGTTTCCAGCTGATCTCTTCAAGAGCACGGGCGGTCACGTGCTGGGCCGCCACGCTATCTTCGCCACCGGCGGCCGCAGCGCCATGCTTGGCGTATTGCGGCTTGCGCTCCACCCATAGCATGATCATCCCGCCCACGATCAGCGTCACCACGAATACGCCGGGGCTATGGAACAAGCCCTTGATCTGCTTGATCATGACGGCGCCGATCACGGCAGCGGGCAGGAAGGCGATCAGCAGGTTGCGCGTGAACATGACTTCGCTGCGCTCGCCGGTGAGCGTTCCCCGGATAAGCTGCCACAAGCGCGCCCGGAAGATCCACATGACGGCCATGATGGAGCCGAACTGGATGACGACTTCGAAGACCTTGTCGTTGCTGGAAGAAAAATTGATCCAGTTGCCGACCAACAATAAGTGAGCCGTACTCGATACGGGGATGAACTCCGTAAAACCTTCCATCATCCCAAGGAAAAAACCCTTGAGTAAAAACCAGGCGTTGTCTGTCATGCTTGCTCGTCGTTGATATCGGTGGGTTGATGGTACTGGCGGTCGATTTGCACGGCGGCAATACGCCGTCCGTCCACGCGCAGCACCTTGAACCGAAAGGTGGCGTGGTTTTGGCGCAATTCGCAGCTCTCGCCCGGGCGGGGCAAGTGGCCGAAGCGCTCAAGCAGATACCCCGCCAGGGTGGAAAAGTCGTCATCGTCGTCGACCAGCCCATCGGTATTCAGTAAAAGTTCCAGGTGGTGCAAGTCGGCGGCGCCATCCACCCGCCATCGATTCTCGCTTTCAGTCGTGATGTCGGGCGTTTCGTCTTCGTCGGGGAACTCGCCCGCAATAGCCTCGAATACGTCAATGGGCGTGACCAAACCTTCAATGGCCCCGAACTCGTCCGTAACGAGCACGAGTTGGCCGCGTGAACGCTTCAGAATGTCCATGAGGCGAAGCACCCCGGTCGCGTCGTGCACAATGATGGGATCGCGCAGCCGCGACAACCGTATGCTGCCTTGCGTAATGAGGTCGGCGATCATTTCTTTCGCCCGTCCAATACCGATGACCTCGTCCAGCGATCCGCGGCACACCGGGAAAAAACTATGAGGCGCCTTGGCGATCTGTTCGCGCAGTTTGTCCGGCTCGTCATCGAGATTGATCCAGGACACGTCCGTGCGCGGCGTCATGATGGAATTGATCGACCGATCTGCCAGGCTCAGCACGCCGCTGACCATGTACCGCTCTTCATCGCCGAAGACGTCGGACTGTGCGGCCGCCTGACTGCTGTCTTGTTGCGGGCCGGCCAGCGGACGCCTGCCCAGCATGCGCAGTACGCCTTCAGCGGTGCGCTCGCGCAAGGGCCGTTTCGAATCGGCCCGTCGCATATTCCGCCTGGCCATCTGGTTGAGCATCTCGATGAGGACCGAGAAGGTGATGGCCGCGTACAAATACCCTTTGGGCACGGCAAAGCCGAAGCCTTCGGCAAGTAGCGAGAACCCGATGGTTAGCAAAAAACCCAGGCAAAGGATGACGACGGTGGGGTGCGCGTTCACAAACCGCGTGAGTGGCTTGGACGCGACCAGCATGACGCCGATGGCGATGGTGACCGCTATCATCATGACGGCAAGGTGATCGACCATCCCCACGGCGGTAATCACCGCATCGATGGAGAATACGGCATCCAGGATCACGATTTGCGTGACAATGACCCAGAAGCTGGCGTGCATGCGCGAACCCGACGCATGCAAGGCGCGCCCCTCCACCCTTTCGTGCAGTTCCAGCGTACCCTTGAACAGCAGGAAGAACCCGCCGACAATCAGGATGATGTCGCGTCCGGAAAAGTCCAGCGGCCCGACCCAGAACAGCGGATCGGTCAATTTGACCAGCCAGGACATGATCGAGAGCAGCGCCAGCCGCATCAATAAGGCCAGCGTGAGGCCAAGTATGCGTGCCTTGTCGCGCAGGGGCGGCGGCAGCTTCTCTACAAGAATGGCAATAAATATAAGATTGTCGATGCCCAGGACGATCTCGAGGATCACCAGGGTCAACAATCCCACCCATGCTGAAGGGTCCAGCATCCATTCCATCAGGAAGCTCCGTTAGCCAAAGTGCGATCAGCCCTGCAAATACCCTAGCATCTGCGTAAATACTTTGGGAGTCGCCGCCAGCACATTGCCGCTTTTCATCCAGCCCTGTTCGCCGTCGAAGTCGGCGATTAGACCGCCCGCCTCGAGGATAAGCAGGCTACCCGCGGCAATGTCCCATGGCTTCAGATTGACGCCGCAAAACCCGTCCACGCGCCCTGCTGCCACATAGGCAAGATCGAGTACGGTGGAGCCCAGGCGTCGGGCCGCGACGCAGTCCGACAGCATGCCCGAAAAACGCGATGTAGAGGCGATAGAGCCGCCCGAGCCCGCAACATGGGCGGCCAGCAACGCATCGTGATAACGGATTTGACCGGACACCCGAACACGCCTGTCGTTCATGAAGGCGCCGCCCCCACGGCTGGCCGTGAACAATTCGTTGCGCGTGGGGTCATAGATGACGGCCTGCGTGATCTGACCACGCTGCGCCAAGGCGATCGACACCGCATAAATCGGAAAACCATGGATAAAATTGGTGGTGCCGTCCAGCGGATCGATGATCCATTGGAACTCGGGCTGGTCGCCCTCGCCCTGGCCAGCGGCGGGATGATTTCCCGTTTCTTCACCCAGAAAGCCGTGGTCTGGGTACGCGGTGCGAAGAATGTCGATGATGGCCTCTTCGGCAGCGCGATCGACTTCCGTGACATAATCCCTGGGCCCTTTGCGCGCCACCTGCAGGCGCTCCAGGTCGAGACTGGCGCGATTAATGATGGCGCCAGCACGGCGTGCCGCCTTGATGGCGGTATTGAGCATCGGGTGCATAAAATTCCGTAATAGACAAAAAACGATGGTGCATTAAACACTGCAAACGACGTATTTTAGATGACTCAGACACTTTCCTCAGAATGGGTCGACCCGTTCGCCCGCGTACGCTTCATTATGGTCCACCCCAGCCACCCCGGAAACGTGGGCGCGGCCGCACGCGCAATCAAGACCATGGGCTTTCATGAACTGTGCCTGGTGGCGCCCCGCTTCGCCGATGTACTGGACTTGCCCGAAGCCCACGCGCTGGCCAGCGGCGCGACCGACGTCCTGGCGAACGTCATGATCTTTCCGACGCTTGCCGAGGCCCTGGCTCCGGTTTCCATGGCATTCGCCATGACGGCGCGGCCCCGCATGATGGGCCGCACCGTATGCGATATCCGCGAAGCAGCCGTCATGAGCTGCGAGCATCTATATGGAACGCAAAGCCGCGTGGCGGTCGTCCTGGGAACCGAACGCTCCGGACTGACGAATGAAGACGTGGCCTTGTGCCAGCAAATTTGCCATATCCCGGCAAACCCCGACTATAGCTCTCTTAATGTAGCCCAGGCGCTGCAACTGGCCGCCTGGGAGCTGCGTTACGCGCTGGCGAAAGCAATGTCGCTGCCCATGCTGCCATCGACCGCCGGGCATGGCGATCCGGGCGATGCCCCCGCCACCAGCGAACAATTGCAAAACCTGATGCGGCACTGGGAACAAGCCATTACCGACGTGGGCTTCCTGGACCCGGATCATCCAAAGAAGCTCATGCCCCGCATGCGCCACTTGTTTGCCCGCAATGCGCTTAGCCAGGACGAAGTTGCCATGCTGCGCGGCCTGTGCACCGCCATGATCAAGACGGCTGGTCGGACACGATAGGCAGTCCAGTCAGCCGCCGCAGTTCCTGTATGCCCACGCCCGACACGTCGTCGATCAGCCGTATTTGCCCGTCGACAAGGTCGAAGACCGCCAGGTCGGTATACACCCGGTCGACGCAACGCACACCCGTCAGGGGATACGTGCAGCGCTCGACGAGCTTGCTGGCGCCGTCGCGCCCCAGCAGTTCCATCAAGACATAGACCTTCTTTGCGCCGATGGCCAAGTCCATGGCCCCGCCCACGGCAGGGATGGCATCCGCTTCGCCAGTATGCCAATTGGCCAGATCGCCGGTCCTCGATACCTGGAAGGCGCCCAGCACGCAGATGTCGAGGTGGCCTCCGCGCATCATGGCAAAGGAGTCCGCGTGATGGAAATAGGCGCCGCCAGGCAGGAGGGTGACTGGCTGCTTGCCGGCATTGATGAGGTCGGGATCCTCGGCGCCCGCTGCCGGGGCCGGCCCGATGCCGATGACGCCGTTCTCGCTTTGCAGCATGATCTCGCGATCGGCCGGAAGGTAATTGGCGACTTTGGTGGGCAAGCCTATCCCTAGATTGACGACGCCGCCATCGGGTATGTCGCTGGCGACGCGGGCGGCCATTTCTTCACGATTAAGCGCTTTCATGTTGAGCTTCCGATAGCGACGACGCGCTGAACGAACAGCCCCGGCGTTACGATGGATTCAGGATCGAGCGCCCCCAGGCCGACAATGGCATCCACCTGTGCGATGGCCACCTTTGCCGCCATGGCCATGATGGGTCCGAAATTGCGTGCCGTCTTACGGTACACAAGATTGCCCCACCGGTCGGCATGCAAGGCCTTGATCAGCGCATAGTCCGCATGTAACGGATACTCCAGCAAATAATCCCGCCCATTGATGTGGCGTTGCTCCTTGCCGGCGGCCAAAGGCGTGCCTGCGCCGGTGGGTGTGAAAAAGGCGCCGATGCCGGCACCCGCCGCCCGGATGCGTTCCGCCAGGTTGCCTTGTGGCACGAGTTCGAGTTCGATCTTGCCTGCACGGTACAGCCGATCGAATACATGAGAGTCCACCTGCCGGGGAAAAGAACAAATGATTTTGCGGACGCGGCCGGCCGCGAGCAAGGCGGCAAGGCCGGTGTCGCCATTGCCCGCGTTGTTATTCACGATGACTAGATCTTTGGCGCCCTGAACCAGCAACGCGTCGATCAGCGCGGCGGGTTGCCCGGCCATGCCGAAACCGCCCACCATAATGGTTGCGCCGTCCGGAATGTCGGCCACGGCGGCATGCATATCCGCACAAAGTTTGGAGATCATTAGTAGAGCGTCAGTTCACTTCCGCACCAGACGCCTTGACGACCTTGGCCCAGTTGTCGACTTCCGATTGGATGAAATCGGCAAACTGCGCCGGCGTTGTTTTGGCTGGCACGGCGCCAAGCTCGAGCAAACGCGACTGTACGGCGGGCTTGGCAAGCGCCTGTAGGGTCGCCGCATTGAGCTTGTTCACGATGGCTGGCGGCGTGCCGCGGGGCGCAATAATGCCAAACCATGACGAAACGTCGTAGGAGGAGAAGCCGGATTCCTGCATCGTAGGCAGGTTCGGCGCCGTCGCTGAACGCTCGGCGGTGGTGACGGCCAGCGCGCGAAGCTTGCCCGCCTCGACGTGGGGCCACGCCGACGGCATGTTGTCGAACATGTAGTGCACCTGGCCCCCGATCAAGTCGGTTAGCGCGGGCGCACTACCCTTATAGGGCACATGTTGAACCTTGAGGTCGGCCAGCTGGCGAAACAGCTCACCGGCCATATGGATGGACGTGCCGCTGCCTGAAGACGCGTAGTTCAGTTTCCCCGGGTTTTTCTTGGCGTACTCGACCAGCTCTTGTACCGTCTTGGCGGGAACCGACGGATTGACGACAAGCACGTTGGGCACCCGGACGGCCAGCGCCACCGGCGCGAAGTCTTCCACCAGATTGAAGCGCAAGTTCTTGTACAAGGTCTGGTTGATGGCGCTGGTAACCGCCACCATATACAGCGTGTAACCGTCAGGCTCGGAACGCGCGACCATTTCGCTTGCTATGTTGCTGCCCGCGCCAGGGCGGTTCTCGACCACCACCGGCTGCCCAAGCGCATCGCCTATTTCCTTGCCGAGTATTCGTGCGACCACGTCGGTCGTACCGCCCGCTGTAAACCCGACGACCATTCGTATGGGACGATCCGGATAGGCTGCCTGCGCAAGCACGGCGCCCGATTGCGCAACGACGAATAAAGAGGTGGCTGCCGCAAGGGCCAGGCGGAAAAAACGGAATTGCATTGGCATTGTCTCTCCTAATTCTTCTTATGCTGAGTTATCCCCAGCAATTGTGGACAACCATACTGATAAGTCTGGCACTACCGCAACAACTCCTTTCTTATCATCGAATTAATACTCAAGGATGATAATCGACCAGCCCGCTGCAATTTGTAATTATTACAAGGAAAACGGCTAGTGTTTTCCCTCCCCGCCCGGTTTTGAACACCTATTGCGAAGGCGAGAGGCAAAATTCGGGCTTATCCACGGTTGATGTGGATAAGCCCAGGGAAAACTAGCCAGACAACCAAAAATGCACAATAAGCTCAATGGCTTACGTACGGTGCTCCATTGCTGATCAAGGCGAGCGGCCGCTGATTATGCGCACCAGTACAAGAATGATGGCGATCACGATAAGGACGTGGATGAACCCACCCACGGTGTATGACGTCACGAGGCCAAGCAGCCAGAGCACGATTAGTATCACCGCTATCGTATAGAGCATGTTTGTCTTCCTTCTTTGGTGCGTTGAATAGATATGCAACGGCATGCAATCGCCATGCCCGGAACGTCGCGTCACGTCTGGCGCCCATGTCGGCACGTAATTTGCATGCTTTCGCCATGACCCATTTTGGTCGCTACTCAGGAGTTGACTATGAAAAAACTGATCGCAATAGCGACGTTCGCACTACCCCTTGTCCTTGCGCCAATGGCGTACGCCCAAACCACTACGTCGCCAAGTGCCGGGTCAAGCGGCAACGTCACACCTCCTCCGGTAGAGGGTGCCAACCGCTCCGCGGATGGCGACGCCACAAAGATGAACAGAAGTCCGGTCGCCCCTGCCAGTGGCACAACCGGCACGACCGCCACGCCGGGGGACGCCGGCGATGCGACGCAGGCCATCTCGGGGTGGAGCGTAAAGGATAAGATTATCGGTACTGCCGTATACAACGAGAACGACGACAAGATCGGCGATATCAGCGACGTTGTTCTGGCGTCGGATGGCAAGGCGGTCTATTACGTTATTGGCGCCGGCGGCTTCCTGGGTGTCGGCACGCATGACGTTGCGATTCCATTCGAAAAGGTCAATCAAACCGGCGAGCGCATGGTTCTTCAGGGTTACACCAAGGATCAATTGAAAGCCCTGCCGCAGGTCAAAGTAGACAAGTAAAAGCAAAGTCGAACGCTCAAGGCGGCACCACGCGTAAACCATGCGTGGTGCCGCCTGGTTTCTTTATTTGACGGAGCAGTATATGAGTCGAACCCTAGTCCGCACCAGCAAAGAAAACTCGCTGCATGAATAACACCACCGAAAGCAACCCGAAACCGGTCGGGGGAACGGTGTTGGTGTACGCGGCCCGGCTGCAAGAACCGGAACATGAACGTGTCGTGCACTTCGACATTGGCCGGCGGATTGCGTCCCTGCTCGGAATGGACTTCGGGGGACTCTACGAACCGGAAAGGCGCTACCCTGGCGCCATCTACTATCTGCCCACCGAGACCATCATC
Organism: Candidimonas sp.; assembly: GCA_035515055.1. Classification (GTDB taxonomy): domain Bacteria; phylum Pseudomonadota; class Gammaproteobacteria; order Burkholderiales; family Burkholderiaceae_B; genus Pollutimonas. The sequence continues at coordinate 19,933 of DATJBV010000052.1, forward strand.
GGGCAGGCAATGGCGGAGAGCCTGGGCATCACTAGCGAAAACGACTTGTTCGGCGGCGTGGCGCCCCATGCGTTCGTGCCCACCAAAGCCATCAGTCATGGCTTGATCGACGGTACGGCGCCCTCGCCCGAGGGGTGGTCGCCGGAATTCACGCGCCGCACCGCCGACAGTGTCTTGCGCGGCTATACCTGCTTCACCTTGGCTGATGCCCGGGTAGCGGGCGCCCGCCTGCTTAACTTCGGCGCACTGCGGATCAAACCCGTTCATGCCACGGGAGGCCGGGGCCAAGTGCTGGTGTCGGACGGCGCGCAGCTCGACGAGGCTTTGCGGGAGATTGACACATCGCGCCTTGGCGACTCCGGCGTTGTCCTGGAAGAACACCTGGACGACGTCAAGACCTACAGCGTGGGCCAGATACGCGTCGCGGGCATAATCGCGAGCTATGTGGGCACGCAGCGACTGACGGTGGACAACGTCGGGCAAGAAGTCTACGGCGGCTCGGACCTCGTCATCGCGCGAGGCAACTTCGACGCCCTGTTGCTTGCCGATCTGCCAGAGCACTTTCGAGTCGCCGTAGGCAAAGCCCAGCGGTACGACCAGGCCGCTAACGACTGCTTCCAGCGGTTCTTCGCCTCGCGGCGCAATTACGACGTCGCCAGCGGCCTCGACCATGCTGGACAACCGCGCGTAGGGGTATTGGAACAATCGTGGCGGGTCGGCGGAGCAAGCAATGCCGAGATCGCGGCGGTCGAGGTCTTTCATGCTAATCCGCACATCCGGATGGTGCGCGCCTCGACGATAGAGTTGTTCGGCGATCATGAACCGCCCCCGGGGCCGGCGGTTCAAGTGTATCGGGGCGAAGACGACGAGATTGGGCTGGTGAGCAAGTACGTATCAGTGGAGCCGTATGGGAACGAATAGCGAACGCGTGGAAATCATCATCGATGACGAACATGTGGCCGGCACATTCCTCGCGCCCGAGTTCAAGATACCCGGCGTCTTGTTTGTGCACGGCTGGGGCGGCAGCCAGGAGCGCGACCTGGAGCGAGCTCGCGGCATTGCCGGGTTGGGCTGCGTTTGCCTCACGTTCGACTTGCGCGGACACGAGAAAGGATCCGAAAGGCAGCAGACCGTAACGCGCGAAGATAACTTGCGCGATATTGTGAGCGCCTACGACCGGCTCGCGCAGCATCCCGCCATCGACACCAATTCCATTGCCGTCGTGAGCACGAGCTACGGCGGATATTTGTCGGCGATCCTGACCACGCTGCGCCCCGTGAAGTGGCTGTCGCTGAGGGTGCCTTCCTTATACAGGGATGCCGAGTGGGATACACCCAAGCGCCAGCTGAATCGGGAAGACTTGGCCGTGTACCGCGGCGCGCCGGTCACACCCGAGGAGAATCGCGCCCTGGCCGCCTGCGCGGCATTCCGGGGCGATGTGCTGATTGTGGAATCCGAACACGATCATCTGGTGCCGCACGCGACCATCATGAGTTACCGGGCGGCGTTCCGCAATTCGCATTCGCTTACTCACCGCGTGGTCGACGGGGCCGACCACGCCCTTAGCGAAAAACCGTGCCAGCAGGCGTACACGTCGATCTTGGTAAACTGGATCACTGAGATGGTGGTCGGCGCACGGGTTGGCCGAGATCGGGCAGGTTCCAGGGTGCCCGGTCTGTAGTACACCATTGTGTTCCTTGCAACCGGCCCCATCTATTTGAAATGATTCCTTTCTCTATCCTCGACCTATCCCCCATCACGGAAGGCGGCACGGCCGCCGTGTCCTTTCAGAATACACTCGATATTGCCCAGCACGGCGAAAAATGGGGCTATAAACGCTACTGGATGGCGGAACACCACGGCATGCCCGGCATCGCCAGCGCCGCCACCGCTGTCCTGATCGGCCATGTCGCCGCCGGCACGTCGACCATACGCGTGGGTGCGGGCGGCATCATGCTTCCCAATCACTCGCCGCTCGTCATTGCCGAACAGTTTGGCACACTGGAGTCGCTGTTTCCCGGCCGTATCGATCTTGGCTTAGGTCGCGCCCCCGGCTCGGACCAGGCCACAGCCCGCGCACTGCGTCGCAACCTGGCCAGCGACGCCGACGAATTCCCGCGCGACGTGCTCGAGCTGATGGACTATTTCGCGACCAACCCGCGCCATTCCATCCAGGCCGTGCCCGGAAAAGGGCTGAATGTGCCCATCTGGATTCTCGGTTCCAGCCTGTTCGGCGCGCAACTGGCGGCGGCGCTTGGCCTGCCGTATGCCTTCGCATCGCATTTTGCGCCGCAACAAATGATGGACGCCATTGCCGTGTATCGCAGCACCTTCAAACCGTCTGCGCATCTCGACAAACCGTATGTCATGCTCGGGTTCAACGTGTTCGCCGCCGATACGGACGACGAGGCGCAGTACTTGGCCACCTCATGGCAGCAGTCTTTCGTCAATCTTCGTAGCGGCCGGCCCTCCAAGTTGCCGCCGCCCGTGAAGGGCTATATGGACCAGCTCGGCCCCCAGGCGCGCGACCTCCTGGACCACGTCTTGTCGTGCTCGGCCATCGGGTCGCCCGACAGCGTCGCGCAACAATTGCAAGCCTTCATCGGCAAGACCGGGGCCGATGAATTGATGATTACATCGAATATGTTCGACCACGCCGCCCGATTGCGCTCCTACGAAATTACCGCGGAAATCCAGCGCGCCCATGACTGACGACCCTTCCCTTGCCACACGCCTGCAGCAAATCAGGGAGCGCATTCGGCTTGCGGCTATAAGCGCCGGCCGGGCGCCCGACGACGTCACGCTGCTGCCCGTCAGCAAAACGTTCGGCCCAGCCGCCATACGGGCAGCGGTGGCCCAGGGAGTGCGCCGATTCGGCGAAAACAAGGCGCAGGAAATACGCAGCAAGGCCGAACCCCTGGCCGACTGCGGCATCGATTGGGTCATGATCGGACATTTGCAGACCAACAAGGCCAAGGATATCGCGCGGCTGGCTGCCGAAGTGCAGTCGCTCGACCGCATGGAGTTGGCCATTGCGCTTGATCGGCGCCTGCAGGCCGAAGGACGCGCGATCGACGCACTAGTGCAGGTAAAGACATCCAGCGAACCCAGCAAATACGGCTTGCCGCCCGATGAACTGCCTGACTTCCTGCGGCGCCTCGCTCGTGAAACCCCTACCCTGCGTGTGCGCGGGTTGATGACGTTAGCCATCAACGAACCGAATCAAGATGCCGTACGGGCGTGCTTCCGGGCATTGCGCACGGCACGAGACCGTGCCCAGGCCGAAGCCATAGATGGCGTCGACCTCTCCCGCCTGTCCATGGGCATGAGCGGCGACTTCGAGATCGCCATCCAGGAAGGATCAACCGAGGTGCGCATAGGCACCGCCATTTTCGGCGGCAGGCCTTACCCGGACGACTACTACTGGCCCCCGGGCAAGCCGGAAGCTGCGGGGCGAGGCTGACCGCGGTCTGGCTCAGGGGCGTCAGTCAGCCCGGTCGTCCCCGCCGGCCACGACAGCCTGGGCCTGGGCAACAAGACGCTCGATCAGGGACTCAAGCTGCACTATCTCCGCAGCGGTCAGGCACGAAGTGATCTCGCGGTTCCGGCGTGCAATCACCTTCATGACCCGTCTCCATACGGTTTCACCCTTCTTGGTCAGTGTAAGGACGACGCCGCGCCTGTCCGTGACGCTTGCCGACTTGAGTACCAGGGCCTGATCCACCAATGACTGGACGGCACGGCTGGCCTGGCTTTTGTCGAGGTTGGACCGCAGTGCCAGGTCATTTACGGACAACGGGCTGAACGCACCTATGGCAGCCAGGCACCGCCCTTCGCTCATGGGTATTCCGGCATCCTCCAGATAGGCGGCCTGCGAGATCCGGTCGGTAAGTTTCGACCAGGTGTGCAGGCGGTGTGTAAGGGTCCGATCGAGCGGAACGGGGGCTATCCGCGATGACATTGCGGGATATATCCTTGTGGCTGGGTTGACGACTGTAGAGCATACAACACACGATATAACACGCGTAAACCCCCATATGAACGGTCAGCATAGTGGCGATATAGTTGCGCCTGCAACTTCTTAAATTGATCTAAATCAAGAAATCCCCGGAGCGATTATGCACCATCCGACCACTGAACCACGGCCATCGATCTATTACAACTACAAGGTCTACCAGCCATGGTTGCCCTCGGCCCACCCCGTCCAGGAACGCAAGACGGTGGTGATTGCCGGCGCCGGCCCAGCCGGCATGGTCGCGGCGCTGGAACTTGCACGCCACGGCGTGGCCTGCGTTCTGCTGGAATCCGAATTGCAAGTCTCCCAGGGCAGCCGCGCCATCGTATTCACACGCCGCTCCATGGAAATTCTTCAGCAAGTGGGGGTGGCGGATCGGATTACGAAGAATGGTTTGCCATGGCGATTCGGCAACTCCTTCTATCGGAACCAACGTGTGTTTCGCATGGAGGCGCCGCATGATGCGGATGATCGCTTCTACCCGATGATCAACATCCAGCAGCAGTTCCTCGAAGAGTATTTGATCGATGCCTGCCTGGACAGCCCGCTGATCGATCTTCGCTGGGGCAATCGCGTGACGACGATGGAGCAAATGCAAGACCACGCGCGTATCGATGTCGATACGCCCGAGGGCACCTATACGCTGGAAACCGACTGGGCCGTTGCCGCCGATGGCGCGCGTTCGAGCATCCGCGGCGCCATGGGCCTGAAGATGGAAGGCGCGTCATATGAGAGTTTCTTCGTGATTGCCGACATTCGCATCGATCTGCCGCTGCCGACCGAGCGTCTTGCCTATTTCGACCCCGACTGGAACCCGGGAAACACCATCCTGATGCATCGCGAGCCCTTGGGAATTTGGCGGGTCGACTACCAACTGCCGCCCGGCGAGACGCCGGAAGAGGCATTGAAGCCGGAGTCGCTCAAGAAGCGCATCGATGCGCAACTAGCCATGATCGGCCATGAAGGCACGAGCTGGGAAATGGACTGGTGCTCGGTGTACTCGGCGCGCAACCTTACCTTGCCTGACTACGTGCACGGCAACATCCTGTTTACCGGCGACGCCGCGCACATGCTGCCCATCTTCGGCGTGCGCGGCGCGAACACCGGTTTTCAGGACGCTCAGTCACTGGGCTGGCACCTTGCGTTTTTCGTCAAGGGCCTGGGCGGCGGAAAACTGCTCGCCAACTACAGCGCCGAGCGGGTGGGCGCCGCGCGCGAGATTATCGACGAGGCGGGCAAAAGCACCCGCTTCATGGCGCCGCCCAGCAAAGGCTTTCGACGATTGCGCGACGCTGTGTTGTCCCTTTCGCTTACCGAGGAATTTGTTCGCCCGCTATACCATTGGCGCACATCGCGGCCGCATGAATACACCGAGTCGATGCTCAACAGCGCCGGCGATGACGACGCGCTGTTCACATCCGGCCCTGCCCATGGCGCGCCGCCTCGAAACGTGCGCCTGGGATCCAACGACTTTTTGCTGGACCATCTGGGCGGGGGCTTCGAGCTTCTTTATTTCACTGCGGAAACGGCCATTCCCGCCGCACTGCAAAGCGTGATCGCCGCGACCCGCCTCAAAGGCGTCCCGCTGCGCATCATCGTGGTGGGTGCAACAAAGCCAGTAGCAGGCGCGGACAAGATCTTCGCCGATACCGATGGCCGCTTGAGGGAACGGTATGGCGTCCAGGCCGACGGCGCGGCCTATCTGCTGCGTCCCGATCAACATGTTTGCGCTCGCTGGCTGACGCTGGATGCGAGCCGTCTTCAAGCCGCCCTGAATGCCGCATTGCCAAACCAAGGAGAAGTGAAATGACTGCCATCCCCGATGCACTGAGCATCCCTGGCCTGGAAACGGTCTATGACGCCCTGGCGACCGCCATCGACCAGGCAGGTGCTGAAAAGAGCGAACTTTTCCTGGTAAAGCTGGCGTTGTTGAACGCAAACTCGCTAGCCGATCCAGCGGTGTTTGCCGACCATATCGCGCGCGCGCTGAAAAACCTATAACCGGGAGAATCACATGCTCGTTCAAAAAATCCATCACGTTGCCTACCGATGCGTCGACGCAAAAGAAACTGTCGCGTGGTACCAAAAGCACCTGGACATGAAATTCGTGCTCGCGATCGCCGAGAACGAAGTTCCGTCGACCAAGGCGCCCGATCCCTACATGCACATTTTCCTGGACGCGGGCGGCGGCAATATATTGGCCTTCTTCGAGCTCCCCAACCAGAAGCCCATGGATCGCGATCGCAATACGCCGAACTGGGTGCAGCATCTGGCCTTGCAGGTCGATTCGGTCGATACCCTGCTTGCCACCAAGAAAAAGCTCGAAGATGCCGGCATAAACGTGGTTGGTCCCACCGACCATACGCTGTTCCAGTCGATTTACTTCTTCGACCCCAGCGGCCACAGGCTGGAACTTGCCGCCGACACCAGCACCCCCGCAATGAACACAATGCTCGATGCGGTGAAGTGGGACATGCTGGAGGAATGGTCGGCCACCAAACGAGCACCGACCCATGCCGCCTGGATGCACGACGGCAGCATGGCCGCCGCGAACGCTTAATCACCATAAACAAACTGGTTCAATGATGAATACACTCAATGAAACGCACGATGCGGACCTGAAGAGCTGGGTAGCTGGCGCCATGTCCGACAACACGGACTTTCCGATACAGAACCTGCCTTTCGCCATATTCCGCCGCTCAGGCACCAGCGAGGTCTTACGCGGCGGTGTCGCCATAGGCGATCAGGTTGTCGATCTGGCGGCCGTGGCCGCGAATAACCTGTTCGACGGACTTGCGCACGACGCTGCTTCGGCCGGCGCGCAAAGCAGCCTGAATGCATTGATGGCACTGGGAAGTCCCGCATGGTCGGCATTACGCCTGGCGTTGTCGCGCAGCCTGCGCACAGGCTCCCCGCAGCAGCCCGCCATGCAGGGCTGCCTGGTCCCGCAACACGACGCGGAGTACGCGCTGCCAGCGCATATAGGCGATTACACCGACTTTTATACGTCCATCTTCCACGCCACGAATATCGGCAAACTATTCCGTCCCGACAATCCGTTGATGCCCAACTACAAATGGGTGCCGATTGGCTACCATGGCCGCGCATCCAGCGTTTCGGTGTCGCCGCAGCAATTCACCAGGCCGGTCGGACAGACCATGGCGCCCGGCGCCGCGGTGCCGGCCGTAGAGCCCTGCAAACGACTGGATATCGAACTGGAGCTGGGCATTTTTATTGGCGCAGGCAATCCGCTGGGCTCGCGCATTCCCATCGCACAGGCCGACGAGCATGTATTCGGGATCTGCCTGCTTAACGACTGGTCGGCCCGCGACATCCAGGCCTGGGAGTACCAGCCCTTGGGTCCCTTTCTGGCAAAGAACTTCGCGACGACGATTTCGCCGTGGGTCGTCACCATGGAAGCGTTGGCGCCCTTCCGCACCGCGCCCGTACGCCCCCAAGATGATCCCGCACCGCTGCCTTATCTGGACTCGCCCCGGAATCGCGCCGAAGGTGCCCTGGACGTGGAATTGCAAGTCAGCCTGCAAACCGCCAGCATGCGCGAAGCCGGTATGCCAGCCCAACCGCTGGCGCAGACCAATTACCGCCATGCCTACTGGACCATCGCCCAAATGGTCGCCCATCACACGATCAACGGCTGCAATCTGCAGGCAGGCGATTTATTCGGCAGCGGCACCCTGTCGGGCCCTTCATTAGACCAAGCCGGCGCACTCATCGAAATAACGCAAGGCGGCAAAGCGCCCATCACGCTACCCAACGGCGAAACGCGAACCTTCCTGGAAGATGGGGACACCATCGTCATCCGTGGCTGGTGCCAGAAAAACGGCGCCGCGCGGGTGGGTTTTGGCGAGTGCATAGGCACGGTCCTTGCGGCCAACTTTCCTTAAATTACATCAATCAATTCGGAGACACTAATGATACGTACCGGTAAATTTCTTCTCGTCGCGGCATCGCTCGCGTTGGGCGCGATCTCGCACGCGCAAACATGGCCCGATCAACCTATACGCTGGATCGTGCCCTACCCCGCCGGCGGCGGCACTGACGTTGTGGCACGCAATGTTGCCAGCGCGATCGAAAAGCCGCTTAATCAAACCATCATCATCGAAAACCGCCCCGGCGCGGGCACCAGCATTGGCGCGACGACCGTGGCCCGGGCCGAACCCAATGGCTATGTGGTCGGTACGGCCGACTCTGGAACACTAGCCTTCAATCCGGCGCTATACAGCAAGCTCACCTACGATCCAGCGACCTTCACCTACATTGGCGGGCTTGCTCGATTCCCGCTGATGCTGGCCGTGCGCTATGACTCTCCGCTCAAGAGCGTCGAAGACGTCCTGGCTGCCGCCAAGAAAAAATCATTGTCGGTTTCGTCTGCCGGCGCGGGTTCGCCGCATCACCTGGCAATGGAGCTCTTCAAGCAGCGCTCGGGCGCCGATTTACTGCACGTGCCCTACCAGGGGGCCGCTCCGGCTCTCCAGGACCTGATCGGCGGCCAAGTCGACATGATGTTTATCGACGGCGCATCGGGACTGCCCAATGTCCGGGCCGGTAAGCTGCGCGTCCTGGCCACCGCCACACCGGAACGCCTGGCGGCCGTGCCGGATGCGCCGACGATGATAGAAGAGGGTTATTCCGGTTTCACCGCCTACGCATGGCAAGGACTGGTCGGCCCGGCCGGCATGCCCGCCGATGTGGTCGACAGGCTAAGCAAGGAGCTCATCGCCGCGCTGCAAACCCCGGCGCTGGCGGAAAAAATCACCAACATGGGCGTGGAGCCGATGCCCATGTCTTCTGATGAATTCAAGGCTTATGCCGAGAAAGAGCGCGCTTTATGGGCCGACGTGATAAATAAGGCAGGCATCAAGCTCAACTGATCTCGTCTGACCGTGTCGGGGCGCCATCGCTGGCGCCCCTTCGGAACTTCACCGCGCGCCTCATATTCCGACGTCCTTGCTCAAGGGCCTAAAATGATGCTTCATCAGGCATCCATAAGGCGGTAAACCCCATGACCGACATCACCATCTACCACAACCCGGCCTGCGGCACCTCGCGCAACACACTCGAACTGATTCGCAACAGCGGACTAAGCCCCAATGTTATCGAGTACCTGAAGACGCCACCTGACCGCGCAACGCTGAACGCATTGATCGCGGCAATGGGCATACCCGTGCGCGAAGTCCTGCGCATCAAAGGCACTCCCTACGAAGAACTGGACCTGGGCAACCCAAAATGGAACGACGATGAACTGATCGGCTTCATGCTCGAGCATCCCATACTGATCAATCGACCCATCGTGGTGACCCCGCTGGGCACGCGTTTGTGCCGGCCCTCGGATATCGTGCTTGAGCTTTTGCCGCAAGCTTAATTAGGGTGATGTTCATGAAAACCCTAGGGCTGATAGGCGGGATGAGCTGGGAATCCACGATTCCCTACTATCGCCAAATCAACGAGACCGTCAAGAGCCGGCTCGGCGGACTGCATTCCGCGAAAATCATTCTGTATAGCGTGGATTTTCACGAAATCGAACGTTTGCAACACGCCGGCAACTGGCAAGCCGCTGGTGAACTTCTGGCGCATGCCGGGCGTTCGCTTGAGGTGGCCGGCGCCGATGCACTGGTTTTGTGCACGAACACCATGCACAAGATTGCACCCGCCATAGATAGCGCCGTCGGCATCCCACTGCTACACATTGCCGACCCGACGGCGCAAGCCATAAAGTCCGCCAATTTGTCCGCCGTTGGGCTGTTGGGCACGCGCTTTACCATGGAGCAAGAGTTCTATAAATCCCGGCTGCGGGATAAGCACGGACTGAAGGTATTGGTTCCAGACCAAAGTAGCCGCGACATCGTGCATCGGATTATTTACGAAGAATTATGTCTTGGGGAAATTCTAGAGTCGTCACGTGCGGCTTACCAGAAAATCATTGACGATTTAATTGACCAGGGGGCACAAGCAATTATTCTAGGTTGCACAGAAATATCGCTGCTTGTGGATCAACGCCATGCCGCCGTGCCGTTATTCGATACCACAGGCATCCATGCACAGTACGCGGCCGAATGGGCTTTACAGGAATAGAATCATGTTCCGGCCAGTGCATTTCCTAATCGAATAAAATCCTCTGGTTCCGTGCGAAAGTGCAAGCCAGCCGCGACGACGCTCGTCCAAGCGTTCCACGCGACTACGCCATCGCCCATATTCAGTAAAAGCTAGCCAACAAACTCCCAGATCACGAACAAGCCGCCACCAAGCCACGTAGTCGTGAGTGCTGCCGCACTCGACGACTTAGACAAGATCATCGACTACTTTGCAGGTTCGGATGTGCACGCCGCCATGGCCATGCTCGATCTGATAGAACCACGAAGGGAGTCATCCTAAAAGGACCATAGCGTAATATGTCGTCTAGCGTTTTTAACTTGTAGGCAGCGCTGGAGCACAGCCTTGAAAACGGAATTTTTATATCAAAATCAAACAACTTATGGAAATATTGGCTAAAAGATGAGCAGTTCCGGAAAGGTAGAAAGTCACACCCCCATGATGCAGCAATTTTTGCGACTTAAAGCGGAAGCCGGATCGCATTTATTGTTCTACCGCATGGGCGACTTTTACGAAATGTTCTACGAAGACGCCGAGCGCGGCGCGCGTCTGCTCAACCTTACGCTGACCAAGCGCGGCACATCGAACGGCAATCCCATACCCATGGCCGGCGTCCCCTTTCATGCGATGGAAGGCTACCTGGCAAGGCTTGTGGCCCAAGGCGTATCGGTTGCCATTTGCGAACAAGTGGGCGATCCCGCCAGCGGCAAGGGGCCTGTCGAACGCAAAATCATGCGTATCGTCACGCCGGGCACGCTAACCGACGAAGCGCTGCTGCCCAGCCGCGCCGACCGCATGATCGCCGCTGTCTGGCCGGCCCGCATCAACCGCAGCGAACGTCTGGGCTTGGCCTGGATGAATCTTGCCAATGGCGAATTCAGCGTCACTGAATGCACGCCCGACATGCTGGATACGGAACTGCATCGCATCGGTCCCGCCGAACTCGTGCATGCAGAAAGCTACAACGCCAACGGCTTTGCCGGCATTGCCCTAAGCGCCATCCCGGACTGGCACTTCGACGCGGACGGCGCGGCCGATGTCCTGCACAAGCATTTTGCCGTCGACACGCTGGCAGGCTTCGGCCTAACGGACCTTCCCGCCGCCATCCGCGCCGCCGGCGCCTTGTTGCGCTATGTCAGCCGCACCCAGACGCAGTCCTTGTCGCATATCCACACCATACGTGTCGATCAGGCCGGCGAATACGTTGTCCTTGACCCCGTAACGCGCAAGAACCTGGAGCTCACCGAAACGCTCGGCGGAGAAGAAAGCCCGACGCTTTTCTCCACGCTCGATCGCTGCGAAACGCCGATGGGCAGCCGCCTCTTGCGCCGATGGCTGCATCATCCGTTGCGGGACAATACTCCTGCGCTGGCGCGCCAAAACGTAATTTCGGCCTTCCTGAGCGCACCCTCCGGCCCCGATGCGCTCGACCCGACATCGGCCTTGGACACCCTGCGCGCCATGCTGGACCGCTATCCCGACCTGGAACGCATCGCGACGCGAATTGCATTGCGGTCCGTGCGGCCGCGCGAACTTGCCAGCCTGCGCGAGGCCCTGACGCAACTGCCGCTCGTCGCCGAGCATCTCGACCGGGCGTTCAACGCGCCGGATATCATGGCGTCGTTCACCCGCCGCATCGCGATCGACAGCGGCATTGCCGAACGCCTGCGCCTGGCCATCGATCCGGAGCCCGCGCTCATGATTCGCGACGGCGGTGTCATTGCCAATGGCTACGACGCGGAACTCGACGAACTTCGCCGCCTGGCAGCCGACAGCGGCGAATTCCTGCTGGAACTCGAAGCACGCGAACGCACACGCACGGGCATTGCCACGTTGCGCGTCGAGTTCAACCGCGTGCATGGCTTTTATATAGAAGTATCCCGGGGCCAAGCCGACAACGTGCCGGCCGACTACCGCCGGCGCCAGACACTGAAGAACGCCGAACGCTACATCACGCCCGAACTGAAAGACTGGGAAGACAAGGTATTGTCGGCAAAGGAACGTAGCCTCTCGCGCGAAAAATGGCTATTCGAAACCTTGCTGGACGAACTGGCGGGCTATGCGAATACATTATCGAAATGCGCGGCGGCGCTGGCCGAGGTGGACGCGTTGGGCGCCCTGGCCGACCACGCCTTGCTCAATGGCTGGACAGCGCCGGAACTGACCGAAGACAATCAAATCGTCATCGACGCCGGGCGCCACCCCGTCGTCGAACATAGCATCGAACGATTTACCCCCAACGATTGCGAACTGGGTCCGCAACGGCGCATGTTGCTGATCACCGGTCCGAACATGGGCGGTAAATCAACGTATATGCGCCAGATCGCCTTGATCGTGCTCCTTGCCAGGACAGGCAGCTTCGTGCCCGCCGCAGCGGCGCGCATAGGCGTTGTGGACCGGATCTTCACCAGGATAGGCGCGGCCGACGATCTTGCCGGCGGGCGCTCCACCTTCATGATGGAGATGACCGAAGCCGCCGCCATCCTGGCCGCCAGCACGCCCCAAAGCCTGGTCCTGATGGACGAAATCGGCCGCGGCACGTCCACCTACGATGGCCTCGCCCTGGCATGGTCGATTGCTCATCGACTCTTAAGCCACAACCGCGCGCTCACCCTGTTCGCCACGCATTATTTCGAGATCACGCGCCTGCCTGCCGAAGCCCCGGGCGCCGCCAATGTCCATCTGGCGGCGGCCGAATCCTCTTCGGGCATTGTCTTCCTGCATGAAGTGCATCCCGGCCCGGCGAGCCGCAGCTATGGAATACAGGTGGCGCAGCGTGCCGGCATCCCCGGAGCCGTCATACGTCACGCCACCCGCGAACTTGCCCGTCTGGAGGCGCAAGGCGCCCCCACCCCGCAGCTCGACCTGTTCGCCTCGGCTGCCGGCAACGACACCGGAACGGACGCCGAACCCCATGGACCGGAAGCGGTCGACACCTCGGCTACCGAACTACAATCCGCGCTCGCCGCGGTCGATCCCGATCAACTGACGCCTCGGGAAGCGCTTGACGTTTTATACCGTTTACAAAAAGAGTATTTATGAAAATAGACGAACCCCTGGCCTTGCTCGGCGGCCTGACGCCGCAAGCGTTCATGGCACACTATTGGCAGCGTGAACCGCTCTTGATCCGGCAAGCCATTCCAGGCTTTGTGCCGTCGCTGTCGATCAGCGACATCAAGAAGCTGGTAAAGCGCGAGGAAGTCGAATCGCGCCTCATTTGGCAAGACGACAACGGCTGGAACATGAAAACCGGCCCATTCAACCGGCTGCCGCCCGCGCGCAAACCGAACTGGTCGGTCCTGGCTCAAAGCGTGGATTTGCACGACGACGCAACCGCCGCATTAATGCGCCAGTTCCGCTTCATCTCGGATGCGCGGCTGGACGACACCATGATCAGCATAGCCACCGACGGCGGCGGCGTGGGCCCCCACTTCGACAGCTACGACGTCTTCTTGCTGCAAGGGCATGGCAAGCGACGCTGGCGCATCAGCCGGCAAACCGACTTGAGCTTGCTGCCCGGGCTTCCACTCAAGGTGCTGCAAAACTTCGAGTGCGAAGAAGAATACATACTGGAGCCGGGCGACATGCTTTACCTGCCGCCTCACGTCGCGCATGACGGTGTTGCGCTGGGCGACTGCATGACCATTTCCATCGGATTCCGAGCGCCGACCCTGGCGACGCTTGCCTGCGGCATGCTGGAATGCGCGAATGATCAAATCATGGCCAATTTGGGAGACATGGGCGGAATGTATGCCCATCCGCCTATTCCCGGCGCCCGGTTGTCGGCAACCTTCCAGGATCCCGGCACCCCACCCACGGTGCACCCCGCCGCCCTTCCGGACACCCTGGTCAAAGCCGCGCGCAAAGCCATCGAGAAAGTCCACTTCAACGATGACTTGGCGACCCGATTCTTGGGTCAGTGGCTTACCGATTTATCGCCGAACGCCCTGTTCGAGCCCAGCGGCGACGATCTGGATCTCCGCGCCGAAATGCCGGCGAACGGCAAGCTCATGCTCGACCGCTGCACCCGCATGATGTACCGCGACAAGTCGTTGTTCATCAACGGTGAAGTGGCCGCCGTGCCTGCATCGTCGCGCTTGCGCCGCCTGGCCGATAGCCGCGAACTTGCCTGCAATGGCCCCGACGTTGCCCAACTGAAGAACAAAGAGCGGCGGGTCTTGAACGAATGGCTGCAAGACGGCTGGATACATCACGTTCCAGCCTGACGTAAAAATGCCCCGGTGTAGTACGACCGGGGCATTTTTTTATCTGGGCTTGCGCTTACTTGCTGCCCATGTGCGTCGACAAGACCGTGATGATTCGTTTGGCCGTATCGGTGTTCTGCACCTGACCGTTCTGGTCGAGAACCGTGACCTGCGAACTGCCGCCCTGTTCGGCGACGTGTATGCGGTACGGCACTGCCGCCGCCGTGTTCCTGCCGCCAAACAGGCGTCCGATGATGTTCTGCTGTTCGATTTTTTCGCCCGTGTCGCTGTCCAGGTAGCGGATGAAATAATCGCCAGCCGAGCGATCCCGGTCGTCGACAGCGAAGCCGGCGGAATCGATTGCCACGCCAACACGGCGCCATGCACGGTCGAAGGGTTCGTTCACGGTCAGTGCGGCCTGACCTTCAGGCAAGGCGGTGATCTGCGGAAGCTCTGAGTCTTTCTCTGCCTGAGCAACCATTGCCTGCGCGTTCTTGACGTCTGTGCCCAGGAATACCATCAGGCGCGCCAGCATGGCGGCATTGAGGCCCGGATCTTCCTTGCCGAACACCCACTTGAATGCGGCGCCGTCGGACGTGGGCGTTTCAACCATTTGCTGGTGGCTGATATAGACTTCCGTCTTGCCATTGACACGTTCGACGCGTGTACGGAAACGCTCGCGTTCGCCGCTGTCGAAGACCTGGTCGATGATGCCGCCCAATGCACTGCGTATCCAGCCTTCTGGAATCTTGGAGCGGTTTTCGGCCCAGTCGGTTTCCATCAGACCGGCTTTTGCATCCTGGGAGTGGAGCGTGAAGCCTTGTTCGCTCCAGAACTCGACAACCCGGGGATACACGGCTTCGGCCGGCTGGTTGACCACCAGCCAGCGGATGTCTCCGTCACGCATGACGGAAACGCCCGCGGTTGCGGGCAGGATTTTGTCGCCTGGCCCCGCGCTTTGCTGAGCTTGTTGAGTCTGGGCATATTGGCTGAACGTAGCCGTGCCCTCGGGCGCACGGAAATGCGCGTCGGCATTGGCCTGTGTGAGATCGGGGGGAATGCTTAACGGGTCGCCCGCGACGGTACTTTTGTAATCGACGGATTCTTCGCTACCCATCATCTGGTTCATGGTGGAGCAGCCAGACAACAGTAGTACACCCAGGCCAAGCGTGATGCCGGCAAAGCGTTGATTCATACGCATGTTTATCATTTAAATAAGGCCCACTTCTTTTAACGAGTTGCGCACCACGGCGTGATACTGCTCGCTCAGGGAGGTTAACGGTAGGCGATAGCCCAGTTTCGACAAGCCAAGTTCAGCAACGGCCCATTTAACAGGAATCGGGTTGGATTCAATAAAAAGCACTTTGTTCAATGTTGCGAGGCGTGTGTTCAGCTGACGAGTGAGGATCACATCGCCCTTCAGTGCCGCCATGCATAGCTGATGCATGAGCTTCGGCGCCACGTTGGCGGTTACCGAAATGTTGCCTTGCCCGCCTAAGAGCATTAAGGCCGCGGCGGTGGCGTCATCGCCGCTGAACACTTTAAAATGCGCGGGTACGTCGCGCAATAGCAGCGCACTGCGGCCGATGTCTCCGGTCGCATCCTTCACGCCGATGATGCCGGGGACTTGCGCCAGACGCACGATGGTGTCGTTGGCCATGTCCGCCACGGTGCGGCCTGGCACGTTATACAGGATGGTGGGAAGGTCGACTGCTTCGGCGATGGTGCGGAAATGCTGATACAGACCTTCCTGGGTCGGCTTGTTGTAGTAAGGAACAACAGACAGGCCCGCGTGCGCGCCCACTTTCGATGCGTGGCGGCAGAGTTCTATGGCTTCCGTGGTCGAGTTGCCGCCGACACCGGCAATAACGGGCATGCGACCGGCGGAGTGCTCGACCGCCACGCGTATTAGTTCGACATGTTCGTCGACATCCACGGTGGGCGACTCGCCTGAAGTACCGACCACCACCAGGGCATCGGTGCCTTCGCCCGCATGCCAGTCAATCAGCTTTCGGAATGAATCGAAATCCAGGCTGCCGTCGGGATGCATTGGAGTAACCAGGGCGACCATGCTGCCCTGAAAGGTCGGAATCGCAGAATCCGTGCTTGCCATAATAGGAATGATCTCCTCGAACTCACCAGGATGGTGAACTTGCCTGAATTAGTTCGCAAGTTTACCGGATAAGCACGATAAATTATAAGAACCAACTAACAATTAACTGGCCAAATGCCAACAAGGGCTGTAGGAGCACCCACAAAACGCCTGTCAGCATCAAGACGATGAGAATAAGGAGGCCATAGGGTTCGATTTTGGAGTATTGCCACGCCATGCGCTGGGGAAGCAGGCTGAATACAATGCGCCCCCCGTCCAGAGGGGGAAGCGGCAGCAGGTTCAACGCCATCAGTATTAAATTGACCTGTATTCCGGCAATGGTCATTTGCACCCAGAAACTGTCCGGGCCCGATCCTGTTTCGGCCAGCACGCGCAAGCCCAGCGCCCATATGATCGCCATGACCATGTTGGATGCCGGGCCGGCAAGGGCGACCCACAGCATGTCGCGCTTTGGCTGGCGCAAACGGCTCCAGTCGACCGGGACAGGCTTGGCCCAGCCGAAAAGCAGGCCGCCGCCCCCCAGCAGCTTGGTGCTGAAGAGAAGTACCAGCGGCACGACGATGGTGCCGATGAAATCGATGTGCCTGACAGGATTCAGGCTGACGCGGCCGGCTTGCCAGGCGGTGGGGTCGCCGAACATGCGCGCGACATAGCCGTGCGCAGCCTCGTGCAGGGTGATTCCAAACAGGACGGGCAGTGCGTAAATCGTGATGGTCTGGATCAGGGAGTCCATGGAAGGCGATCCGCGTTAGTCCAGGCCAAGCGAAGCAAGGTCGCCCTGGCCCCGGCGCATGATCTCGGGCGCGGCGCCGGTAAGATCAATAACCGTCGTGGGCTGCAGTGGGCAGGCGCCGCCATCGATGACCGCCGAAAGCTGATTGGCATAGCGGTCGAAAATAGCCTGTGCATCGTTGAGGGGATCTTCTTCACCTTCCGGGATCAAGGTCGTTGAAATGAGGGGCGAGCCCGCGGATTCGATCAGGTCCAACGTTACGCGATGGTTCGGAACCCGGATGCCGATGGTTTTGCGCGACGGATGCGATACCCGCCTGGGAACTTCTTTTGTTGCCTCGAGTATGAACGTCCATGGGCCGGGCGTGGCCATTTTCAAGAAGCGATACTGCTTATTGTCGACGCGGGCAAAGTGGCCGATCTCGGTCAGGTCGCGGCACAGCAACGTAAGGTGGTGGCGGTCGTCCAGCCCCCGTAGCCGGCGCAATGCATCGGCAGCTGTCTTGTCGTCGAGCCTTGCCACGACGGCATAACTGGAATCGGTTGGCACAGCCACCAAGCCGCCGTCGGCAAGCAGTTGCCCCGCCTGCTTGAGGAGGCGCGCCTGGGGGTTTTCGGGGTGGACAACGAAGAATTGAGCCATTTAACGTATCCTAACATTCTTGAAGGAAAAAACTACAGCACTCTTATACCTTAACGGCGGACGCCACGCACAGTAAAACGCCGACCCGGCCCTGGCGCGATAAGCGCGGGCCGGATCGGCATGAGAACCCTAGCTTGATGAATAACCGCCGGACACTATTGCGGGCGGATGCCTGTACCGGGGTCTGTATTAAGCGGCGACTCGATGGGCGCACTGCCCTGGGGCATAGTGCCGCCTGATGGCGGGGCCGGCTCATAGCCGCCCGACGACGGCATGTTGCTGGAAGGCATGTTGCTGGAAGGCATGTTGCTCGAGGGCATCCGCGGCGTAGGCATCGTATCGGTTGGCGACACCGCTCCCGGCATCTGGGAGTTCGTGGCGCCTGCCTGATCAGCCGGGATCTCGGTTTCAGTAATTTCCAGCGTGGGCTTGATGTCAATTTTTTGTGCTTCGATCCATGCCCTATGCGCCGCCTCGTCCCGCGCCTGTACATTGACAAATGGAGTGACCAGCAAGGTAGAGATCAAAATAGCTTTGTGCAATGTTTTCATGATAGCCAGATCCTTCTTGTAGTTACCGAAACTTAATCGTAGAGGAATGATCGCGTGCCGCAAGTACGAAACGTTTCAACACGTCACAAGGCCCTGCAGGCGTAACTCGGCGTTTCAACCAAGGCAAGAGGCTAGTCGGTCGGCCTGACGGCTTCGCGCTTTCGTGCTAGAATCCTGTTCTCTTCTGAGGGGAACGCACCGGTGATCTGGTGTATACTTTTCAGTCGATGTTGTTACACAGCGGTGGCCGTAGCTCAGTTGGTAGAGTCCCGGATTGTGATTCCGGTTGTCGTGGGTTCGAGCCCCATCGGTCACCCCAAAAGATTATTAAGTTCAACTAGTTGGCAATACGTCATTTTCCACGGTGTGAAAATTAGAACGAAACCGCCGACTTTTGAACGAACGCCAAATCAGCCCACCCTTGCCGGTGGGCTTTTTTTATGGTTTAGACGGAAAAATGACGCCGCTATGACTACTTGGCAGGCTCAATGCAATTCGCACGCGTCCCCGCAACCGGTCACCTGCTAGAACTGCGGCGCAGCCTTTGGGAGGCGGCACGATTCAGGCGTTTCGCTTCCTGTTCGGCGTAGTCCTCTTCCCCGGGCTCATATGCCCCCTCGTAAAGGCAACTGCCGCGGTTCCACTTGCACTCGTCGCCGCGATCCGAATCCCCAAGACCGATCATGGAGCACCCGGAAACCAGTGCCGCAAGAAACAGCGCAAGGCCGCATCGGCTCAACGTTTGAATGAACATTTCCTCTTGCCTTACCGAAATCCTATAGCCCTTCTTATAACAGATTCATGTGCCGCAGCCGTCGGCTATGATGTTGTCATGAGCATGCACCCCGCCCCCCTCGATTGGTCCACCGCACCCGCGGGGTGGGATTGGGCCGCGCAAGACGAAGACGGCCGCTGGTTCTGGTATGGCGTCAAACCCATACTAGGTATCGGAGGGGGGGTCTGGCGTGCGCCTTCGCGCGCCCAATGCCTTGCCGCACAAGGCGCGCCCAACCCCCAGTGGTACGACAGCCTGCAAGTTCGCCCCGGACTATGACCTCATTGCAATACCTGATCGAGGAGTATTGGCCGCATCTTGCGTTTTTACTGAGCCTGCTGGTGGGCGGCAGTGCCGCCATACACGCCGCCATGACCAAGAACGATGTCCGGGCAGCGATAGGCTGGGTAGGCGTCATCCTGATGTCGCCATTGCTGGGGCCGCTGGTCTACCTTATTGCCGGCATCAATCGCATCCGCCACGACCATCTCTCCGACAAGAGCAGCGATACACCCAGGGAGTACTGCGGCGATAACGAGCCCCCGCTGGCCGATGTCACCCATGTGGCCGGCTCCCAGTTTGCTTCTTTGCGCGTCCTGGGCGACCGAATCAGCAAGTTTCAACTACGCGAAGGCAACCATATCCGTATCCTGGTGGGGGGCGATCAGGCGTATCCAGCCATGATCGCCGCCATCGATAAGGCCGGCAGCAGCATCGCGCTGCAAAGCTATATATTCGACAACGATCGCGAAGGACGCAAATTTGTCGACGCCCTGGCCGCCGCCAAGCAGCGCGGGGTGGAAATACGCATACTCATCGATGCGGTGGGATCCAAGTATTCGCGTCCTTCCATTGTTCGCCTCTTGCGCAAGCACGGTCTACCGTGCGCCTTGTTCATGACGAATCCCATGGGCTTCATGCGCATGCCCTATGCGAATTTACGCAGCCACCGCAAGATCCTGGTGGTTGATGGGCGCATCGGCTTTACGGGCGGCATGAACATCCGGGAAGGGTTCGTCTCGGCGGTTGCGGGTCCCGATATGGCAAGCGACACGCATTTCCAGGTCGAGGGCCCGGTGGTTTCGCAACTGCTGTCGGTATTCGCCCACGACTGGGAGTTCACCACCAGGGAAGCGCTCCCCTACGGTATATGGCGCAAGGAGATTGGCAGCGCCTGGCAGCCCGGCGTGCCGGCACGGTGCATACGTTCGGGTCCGGATCGATACATGGTCGGCACGCACAATATGTTGCTGGGAGCCTTTGCGGTGGCACAACAGCATATCCGCATCCAGTCGCCCTACTTCCTGCCGGACCAGATACTCCTGGGCGCACTGAACACGGCGGCGCGCCGAGGCATCCAGGTGGACGTGGTCATTCCGGGGCGCAATAACCTGCGGCTAGTCAATTACGCCATGACGGCCCAGCTCGACCAGGTGATACGGGCCGGCTGCCGCGTCTGGCGAGCGGACGGCAATTTCAATCATTCCAAACTCATCACGATCGACGGCGCCTGGTCTTACATCGGGTCGTCCAACATGGACCCGCGCAGCCTGCGATTGAATTTCGAACTCGATATGGAAATCTACAGCCGCGACACGGCGGAAGAAATTGAATATTTAATCGATAGCGAAATCGAACACGCCGAACCGGTGACGCTGGAAGGGCTGGCCCAGATTCCGTTTCGCAAGCGGTTGCGCAACCGCATCATCTGGCTGGCCAGCCCTTACCTGTAGGCCGGTGCGTTACTGGGGCTGCACACCCGCCTCTTTCACGACTTCCGCCCACCGGACAATTTCCGAATCGACGAACTTGCCAAAATCGGCGCCCGTGAGCTTGGGGATGGCTGTGCCGTTACTTGCCCATAGCGCCTTGATCTTCTGTGCCTCCAAGGCGCGAGTGATCTCCGTGGCCATTTTGTCGACAATATCGGGAGGGGTACCGGCAGGCGCCCACATGGCGTACCACGTCGACACTTCATAGCCGGCCACACCAGCCTCCGCCACGGTCGGCACCTCGGGCATGGACGGGGAGCGGGCGGCGGCAGCCACGGCCAGCGGCCGTATCGTGCCGGCCCGAATATGCGACGCGGACGAACCCAGGCCGTCGAATGCAACGTCGACCTGGCCGGTGATCAGGCCGGTAAGCATGGGGCCGGCGCCCTGGTAGGGCACGTGGGTGAGCTTCAGGCCAGTCTTGAGTGCAAAGAGTTCGCCGGCCAAGTGGTGCGTACTGCCCACGCCTGCGGAACCAAAGTTGACAAGTCCGGGCGTCTTGCGCGCCGCTTCCAGAAACTCCTTGATGTTCTTGACCGGCAGCTTCTTGGGATTGACGACGATGACTTGTGGAGGCTGCGCAAGCAGCGCGACGGGAACGAAGTCTTTCTGTATGTCGTAGGTTAGCTTCTTGTAAATGGAAGGCGCGACGGCATGATGCGCGCCGCCCATGAAGAAGGTATAGCCATCGGGAACCGCGCGCGCCGCCACGCCGGCGCCCAGCGTGCCGCCGGCGCCCCCGCGATTATCGACGACCACGCTCTTGCCCAATTGCTCGCCGAGCTGCTGTGCGAGCGGACGGGCAAAGGTGTCCGTGCCGCCTCCGGCTGGAAATGGAACAATGACGGTGATGGGCCGATCCGGCCAAGCCGCCATGGCCGGCGGCGCCATGGCCAGCATTGAAATTCCGACGACCGCGCATGTGATTATGGTTTTTTTCATGATGTCTCCTGCCCTGGTTGATATCGTTGGTTTCGATACGTCTATTTATACTGGGCGCGCAATATGTTCTTCTGGACCTTACCCATTGTATTGCGCGGTAATTGATCTACAACGTGTATCCGTTTTGGAACCTTGAAATTGGCCAACCTCGACTTCAGGTCGGCCAGCATGGCGTCGGGATTCAGGACCGCGCCTGCCTTGGGCACAACGACGGCCACCACCGCCTCGCCGAAGTCGGCATGAGGAACGCCAATGACGGCGCACTCGTCAACCCCCGGCATGTCGTCGATGACCAGTTCGACCTCTTTCGGATAAACGTTGAAGCCGCCCGAAATGATGAGGTCTTTACTGCGCCCCACAATGGACAAATAGGTGGATGGCGCGGAACCGCCATCCCAGCACCCCATGTCGCCCGTGCGAAACCACCCATCCAGTGTGAACTCCTCGGCTGTTTTCTCGGGCATCTTCCAGTAACCCGAAAAAACGTTGGGACCTCGCACCTGCACATTGCCGATCTCGCCGTCGAGCAGCTCGTTGCCCTCGTCGTCGACGACCCGCAGCAAAACGCCGGGCAACGGCATGCCGACCGTGCCGCCGATGCGTTCCCCCTCGGACGAGTCGTAGGGATTGGACGTGAGCATGACGGTCTCGCTCATGCCGTAGCGTTCAAGTATGGCCTGCCCTATTCTTGATTTGAATTCGTCGAAGGTTTCTTTGAGCAGCGGGGCCGAGCCGGAAATGAACAGGCGCATCTTGCGGCAGACATCTCTGGTGAATCGGGCATCGGCAAGCAGGCGCACGTAATACGTGGGAACTCCCATCATGACCGTGCTGCGCGGCAGGTATTTCAAGGCGTTTTCGATGTCGAACCGGGGAAGCCAGATCATGCGCGCGCCCGCCAGCAATGCGCCGTGCGACGCCACGAAGAGCCCGTGCACATGGAAGATGGGCAACATGTGCAACAGCACATCGTCTGAGCGCCACCCCCAATACGTATGCAGCACCTGGGCGTTGGAAGACAGGTTCCGATGCGATAGCATGGCGCCCTTGCTGCGGCCCGTTGTACCCGATGTATAAAGAATGGCCGCCAGGTCGTCAGGCGGGGTCACGACGGTATCGAAGGTGTCGGGCTGGCTTGCGGCGGCAAGGGCCAGACTGCCGGTGCCGTCTTCGTTCAGCGTGTAGACACGCCCCCGGTTCGTCTTTTCGACCAGTGCGCTTATCCATTGATGATTGCGGCTGTCGCATACAACCACCTCCGGCTGCGCATCGCCCAGGAAGTAGTCGACCTCGGATTCGCGATAGGCGGTATTCAAGGGCAGGTACACGAGGCCGGCACGCAAGCTGGCCAGGTAGAGCATGAGGGCTTCCGGTGATTTTTCGACATGGACCGCAATCCGCGATCCATGCGGCAGATCGAGCGCCTTCAACAAATTGGCGAACCTGGCGCTTATTTCATCTATGTCATTCCAACTGTATAAGCGCGTGGGGGTTTCGATGGCGATCCCGGTACGGTCGGGCGGAAAGCCCGCCGCCAGAATCGCATACAAGTTGGCGTTGCCTTGCAAGTCAATCTCCTGTAAATATGGGTTTGCGCCCCGCCAGGAAGGCAACAACACCTTCCCGATGATCGCGGCTTTCGGCATAGTCGAACATGAACCGCAGTTCAGCGGGCGTAAGGGCTTCCGAGCCATGGCGCAAGCGCGCCGCTGTTTGCTTGTTGATTCGCGCTGCCAAAGGCGCTCCGGCTGCCAGGCGTTGCGCCGTCAGCATGACGTCGTCTTTCAACTGGTGGTCCGGCAATACACGCGTAAGCAAGCCCTTGGACATGGCTTCCGCGGCGTCGAACACCCTGCCTTCCAAAAGGAGTTCCAGTGTCACGGCGCGCCCGGCAAGCTCCAGCAAGCCGCGCATTTCGTCGGGCGCCATAGGGAAGCCAAGACGGTTGATGGGAACGCCAAAACGCGCCGAGCTTGCCGCGATGCGCAAGTCGCAACGGCTGGCAATTTCGAGGCCGCCGCCGACACAGACACCTTCGATTTGCGCGACGACGGGATGCAGGCAATTGGCGATGGCGTCCAGGGCCGGCGCCAAGATGCGCGTGTGGTAATGCACAACGCCGGCGCGATCGGCTCTTTCCCGGGGAAATTCGCGGATGTCGGCGCCAGCGGCAAAATTTCCGTCGTCGCCTCGAATAACGACGCAGCGCAACCGCGTATTGGTGGAGAGTTCGGTAAACACCGCGGTCAGCGAGTTCCACATGGCCACCGTGATCGCGTTCAGGCGTCCGGGGTGGGAAAGCGTTACGAAGGCGATGGCACCGTCGTATGTTACGAGCACCTTGCCGGCGGTCGCCACCGCGCGGCCAGCGTCAGCTACAGCCATCGCAAATTCATTCCGGTTTTGGGTTTTCCTTCGGCAAGCTGGACGAGATTGTCGTCCAGTTGATTCAGGTCGTAGAGGTAATTGACCATAATGGCGCATGACTGCGCGATTCCCTTGGCCGAGCGGTCCGCGCCCCAGTTGACCCGCTCGATGCGGGCGCCATTGCCCAAGTGAAACTTGGCGACCGGATCGAGGGGCTGGCCGTTCTTCATGGTCTTGATGTACGACACGGCAAGCTGCAGGCCGATACGTTGGGCCGCCTCATCGGTCTTGCCCGCCGCCGCGGCACGCAGACGTTCGACCCACGTCAAGCCCGCCTGCGGATCGTCTTGAGCCTTCTGCCGCTCGGCCTTGTCGTGCAACAAGGTCCGCATGGCCTGGCCATCTTGCTTTCCCAGCCATTCGGCAAAGCCAGGCATGGGCGAAAGCGTGGCAAACGATTTCAGGCGCGGCAGTTCGAGCAAAAGCGCATCGATTACGCGTTTCAACAGGAAATTACCGAAACTGATGCCGCGCAGCCCTGGCTGCGTGTTGGAAATCGAGTAAAAAATGGCCCAGCGCGCCTTGTCGAGCGTGGGAGGCGCGACTTTCGGATCCAGCAGGACCTGCACATTGTCGGCCATGTGCGTGGCGAAGGCGACTTCGACAAAAATAAGCGGAATGTTGTCCATACGTGGATGGAAAAAGGCGTAGCAGCGCCGGTTGTCCGCCACGCGATGGCGCAATTCTTCCCATGACCGGATCTCGTGCACCGCTTCGTATTGGATCAGCTTCTCGAGCAATGAAGCGGGCGAGTCCCAATTGATGGGCCGCAATTCAAGCATGCCCACATCGAACCAGCTGGAGAGCAGTCCTTCGAGTTCGCGCTCCAGCATGCCCAGGCCGGCCACCTGATTGCGCCAGCGCAGCATGTCGGCGCGCAGCTCGACAAGAAACTGCAGGCTGTCCGCCTGCGCGTACAAGCGCCGGAACAAACGCAGCCCCTGGTCTCCGCGCGGTTCCAGCGTTGCGCTGGCCTCGGCCAGCGCCGCCAGCAATGACCGACGCTGCTTGGCGTCGGCCGCGACATAGCGCAGGCTGAAATCCCGAGCCAGCCGATTGGCCGCCACATCGGTCATACGTGCGGTGAACAGTCTCTGCGTTTGAGCCGGTACTGGCCATCGGTCGCGGTCCAGCCAGCGGTTCAGGCGCGCCATGAGGCCGCCCATTTCGGGGTCCTTTTCGGATGCCGGCGTAGCTGTTGGCTTGGCTAGCGCCTGGGTCTGTGTGTCCGATGCTGTCATCAAAAAGCTCCTGCATGATGCGTAATTATGCTCGACTCAAGTAATAGCACAATAGCCGTTTTCCTATAGTTATCCCTTAGCCGCCACGGTGTCGTCCCAGTGGGCCGCTCGAGAACCGCCATTGATCCGATACAAATTAATTTGACATGTCAATAATTTAGTATCATTATTAAGTCGTTCACTCACGAACAATTTAAGACTAAAACAATTACGGCGCCCGGGTGTTGTATGCCGACCAGCGTCGCTATCCCAGGAGACCCACATGCACCACGCAGAGAAGCTCGCCCAGACCATGGCTTACCCACCCGAGACGCCACAGCCCAACGTCTACCCGCTTTCCTGGCATGCCAACACCGCCAAGCTGGAAGAAATTTGGGACGCCTCGCGGCGCGAGAACTGGGATCCAAAGCAGTTGCCCTGGGACACCTTCGACGTTTCCAGTTATTCCTGGGAAGAACGCGAAGCCATCGCCTATTGGTGGACACTGTTGTCGGTCTTCGACGCGTCGGCGCCGCCGGTTTTTGCCGAAGCCTTGATCAAGACCTATGAAGCGCACGAAGAAGATCCGGTGCGGCGGTGCTTCTTTTCCGTGACCAGCGACGAACAAAACCACGAACAGATGTGCGGCTTGGCCATCACCAAGCTGCTCGAGCATCCCGATCCGCTTACCTACCAGCCTAAAACCGAACTGGGAAAAAAACTGCATCGCAATGCCAGTTGGCTGTATTACAACGGCGGGCGCTATTGGAACGGCTACAAGGCCGCCGTGCCGCGCTACAGCCTGGCCGTATTATTCAGCTCGTTCCTCATGGGCGAAATCGCTGCCGCCACGATTTTTCATCAAATGGCCGCGGGCTGCACCGAACCGCTATTCAAAGAGGCTTTCCGCAATATAGGCCGCGATGAGGGCCGCCACATGGCTATCTGCCTGGCCTTGATGGAGCGCGACTACCCGAAGATGGCGAACGACGACAAGGCCATCATCACCAAGCAGGTTCGTGCCGGCTACCTCTTCCTGTCGGCCGTGCTGTTCGAGCCGCCAGCGGACTTCTGGGACTTGCCTGACGATTTCATTGCCGTGCAGCGCCAGGCCGAGGCCATTGCACGCGACGCCGGCTTCCAGATTCCCGAATACGAGCAAAAGAAGGAAAACTGGAAGGCTGCCATGCTCAACCTGAAGGCCGTCCTGGACAAGTACGACATCCCTTTCCCCGCCATACCCGAAGTGGGTATTTCAGGCGAAGAAGTCACCGATGTCGATATGAAAGACATTATTCCGGTGTTCTGACATGAGCCGAATCAAACTCCATCCCTCCGGGCACGAGATCACATGCGCCGCCGGCGAGAGCGTCCTGTCGGCGGTCGAAAAAGCGGGTTTTGCGTTGCCCAACAACTGCCGCGCCGGGGCCTGCGGCGAGTGCAAGGTCAAGGTCCTGGAGGGTGAGTTTGATCAGGGCATGGTGCTGGACATGGCCTTGTCGCCGGAAGAGCGTCGACAAGGCTATGGGCTGATGTGCATGGCCAAGCCTCTATCGGAAGAATTGGTCATCGAGTGGGGCACGGAAGACGCAAAACCCAAGCTCTTCCCGCCACGGGAAAACATTCTCCATCTGGTCATCGACAAGATCCCGCGTACGCCGCGCATAACCGAGTTCCGGCTCCGGCCGCTCGGCAATACGGTACGGTTCTGGCCGGGCCAGTATGTCATGCTCGGCGACGCACGTGCCGGCCATCCGCCCCGGTCGTATTCCATTGCCAACGCCCCCAGGCCGGACGGCGAAATTACGCTGCATATTTCGCGCGACGAACTTGGGGTGACGAGCCGCTGGCTGCACGACGAGGTGCGCGTTGGCGACATGCTGAAAGTGGCCGGCCCCTACGGCACCTTCATTGGCGATCCTGCCGTCGAGACCCCCATACTTTGCATGGCGGCCGGATCCGGCCTTGCGCCCATTCTATCCTTGACCGAAACCGCCCTGCGCCGCGGATTCAAGCCCCCGGTCAAGCTGCTTTTTTCCGCAAGAACGGCCGCCGACGTCTACGACATGGGAATGATGGCGTATTTGCAGACCAAGCATCGTCGATTCAAGTTCATGCCCACGCTTACGCGGGAACAAAAAGAGGGCATGCTGAGCGGGCGCATTCCCGACTTATTGCCCACTCTGTTTCCCGATCTGTCCGGCCACAGCGTGTTCATTGCGGGTACGCCCGATTTCGTTGATTCCTGCAAGGCCGCGGCATTGCGGCTAGGCGCCAAACCCAGCCTTATCCATACCGAAGGGTATTTTGCCCGTCAGCGGCCGGAAACGCCGCCCGCCGACCGCCTTACCGCCTGACGGAAACGGGCGGCCTGGAACGCTCGGCTTACGGATTCAACCGCACATTCAGCCGCGCATTAACGCGCGGCTGATGACGAGGCGCTGGATATCGTTGGCGCCTTCGTAAATCTGGCAGACCCGTACGTCGCGGTAAATACGTTCCACGGGGAAATCGGCAACGTAACCATAGCCGCCATGGATCTGGATGGCGTCGGAAGCCACTTTTTCGGCCATTTCCGAGGCGAACATCTTGGCCATCGATGCCTCGGTCAGGCACGGCAGACCGGCATCTTTCATTTGCGCGGCTCGCCACACCATAAGCCTTGCGGCATCGACCTGCGTGGCCATATCGGCCAGCCGAAAGCTTACGGCCTGGTGTTCGATGATGGGCTTGCCGAAGGCCTCGCGCTCTTTCGCATAGCGCAAGGCCGCGTCCAACGCGGCGCGCGCCATGCCGACGCTCTGTGCGGCGATACCGATACGGCCCGACTCCAGATTGGCCAGGGCGATGGAATAGCCTTGGCCTTCGACGCCCATGAGCGCGGTGGCCGGAACACGGCAGTTCTCGAAAAGAATCTGGGCGGTGTCGCTGGCATGCTGGCCCATCTTTTCTTCCAGGCGGGCAACGATATAACCCGGCGTGGCCGTCGGCACCAGAAAGCATGAAATGCCTTTTTTGCCGGCAGCTTTGTCGGTCACCGCCAACACGATGGCCACATCGGCATGCTTGCCGGTCGTAATGAACTGCTTGACGCCATTAAGCACCCACTCGTCGCCGTCGCGCACCGCTGTCGTGCGTATTGCCGAAGCGTCGGAACCCACATGCGGTTCCGTCAGGCAAAAGCAGCCCAGGGCTTCGCCTTTGGCCAGCGGCACGAGCCACTCCTGCTTCTGGGCTTCGGTACCGAACTTCAGGGTAATGCCGCAAGCCAGGGAATTTTGCACGCTGACAATTGTGGAGATCGCCCCATCGGCCGCCGCGATTTCCTCGAGCGTCAAGACCAGGCTCATGGCATCGAGCCCCGCGCCGCCATAGGCCTCGGGCACGGTCATGCCCAAGGCGCCCAGCGCGCCCAATTCTTTCAACGCCTGGGCGGGAAACGTGCGGCTACGGTCCCACTCGGCCGAGAACGGCGCCAGCCGCTCCTGGGCAAAGGATTGCATGGCGTCGCGCACCATGGTCTGCTGCTGGTTCAGTATCATTTGGTCTCCCCGTTATTAGAATAGCTGCGTTTCAATGCATCGATTCTGCACGGTGACGCCGCCCGAGACTGTCGCGTTACAGACAAATGGCCGGCACCGGCGCGGCTAGGCCTCGCTCATGCCCGCGGCGGGTTCAACCGCCTGGCCCGCCCGCACTTTCTCTTCGATGCGCTGGCCGACTTCAAGATCGATGCTCTTCCAGTAATCGAAGGCACGCTCCAGAACGGGACTGCGCACGCCCCCAAGCAGGCTACCCGCAACAGTTTCAACCAGCCGGCTGCGTTGCTCGTCGTTATATACCTCGCGAACCAGGGTGCCCGGCTGGCCGAAATCGTCGTCCTCTGGATGCGGCGTATAGGCGCTACGCACCATATCACCATCCGCCTCCCAGCCGTCTTCGGCCTTACCGCTGCCGTCGGCCCATGGGCGACCATGCGAATTGGGTGCATACACCGGCTGATTGCCGCTGTGCTCGTACGTCATTTGTCCGTCGAACAAGTAGGTATTGACCGGAACCTTGGGCTTGTTGACAGGCAACTGATGGAAGTTGGTGCCGATACGATTGCGCTGCGCGTCGTTATAGGCGAAGGCGCGTCCCAGCAGCATTTTGTCGGGCGACAGCCCAATGCCCGGCACGGTATTGCCGGGCGAAAACGCCGCCTGTTCGATTTGGGCGAAGAAGTTCTCGGGATTGCGGTTGAGCGTCATCGTGCCGACTTCGATGAGAGGGTAATCTTTATGCGACAGGGTTTTAGTCAGATCGAAGGGATTGAAGCGATACGTCTTGGCTTCTTCATACGGCATCACCTGGACAGACAGCGTCCAGCTTGGACAGTCGCCGCTCGCGATGGCATCGAACAGGTCCCGACGGTGGTAGTCCGCGTCCGAACCCGCCATTTCCTTGGCTTCGGCATTGGTGAACTGCTGCATGCCCTGGTTGGTGTGAAAGTGGTACTTCACCCAAAACCGCTCGCCCGCCGCATTGACCCACATATAGGTATGCGAACCATAACCGTTCATGTGGCGCCACGAGCGCGGCAGTCCCCGGTCGCCCATGAGGTAGGCGACCTGGTGAGCCGATTCTGGGTTATTGGTCCAGAAGTCCCACTGCATATGGTTGTCGCGCAGCCCTGAATCGGGCAGGCGCTTCTGGCTACGGATGAAGTGCGGAAACTTCATCGGATCGCGCACGAAGAAAATAGGCGTGTTATTGCCGACCAGGTCGTAGTTGCCCTCTTCCGTGTAGAACTTCAGCGAGAAGCCGCGAACATCGCGCCAGGTGTCCGGGCTACCGGCTTCTCCCGCCACCGTGGAAAATCGTGCGAGCATCTCGGTTTCGGCACCCTGCTGGAACATTGCCGCCTTGGTATAGGCCGAGACATCGGCCGTGGTCCGGAAGACGCCGAACGCACCCGCGCCTTTGGCGTGAGGCTGACGCTCGGGCACTTTCTCGCGATTGAAGTGCGCCATTTGTTCAAGGAAGTGCACATCGTGAAGCAGAACGGGGCCGTCGGCACCCATGGTCAAAGAATTGCGGTCGCTGGGAGCAGGCGCGCCCGAACCGGTTGTTGAAGCGTGTGAGGTGTTCTTGGAGTCTTTCATGGATCCTCCTACAGCGCAAAGCCGCGCAAATATTCGAAAGCGACCGCGGGCAAAGGCGATCTTGATCCACTATACATGAGTTGGTTTGAGCCATTGGCGCGGCAGGAGGGGCTCGAACCCCCGACCCCAGGCTTAGAAGGCCTGTGCTCTATCCAGCTGAGCTACTGCCGCGCAATGCAGCCGGTGCCGGACGGCACCGCGGCAAGACCGGCCATTTTACCGCGTTGCCGGGAAAACATAAAAACCGCATGGTGCAAAGGACTTATCGTACGGCGCCCCACGTTTCACGAGTCTTGCGGCTTTCCCGCCACCCTTTTTACAAAACGTAATTGATCGCCGGGCGTCGAATGCTACAGTTTATTGCCATCAGCCCACCCATAAAGCAATAATGACCTGCAACACCCGTATTCCCAGCCGCCGCCTTGCCCTTCTTATTGCAGTAGCCACCGTCTTGTTCGCAAGCTCCGCAAATGCCGGCATGAGCTATAAGCTGGACCGGTCGAACGCACGAGCCGGCGAAACTGTCCGAATTACCGGTCTGCTATTCAATGACACCGAAAACGCACTGGTCGACGTAGCCGCCAAGGAACTCGTCCTGCAATGGCGCGGACCCGAGGGCAAGGTCATACGGAGTCTGGCGTATTTGCGGTCCGCCGGCGGCCAGGTCAATGTTCCAGTCAACAATTTTGTGAAGTTCGCCTGGGAAGCCGTGGTGCCCACCGGCGTCACAGGTCTGCAGGCGGTTCATATCGAGGGCGAATCCGCCCTGTTGGCGCTCGACACCAGCGCATCGGGCTCTGGCGCCATGGCGGGCAATGCAGCCCTTGCACCCGTGGTGGATGCCGGCACGGCAACGGGCAACATGCAGCTCGACCCCGCCCTGCCAAAAAAAGTCGCCCAAGCGGCCAGCCAGCCCTCGCCATTCGACAATTTCCGCAATGCCATTACGCCGTACGAGCCAATTTATTTCGACGTGGGCAACAAAGATGGTCGCAACGCACGCTACCAGGTCAGCTTCAAATACCGGCTCTTCAACCCCGACGACCCAAGCAAGCCCGAATTCGAAGACAACATTTACTTAGGCTATACGCAGACCGCCATATGGGATTTGCATTCGGACTCGCATCCCTTTGTAGATACGTCGTTTAAACCAAGCCTGTTTTGGCGCAAGGATGCCCTTTGGCAATCGAAAGACAGGGATGTTTTTCTGGGACTGGCCTCCGGCGTGGAGCATGAGTCCAACGGCCGTAGCGGCAACGAGTCCCGCTCGCTCAACTTCGCCTACATACAACCCGAATTCAACTATCGTTTCGATGGCGGAAGCACGCTCACGTTCGCGCCCCGGCTCAAGGGCTATTTCAAGGTCGACAACAATCCCGATTATGCGGACTACGCAGGGCACGTCGACTGGAAGCTACGGTGGGCGCAAGACAATGGGCTGGTGCTCACAGGCTTGTATCGCCAGGGCCAGCGTGGCATGACCACAGGCCAAATCGAGGCCGCGTGGCCGCTGCGCCGTACCTTTCTGAACATGAACGGCTACTTTCATGTGCAATATTTCCGAGGCTACGGCGAGACGCTCCTGGGGTACAACCATAAAAGCGCACCCCAGGTACGAGTCGGGATTTCCCTGGTCCCATAAAGAGCGGCTTTACCGTGGCTAAAATGGCAACCCCGGATACTATGTGTCTGGTATAGCCATTGATTGCCATAGGATACCGCCAAGATGAATGCCCCTCTAGACCGCGCCGTGCAGTCGGCGCTTGCCGACGTCACGCTGGATGACAAGTACACGCTCGAGCGGGGCCGCGCCTATATGAGCGGCACCCAGGCGCTGGTTCGCCTGCCCATGCTGCAAAAGGCGCGCGATCGCTTGGCCGGGCTGAATACCGCCGGTTTCATTTCCGGCT
Source organism: Candidimonas sp. (assembly GCA_035515055.1). Classification (GTDB taxonomy): domain Bacteria; phylum Pseudomonadota; class Gammaproteobacteria; order Burkholderiales; family Burkholderiaceae_B; genus Pollutimonas. The sequence goes on from DATJBV010000052.1 coordinate 52,493, forward strand.
ACCGCGGCTCGCCGTTGGGCGCGCTGGATCAGGCGCTCTGGAAGGCCAAGCAGCATTTACACGATAACGACATCGTCTTCCAGCCAGGACTGAACGAAGATCTAGCCGCCGCTTCCATCTGGGGTACACAGCAAGTCACGCTCTACCCGGACGCCACGCGCGACGGCGTCTTCGGCATGTGGTACGGCAAGGGCCCGGGCGTCGACCGTTCCATGGATGTCTTCAAACACGCGAACTCGGCGGGCACGGCGCGCCATGGCGGCGTACTGGTGCTGGCCGGCGACGACCACGGCGCCAAGTCGTCCACGGTGGCCCACCAATCCGAACACGCCTTGCAGGCCGCCGGCATTCCCGTGCTTTATCCATCCAACGTCCAGGAGTACCTAGACTACGGGTTGCATGGCTGGGCAATGAGCCGCTATTCCGGCCTTTGGGTTGCCATGAAATGCGTCACCGATGTCGTTGAATCCACCGCATCGGTCGATATCGACCCCGACCGCGCGCGCATTGTCTTGCCGGACGACTTCGCGCTGCCCGCCGATGGCCTGAGCATACGCTGGCCCGACCCTCCGCTGGCCCAGGAAGCCAGGCTCATCGACTATAAATGGTATGCGGCGCTGGCCTATACCCGTGCCAACAAGCTGAATCGCATCGTCATCGACGCGCCACAAGCGCGGTTGGGCATCATGACCGCCGGCAAAGCCTATCTGGACACCCGCCAGGCGCTCGCCGACCTGGGGCTCGACGAACAAGCCTGCATGCAGATCGGAATCCGGCTCATCAAGATAGGCTGTGTGTGGCCGCTGAATGCGCAAGATGCACGCGAATTCGCCACCGGCCTGCAAGAGATTCTTGTGGTCGAAGAAAAGCGCCAGATCCTGGAATACGCGCTCAAGGAAGAGCTATACAACTGGCGCGACGATGTCCGTCCCAAGGTGTACGGCAAATTCGACGAAAAGGACAATGCGGGCGGCGAGTGGTCGGTGCCGCGCGGCGATTGGCTGCTGCCCGCCCGCTATGAACTTTCGCCGGCGCTGATTGCGCGCGCCATCGCCAAGCGCCTGGAAAGAACCCGCCTGCCTGCCGATTTGCAGGCCCGCATCAGCGCCCGGCTTGCCATAATCGATGCCAAAGAACAAGACCTGAAAAAACCGGTATTGACGGTGGAACGCAAGCCCTGGTTCTGCTCGGGCTGCCCGCACAACACGTCCACCAATGTACCCGAAGGCTCGCGCGCCCTTGCCGGCATCGGTTGCCATTACATGACCATCTGGATGGACCGCAAAACCGAGACCTTCAGCCACATGGGCGGCGAAGGCGCGGCATGGATAGGCCAGAAGTCGTTCACCACGGAAAAGCATGTATTCGCCAACCTGGGCGATGGAACGTATTTCCATTCGGGCATCCTGGCCATACGCGCCGCCATTGCGGCCAACGCCAACATTACCTACAAAATACTGTACAACGATGCGGTGGCCATGACGGGCGGCCAGCCGGTGGATGGCGTACTGAAGGTTACCGACGTCATCGCGCAGGTGCATGCCGAAGGCGCGAAGAAAATAGTCGTTGTCACCGACGAGCCGGAGAAGTTTCGCGGCGTGGCGCTGGTGGGCAATCCGCCCGTGTATCACCGCGATGAACTCGACCGTGTCCAGCGCGAGCTGCGCGAGATCGAAGGCACGACCATCCTGGTTTACGACCAGACCTGTGCCACGGAAAAACGCCGCCGTCGCAAGCGCGGCACCTACCCGGACCCCGCCCGCCGGGTATTTATCAACGATGCCGTCTGCGAGGGCTGCGGCGACTGTTCGGTGAAATCCAACTGCCTGTCCGTCGAGCCGCTGGAGACGCCGTTGGGCACCAAGCGCAAGATCAATCAGTCGTCATGCAACAAAGACTTCTCCTGCGTGGCGGGCTATTGCCCCAGCTTCATCACGGCTGAAGGCGCGCAGGTCAAGAAGCCGCGTCCCGCGCAACCCAGTGGCAACACGCTCGACAATAGTGGCTTGCCCATGCCCGAGACGCCAGCCATCGACGGCGCCTACGGCATCCTCGTCACCGGCATAGGCGGCACGGGCGTGGTCACTATCGGGGGCCTGATCGGCATGGCGGCCCACTTGGAAAACAAGGGCGTCACCGTGCTGGACATGGCCGGACTGGCCCAAAAAGGCGGCGCTGTGCTCAGCCACGTGCAGATCGCGTCGCGCCCGGAAGATATACACGCAACCCGAGTCGCCACGGGCGAAGCCAAACTCATCATCGGTTGCGACGCCATCGTCACCACGTCGCCCGACGTGGTGGCCCGCGCACGCAAGGGCCACACGCGCGCCGCCGTCAACAGCGCGCAAATCCCCACGGCCGATGTCATCAAGAACAAAAAATGGACCTTCCCGACGGCGACAACGGCACACGACCTGACCGAGGCCATCGGCGAAACATGCGAATTCGTCGACGCCAACGCGCTGGCCGTCCACCTCATTGGCGACGCCATCTATGCCAATCCCCTGCTGCTTGGCTACTCATGGCAAAAGGGCTGGTTGCCACTGTCGCACGCAAGCCTGGTGCGCGCCATCGAACTCAATGGCACCATGGTTGATAAAAACCTTGCCGCCTTCGAGTGGGGGCGCGCCGCCGCCCACCATGGCGCGCAGGCCATTGCCCCCGGCCTTGCCGCCAAACCCGTCATCCGCTCGTCCGCGACCGCAACCGGCGACCTGGATCAACTCATACAAGACCATGCCCGACGCCTAAGCGATTATCAAAACGCGGCTTATGCCAAGCGCTATACCGACGCCATCTCGCTGATACGCCGGCACGAAGAAGCGTTGCAGGCGCCCGGACAAGCCACCGAGGCGGCAAGCAAGCTGCCGCTCACGCGCGCGATCGCCAAAAACCTGGCCAAGCTCATGGCGTACAAAGACGAATATGAAGTTGCCCGCCTGTATGCGGACCCGGCCTTCACCGGAAAGCTGCGCGCGCAGTTCGAAGGCGAGCCGGGACGCGACTATCGACTTCGCTTCCACATGGCGCCGCCGCTCTTCGCGCGAAAAAACGACGCCGGACAACCGATCAAGCAAACCTACGGGCCATGGATGATGCCGGCATTCCGGGTGCTGGCTAAATTGAAGGGCCTGCGCGGCACGCCGCTGGACATCTTCGGCAGAACGGAAGAACGCCGGCACGAGCGCGCCTTGGTGAATGATTACCTGGAGCTGGTGGCCGAACTGGCACAGAGCCTTACCACTGGCAACATGGCAGTCGCCTTGGAACTGGCCAGTCTTCCAGACGACATCCGCGGCTACGGCCATGTGAAGGAAAAGAACCGTCTCCAGGCGCAGGCACGCCGAACGGAGCTGCTTGCCAGCTACCGCGGTGGCATCGCGCCTCAGATGGCCAGGTAAGCGCGGCGCACCGGCTCGTTGTCGGCCAGTGCCCGCATCGACCCGCTGAACTGTATGGTGCCTTTTTCCAGCACATAGGCGCGGTCGGCCACCAATTGGGCAAAATGCATGTTTTGTTCCGATAGCAGGATGCTGGCGCCGCGCTCTTTCAGGGCCAAGATCATGGCCGCCATTTGCTCGACAATGACAGGGGCCACTCCTTCGGACGGTTCATCGAGCAACAGCAAGTAGGGATTGCCCATCAGGGTGCGGGCAACCGCCAGCATTTGCTGTTCGCCCCCGCTCATCGCCCCTCCGGACCGATCCCGCATGCCCGCCAGGTTGGGAAACAGGCGGAATATGGCGTCGTCGGTCCAGTTCAGGCCCGGCGTCCCGTCGGGCCAACGGCGCTCGGGCCGCCGCCCGCACATCAGGTTCTCCCGCACCGTCAAATCCGTGAAGATGCGCCTGTCCTCCGGCACATAGCCCACGCCCAGCCGCGCCACTTCGTAGGGATGCTTTTTTTCCAGCGGGACGCCCATGAAAACAGCGCGGCCATCGCGCTCCGGCACCAGTCCCATGATGGACTTGAGCGTCGTGGACTTGCCCGCCCCGTTACGGCCCATCAGCGCAACGACCTCGCCCCGCCCCACCTGCAGCGACACGTCGTGAAGGATGTGCGCGCGGCCATACCAGGCATTCATGGCCTCCACCGAGAGTATGGAGGCAACGCCAGCCGGTTCCGCAAGCTCGTGGTTCATTGCGCACCCCTTGCCATACCGTCTTCGAACGTCTTGCCCGACCCGAAGTACACGGCCTGCACTTCGGCATTTGCACGAACGTCGTCGGCATTTCCCTCGGCGATGATTTTTCCGCGGGCCAGGACGATGATGCGGTCCGCATAGGCGAATACAACGTCCATGCTGTGCTCGGTAAACAACACCGCCATCGATCGATCCACGACCAGTTGCTTCACCAGCCCGACCAGGGCATTGCGCTCGGCGGGCGCCATGCCGGCGGTGGGTTCGTCCATGAGCAGCAATCGCGGCGCGCCAGCCAGGCCCATGGCAAGTTCCACGCGCTTCACATCGCCATAGGCCAGTTCGCTGCAAGGGCGCGCCGCCTGTGCCTGCATACCGACATCGGACAGCAATGCCATTGCTTCGTCTTTGTAATACTTGGCGGCCGGGCGCCAAAATGCATACACGCGCCCATGGTGCGACAACAGCGCCATTTGCACATTCTCCAACACCGTGAGCGAGGCGAAGGTGGCGGCAATCTGGAACGTGCGCCCCACCCCCATATGGGCGATGCGCCGCGATGGCACGCCCAGCAAGTCGCGGCCGTCGAAACGCACGGATCCGGACGTGGCCGGCAGTTGCCCGCCCACCATATTGAACGTTGTCGACTTGCCCGCCCCATTCGGTCCGATCAGCGCCAGCAGTTCGCCGGCGGCAAGATCGAAGCTGACGCCATCGACCGCCATGTTGCCGCCGAAGCGCTTGCTCAGGTCGCGCACTTCAAGCAGCGTCATGCCCGTTTCCTTATGCGGTCCGCGACCATTCCGGCGTAGCCCGCGATGCCTTGGGGCAGCGCCAAAACCAAAAGCAATATGACCGCGCCAAACAACGCCCGCCAATAGGCGGTTATTCCTATGAAATAGTCTTGCAGCAGCGTGAAGCTGGCGGCGCCGATGACGGGGCCAAAGAGTGTTTGCACACCGCCCAATAACACCATGACGAGCGCGTCCACCGATTTACCGACGGTCATGACTTCAGGCGACGCTCCGCCCTTGGAGAAAACATATAAACCGCCGGCCACACCGGCCAGCGTGCCGGCAATGACGAATGCGGACCATTGCACCCGCTTCACGTGCACGCCGATGGCGTCGGCCCGCAATGCCGAGTCGCGTGTCGCCCGCAGGGCGTAGCCGAAAGGCGCAAATGCCATGCGGCGGACGAGAACGACAGCCAGGACAACAGTGAGCAAGGTCAGATAGTAAAAGGCGTCGCCCGAAAGCCAGCCGCTGGGCCAGATACCGACGATGCCATTGGATCCGCCGGTCACGGCGTCCCATTGGTAGACGATGGACCAGACGATTTGCGCAAATGCCAGCGTCAACATGGCAAGATAGACACCGGTCAGGCGCACGCAAAACCACCCGAACACCACCGCGAAGACACCAGCCAACAGCGGCGCGGCAACTAGCGAGGCGCCCATTCCCAAGCCGGCGGATTTGAATAGCAGCGCTGCGCCATAGGCGCCTATGCCGAAATAAGCGGCATGACCGAACGACGCCATGCCTCCCAGCCCCATCATGAAGTGCAGGCTGACCGCGAACAGGACCGCCACCAGCATGTCCTGGCCCAGTACCGCGGCGTAAGGCAATGCGTTCGACAACAACGGCAGGACGGCGAACCCAAGGACCAAGGCCAGTGCCAGCCAGGTGAAGGCCGGCGTGGCGCGGCGCAGCGGCGCATCGGACACGCCGGCGTGGCGGATGGCCACCAGCGGCTTGCCCAGCAGGCCCCAAGGCCGGAACACCAGCACCAAGGCCATGAATATAAATTCGACCACGAGTGTCAATTTCGGAAAGGCGATGCTCACGCCGCCTATGTCGACGACGCCCAGCGCGATGCACAAGGCCTTGAGCTCGGCAATAATGAGGGCGGCCAGCCATGCCCCGGGAATCGACCCCATCCCCCCGACGACCACCACCACGAAAGCATCGCCGATGATGCTCAGGTCGAGCATCAGGCTGGCGGGCTGCCGGGGAATCTGCAGGGCACCGCCCAGGCCGGCCAGCAGGGAGCCCAGGGCAAAAACGCCGGTGAACAGCCATGCCTGGTTGACCCCCAGCGCGCCGAGCATTTCGCGATCTTGCGTTGCCGCCCGTATCAGGGTTCCCCAGCGGGTGCGGGTCAGCAGCAGCCACAACGCCAACAAAACCGCCGGGCCGATGAAAATCAGCACCACGTCGTAGACGGGCAGATATCGCTCGAAGATCTGGACCGCGCCGCTCAGGCCCGGGGCCAGCGGACCCAGCAGGTCGTCGGGCCCCCAAAGAGCCAGCGCCGCGTCGTTGAAGATGAGCACCAGCGCAAAGGTGGCGAGCAGCTGATACATCTCGGGCGCCTTGTAAATGCGCCGCAATACCAGCATCTCGCACAACGCGCCGAGCACACCTATGATGAGGGCCGCGACCAGCAGGCTGGTCCAGAACCCCATGGCCGTGTGGCCCCATTGCCCGACTATCGACCACGCAACGTATATGCCCAGCATATACAGCGACCCATGGGCGAAGTTGACGATGCGGCTGACGCCGAAGATCAGCGACAGCCCAGCGGCGACCAGGAACAAGGAGGACGCTTCAGCCAGTCCGTTAAGGAACTGGACGATAAAGCCCGTAACGTGCATGCGGGTCCGGGATTAATTGGCCGCCGCCGGACGCCATTGCCTGACTTGTTCATCCGACGGTTGAACGGTTGCGCCGTCGACATAGACGAAGTCTTTCATGATGCCCTTGCCGTCCTTTACATCCAGCGTGCCAACATAGGCCCCCATGGTTGATTGGTGGTCGATACCGCGATATACGATGCGCCCGAACGGGGTGTTGACTTCAAGTTCCTTGAAGGCCTGTATAAGGGCTTCCGTATCGGTGGACCCGGCCTTCTTTATGCCCGCGGCCAGCGACAGTATGGTGTTGTAGCCCACGATGGTGCCCAACCGGGGATAGTCGTCGAACCGCGCCTGGTAAGCCTGCAGGAAAGCCTTGTGTTCGGGGGTGTCGATGGCATACCACGGGTAGCCGGTCACGACCCAGCCCACCGGCGTCTCGGCGCCCAGCGTGTCGAGGTATTCCGGTTCGCCCGTCAACATGCTGACAACCGACAAGTCTTTAAAGAAATTACGCTGTGTGCCGGCACGCACGAACTTTGCCAAGTCGGTGGCAAACAGCACATTGAACATGGCGTCCGGCTTCGCGTCGGCCAACGCCTGAACCACGCTGCCCGCATCGATCTTGCCCAGCGGCGAGGCCTGCTCGGCGACGAACTCGACGTCCGGCTGCGCCTGCTTCAGCAAGGTCTTGAAGGTGGCGACCGCCGATTGCCCGTACTCGTAATTGGGATAGACGATAGCCCAGCGTTTCTTGTTCATTTTGACCGCGGCCGGGATGAGCATGGCCACCTGCATATACGTGGAGTTGCGCAGCCTGTACGTATAGCGGTTGCCCTCGGCCCAGACGATTTTGTCGGTCAGCGGTTCGCTGGCCAGGAAAAACGTTTTCTTGTGTTTGGCGAAGTCGGTGACCGCCAGCCCTATGTGGGACAGGAAAGTACCGGCCAGCACGTCGACCTTGTCGCGAGCCAGGAGTTCTTCGGCGGCCCGGACCGCGTCGCCGGGGTTGGCATTGTCGTCGCGGACGATGAGCTCGAACGACTTGCCGTTGACGCCGCCGGCGCTATTGATTTGCTCGACCGCCAGTTCCATGCCTTTCTTGTAGGGCCCCAGGAATGCCGGCTGATTCTTATAGCTATTGATTTCGCCTATCTTGATCGTATCTTGAGCCCAGGCGCCGCTGGTGGCGGCAATTAGCGCGGCGGCGCCAAGAATTTTCGAATAGACGCGCGGGGAGTACATATAAGTTCCTGTGCAAGAGACTGACGAAGGGATGGGCAATAAATTGTACGCAATATCGGCGGCAAGGAAGGCCTTGCCATTACACTAGCCTACCTTAATGAAACTTAACACGCCCTTACATGCGCGACCTGATTCTTGTTTTCATCGTGGCCAGCCTATGCTTGCTGGTGTCCAGCCGGTGCCTCCTGGCCTTTTGGCAGTGGCAGCGGGTCAGGCAGGCGGGCGGCCTGCTTCCTATCCTGAAGGGCGGCTTGCGCATCGACGCCAACCAGATCGCCTTCATTGTCGGCATACCCGCCATGCTTGCGCCGTTTATCGGCCACTTGCCGCTGGCCACCGCCTTTACGGGCTGGTGGTTTCTTTTCGCCTGGCTGTTGCTGGTACTGCTGGAGGTCTCCACTCCGCAATTCATCCATGAATACGATACCCGGCCCAACCGGCTGTATGTGGAATACCTTAAGCACCCGCAGGAAGTGTTCGGCATGCTGTGGAAGGGATATAAAGGCGTCATCGTCGGCGCCGTCGCCACCCTGGCGCTCTTTGCGTGGGTTGGATACCGGCTTTTCATTGGCGCCCTGCCCGATGAACCCATGACGTGGTGGGTACGTCCGCTAGTTTTCCTTGCGGCGGCGGCTCTTACATTCCTTGCCATCCGCGGCACCCTGGGACACCGGCCCATCAATCCATCCACGGTCGCTTACTGCGGCGACAGCATGCTTAACACCCTGCCGCTGAACTCGCTGTACAACGTCACCTACGCCATCTACAGCATGAAGAATGAACGCTCGGCCGAGGACGTGTACGGAAAAATGCCCGCCAGCGACGTCAACACCATTGTCGCAGCGTGCGCCGGCATCGAAGCCGAGTCGGCCGAGATCCCCACGCTGCACACCCACGAACCGCTCGCCACGCATGCCCGCCCGCTGAATGTCGTCATGATCGTCCAGGAAAGCCTGGGCGCGCAATACGTGAGCAACCTGGGGGGTGCGAATCTTACGCCCTGCCTAGACAAGCTGGCGGAAACCGGGTGGAACTTCACCAGGGCGTACGCCACCGGCACGCGCTCGGTGCGCGGACTCGAGGCCGTGGTCGCCGGCTTCCCACCCACAGTGTCGGACGCCGCGCTGCGCCTTTCGGGCGCGCAAAGCAATTTCTTCACCATGGCGCAGTTGCTCAAGCAACAAGGGTATTGCTCGCGTTTCATCTACGGCGGAGAAGCCCATTTCGACAACATGAAGAGCTTCTTCCTGGGCAATGGTTTCGACGAACTCCACGATTTGCCCACCTTCAAGGACCCCGCCTTCGTGGGAACGTGGGGCGCAAGCGACGAAGACATGTTCACCCGGCTGCATACACTGCTCGAAGCCGACGGCGACCAGCCCACGTTCACCCTGGCCTTCTCGGTAAGCAATCATTCGCCTTGGGAATACCCCAGCGGCCGCATCGATCCGGACGGCGACCCTGCCACCGTGGAGAACACCGTTCGCTATGCGGACTGGGCCATGGGGCAATTCTTCGACCGCGCGAAACAGTCGGCTTACTGGGAAAACACCGTTTTCCTTATCGTGGCCGACCACGATTCGCGGGTTGGCGGCGCAAGCCTCATTCCCTTGCGGCACTTCCACATTCCGGCCCTTATCCTGGGCGCCACCGTGCCGGCAAGACGCGACGACCGCCTGATCAGCCAGATAGACCTTCCCGTCACGCTGTTGTCTTTAATGGGCATACGCGGTGCGCACCCAATGATAGGGCGCGACCTTACCCGGCCCGGCGGCGATCGGGCCATGATGCAATATGGCGAAAACTACGGCTACCTGAAAGGCGATCAATTGCTGGTGCTTGAGCCTCATCGCGACGCCACTCAATACTCGTACACGGCCCCGGCTGGCTATCATCCGGCACCGCTGGATCCCGGCCTTGCACGCGAGGCGCTGGCGCACGTCCTGTGGCCGAACTGGGCCTATCAGAACCAGGCATACACCTTGCCGCACTTGCGCGCCAAGAGCTGAATCGCCGCCGGCAAACGTCCGGCGGCCTCTTCTGTCTCTATAATCTTTCTTTTGTAATCTGGATTTGTAATGGAGTTACTGCTTGACCCCACCGCGTGGGTCGGCTTGCTTACCCTGGTCGTCCTGGAAGTTGTTCTCGGGATCGACAACCTGATATTCATCGCCATACTGGCCGACAAGCTCCCGCCCTCGCAGCGCGACCGGGCCCGTGTGATTGGCCTGCTGTTGGCACTGGTCATGCGCCTGGGCCTGTTGGCGGGCATCTCGTGGCTGTTCAAACTCACGCAACCGTGGCTCAGCATAGGCTCGATGTCATTCTCCGGGCGCGACCTTATCCTGATCATGGGCGGGCTATTCCTGGTGTTCAAGGGCACCATGGAAATGCACGAACGCATCGAAGGCAAGGCCCAGAGTTTGTCCGGCACCCGCATGTATGCCAGCTTCTGGGTCATCGTCACGCAAATCGTCGTGCTAGACGCGGTGTTCTCGCTCGACGCCGTCATCACCGCCGTGGGCATGGTCGACCAGCTTGAAGTCATGATGGCCGCCGTAATCATCGCCATCGGCATCATGCTCGTCGCCTCGAAACCGCTGACGCGATTCGTCAACGCCTACCCCACGGTCGTCATCCTGTGCCTGGGCTTCTTGCTGATGATAGGCTTCGCCCTGCTTGCCGAGGGCTTCGGCTTCAAGGTACCCAAGGGATACCTCTATGCAGCCATCGGATTCTCGGTGGTTATCGAGGCGCTGAACCAGATTGCACGCCGCAATCTCGTGCGCGCCTCGTCGCCCCGCCCCATGCGCGAGCGCACCGCGGAAGGCATACTGCGCATGTTGGGAAAACGTCCGGCGTCCGACGATATCAGCGCCGATGGCCCGGCGCCCGACCCAGCTGGCGCCCCCTTCGCCGTCGAAGAAAGAAACATGGTCAGCGGCGTGCTGCGCCTGGCGGAACGCAACGTGCATTCGATCATGACCCCGCGCAACGACATCAGCTGGATCGACCTCAACGACGACCCGGAGACCATACGCAAGGAAATCGCCGAGACGCCCCACGGCTTTTTCCCAGTCTGCCGCGGCTCGCTGGACGACATGGTGGGCATCGGCCGCGCCAAGGACATGATCGCCGACCTGATGCTGCACCAGACGCTGAACGAAAAAGCGTTTCGCCCCGCCATCATCGTCCATGAAACCGTCCGCATACTGGACCTGATGGAAACGCTCAAGGCGGCCCGCGGCCAGCTCGTCATCGTCATCAACGAGTTCGGCGCCGTCGAAGGCCTGGTAACCCCCATAGACGTCTTCGAGGCCATTGCGGGCGACTTCCCCGATGAGGACGAAACGCCCGATATCGTTGCCGACGGAGAAGACCGCTGGCTGGTGGATGGCGCCACCGACATGCATCACTTCGAACAAACCCTGAATATCGAAGGCCTGATCGAAGAGTCCGACGACTTCAGCACGGTGGCCGGATTCCTGTTGCGCCAGTTTGGACGGCTGCCCGCCGCCAATGATGAAATCACGCTCAACCAGGCCTATGGCGAATACCGGTTCCGTGTATTGGAGCTGGAGGGCCGCCGCATCGCCAAGGTGGAAGTGCTGCGGAAAGCGCCGGAAAACTACCGGCAGTCCGAAGCGGAGAGCGCAGCCTGACGCTTTGTGTTATAGTTGCTGGCTGTTGTGAATTCGTCGGGGCGTAGCGCAGCCTGGTAGCGCATCTGGTTTGGGACCAGAGGGTCGAAGGTTCGAATCCTTTCGCCCCGACCAATATTCAACAGTAAAAATCAAGGGTTTACGCACGATGGCGCGTAAGCCCTTTTTCTATTGTTGCGACAGAATGGAGCGTGCTGGACTCATTGCCAGACGCCTGTTCATTCACTTCTCCACAATCTTCCAGTACGAGTCCTTCTTCACGATTTCGCCATGGCGAAACTCCAGCAGG
>DATJBV010000053.1:0-53028 GCA_035515055.1 Candidimonas sp.
CAGCTGGCCGACAAGCTGGGCGCGGCGCTCGGCGCCTCGCGCGCCGCGGTGGACGCGGGCTACGCGCCCAACGACTGGCAGGTCGGGCAAACCGGCAAGATCGTGGCGCCGCAGCTCTACGTGGCGGTGGGCATATCCGGGTCCATCCAGCACCTGGCCGGCATGAAGGACTCCAAAGTCATCGTGGCCATCAACAAAGACGCCGAAGCGCCTATCTTCGGCGTGGCCGACTACGGCCTGGTGGCGGATCTGTTCCAGGCCGTGCCCGATCTCGTAAAAGCGCTGTAAGGCGTATTAACCAATCAAGACCTGTAAACATGCGGTTTACAGGTCTTTTCAAATTAAAGTCCGCCAAGCGGCATACGGAGACCACATGAGTTATCGCGCACCCACCGAGGATATCCGCTTCGTCCTGAAAGAATTGGCAGAGTTGGACAGCGTGCTTGCGCTGCCGGGTTATGAAGACGTCACCGAGGATGTGGTCGACGCGGTGCTCGAGGAGAACGCGCGCTTTGTCGAGCAGGCGCTTGCTCCACTGAACCGCGGTGGCGATACATCTCCAGCAAAATTGACCGACGGCGAAGTGACGACATCGCCGGGTTTCAAGACGGCGTTTGACGAATTCGCCAAGGGCGGATGGCAAGGATTGCAGCACGAACAGGAATGGGGCGGGCAAGGCCTTCCCAAACTGGTGGGCGCACCGTGCAGCGAGAACATGAATGCCGCCAATCTGGCGTTTTCATTGTGTCCGCTGCTGACCGACGGCGTGATCGAGGCGTTGACCGAAGCGGGTAGCCCAGAGCAACAAGCCTTATTCATCCCTCCCATGCTGGAAGGGCGCTGGACAGGGACCATGAACCTGACCGAACCTCAGGCGGGCTCGGACCTGGCCTTGGTCGCCAGTCGCGCGGTGAAGCAGGAAGACAATAGTTATCGCCTGTCGGGCCAGAAAATATTCATCACCTACGGTGAACACGACATGGCCGAGAATATCGTCCACTTGGTGCTGGCTCGCACGCCAGACGCCCCCAAGGGCGTCAAGGGCATTTCGCTGTTTATCGTGCCCAAGTTCCTGGTCAATCCAGACGGCACGCTCGGCAAGCGCAACGACGTATGGTGCGCATCGCTTGAGCACAAGCTGGGCATACACGGCAGCCCGACAGCGGTGTTGCTGTACGGGTCCGGCAAGGGCGATGTGGGCGAAGGCGCCATTGGTTATCTTGTCGGCCAGGAAAATCGCGGCCTCGAATACATGTTCATCATGATGAACGCTGCCCGTTACGCGGTGGGAATTCAAGGTATTGCGTTGTCGGAGCGCGCCACCCAGCACGCAATCGCGTATGCAAACGACCGCGTCCAGGGCCAGGCGCTCGAAGGTTCGGCCGGGCCGGTGGCAATTGCCAACCACCCCGATGTACAGCGCATGCTGCTCACCATGAAGTCACTCACCGAAGGTGCCCGTGCCGTCGCCTATGTTGCCGCCGCGGCCCGCGACAAGGCGCGACGCCATGTCGACGACGCCGTACGGGCGCGCAACAAGGCGTTGTACGAGTATCTGGTGCCGATCGTGAAGGCGTACTCTACCGAAGTGTCCGTCGAAGTGGCCTCATTGGGCATCCAAGTCCATGGCGGCATGGGTTTCATCGAAGAAACCGGCGCGGCGCAATACTATCGAGACGCGCGTATTCTGCCGATTTACGAAGGTACGACAGCCATACAGGCAAATGACTTCGTGGGGCGCAAAGTGTTGCGCGACGGTGGCGCCGTCGCGAAGGCCTTGGCCGGCGAAATGCGGGCAACGGTGGCCCACCTCGAAAAAGCCGCCGGTGCGCAAGGCGAAGACGCCGATGCGCTGGCATTGATTGCCCGCCGCCTTTCGGCGGGCATAAATGCTTACGAAAGCGCAATCCAGTTTGTGCTGACAAACGCCGCATCCGATGTGCGCTCCGTATTCCTGGGCAGCGTACCGTTGCTGATGCTGGCCGGTGTCGTGCATGGCGGCTGGCAAATGGCGCGGGCGGCTTTGATCTGTTCGCAGCACGGGTCCCAGGGCACCGGGAACGCTTTCCATAGGCAAAAGCTTGCTACCAGTGTCTTTTACGCGGCGCATATTCTGCCGCGCGCCGATTCCTTGGCGGCGGCGATTCTCGAGGGCCAGGTGGCCAACCGCTATCTGGCTGCTGCCCTGAGCGAATAAGTTTATAGGTAAAGCGTATTTACCCCGGGCGCTTTATGCGGTCACAATATATGGCACAGTTGTTTTTGTTTGATCACGATCAAAGAGAGCCATCATGACCACTTTACGCCTGGGGGACGTCGCCCCCGATTTCGAGCAGGATTCGTCCATAGGACCCATCCGTTTCTATGATTATTTGGGTGATAGCTGGGGTGTGTTGTTTTCGCATCCGGCCGATTTCACCCCCGTGTGCACTACCGAATTAGGCTACACCGCTGTCGTATCCGGTGAGTTCGCCAAGCGCAATGCCAAGGTAATCGCCGTTTCCGTCGACGATGCCGAGTCGCACAAGAAATGGATAGAAGACATCAACGACACGCAGAATACGCAAGTCAACTTCCCCATATTGGCGGATCAGGACCGCAAAGTCTCCACGCTGTACGACATGATCCACCCGAACGCCAGCGCAACCACCACGGTGCGCTCGGTATTCATCATCGATCCCGCCAAGAAGGTGCGCTTGATCATCACCTATCCGGCAAGCACCGGGCGAAATTTCAATGAAATACTGCGGGTGCTCGACTCGTTGCAGCTGACTGACAACTACAGCGTCGCGACGCCCGTCAACTGGGAGCAGGGCGACGATGTGATTATCGTTCCGTCACTGCAGGATGAGGCAGTATTGAAGGAAAAGTTCCCGAAGGGCTATACCGTCGTGCGTCCTTATTTGCGCACAACGCCGCAGCCCGACAGGTAATCGCCAGCGACGCTACCGTAACCCCGCCACTTGGCGGGGTTATTTTTTTGCCGCGGCATGTGTGGTAAATAGGCCAGTGCCTCCAAAAGTTCTTGCGCAAGACACTGTTTTTTTATACAGTTCATACATACCAAGCTGTATTTTTAAACAGTACTTACGGAGGCAGTAATGAAACCATCCAATTCCACCAAGACGCCGTTCCAGTGGCCGTTCTCTTCCCGTCCGGCACCCACCAGAACCGGCCGGCTTACTCGCGGCGCCATGGTAACCGACGTCTGTCTTGTAGCCGCATGGGGAGCAACCATCCCGGGGCTAATGTGGCTGGGCGCGGCAGGTGGCTTTTAAATACCGGCATAGTCTTGTATAATGCTTGGCTTTGCTAACTCATCCTCTGACGGGCTTTTGCATTAACAATAACTTTGTGCCCGCATCATGATGAAACCTGGAGCTTTACCGTGAACCTTATCGAACTTCTTGAACAAGAAGAAATCGCTCGCCTGACCGGCGGCGTAGCCAAACCCCAGTTTGGCCCTGGCGACACCGTCGTCGTAAACGTTAACGTGGTAGAAGGCGCTCGCAAGCGCGTCCAGGCCTACGAAGGCGTAGTCATCGGCCGCCGTAATCGTGGCTTGAATTCGTCTTTCATCGTCCGCAAGATTTCGTCGGGTGAAGCTGTTGAACGCACGTTCCAGCTCTATTCCACCCAAATCGCCAGCATCGAAGTAAAGCGCCGTGGCGATGTGCGCCGTGCTAAACTTTATTACCTGCGTAGCCGCTCGGGCAAGGCTGCACGTATTAAAGAAAAGCTGGTTCGCAATCCCAAGAAGGCAGCCGCAAAGCAAGCATAGGCAACACTTCTTATCGCAAACCAGCAAAGGCACCCCGGGCGGGTGCCTTTGCTTTATGAGATCCATGTCGCAAAGCCTATTTCCTTCTAGAACCAGAAGTATTGTCGTGCCGGGTTTCGATCCAGTGGCGCAGCCTGTGGTCAACAGTCCCATCCTGCAGCCGCTTGCCCTAGCGACCGTCCAACTTGATTTCATTCGCGCCACGTTCGCCCATCCCGTCAGCTGGCGGGTCGAACCGATCTTCAGCGATTCATTCGCGGCAGGCTCGCCGGAACATGCGAATACAACGCAAGCCGCCGTCCTTTTCCCCCTGGTCCAGCGCAATTCCGGTGTCCATGTATTGTTCACGCGGCGTGCGTCCCACCTTTTCGACCATGCCGGCCAGATTTGCTTTCCGGGCGGTCGCATCGAGCATTCCGACCACGATGCCGTTGCGGCAGCGGTTCGCGAAACCTACGAAGAAATTGGCATCGAGGCGCAATACATTCAGTTATTGGGCACTCATCCCAGTTTTGTCACGTCGACGCGCTTTACCATGAAGCCCGTGGTCGGTGTGATTCAGCCGGGGTTTACGGTAAGGCCCGATCACGCCGAGGTCGCTGAAGTATTCGAGGTACCCCTGGCCGTACTCATGGATCCGTCCAGGCATCGGCTGCACGAGGCCAGATTGCCCGATGGCAGCCATCGATTATATTTTTCGATCTCGTGGCAGTCTTACTTCATATGGGGCGCCACGGCGGCCCTCATTCGCAATTTCTACCATTACCTCGCAGCCGCCCAGACGACGCTCGACAAACCCTGAACAAGCGCAAGACAAACACGTCAGTATCGGCCTTGTGATTCGTTCTCGGCCAAGATGCGTTTATACAGTTCATGGCGCTCGTCGCTGATGTCGCCGCGTTCCAGAGCGGCCAGCACGCCGCAGCCCGGTTCATGGCGATGCGTGCAGTTATAAAAACGGCAATGCTGTATGGCGTCTTTGAATTCAGGAAAGCCGCGTTCGATGTCTGTCGCGCCCAGGTGGTAAAGGCCAAAGGCTTGGAAGCCTGGCGAGTCGATGATGTCGCCAGGCTGATCCGGCAAGTGGTACAACCGTGTGCTGGTCGTCGTATGCTTGCCGGCGCCAAGCGCCTGCGAGTGTTCTTGTGTGTGCGCTCTCGCATTGGGCACCAACGCGTTCAAAATAGTGGACTTGCCCATCCCGCTTTGGCCCAGCAGCAACGTGCAGCGGTCGCGGAGCAGCGGCAAGAGCCGGTCGCGCAACTGATCGGGGGCGTGAGCGCTTAGCTCGATAATGCGGATGCCCAGCTTTGCCAAGGTGGCAAGCCGTTGACGCGCCTGGCCGACGCTGTCCAGGTCAACCTTGTTTAGAATAATGATCGGTTCGATGTCGGCGCTCCACGCGGCCACGAGTGCGCGGGCAGTAAGATCGTCGGACGCCACGGGTTCCGGCGCGACGACAACCAGCAATTGGTCGACATTCGCCGCAAACTGTTTGGTGCGCATGTCGTCGGAACGATATAGCAAATTGCGTCGTTCCAATATGCGTTCCAGCGACCCTTCATCGGCCCCCTGCAGGCTGATCACGACGTGGTCGCCTACGGCTGCTCCAGCCTTCTTTCCTCGGGGAAAACACTTGCGCAGGCTGCCGTCGGGCAGCTCGACCGTGTAGTGGCGTCCGTGGGCGGCAATGATGCGCCCCTGGGGTGCGGCCTTATCAAGCATGTTTCAGATTCTGTATACGTCGCACGGCCGAAGGGTGGGTGTCGTAAAACGCTGAGTGTAACGGATCGGGAGTCAGGGTGGCGGCATTGTCGTCATAAAGCTTAACCAACGCTGAAACGAGCGCCCCCGACGATGATTGCCGGACCGCATATTGGTCGGCCTGGAATTCGTCGCGACGTGAAAACCAGCTGATCAATGGGGTTACCCAGAATGTGAAGACGGGAATAACGAGGAAGAACAGGATCAGGGCGAGGGCGTCGTTGGGGCGGCCCAGTTGTGGAATGACGCCCAGTTGAACGTAGAACCATACCTGCGACGACAGCCAGCCCAGCACCATGAAGAAGACCAGCGCCAGGGCAAAGCTGATGACCATGCGCTTAATGACGTGCTTATGCTTGAAGTGCCCTAGCTCATGGGCCAGCACAGCCTCAATTTCGTCCACATTAAGGCGTGCCAGCAAGGTGTCGAAAAATACAATGCGGCGTGTCTTGCCGAAGCCGGTGAAATAGGCATTGCCGTGGGCCGAGCGTCGAGATCCGTCCATGACGAACAGGCCGCTTAGCGAAAAGCCACAGCGTTTCGCCAGGCTCTGAATGCGTAGAGCAATCTCGGCATTCTGCAACGGCGTGAATTTGTTGAACAGGGGTGCAATGACTGTGGGAAACAGCCAGATAATCAGGAGATTGAATGCCACCCATATGGCCCACGCCCACCAGATCCAGTCCGGTCCGGTATTGCCCATGATCCACAGCACGGCGGCGGCCAGCGGCGCGCCCAGCAACAACGCCAGCGCCAGCGTTTTGATCGTATCGAGAAGGAACAATCGAGGTGTGATCCGGTTGAAGCCGAAGCGTGCCTCGAGGCGGAATTTATTCCATGCCGAAAACGGCAGCCCGATAGTGCCAAGCAGTGCCATCACCACGCCTATCAGGGCAAGCTGGCGCAACATTTCGTTGTCGATGAGTTTGCCCAGCTCCAGATCGATGACCTGCAGCCCGCCCAGCAGCGTGAGCCCGATCAGGACCGCCCCCTCTGTCATGCGCTCAACGATGGAAAACTGCATTTTGGCGGTCGTATAGTCGGCGGCGCGCTGATGGCTATACAAAGCGATGCGGTCAGCGAATTCCGACGGCACTTGTGCGCGATGCTGCTGGACATAGCGGATCTGGCGCGATGCAAGCCAGACACGCAAAAGTATATCGACTAGCAGGAAGGCTATAAACAGCAAGGTAAACATAGTCGGCGCCGGTGTGCGAAAATCGGTGTTTTAAGGAAGGAATATATGGCGGTCAATGAACAGCGTTTGGTGTGGCTTGATATGGAAATGACGGGCCTGGATCCAGAAAAAGAACGCATAATCGAAGTGGCGGTTGTCATCACCGAAGCCGACCTGACCTTTGTGGCGGAAGGCCCAGTCCTTGTTATACACCAGAGCGATGCTTTGCTTGAAGCGATGGACAAATGGAACCAGTCGACACACGGCAAAAGCGGACTGATCGACAAGGTAAAAGCGTCGACCATTTCCGAAGAACAGGCCGAGGAGCAATTACTGGCGTTCCTGGCCGGCTACGTGCCTGCCGGCAAATCGCCAATGTGCGGCAACACCATAGGACAAGACCGCCGTTTCATGGTCAAGTACATGCCACGGCTCGAAGAGTATTTTCATTACCGCAATCTGGACGTCAGCACGCTGAAAGAGCTATCGCTGCGCTGGAAACCGGAAGTTTACAAAAGCTTCGTAAAGAAAAGCCGCCACGAGGCGCTTGCAGATATTTACGAGTCAATTGAAGAGTTGAAACATTATCGGGAACACTTCATTAAATTATAGGCGGCTGGACTTGAACCTGTCGTATACGTAAGGACTGGCGGCGCGGTAGTGCGCGGTGTCCTGCGCCAGCACGTGGTTCAAGTGTTCTTCAGCCTGTTCGAACACCGCCCAGTACAACCGGCCGCATAGTTCCCGGGCTGTATGCCCGGGCCATGTGGGCGGGAGCATTTGTCCAGGCAACTGAGGGTCATGCAGCACTATCCTGCGCCAGGCGTGAATAGCCAGCGCACGTACCGTGAAGGCCTGCGCCGGCGCAATGCCCTTGTCGACCGCCTGGATCATGGGGCCGAAGGCGTCTGAGAAATCGCGGTACTGTGCCGCTACGCCATCCAGGTCCCAGCACTGGGCGATAAGCGAACTGATGACCAAGCCGTGATCCTGGTTCGCCTCGTGAGCGCTTAATACAAGAGCCTTGTCCGACAGTTGCAGCTTCTGGAGGACTTTTTGCGCGACACTGGCCTGGTTGCGCGGCATGGCGAAGATACCGGGAGCAATGGCCCCGAAACCCGCCCAGATCAATTCGCGACGCACCAACCCCCGTTGACTGAGGCTCTCGTTGCCGAAACGCGGCAAAACGACCAGCGTCCAGTCGTTCTTCCAATCGGCGGGCGAGCCATCATAAATGCGGCTTGACGCCTGGCGGGTCAATTCCTCGCCTTGCTCGCTCAAGCAATAGCGGCTGCGCCTGCCATGGCGTTCCGACCGCAACCATCCCTGCGCCACAAGGCGGAAAACGCTCGTGCGCAACAGCCGTTCATTCACGCCCAATGGGGTGACAAGGTCGATGAGGTCACTTAGCCAGATACTTCCTCCGTGCGGACCAATTGCATCACCGAGCAGCGTGACGCACAAGGACTTGGCACGTGGCGGCTGACGTTCGAGCAGAGTGGCTATGCGTTGTTGCAGCGGAGCGGAGGATGAGGGCATGGTCGGCATATACGTGAACTGACCGGCTATCTTATACGAAAGTGCGGAGATCTTATTTGATACTAAAATAGGATTGACATCAATATTTTTGTATTAAATAATGAAGGCTTAAACAATCAGTCGCAAGGCCGTCGGGAGACCATCATGTACGCCCAGCTTGTCGAGACAGGAGTGCGCAGTGTCCGTTCTGTCAAGGAATTGACCGGACCCGAGCTGGAATTCCAGCAGCGCGTAGACGAAGGTATACGAATCGAACCGAAAGACTGGATGCCGGATGCGTATCGCAAGACGCTGGTACGCCAGATTTCGCAGCACGCGCATTCCGAGATCGTGGGGATGCTGCCGGAAGGAAACTGGATCACCCGGGCACCTTCCCTGAAACGTAAAGCCATCCTGCTCGCCAAAGTTCAGGACGAGGCCGGCCACGGGCTATACCTGTATAGCGCGGCCGAAACGCTGGGCGTTTCGCGCGACGACCTGGTCGACGACCTGCATTCGGGCAAAGCCAAGTACTCAAGTATTTTCAACTACCCGACGCTGACCTGGGCGGACATCGGCATGATCGGCTGGCTGGTGGACGGCTCCGCAATCATTAACCAGATCCCCCTGTGCCGCTGCTCCTATGGACCCTACGCGCGAGCCATGGTGCGCGTCTGCAAGGAGGAATCATTTCACCAGCGCCAGGGCTACGACCTGCTTATCCAGATGTGCCTGCATGGCACGCCGGCTCAGAAGGACATGTGCCAGGAAGCCCTGAACCGGTGGTGGTGGCCGGCGCTCATGATGTTCGGCCCGTCCGATGCGGATTCCCCAAATAGCGCCCAGTCCATGCAGTGGCGCATCAAGCTGTTCACCAACGATGAACTCCGCCAGAAAATGGTGGACCAGACAGTGCCGCAGGCCGAGTACCTGGGCCTTGCCGTTCCCGATCCCGATTTGGCATGGAACGAGGAACGCGGCCATTACGACTTCGGCGCCATCGACTGGGCCGAGTTCCATGCGGTCATCAAGGGCAACGGTCCTTGCAACCGCGAGCGCCTGGCCGCCCGGGTCGACGCCCACAACGAAGGCGCATGGGTTCGCGCCGCATTTTCCGCTTACGCCGATAAACATTCCCGGCAGTCGATGCAAGGATAGACACATGAATCACGATACATGGCCGCTGTGGGAAGTATTCATTCGCAGCCAGCATGGCCTGGCTCACAAGCATGTGGGCAGCCTGCATGCGCCGGATGCGGAAATGGCAATAAACAATGCGCGAGACGTTTACACGCGGCGCAACGAGGGGTTGAGCATCTGGGTCGTCAAGGCGGCGGACATCATCGCCAGCAGCCCCGGGGATAAGCAGCCGTTGTTCGAGCCCGCCAACAGTAAAGTGTACCGGCATCCAACGTTCTTCCCCATGCCAGACGAAATCAAGCACATGTAGGAGGTCGTATGGACCAAGCCCTGTTTCATTATCTTCTGCGCCTGGGCGATACCACGTTGGTGTTGTCGCATCGGCTTTCCGAATGGACCGGACACGGTCCGGCCTTGGAAGAAGATCTTGCCATGACAAATGTGGCGCTCGATCTATTGGGCCAGGCGCGGTTGTGGCTTAGCCTGGCGGGCGAGGTCGAAGGCAAGTCCCGCGACGAAGATGCGCTTGCCTATCATCGCGACGCCCCGGAGTTCGTCAATTACCTTCTGGTCGAACGCGCCAATGGACATTACGGCGACACCATCGTGCGCCAATTTTTCTTCGATGTCTGGCATTATTTCCTGCTCAGGGAATTGGGTTCCTCATCCGATGAGCGCGTTGCGGCCATTGCCGAAAAGTCGTTGAAGGAAGTGACGTATCACGTCAGGCGCACGTCGGACATTCTGGTGCGGCTGGGCGATGGCACCAACGAAAGTCACAAGAAGATGCAGGCATCGGTCGACGATGCCTGGCGCTATGTTGGCGAGCTGTTCGTCGACGATGCGATCACGACGGCAATGGCGGATTCCGGGATGGGGCCGCGCCATGCCGATCTTTGGCCGGAATGGCTCGAGCATGTGCGTGGCACCATGGCGGAAGCAACGCTCGTCATGCCAGACCCCGACCAGGCCAATCACTTGGCGTATCGCGGCGGTCCGCAAGGCCGCCATACCGAGGCATTGGGTTACTTGCTTGCTGAAATGCAGCACGTACAGCGCGCTTTTCCGGGGGGCGTATGGTAGCTAATCCTGTAAGTCCTGTATCCGTTGATGACGTCATGCAGTGGCTGGGCGCTGTGCCCGATCCGGAGATTCCCGTCCTGTCTGTTGTCGACCTGGGCTTGGTGCGTCGAGTCGAATGGGATGGACCCGTCTGCGTCGTGACGATTACACCGACGTATTCGGGATGTCCCGCCATGCAAGAGATAGCGGCCGATATAGCGCAGGTCCTGCGCACGCAGGGGGTTTCAGAGGTGCGAATACAAACAAGCCTGTCCCCGGCCTGGACAACGGACTGGATGTCCGAAAAAGGGCGCGTTGCGCTGAAGGCCTACGGCATTGCGCCGCCGGGACAGAAGGCGGTCGACATATCCGGGATTACAAGGCGCGAACCTGATCTCGTCGTGCCGTGCCCGCTATGCCATTCGGATCGTACGCGGCTCGTCAGCCACTTTGGTTCCACATCATGCAAGGCCTTGTACAGGTGCAACGCATGCGGAGAACCTTTCGATTACTTCAAGGCGCACTAAGGCCATGGCACAGTTTTATCCTCTGAGAGTAGCGTCGGTCGCGCGGAACACACGCGACGCCGTGGTTGTGACCTTCGATGTGCCTCCCGATCTGGATGCGACCTTCGCATTTCGGCCCGGCCAGTACCTCACGCTGCGCACGCAGGTCGACGGGCACGAGCTGCGCCGGTCATATTCCATCTGTGCCGCGCCACGCGATCGCCAATTGCGGGTGGCCATCAAGCGCATGAACGATGGTGCATTTTCCAGCTGGGCCAACCAGCATCTGGCCTCGGGCGAGGTGCTCGACGTCATGCCGCCCGACGGTCATTTCACGTTGGACTTCGATCCGGCCAATTCTCACCGCTATGTGGCCTTTGCCGTGGGTAGCGGGATAACGCCCGTCTTGTCCCTGGTCAAGACCGCGCTCGAGACCGAACCCCTGAGCAGCTTCACGCTTTTCTTCGGTAACCGCGCTTCTTCGGCGGTGTTGTTTCGCGAAGAGATCGAAGACCTCAAGAATCGGTACATGACCCGGTTCTCGCTGGTGTACATCATGAGCCGCGAACACCAGGACATCGATTTGTTCAACGGGCGCCTGGACGGCGCGAAAGTGGAACAGTTGCTGAGCCTGTGGATGTCTCCATCGCAGATCGATTATGCCTTCGTCTGCGGCCCTCAGGACATGACCGAATCGGTCATGCAGGCCCTGGTCGACAATGGCTTGGACAATAGCCGTATCAAGTTCGAACTTTTTGGTTCGCCCAAGGGTCCCCGTTCCTTGCGCACCGGCGTAGAGGCGCGCAAGGCTCCCGGCAAAGAACAATGCGAACTGACGGTCGTACAGGATGGCGTGACCCGTACGCTGACCATAGAAAAGAACAAGGACAGCGTGCTGGATTCCGCTCTGGCCCAGGGCGTGGAGCTTCCCTATTCATGCAAGGGCGGAGTGTGTTCGAGCTGCCGGTGCAAAGTCATCGAGGGCGAAGTCGACATGGATGCGAATTTTGCGCTTGAAGATTACGAGGTGGCGCGCGGCTTCGTGCTGAGTTGCCAGAGCTTTCCCGTTACAGATCGCCTGGTCATCGACTTCGACCAGGAAACATGAACCGCCCTCATGCCGCCAGGCGTACCGTCCGGCCATAAGAACAATGATTGCGCCAAATCAGGGCGCAGTTTCAACAGGAGCTAGTACCGTGTCTACCGATTTTTTCGACTTTCATAAAGACGTCCTGGATCAAGCCGTCAATGCGATTTCGGCCCGCACATACTGGAGTCCGTTTTCGGAATCGCCCAGTCCTCGCGCATATGGCGAGACGGCAAATGACGATGGCCGCGCCGCTTTCGAAGCCTATAAAGGTAAGGAGTTTCCGCTTACGCTCGATGGCGCCGACGGCACCGTGGGCAGCGAAGTATCACCTTATGGCTTTACGCTCGATGTACGCTATCCCAAGGTGGCCGCCGACACATTGATCGGGCTATCGGAACGGGCATTGGAGGCGTGGCGCGAGGCGGGTCCGCGGGTATGGACCGGAGTCTCGCTCGAAATACTGCATCGCCTGAACCGCCATAGTTTCGAGATTGCTTACGCGGTGCAGCATACCTCCGGGCAAGGGTTCATGATGGCATTCCAGGCCGGCGGGCCGCATGCCCAGGACAGAGGCCTGGAAGCCGTTGCCTACGCGTGGCAGGAAATGGCGCGCATCCCCGGCCTGGTTACATGGGAAAAGCCGCAAGGCAAGCACGATCCCATCAAGATGCAGAAGAAGTTTACGATCGTGCCCCGCGGCATCAGCCTGGTCATCGGCTGCTCCACGTTTCCCACATGGAATAGCTATCCAGGCATGTTCGCCAGCCTCGCAACCGGCAATACCCTCATCGTCAAGCCGCACCCGGGCGCCATTCTTCCACTAGCCATCACAGTCAAAATTGCGCGCGAGGTCCTGACCGACGCGGGATACGATCCCAACGTCGTGTTGCTTGCCGCTCATGACCCGGTGGACGACATCGCCCAGTCGCTGGCTACGAACCCCGCCGTGAAGCTGGTCGATTTCACCGGCAGCAGCGCCAACGGCGACTGGCTCGAGCAGCATGCGCGCCAGGCCCATGTTTACACCGAGAAATCCGGCGTCAATCAGGTCATCATCGATAGCGTGGACGACTTCGGCAGCGTGGCGCGCAACCTGGCATTTTCGTTTGCGCTGTATTCCGGCCAGATGTGCACGGCGCCGCAAAACGTCTATGTGCCCCGGGACGGCATCGAAACCGCCCAGGGTCATATGACGTTCGACGACGTGGCCGAGGGCTTGGCCAAGGCCATAGACAAACTCACCGCCGATCCCGCCAAGGCGGTGGAAATTACCGGGGCCATACAGAACCGGGCAACCCTCGATCGCATAGACCAGGCCCGCGGCCTGGGCCTGTCCGTACTGAGCGACAGCCGCAAGCTGGAGCACCCGCAGTTTCCGGATGCGGACGTGCGGACGCCCTTGGTATTGAAGGCGGAGGCGAACAACGAGGCCATCCTGCGCGAATGGTTCGGCCCCATCGTGTTTGTGGTCGCTACCGATACAACACAGGCCGGCATAGATCTCGCCCAAAAAGCCGTGCGCGATCATGGCGCATTGACACTCTCGGCCTATACGACGAGCGACGCCGTGGCCGCACGCATACAAAAGGCCGCCGAGCGGGCTGGTGTATCGCTATCCCTGAATCTCGCGGGTCCGGTATTCGTCAACCAGACGGCCGCATTCAGCGATTTCCACGGAACCGGCGCCAACCGGGCGGCCAATGCCGCGCTGTCGGACTCGGCATACGTAGCCAACCGCTACCGAGTCGTGCAGACACGATGGCATGGATAAATAAAAAAATAATAAGGGGGAGCAAAGCATGGATTACGAAAACATAGAATTCCAGCACGATGGGGTAAGCGCGCGTATTACGCTGAATCGGCCCGACAAGCTGAACAGCTTCAATACCGCCATGCACGAGGAACTGGCTCGCGCGATCGCAGAGCTCGAGACGCAAGGCGCGCGCGTACTCTTGCTGACGGGTAATGGACGCGGATTTTGCGCCGGCCAGGACTTGTCGGACCGGGCGGTCAGCGCGGGATCCGCGCCTGTCGACCTGGGCGCGACCATACAGAAATACTATGCGCCGCTGGTGCGCCGTTTGCGGGCGTTGCCGATGCCGGTGGTGGTTGGCGTCAATGGCGTTGCCGCCGGCGCGGGGGCAAACCTGGCTCTGGCTGGCGACATCGTCATCGCCAAGCAGTCGGCCAGTTTCATCCAGCCTTTCTGCCGTTTGGGGCTGCTGCCCGATACCGGTGGAACTTTTTTCCTTCCTCGGCTGGTGGGCCAGGCGCGCGCCATGGGGCTTTCCTTGTTGGGCGACAAGCTGAGCGCTGAACAAGCCGCGAAATGGGGCCTGATCTGGCAATGCGTACCCGACGACCAGTTCGAGGCGAGGCTCGCCGAACTCGTTGCGCATTTCTCCGCAGCCCCGACCAAAGGGCTGGCATATACCAAACGCGCATTGCATGCCAGCCTGGGCAATACCCTCGAGGCACAGCTCGACCTTGAGCGCGACCTGATGCGGGAACTGGGCGCAAGCGCCGACTACGCCGAAGGCGTGGCGGCATTTCTCGAAAAGCGTCAACCGTCGTTCAAAGGAAAGTAATGGCCTCTTCACTATCCAGTGCACCAGCATGCGCCTCTTTGCCCGCCGATCCCCAGGCATTGGCCGAATTGGCGGCTGCCGTCATGTACGACAAGGATCCCGCCTCTCAGGCACTCGGGGCGGCGCTTGTGGCCGTTACCCCCGGAACGGCAAGCATGTCCATGACGGTGCGCGCCGACATGCTCAATGGCCATAAGACCTGCCATGGAGGCTTCATATTCGCCTTGGCGGACAGCACGTTCGCCTTTGCGTGCAATTCGCGCAATCTCGTCACGGTGGCATCCGGCTGCACCATCGACTATTTGGCGCCCGGTTACGAAGGCGATGTCCTGACGGCGCATGCCACCGAATATGCGCTTGCCGGGCGCACGGGCATCTACGACGTGAGAGTGAGCAATCAGGAAGGGAAGCAGATCGCCATTTTCCGTGGGCGTTCATATCGGATAAAGGGCCAGGTTGTGGGCGATGAGCCCCGTTGATTATCGTGATCGAATAGGACGGGAATAAGCATGTCAGAATCCAAATTGCCGAATATGGGGCGTGATGCTATTGAACACGCCAGCCGGGACGAGTTGCAATCCTTGCAACTTTCGCGTCTTCGATGGACGCTCAAGCACGCCTACGACAACGTGGCGCACTACAAAAAGGCGTTCGATAGCGCGGGCGTGCACCCGGACGACCTGAAACAGCTTTCGGATATTGCGCGCTTCCCTTTTACGACCAAGCAAGACCTGCGCAATAACTATCCGTTCGACATGTTCGCGGTGCCCCGCGAGAAAGTGTCGCGCATACATGCGTCCAGCGGCACCACGGGCAAGCCCACGGTGGTCGGCTACACCGCCGGCGACATCGACAACTGGGCGACATTGGTCGCGCGATCCATCTGGGCGGCGGGCGGCAGGCCCGGGGATATCGCCCATGTTGCCTATGGCTACGGTCTTTTTACCGGCGGATTGGGGGCGCATTATGGCGCCGAAAAGCTGGGCTGCTCCGTCGTCCCGATGTCGGGCGGTCAAACGGAGAAGCAGGTTCAGTTGATCCAGGATTTCAAGCCGGACATCATCATGGTCACGCCTTCATA
Source organism: Candidimonas sp. (assembly GCA_035515055.1). Taxonomy (GTDB): domain Bacteria; phylum Pseudomonadota; class Gammaproteobacteria; order Burkholderiales; family Burkholderiaceae_B; genus Pollutimonas. The sequence continues at coordinate 15,708 of DATJBV010000053.1, forward strand.
CTTTTGCAATATTCTCGAGGAGATGGAGCATCAGGGCATAGATCCGCGCGATACCTCGCTGCGCATCGGTGTATTCGGCGCCGAACCGTGGACGGGGCAGATGCGAGCCGATATCGAGGAGCGGGCCGGCATCGACGCACTCGATATCTACGGCTTGTCCGAGGTGATGGGGCCGGGCGTGGCAATGGAATGCGTAGAGTCCAAAGACGGCCCGGTCGTGTGGGAGGATCATTTTTATCCCGAGATTATCGATCCGGATACCGGCGATGTGGTCGCGGAAGGAGAACCCGGCGAACTGGTCTTCACGTCGCTCACGCGGCAGGCCATGCCGGTTGTCCGGTATCGCACGCGCGACCTGACGCGTTTGCTGCCCCCAACCTCGCGCAGCATGCGGCGCATCGGCAAGATCACGGGCCGCAGCGACGACATGCTCATCGTGCGCGGGGTCAATCTGTTTCCCACTCAGGTCGAAGAGGTCGTGCTTAGGATACCGGAGCTGGCCGCGCAGTATCAGCTGGTATTGACACGCAGCGGCAATCTTGATGAGCTGGAGATCCTCGCTGAAGTGCGCAACGAATACGATCACCTGAGTGTCGCCGACCGCGATCTTCTTGCCGCAAAATTGCGTCATGCCGTGAAGACGTATATTGGCGTGTCGGCGCGGGTGAATGTCCAGACAGCGGGAATGGTTGAACGCACGCTTACGGGCAAGGCGCGCCGGGTGATCGACAAGCGGCCGCGGTAGCCGGCGCGTCGCCCCTGTGCTTGGCAAGGTATCATTCCATGGTTGAAACCTGGAATGAGCAAATGAACTTGCAGGCAGGGCAGGGCAGTGTCGCCGGCATTGGTACCGATTTACTTCGCCTGGATCGCATCCGCGGGGTGTACGCGCGCCATGGCCGAAGATTCGTCCTTCGCATACTCGGACCGGAAGAGATCCAGAAATTCGATAGCCGCTCCCAGCGCGACCCGGAGCGCGGCATCCGCTTCCTGGCCACGCGCTTTGCCGCCAAGGAAGCTTTCTCCAAGGCTATAGGGCTCGGAATGCACAGCCCCATGACGTGGTCGCGCATGCAAACGCTCAATGACCCCAGCGGCAAGCCTCGTGTCGAGCTGTCCGAGCCTTTAGCCACTTGGTATCATCTGCGCTTCGGCCCAGCGCATGTTTCAATTACAGACGAGAGCGATACGGTCATGGCGTTCGTCATGGTCGAAACCAGAAGCTCCCCCGTCTAAATCATCGGATCACGAATATGACAGTCCAGCATACGCGAGCAAGCCTGCCGCCTGGCCCGGTAATGGTCGACATCGAAGGCACATCTCTTACTGCCCATGAACGGGCGCGGCTGCGCGATCCCCTCGTGGGCGGCGTCATACTGTTCGCGCGCAATTTCGATCACCGCGAACAATTATCGGCCTTATGTGAACAGATTCATGCCGAGCGCAACGAGCGCTTGCTCATTGCCGTCGACCACGAGGGCGGGCGGGTACAGCGTTTTCGTACTGACGGATTCACCGAAATTCCGGCCATGAGCCTGTTCGGCGAGTTGTGGTCCGAAGATTCGCTGGCCGCGATGCGTCTTGCCTCTGAAACGGGCTATGTGCTTGGCGCGGAGCTGCGCGCGTGCGGCGTCGACCTTAGCTTTACACCAGTGCTCGACCTGGATTACGGCGTCAGCAAAGTCATAGGCAACCGTGCGTTCCATCGCGATCCGCGGGTGGTGACCATGCTGGCGAGGGCGCTTATCCAAGGGCTGATGCTGGCCGATATGGCGGCTTGCGGCAAGCACTTCCCCGGTCACGGCGCGGTCGAGGCCGATTCGCACCACGAAATCCCCGTCGACACACGCAAATTCGAAGAAATCATGCAGGACGACGCGGCGCCCTATGCGTGGCTGGGCGATATGGTCTTGCCGTCCGTCATGCCCGCGCATGTCATTTATCCGGAAGTGGACCCGCACCCGGCCGGTTTCTCCCGTCACTGGATACAAAAGGTCTTGCGCCAGGACCTGGGCTATGACGGCGTGGTCTTCTCCGATGATCTCACGATGGAAGGCGCGACGGTGGCCGGCGATATACTGGCCCGAGCCGAAGCCGCCCTGGGCGCCGGATGCGATATGGTGCTGGTGTGCAACCGGCCGGATCTGGCCGACGATTTATTGGCCAGGCTGCGCGTCGAACACAGTGCGGATTCCATTCAACGCATACGCCGCCTGATGCCGCGCAAGACCGCGCCCGCATGGGAAGAACTGCAAGCCGATGAGCGTTACCAATATGCCAGACGACTTCAATCTCAAATCGTTTCTGGCTGATCTGCCGCATCTGCCCGGCGTTTATCGGCATATCGATGCGCAGGGCGAGGTGCTTTATGTAGGCAAGGCCCGCGACCTGAAGAAGCGGGTAAATTCGTATTTCCAGAAAACGCCGGCCAGTCCCCGCATTGCCCATATGGTGGCGCGCGTCGTACGACTGGAAGTGACGGTCACGCGGTCCGAAGCGGAAGCGCTCCTGCTGGAAAACAACCTGATCAAGCGACTGCGGCCGCGCTATAACATCTTGTTCAGGGACGACAAGTCCTACCCCTACCTGATGCTCAGCAGCCATGCGTTTCCCCGCATTGCGTACTATCGCGGAAGTACCTCGGGCAAGGGCCGATTCTTCGGTCCGTATCCGAACGCGTGGGCGGTGCGCGAGACCATACAAATTTTGCAGCGGGTGTTCCGCCTGCGTACCTGCGAAGACAGCGTTTTCGCCAATCGGTCCCGCCCGTGTCTGCTCTACCAGATCGGCCGATGCTCGGCGCCCTGCGTGAACCTGATCTCCCAAGACGACTATCAGGCCGATGTACAGCGGGCCATCCGCTTTCTCGACGGGCACGCCAGCGAGGTCATGCAGGAAATCGAAGCCCGCATGCACAAGGCGTCCGGGAATCTTGAATTTGAACAGGCCGCCGTATTGCGCGACCAGATGGGTGCGCTGGCCAAAGTGCTGCAGCAGCAATCGATGGAGCAGGTCGGCACCGACGACGTCGACGTCATTGCGCTGGCCGCGGCAGGCGGGCGCGTATGCGTGAACCTGGCCATGATCCGTGGCGGCCGGCATCTTGGCGACAAGCCGTTCTTTCCCACACAGACGCAGGACGATAGCCCGGACGATGTCCTGACCGCTTTTGTTGCACAGCACTATGTTGCCAGCGCCATGCCGCCTGTGCTGGTGTGCTCCCATCCCTTGTCCGACCCCGACCTTATCGCATTGCTGGCCGAGCAAGCCGGCATCAAAGCGCGTGTCCTGATTCAGCCCCAGGGGATACGCAAGACATGGCTGGAGCAGGCCACCAAGAATGCCGAAATGGCGCTGGCGCGAGTGCTGACCGAGTCCAGCGCGCGCGCGGCCCGCAGCCTGGCCCTGGCCGCGTTGCTTGATCTTGACACCGATGAGGCGGCGCTGGACTCCCTGCACATCGAGTGTTTCGACATCAGTCATACCGCCGGCGAAGCGACACAGGCATCCTGTGTTGTCTATAAGCACCACGACATGCAGCCTTCGCTTTATCGCCGCTACAATATTGCCGGGATTACCCCGGGGGATGACTATGCCGCCATGCGCCAGGTACTGACGCGCCGGTTTACCCGGGTGGCCGATGGCCATGCCGAAATGCCGGCCACGGTGCTGATCGATGGCGGTAAAGGGCAGGTCGAGATCGCCAGGCAGGTGTTTGTCGAACTCGGACTGGACACTCGCACCATTGTGGGCGTGTCCAAAGGGGAAGGGCGCAAGGTGGGCCTGGAAACGCTGGTGTTCGCAGACGGCCGTCCCGCCGTCGCGCTGGGGGTCGAATCCGCCGCGCTTATGCTAGTGGCGCAAATCCGCGACGAAGCGCACAGGTTTGCCATTACGGGCATGCGAGCCCAGCGCGCCAAGGCGCGCAATGTGTCGCGTCTTGAAGAGATTGAAGGCGTGGGCGCCCGGCGGCGCCAGAAGCTGCTGGCCAGGTTTGGCGGCTTCTCGGGGGTTGTCGACGCCAGCATCGACGATTTGCGGTCGGTAGAGGGAATTTCCGCCGATCTTGCCGAACGCATCTACCACGCGCTCCGATAAGGTAGTATTCAACCTATGCCCTTCAATTTACCTATTGCGCTGACTTGGTTGCGTATTGCCATGATCCCCCTGATCGTGGGGTTGTTTTACATCCCCGTCGACTGGATCTCTGTGCCCATGCGAGACACCGTAGCCGCGCTCGCGTTCATCGTCGCGGCGCTCACAGACTGGTTTGACGGCTGGCTGGCGCGACGCTGGAATCAAACCTCATCGTTCGGGGCATTCCTGGATCCCGTGGCCGACAAGCTCATGGTTTGCGCGGCATTGCTTATTCTCCTGGACTTGAACCGGGTGGATTCCTTCATTGCACTTATTATCATCGGTCGCGAAATCACCATCTCGGCACTCCGTGAATGGATGGCCAAGATCGGTGCGAGCGGCAGCGTGGCCGTGCACCGGCTGGGCAAATTCAAGACAGCCGCTCAGATGGTAGCCATTCCATGTCTTCTCTACTGGCAACCGCTATACGGCGTGTCCGCGCAAATCGTCGGTCAGGTGCTTATCGTTGTGGCGGCCATCCTGACAGTCTGGTCCATGTGCTACTACCTGCAGCGCGCATGGCCCCAGATCCGCGACAAAGGCGCAAAGCAATAAGGGTTCTCCGTGACTGATACCGCGTCGCTGAAACGTAATGACTGGCTGACCATCGGCTTGGTCGGCATCGTCCATGCCAGCTCTCATTTTTTCCAGCTTGTCCTGCCCACCCTATACCTTTCCCTGGCGCACGAGTACGGCTACGACTTCGTCAAGCTCGGCATGCTGGCTTCCGCTTTTTTCCTGGTTTCCTGCATAGGCCAGGCATCGTCGGGATTCGTGGTCGACAGGATAGGGCCGGCGCCCGTGTTGCGATTCGGCCTGTCGTGCTTCATCATCTCGGGCATCATCATTGGGGCGTCGGATAGTTATTCGATGCTGATGTTGGCCGCCATCATCGGGGGCATCGGCAACTCGGTATTTCATCCCGTCGACTATTCCATACTCAATCATCGGGTCAGCGCTCATCGACTTGGTCATGCCTTCAGCACCCACGGACTGACGGGTAACCTGGGATGGGCGCTCACGCCGGTGTTCATGGCCGCCGTCATCTACCTCTCGAACTGGCGCGTCGCCGCATTTTCAGCGTCGGCGCTCGTTGCGCTCATATTGCTGCTTACTTGGGTGGGGCGCGGCCTGTTGGCGGGCAAGAACATGGTCGACAATGTCGACGACGCCACGCCTGCCAGTGCGGCCCCAGGAATGGCGCTAGCCAATCAAAGCGCTTATCGGACCTTGACCACGCTGCTGGCGCAGCCCGCACTTTGGGGGGCTTTCCTGTTCTTTGCCTGTACGTCCATAGCGCTGTCAGCTGTACAAAATTACACCATCCCGATGCTCGACCAGATGTACGGCATAGAACGAATGCTGGCGGGCACCGCGCTCTCCGGGTACATGGTCGCCGCCGCGGTCGGCATGGTGGCGGGAGGGTTCGTGGCAAGTGCCACGCCGAATGCCGAACGCACCGTCGCCGTCTCGCTCATCCTTGCCGGCGGGCTGCTGGTCATCCTGGCCATGGGGGCGGTCTCACCGTCGTTGGCGATGGTGCTGGTCGGGCTTGCGGGGTTCTGTTCCGGCGTATCCGCCCCCTCGCGCGACATGCTCATACGCCGCGTCACGCCCAAGGGAGCGACGGGAACCGTCTATGGCCTGGTTTATTCCGGCATGGACGTCGGTTCGTCATTGGCACCCGTCACTTTCGGCCTGATGCTGGATGCGGGGCTGACGCAAGGGCCATGGTTCGGGGCTGCGGCGGGATTCGTGACGGCGGCCATATTGGCGGTATTGGTGGCACGGACGGCAAGTGCCGCGCCCGTGCGCCCGGTTCACGCCTGAGCCTCCTTACTGCCGGGGCGTACGCGCCAGGCTCACGTCCGTCGGTTCGCTGCTGCGCCACGGATTAATATCCAGCCCCCCGCGCCGGGTATACCGCGCATAGACCAATAGGCGTTCCGGACGGCACGCATGCCACAGGTCGCAATACATTTGTTCCACGCAATGTTCATGGAACTCTGTGTGCTGGCGCAATGAGACGATATACGCCAGTAGCGCACCGCGATCGATTTGCGGGCCTGTATAGCGAACTTGGACGCTGCCCCAATCCGGCTGCCCCGTAACCGGGCAGTTGGACTTCAGGAGGTCGGACACCAGTGTCTCGGTAACGATCTCGGCATCGGGCACCGTGGCGAGCAAGCCGGCTTGAGGCCGATAGTGGCTTATTTCAATGTCGGTATCGTCAATGCTGTCGCCTTGCATCGGGCCGCACACAAAGGCGTTGCTCGCGAAGTCAGTATCCAGCACGACGTCGACCGGCGCGCCGGCGGCATGTGCGAGATCGCGCTTCAAAAGTTCCGCCACGGCTTCGACGGTGTCGTGGCGCGTTTCGTTGAACGAATTCAGATAGAGCTTGAATGACTTGGACTCGATAAGCATCGGGCTGTGCTGGGGAAAGATAAAACGGCCGATCGCCACCACAGGCTTGCCCTTTGCATTCAACCATGACAATTCATAGGCATTCCAGATATCGCCGCCGTGCCAGGCTTGCGGTATATCCAGATGCTGCCTATTCGTAGAGCGCGCAATGGGAAACAGCAGTTGGGGACTGTACTGCGACGGGTACGAAACGTCGCGCCCCAGGGATGTGTGGGCAAGAATGGGATCGGGCATGGCGGTAAGTGGAAGGCGAAGATCAAAGAACTCATTGTACTGCGTAGGTCTCCGATATTTCGCATGGCGAAAGTTTCGTTTCACCATGCGGCATGGCGTTGTTGCGTTGCACGATCGAGGATTTCATATCTTGGTGGATCCATTTCATATGGCGAAATAAAATCCATAAGTCATTGAATAGTATCGTAAATGTTTTTTGTCTTATATAAGACATAAGAGCTGCTTTATTGCAGCATAGGCGTAGAATTTCTTCATCGACTTATCGCTTTTTATCTGTCTCACTTCCCTAAGGAAACGCATCATGACCACACGAGAAAATGAAATCCGGAATCTGCAAAAGACCTGGGCCGAGGATACGCGCTGGCAAGGCATTAAGCGCGGTTATGGCGCCGAAGAGGTTGTGCGCCTGCGGGGTTCGCTGGTGGTCGAGCATACGCTGGCTCGGCGCGGTGCTGAAAGGTTGTGGAGCCTGCTCCACTCGGAACCATTCGTTAATTCACTCGGCGCGCTGACGGGCAATCAGGCCATGCAGCAAGTAAAAGCCGGTTTGAAGGCTATTTACCTGTCGGGCTGGCAGGTTGCCGGCGACGCCAATGGCGCGGGCGAAATGTACCCGGATCAGTCCCTGTATCCAGCCAATTCGGTCCCCCAGGTCGTGCGTCGCATCAACAATGCGTTGACTCGTTGCGACCAAATCCAGTGGATGGAAGGCAAGAACCCGGGCGACACCGATTATCTTGACTATTTTGCGCCTATCGTCGCCGACGCGGAAGCCGGTTTTGGCGGCGTCTTGAACGCGTTCGAGTTGATGAAGGCCATGATCGAAGCCGGCGCGTCGGGCGTGCACTTCGAGGATCAACTGGCGTCGGTGAAAAAATGCGGCCACATGGGCGGCAAGGTATTGGTGCCGACGCGCGAAGCGGTAGCCAAGCTGGTATCGGCCCGGCTCGCTGCCGACGTATTGAACGTACCTACTGTCTTGTTGGCGCGGACCGATGCCGATGCGGCCGATTTGGTGACCAGCGATGTCGATGAAAATGATCATCCTTTCATCACCGGCGAACGCACGGTAGAAGGCTTCTTCCGCACCCGCCCCGGCATTGAGCAAGGCATTTCACGCGGCCTGGCCTACGCCCCGTATGCGGACTTGTTGTGGTGCGAAACCTCGACACCCAACCTGGAATATGCCCGCCAGTTCGCGGAAGCCATCCATCGCCAGTTCCCCGGCAAGTTGTTGGCCTACAATTGCTCGCCGTCGTTCAACTGGAAAAAGAACCTGGACGATGCCACCGTTGCGAAGTTCCAGCGTGAACTGGGCGCCATGGGCTATAAGTTCCAGTTCATCACGCTTGCCGGCTTCCATGCGTTGAACTACGGCATGTTTGAATTGGCCCATGGCTATGCGCGTCGCCAGATGAGTGCCTTCGTGGAATTGCAGCAAAAGGAATTTGCCGCGGCGGATCTTGGATTTACGGCCGTCAAACACCAGCGTGAAGTCGGTACGGGCTACTTTGATGCGGTTACGCAAGCCATCGAGGGTGGCCAATCGTCAACAACGGCACTGACCGGTTCGACGGAAGAGGCGCAGTTCGACAACGATGCAAAAGGCGACCGCAAGGTGGCGTAAGCCTGTCGCATGAAACATGGCCCGGTCTTGCACCGGGTCTTGCCTATGCCTGACGCGTCCGGACTTATCCGGGCGCGTCAGGCATTTAGGGCTGATATACCACAGCGTCTTGATCTAGATCAATACAGGGAAACCGCAATTTGCTATAGTCTTCAATCATGCGCGCGTTCTCCATTTTCTCCATCCCCCCCGATCTGTCCGAAACCGACCGCCAAAAGCGTCGTCATATGCTTGCGCGCATGGGTTTGGCGTGGCTGGCCATGATGCAAGTCATGATGTTCGCCTTTCCGGGCTATCTTCGCACCGATACCATGGCGCCCGATAACCTCGTCTTGCTTGGCCAGGCCATTTTCATGATGAACTGGGTCAGCCTGGCGCTGACCGCGCCCGTGGTTTTTTATTGCGCATCCCCTGTCTGGAGCGGTGCGGTGGGCGGGCTCATGAAAGGGCGTGTAAGCATGGACGTGCCCGTCGCGCTGGGTATTGTCGCTGCGTTCTTGCCCAGCATCTACGCCACGGTCGCCGGTCGCGGCGAAGTTTATTTCGACTCTGTCACAATGTTTGTCGCCTTCTTGCTCACGGCGCGCTACCTGGAACTGTGTGCGCGCCAATCCGTGGGACTGGGGCATGCACACCGGCTTATCGAAGAATTCCGCGCGGCGGTTTCAGTCAGGGCCAATCGGTTGGCATTTTGGTTTGTCGTCATTCAGCTGGCCCTGGCCTTCATCGTGGGGGCTGTCTGGTATGTCTACGCGCCCGAGCATTCAATTGCCGTCATGGTTGCCTTGCTTGTCATGAGCTGCCCCTGCGCCATGGCAATGTCCGTCCCCACGGCAGTTGCGGCCGCCCACGCCAGCGTGTCGGCCCGCCCGGTTACCACCGATTTCGACGTGGTCCGCATCACCCAGGCCACGGGCACCGTGGCCCGGCAGAATTTATATGGATCAGTCGCGTGGCATCTGTTAATGACGCCCTTGGCCATGTTTGGCTGGGTCGCCCCATGGCTCGCCGCCATCACCATGCTGGTTTCCTCCTTGGCGGTGGCGGCAAATTCGTGGCGGCTGTTCCGGCAGCAGACCCGTCCGCTCACGTCGGGCTGGGTTGCGCCGGCGGTCTAAAACCAGTTCATGACATCTTCTCTTTTCCTGCTGCTGCCCATCTCGCTGTTCTTCGTTGTGATTATCGGCGCATTTTTTTGGTGGGCAATCTTCACAGGCCAACTCGATGAGTCCGGAGGCGGCGGCACCTCCATTCTTATGGACGACGATACCCCGCCTCCTGAACGAACGGCGACGGGCAATCCGCCCGGTACGGGTCCACCGCAAAGTACGGATGGCACGCACGAACGCCCTAATTAACCGCTCAGCGGTTATGGTTTTTTTAAATAGATTTTTTGGAAAATGTGGCGCGAAAACGTCAGCATACATGGCCAACATCCGAATTTGATGCAAATCAAGCTAGGTATCTCGGTCTTGCGGGATGATGCTGGCGTTCAGCGTTATTTACTTGTTTTAGGGGAAGCTCATGGGCACTTCCGATATTGTCGGAAAACAGACCGAAGTCTTCAACTATGGCGTGGTCAGGCAGTTTGCGATCATGACTGTGGTTTGGGGAATTGTCGGCATGCTGGTTGGCGTTTGGATCGCCGCACAGCTTATATGGCCGGAATTGAATTTTGATATTCCGTGGCTCAGCTATGGCCGCCTGCGGCCGCTGCATACCAACGCCGTGATTTTTGCATTTGGCGGAAGCGCGTTGTTCGCGACGTCGTATTACGTTGTACAACGCACCTGTCAGGCGCGTCTTTTCAGCGACAAGCTGGCTGCTTTCACCTTTTGGGGTTGGCAAGCAGTGATCGTGGCCGCGGCCATAACGCTGCCCTTGGGTTACACAACCACGAAGGAATACGCTGAGCTTGAATGGCCCATCGACATCCTTATCACTCTTGTATGGGTGGCATTCGCGGTGGTGTTTTTTGGCACGATAGTCAAGCGTCGCGTCAAGCACATTTACGTGGCGAACTGGTTTTTTGGTTCGTACATCCTGACCATTGCCGTACTTCACATTTTCAATAACCTGGAAATGCCGGTGTCGTTGTGGAAGTCGTATTCCGCCTATTCGGGCGTGCAGGATGCGATGGTGCAGTGGTGGTACGGGCATAATGCCGTTGGCTTCTTCCTGACCACAAGCTTTTTGGGCATGATGTATTACTTCGTGCCCAAGCAGGCCGAACGCCCCATTTTTTCGTACCGCCTGTCGATCGTCCACTTTTGGGCTCTGGCCTTCACGTACATGTGGGCAGGTCCTCACCACTTGTTGTATACATCGCTGCCCGACTGGACGCAATCGCTGGGCATGGCCCTTTCCCTGATCCTGCTGGCTCCTTCATGGGGCGGAATGATCAACGGCATCATGACGATGTCGGGCGCATGGCACAAGCTGCGTACTGATCCGATCCTGAAGTTCCTGGTCGTGTCCTTGTCTTTCTACGGGATGTCCACGTTCGAAGGCTCCATGATGTCGATCCGCACGGTCAATGCCTTGTCGCACTACACCGACTGGACGGTCGGCCACGTGCACTCCGGTGCGTTGGGCTGGGTTGCCATGATCACCTTCGGCTCGCTGTATTACATGATTCCACGGCTTTACGGACGTGCATCCATGGCCAACATGAAACTGGTTGAGCTGCACTTCTGGTTGGCTACGCTGGGCGTGGTGCTGTACATCAGCGCAATGTGGATTGCCGGCGTCATGCAGGGACTCATGTGGCGCGCCACCGGCGTCGACGGCACCTTGACCTACAGCTTCGTCGAATCCGTCAAGGCCACGTATCCCTTCTACCTTATTCGCTTGCTGGGCGGCCTGTTCTTCCTTAGCGGTGTATGTGTCATGGCATGGAATACGTGGATTACCGTTCGCGGCCAGACCAAGGTCAACCCAGTTGTGCCTTTGTTCAGTCCCGACGCCCGCGATCCGGCTCTGCTGGGCCCCGCATCGGCCACCGCTTAAGGAGAACCCAAATGTCGAATGAAAAACCTGGATTCTTTTCGCATAAAACGCTGGAAACCAACGTAGGCCTGCTCATCATTGCCAGTATCCTGGTAATAACGTTTGCCGGCATGGCTCAAATCATCCCGCTGTTTTTCCAGCATTCCACCACAACGGCCACGCCTGGCGTACAACCCTACGAGCCGCTGCACCTTATCGGGCGCGATGTGTACATACGCGAGGGCTGCGTCAGCTGCCACTCGCAGCAAATCCGCATGCTCAGCTCGGAAGTGCAGCGTTATGGCCCCTATTCGCTTGCCGGCGAATCCAAGTATGACCATCCCTTCCTGTGGGGTTCCAAGCGCACGGGACCGGATCTGGCCCGTGTGGGTCAGCGGTACTCTGACGACTGGCACCGCGTCCACTTGCGCAATCCGCGCGATGTGGTCAAAGAGTCGAATATGCCCGGGTACCCGTGGTTGCAACGCAATTCGGTTGCCAACGTGAACGTGCAAGACCGCATGAACGCGTTGCGCCGCCTGGGCGTGCCATACACCGACGAGCAAGTCGCCAAGGCGCCGGAGCAATTGCAGGGCAAGACCGAAGAAGATGCATTGGTCGCCTATCTGCAAGGTCTGGGCGTGGCGGGCCGCGCAGCGGCTAATAAAGCTGTCGCCGAAGGAGAGCTGTAATGGCTATGTTGAATGCAATCGGCACTATCGTCGCCATGCTCGCGTTTCTTGGAATCGTGTGGTGGGCATTTTCCGGCGGCCGCGCGAAGGCCAATCACGAGGCATCCATGCTGCCTTTCGCGTTGCCTGATGAGCGCGTCACGAATAACAAAGTAGGGGGCTCCCATGAGTGATTTTGTCAGTAGCTTCTGGAGCTACTTCATTGGCGTGATCGCCCTGGGCGGCATTGCTTTCTGCGTGTGGCTGCTGTTTTCGCAGCGCGCCTGGCTCAAACAAGACGTGGACACCGCCGGGGATACCGGCCACGTCTGGGATGGCGACCTGACGGAACTGAATAACCCGGTTCCCCGTTGGTGGACCGTGATGTATCTGGGCTTGTGCGTCATTGCCTTGGCTATATTGTTCCTGTACCCCGGCGTGGGCAGCTACACGGGCGAGCTCGGGTACACCTCCGCACGCCAGGTCAAGGCTCAGCAGGCCGCCCTGAACGAGCAGATCAAGCCCGTTTATGAGCGCTTCAACCAGATGTCGATCCAGCAAGTGGCAGCCGACCCCGCCGCCCTTGAAATCGGTCAGCGCCTTTTCCTGAACAACTGCGCGCAGTGCCATGGTTCCGATGCAAAGGGCAGCGGCAGCTTCCCCAACCTGACGGATGGTGACTGGCTGCATGGCGGCGAGCCGGAAACCATACAGCTAAGCATCACCAATGGCCGTCATGGGATGATGCCTCCCTGGAGCTCGCAAATTAAACCCACAGAAGCGGCCGATATCGCACAGTACGTGAGATCATTATCCGGTCTGGCCAGCGACGCCTTGCGCGTCGTCCCTGGTAAACGCGGGTTCGATGCGTTCTGCGTCGCGTGCCATGGCGCCGAAGGCAAGGGCAACACCCTTATGGGCGCGCCCAACCTGACCGACAACGTCTGGCTGTATGGCAGTTCGGAAGCAAGCATTACAGAAACAATTCTTAATGGGCGTCAAAACGTCATGCCCGCGCAAGGCGGTATTTTGACGGAAGACCAGATCCGCATGCTGACCGCGTGGGTATGGGGTCAGTCCAACAAGAGCAAGCAAGTAGCAGCAAACTAGAGGTGCAACATGAGTAACGACGAACGTCCCGCAACCCCTGGGCAGGCGGCGCCCGCCGCCGCGGTACCGCCCTGGCAGCCGCCGCGGGTATCCAGGGTAAGCGGAGGTTCGTCGCCTCAGGTTGAAAAGGCGCTGGCCGATGTACGGGGGAAAATTCACCCTCGCTCGGTCAAGGGTTACTTTGCCCGTTGGCGCATCATGCTGGTGATCTTTACCCAAGTTCTCTTCTATGGGTTGCCCTGGCTGCAATGGAATGGCCGCCAAGCCGTCTTGTTCGACTTGGGCGCGCGCAAATTCTATATATTCGACATGGTTCTTTGGCCCCAGGACGTCATCTATCTGACTGTCTTGCTGGTCTTGTCCGCATTTTCGCTGTTCCTGTTTACAGCGATGGCGGGCCGCCTGTTTTGCGGTTATGCGTGTCCGCAAACCGTTTACACCGAAATTTTCATGTGGGTCGAGCGCAAGGTCGAGGGCGACCGGCTCGCGCGCATTCGTCTCGACGAGCAACCCTGGTCATGGCGCAAGCTGCGTATCAAGACCACCAAGCACATCATTTGGCTTCTGATCGCCTGGTGGACGGGCTCGACCTTCATAGGCTATTTCGCGCCTATTCGCGAGCTTGGCATGGGATTGCTTACCATGTCGCTGGGTCCGTGGCAGTGGTTCTGGATGGTGTTCTACGCCTTTGCCACATGGGGGAACGCCGGGTTCATGCGCGAGGCCGTGTGCAAGTATATGTGCCCGTATGCGCGCTTCCAGAGTGTGATGGTCGACGACGACACGTTCGTGGTGACCTACGACCACGTACGCGGCGAACCCCGCGGGGGGCGCTCACGGCGCATCGACCACAAAGAAGCCGGCATGGGCGATTGTGTCGATTGCAGCCTGTGCGTGCAAGTCTGTCCCACCGGCATCGATATCCGGGATGGCCTGCAATATATGTGCATAGGCTGCGGCGCATGTGTCGATGCTTGCGATGAAGTCATGGACAAAATGGGTTACGAGCCCGGGCTTATCCGCTATACCTCCGGCCGCGCCATTACCGACGGCATGACGCAAGCGCAGGTGCGCAAGCGTATGTTCCGGCCGCGCGTGCTGGCCTATATGGCCATATTGGGCCTCGTCGCTATTGCCTTCGTGGTTTCTCTGGCGAACCGGACCACATTGCGCGTCGACGTGATACGCGACCGCGGATCGTTGGGCCGCGAAGTGCCCGGCGGCATTATCGAAAACGTTTATCACCTCCAAGTCATCAACTCCGCCGAGACGGAATTAACGCTCACGCTCAGTGCGAGCGGCGTGCCGGAAATATCGGTAATGACGGCCGATCGGGCCGCCGACCAGCTCATCGTCAAACCGGCATCGAATCGCATGGTGCCTATCGTGGTACGCGCGCCGGTGGATCAGGTCAAGCCTGGGTTGTACGACATCGAGCTCAAGACAGTGGCGCACTCGGACGATGGCCGGGAAACAACAGTAGTTGAACGTTCAAGCTTTTTTGTTCCGAAGTGATAAAAGGCAAGGTATCATGCTTGCTCCCAAGGAAAACCATATGCAGACAGCACAAGACAGCAAGCCATGGTGGCGCGAACCGTGGCCATGGATACTGATGGCGGGACCGGCGGCGGCGGTGGTGGGCTGCATAATCACCATCGTGTTGGCGGTGCAAAGTTTTAGCGACCAGGCAATCGTCGACGGCGGCGTCAAGCGCGGCCTCGTCGTAAGCAAGACGGTCGTACCGGCGGAGCCAGCTACCGCGCCGGCAGACCATTAATATGGCTTTATGCGGAAAAAGGGGTCTTTTCTATGATCTGGCGTTCGCTAATGTGGGTGCTCTGGCCATCGTTCCTGGCCGCAGGGGCTATCAGCGCGGCGGTTTTTGCACTGATCGATCCGCGTGATGTCCTGTTCATGGGCTATGTGCAGGCAAGCCGGCCAGTCGTGTACGGGGTGGGCTTCTTTTTGTTCTGGCTCATGGCCGCCGTATCGAGTGCCCTGACGCTGTATATGGCGCCGCGGATTCAACTCGTCGATGATTTCGGAGATCCGCTGTAGATTGCGTGCCCCCCGGTGGAGCCGCTGCGGACTAACCGCAGTCCGAGCCAGAAAGGGTGCGCAAGCTCGGCATATCGATAATATGCACTTCGCGCTGCTGTATGCGCAGTAAGCCCTCGCGTGCGAAGCGCGAAAATAGCCGGCTTACCGTTTCAAGCGTCAGGCCAAGGTAATTGCCGATTTCTTCGCGGCTCATGCGCAGTACGAACTCTGTCGACGAATAGCCCAGCGCGGCTAGACGTTGCGACAGGTTCATCAGGAAGGCCGCCAGCCGTTGTTCGGAACGCAGGGCGCCCAGCGACATGACCAGACGATGCGAACGATTGATTTCTTTGCTCATCAGCCGGCGCAGTTGTTGATGCAGCACTGGAATGTGCTGGGACAACATGTCCATTTCATCGATACGGACGACGCAGACTTCACTGTCTTCCAGGGCAATGGCATGGGAGACGTGAGCATTGTTCAGTAATCCATCCAGGCCAATGATTTCCCCAGGCAGCAAAAAGCCCGTAATTTGCACTTGTCCGGACGCCTCCTCCAATTGAGTCTTGAGCGAACCGGAGCGCACGCCGTATACCGCTTCCGTTTTGTCTCCCAGCCGGAACAACGCATGTCCTTTCGGCACGCGTATGCGCTCTTTTATTAGCTCGTCCAGCTTTGCGACATCGTGCCGCGCCATACCCAGTGGCAAGCATAATTCACTTAGCATGCAAGTCGAACAACGGGTGGAATCGGGCGTTACGTTAATACTTTTTTTCATACGGTCGCATCGCAAATAAGGTTGCTGCTTGCACAGCGCATTCAGGGAAGTTGGCCTAGATTTAAGGCTACTTGCTCATACGGGCAGGCCTGCAGCGTTTGATCTATATCAAGTATAAGGGATGGGGCAGAAATGCGTTGTGACACGCTGTGGTATTTTTGCTAGTGACTGTCCCAATAAGATGGCGATGCGTAGTTTGTCTTCAGCATGTCGACGAACAGGCGGACGCGTAGCGGCAGATGTTTTCGTTCGGGAAGCATGGCGAATATGCCGTTGGGCGGGGCAGCATAGTCATCAAGGACACTGACCAGCCGGCCGCACGCCAAGTCGTCCCGGACTTCCCATAACGAGCGCCAGGCCAGGCCGCAGCCGTCAAGCGTCCATTGATGCAGTACGGAGCCGTCGCTGCAGGCAAGATTGCCTTTGACGCGCACGGCGCGCACCCGGCCGTCTTGTTTCAGCAGCCAGCCCTTGGCCTGGTTGGCCTGGCGCCCGAACGACAGGCAATTGTGTTGCACCAGATCGTCCGGTGTATTAGGGCGGCCGTATTCGCCAAGGTAGGTCGGCGATGCCACTATGACCCTCTGGTTGTCGGCCAGCCGCATACCCACGATTTCCGAATCGTCCAGTTCGCCGATGCGGATGGCGCAGTCGTAGCCTTCCTCGATTAAATCCACCAGACGATCGGCAAGATCGAGCGCCACCGTGACATCGGGATAGGCGGCAATGAAGCCAGGGAGCAAAGGCGCAACGTGCCGTCGTCCGTAGCCTGCGGGAGCGCTGATGCGAAGGTGGCCGCTGGGCTTCACGCTGCCTTGCGTGATGCGTGCTTCGGCCTCGCTGAGGTCTCGCAAAATGCGTTGGGCTTCTTCAAAGAACGCACTGCCTTCGGACGTTAGCGATAGGTGGCGCGTGGATCGAACCAATAGCTTGATGCCCAGTTGCGCTTCCAGTGCGTTGATGCGGCGGCCCATCATGGCCGGCGCCACGCCTTCGGCGCGCGCCGCGGCCGATAGACTGCCAAGAGTGGCTACGGCAACAAAACTTCTGAGCTGTTTGAATTTATCCATAGTGAATCGCACCGGCGCCAATACAACGCCCGGGATTCACATTGTAACGAAACTGACGCGGGACCACCCGGGGCAACGGGCGCCCAAAAGTCAGGTCTTGAAAATAAGCGCATGCAGCTTTGCTTTGACTTCGCCCAGCTCGTCGGCGGTGACTCGGCCGCGATGACTGATCTTCGTATTTGCCCAGTCCAGGCTCTTGACCTGATCCGCGAGCACGGCAAGTTCTTGGCCGCCGCTGATGGGAACCTCGAATGGGTATCCCTTGACGTTGGTTGTGATGGCGCAACATACGATAAGACCCGTTTTTTTGTTGTAGGCGGCGGGACTGAGTATGAGGGCGGGCTTGTAGTCCAGCGCGGTGCTGCGGGCTGGTAAATCGAAATGGAGCCAGATAAGATCGCCGGCGTCCGGAATATAGCGTTTTGTCATGATGGCTCCGGGTATCAGGTGTCGGCGGCGCCGAAATCGATTTCGGCGTGCACATTACCGGTCTTTATGCCGCCCAGCAACTGCGACAGCAAGTATTCTTCGGCGCGTATCGGTTCTATGATGATGCAGCCGCGTTCCACACGTATATCGACGATGGACTCGAGGTCTACCTTCAGCGTCTTCATCATGGACGATGGCAGCCGTACCGCCGCGCTGTTTCCCCACTTTTTTATTACTCCGCGCATGGCCGTCTCCTTTGGACTGAACGTGGATGTTTTTGCGACTGTCAGTTTAAACGGTGTAATAACGCCTCGGGCTGCTTCAAATCATATTTGACGGTAATACCTTGAAATTGCACGTTTCGGCCACATAACTTCGGTATTCGAGCAACTCTATTTCTCTCAATGGCGTGTATCCACTATGCGATTCGACAAGTTGACAACCAAGTTTCAGCAAGCTGTCGCCGATGCGCAAAGCCTTGCAGTCAAGCATGACAACCCCTACATCGAACCGGCTCACATACTAGCCGCCTTGCTGGCCGACGCCGATAGCGGAGCCGGTAGCCTGTTGGCCCGGGCCGGAGTCGCGGTGAACCGACTGGGGCCGGCTCTCAATACCCTTATCGAACACTTCCCTCAGGTCCAAGGCGCCGAAGGCAACATTCAGGTGAGTCGCGACTTGCAGGCGGTGTTCGCCCGCACCGAGAAGGAAGCTGCTTCGCGCGGCGACAGTTATATTGCCAGCGAGCTGTTCCTGCTGGCGCTGGCCGACGATAAAGGCGAAACGGGGCGTGTATTGCGCGAAGCTGGCCTGCAACGCAAGGCGCTGGAAGCCGCTGTCGATGCCGTGCGCGGCGGCGCGGCGGTTTCTGATTCCGACGGCGAGTCCAATCGCGAAGCGCTGGCTAAATACACCACCGATCTAACCGAGCGTGCGCGCAACGGCAAGCTGGATCCCGTCATCGGGCGCGACGATGAAATCCGCCGGGCAATTCAGATCCTGCAGCGGCGCACCAAGAATAACCCTGTCCTGATCGGCGAGCCTGGGGTGGGCAAGACCGCCATTGTCGAAGGGCTGGCCCAACGCATCATCAATAACGAAGTACCGGAAACCTTGAAAGGCAAGCGCGTGCTGTCGCTGGACATGGCGGCGCTGCTGGCGGGTGCAAAGTATCGCGGCGAATTCGAGGAACGCCTAAAGGCCGTTTTGAAGGAACTGTCGCAGGACGACGGCAAGACGATCGTCTTCATCGATGAACTGCACACCATGGTCGGCGCGGGCAAGGCCGAAGGCGCGATGGACGCGGGCAACATGCTTAAACCCGCATTGTCGCGCGGCGAACTTCATTGCATCGGCGCCACGACGCTGGATGAGTACCGCAAGTATATCGAGAAGGATGCCGCCCTCGAGCGCCGCTTTCAAAAAGTGCTGGTGGACGAGCCCAATGTCGAATCCACCATCGCAATTTTGCGGGGTCTACAAGAGCGCTACGAGCTGCATCACGGTGTGGCGATCACCGACCCCGCCATTGTGGCGGCTGCCGAATTGTCGCACCGCTACATCACCGACCGGTTCCTGCCGGACAAGGCCATCGATTTGATCGACGAGGCTGCCGCGCGCATCCGGATGGAAATCGATTCCAAGCCAGAGGTTATGGACAAGCTCGATCGGCGGATTATTCAGTTGAAGATCGAGCGCGAGGCCGTCAACAAGGATACGGACGAAGGATCACAGCGCCGTCTCAAGGCTATCGAAGATGAGCTGCTCAAGCTGCAGCGGGAGTACAACGACTACGAAGAAATCTGGAAATCGGAAAAGGCCGCCGTCCAAGGATCGCAGTCGATCAAGGAAGAGATCGAGCGTACGCGATCGGAAATGGCCGAGCTGCAACGCAAGGGCCAGTTCGACAAATTGGCCGAGCTTCAGTATGGCAAGTTGCCCGAGCTTGAAGGCCGCCTGCAGTCAGCCGAGGCCGGCCAACAAGCCGCCGCCGACAACGATCAGCCGCGTTTGCTGCGCACCCGGGTAGGGGCCGAGGAAATCGCCGAGGTTGTCTCGCGTGCCACTGGCATTCCCGTCTCTAAAATGATGCAGGGCGAACGTGCGAAGTTGCTGGAAATGGAAGACTACCTGCACAGGCGGGTGGTGGGGCAGGAAGAGGCCGTCACCCTCGTGTCGGATGCCATACGCCGCTCACGCGCGGGGCTATCCGATCCGGCGCGTCCTTATGGCTCGTTCCTGTTTCTTGGGCCGACGGGCGTAGGCAAGACCGAACTGTGCAAGTCGCTGGCAAGCTTCATGTTCGACTCGGAAGACCACATGATACGCATCGACATGAGCGAATTCATGGAGAAGCATTCCGTGTCGCGCCTCATTGGCGCCCCTCCGGGCTACGTGGGCTACGAAGAGGGCGGCTATCTCACCGAAGCCGTCCGCCGCAAGCCATATAGTGTGATTCTGCTCGACGAGGTCGAAAAAGCGCATCCGGATGTCTTCAATATATTGCTGCAGGTGCTTGACGACGGCAGGTTGACCGACGGGCAGGGGCGCACGGTGGACTTCCGCAACACAGTCATCATCATGACGTCCAACCTGGGCTCACAGCATATCCAAAGCATGGCCGGGCAGCCCTACGACGTCATCAAGGAAGTAATTTGGGACGAACTGAAAACCGAGTTCCGCCCGGAATTCCTGAATCGTATCGATGAAGTCGTCGTATTTCACGGCTTGGAACCCAGGCATATCGAAGCCATTGCGGGCCTGCAAGTCCAGCGCCTGGCGCAACGACTGGCGCAGCACGACATGCGTCTTGAAGTCTCCGACGCCGCTGTGGCGCAACTTGCGCGCGCAGGCTTTGATCCCGTATTCGGTGCAAGGCCGCTGAAGCGGGCCATCCAGCAACACATCGAGAACCCGATTGCGCGATTGATTCTGGAAGGCAGATTCGGGCCTAACGATGTCGTGCCGGTGGATTGGCAAGAAGATAAGTTCGTGTTTTCGCGTACGTTGCAGTAAGGGAGTTTGAGTCCCGGGTATGGCTCGCCGTTTCGTTGAACGGCGGGCCCAGGTGCTTTTATTCTTTCGTGCTTGAAGGCGTGGGCGTGAGCCGCAGTTCGTCCTTGCCGTAGAACTTGATGCCAATTTGAACGCGGTCGCGTCCTTGCGAGCGCCGATGGCGGTTGGTGTCACGCAGCGAATACACACACCCGCAGTATTCTTGCTGATAGAACTCTTCCCGTTTGCTGATTTCAATCATGCGGGCCGAACCCCCGCCTTTGCGCCAGTTGTATGTCCAATAGACCAGATCAGGATACCGCGCGGCCGCCCGCACACCGCAATCGTTGATTTGGTTCATGTCTTTCCAGCGTGATATTCCCAGCGAGCTGCTGATGGTGTCGAAGCCGTGCTCGTGGGCATACAAGGCGGTGCGCTCGAAGCGCATGTCGAAACACACGGTGCAGCGTTGGCCGCGCTCGGGCTCTTCTTCCAGTCCCTTGACCCGTTCGAACCAATTATCGCGATCGTAATCCGCGTCGATGAAGGGAATATTGTGCTCGGCCGCAAAACGGATGTTTTCGTTCTTGCGGATTTCATATTCGCGATCGGGGTGGATATTGGGGTTGTAGAAATAGATGGTGTAGTCGATGCCCGAGGCCGTCATGGCCTCCATGACTTCGCCGGAGCAAGGCGCGCAGCAGGAATGCAGCAGCACTTTTTTGCGGCTGTCGGGCAAAACAAGGGTAGGGCGTTGAATGTCGGTCATGGTCATATTTTAACCTCCTATGACGGTATTCCAGAGTTCGCATACGGCGGCGCGCTGTGTGGCCAGCTCGTTACTGGGAACGCGTGCCTTTTCCGCGCCCTGGAGCCGAAGGGCATGTTGGCGCCTGCGTAGCTCCCGGTAGGCATCGGCCACACGCTGAGCCAATTCGGCGGGGATCAAACCCGCCTCCGAGGCCAGCCGCAATAGGGTGATGTTGCCTAGGTTCTCGAGCAATTTCGGGTGCTGGCCGGCGTGGCAGAGCACCAAGTATTGTGTAATGAATTCTACATCGACCATGCCGCCGCGGTCATGCTTGAGATCGAATTCCGCCGTCCGGTTCGGATGGCCGGCGCTTATTTTCTGTCGCATGCCCAGCACTTCCTGCTTGAAGGCTTCCGCATCCCGCTCCAACAGCAACACTTGGCGCCGAATTGCTTCAAAGCGCTGGCCGATGGCGGGATCGCCCGCCACGAAGCGCGCCCGGGTGATGGCCTGATGTTCCCATGCCCACGCTTGCCTGGTCTGATACTCCTCGAAGGCAGTAATGGAGACAGCGAGCAGCCCGGCATCGCCATCCGGGCGCAGGCGCAGATCGATTTCATAGAGCCGGCCGGAAGAGGTCATGGTCGATAACCAGGACGCCATGCGCCGGCCCAGGCGGGCATAAAGTTCTCCGGCTTCGTCGTTGGGGTCGTCGTAAAGAAACACCAGGTCCAGGTCGGATGCATAACCAATTTCTTTCCCGCCGAGCTTGCCATAGGCGATTATGGCAAAGCGCGGCGCGTCAAGCAAAAGATGGCGCTTGCCACGGGCCTGCACCAGCGGCCATACACGCTCGATCGTGGCGGCCAGCAGCATGTCGGCCAGCGAGGACAGGTGATCCGCCAAGTGTTCGACCGACAGCACGCCCTCAAGGTCCTGGGCGAGCAGCTGAAATGTGATTTGATGCTGCAGGTCGCGCATCAGGTTCATTTGCTGTTCGACATCGGGCTGGCCGTCGGGCATCACGCAGGCATCGAGCTCGCCGGCCAATTGGCGCGCGATCTGGTTGAAGTCCGGCGGCTCCATCAAGGAGTGCCATTCGATCAGGCTGTCCAGCAACAACGGGAAGCGGCTAAGGTATTGCGAAGCCCAGGGACTTGCGCTCACAATGCGCGCGACGCGTGCAAGGGTTTCCGGATACTCCGCCAATAAGGCCAGGTAGGCGCTGCGCTGGGCAATATTTTCCACAAGCGTGAGAAGCCTGATGGCGGTTTGCCGCGGGTCGGCCGTGCGGGCGGCGGTGGCGATCACCTTGGGCAGGAGGGCCTTCAGTCGTTTTCGGCTCGTGCCGGGCAAACTCCGTATGCGGTGGCTGTCCAGCAATGCATCGACGCGCTGGCCGATGGCGGGAGCGTCATCGCCCATATGCCGGGCGATGTGCTCCGACAAGTTGTCGACCGGCAATTCGGCGCCCGGCTTCCCCGCCGACGGTTGCTGCCGTGCCGTGGCGTCGGCGGTGTCGTTATCGTCATCTCCGCCCATGCCGGCTATGCGGAAGGCATTTCGAAAGGTTTGCTCGACGAACGCGCGGTGGGCGCCCAGTTCCGCCTCGAAGTCGGCCTGGCCCATGTTCATGGCGCGGGCAAGGCCTGCCCGCTGATCCTCATCCCGCGGGAGCAAATGAGTTTGTTCGTCTTCCCGGTATTGCAGTAAGTGTTCGACGCGTCTCAGGAAGCGATAAGCGGCCTCGAGGCGGGCGGCGATCTCGTCGGCAATGACCCCGGCCTTTCGCTGTCGGTCAAGCGCGCTGAGCAGGCCGCTCTGTTGCAACGAGGGCATGCGTCCACCTCGGATCAATTGACTGAGCTGCACGACGAATTCAATTTCCCGTATGCCGCCATCGCCCAGCTTGATATTGTGGATCGTGTCGACCCCGGTGCGCGCAAGGGCACGGCGCTGCCAATCTTGCCGTATGCGCTCCCGCAGGCCGCGCAAGGCCGACAGGGCGTCGAAGTCAAAGTATTTTCGGTAGACGAATGGGGTGCGCAATGCGTCCAGCTGTTCGACCAGGCCTGCCGACTCGCTATCCTGGAATGCCTGGCACGGGATAACGCGGCTTTTTAGCCAGGCATAACGCTCCCACTCGCGCCCCTGCGTGACCAGATAGTTTTCGAGCGCGTCCATGCTCCACGCCAGAGGCCCGGAATCTCCGTCGGGACGCAGGCGCAAGTCGGTTCGAAACACCTGGCCGTCGCCATCTATTTCCGATAGAACAGGCATCATGCGCTGTGTGACGCGGCCATAGAATTCGTGGTAACTGATCTTGCGGCGCCCGGTTGTTTCGCCTTCATCGCCGTACAGCATGATGAGGTCGATATCGGAGGAAACATTCAATTCTTCACCGCCAAGCTTGCCCATTCCCAGTATTAGCATTTCCTGCGGTTGATCGCTTCCCGGGGCAAGGGGCATGCCGTGGATTTCCGCCAGGCTGTTTGCCACGCTTCGATAGGCCTGGGCGACGGCAAGATCGGCAAGGGCGGTCATGGCGCCAACCACCTCTTCCAGCGAGGCCGCGCCATTAATGTCGCGTACCATGGCGACAAAGAACACGCGCTGGCGCAATTGGCGCAGGATGCGGCGGATTTTTTCCACGGGAAGCGGGGTGGCGGCCGGGCCTTGGTTCAGTTCCTCGAACCAGGCAAGAATCGACGCTCGGCTCAGCTCAGCCTGCGCCGCGTCGATCAGCCAAGCCTCGAATTCGGCGTTGGCGGCAAGCTTGCGGCGCAAGGCGCCAGACCAGCGCACGGCCGGCTCTAATATAATGGCTGACGACATAGACTATGAGTGAGGAACAAGGCTAAAAAAACGGAAGACGCTAACCGTGAAAACGGGTACAAGATTCAAGAAGATACTTCAAATATTACTGCTCTGGCCAATTCAATCCGTGTTTCGACTTCCTTTCGTATTTCTTCGTGTGCTGGGCAGGGTGGCACTGGCCGCCTATTTTGTGGCGGCAGTGCTGTTTCTCGGGTTGCGGTACTGGGTGCTGCCCAACGTAGATCAGTGGCAACCATATATCAGTCAACAATTGTCCAGCGCGTTGGGAACCCAGGTGCGGTTGGGAGGAGTTACCGCCGAATGGACCGGGCTGTATCCGCGTCTTCGGCTTAGCGACGTCAGCTTTATGGATGGTCGGCAACGCATCGTGCTTAGCGTGCCGCATGTGCAGGCGGTCGTCAGTTGGCGCAGTTTGCTGGCATGGACGCCTCAGTTCGTCAGCCTCGAAGCCAGTGGACTTGATCTCAGCGTCAGGCGTGACCGGCACCAAAAGCTTTGGGTGCTGGGCAAGTCCTTCGAGACCGAGCATCCTGAAGACGATGGCGCCGCTGTCCACGACCAAGCACTGAATTGGGTTGCCTCCCAGCCGCAAATCACGCTGCGCGATACGACGCTGCGCTGGACGGACGAGACGCGCGATGCGTCGCCATTGGTGCTGGATGCCGTGACCATGACCATCCAGAACCGCGGTCTGGACCACCGCTTCATGCTTACCGCCATGCCGCCCACCCGACTCGGTAAATCGCTGGACTTACGCGGCGAGTTCCAGCGGAAAGCAGGGTTGGCCGACCATCCCTTCGCGCTCGAACATGGGCAAGGGCGTCTTTATGTCCATATCGAAAAAATGCAGCCCTTGGGTTGGCGACCATGGTTCGATGTGTCTACCCATGTGGAATCTGGCGAGGTGTCGGCCAAGGCTTGGCTTGCGCTGGCGGGTGGAGTTCCGGGCGAATTCACCTCCGACGTGAGTATAAAAGAGGGCCGTCTGGCCTTCGGCGGCAGCACCCATGTCGAAGCGGGCTTCTTGCGGCTGCACATGTCGGGTCCCTGGGCTGGATTTGACCAAGCGTTTCCATCCGATGGCGAAGGCGGACGCCAGATGGCGACACGCGCCGAAGCCGGCACGGACGCCCCGGCTGTCGAATATCGGCTGGAAGCCCGGGAGCTCGACGTGAGCGCACCAGGCGTGTTCGAGCATTTAATGCACTTTTCGCATATAGGCGCCCAGGGCACCGTGCAAAGTGGACTGGACTATGGTTTGCGAGTGCAAGCTAGGCACGTGCGCGTGCAAAATGCGGATATGGATGCGAGCTTGGAAGGAAGCTGGGAGAACTCGGGATCCAGCGCGGCAGGTACAGCGGATGTGCGCGGGCGGTTCGCCCATGCGTCGATAGCGGCCATCGATGCCTACCTTCCCTCCCTGATCGACGCAGAGGCGAGGGAATGGATGGCTGAAGCGTTGGTCGGCGGTCAAATCACCGATGCCGTCTGGCTGCTGAATGGCGATCTCGCGCATTTTCCGTTCGCGATGGATCCGGGCAAGGGGGATTTTAAAATTTCGGGTAACGTGACGGGCGGCGTGATTGATTATCTGCCCGCCGAAGGAAATTCCCTAGGATGGCCCAGGATCAGCGATATGCAGGGGGTTGTGAGCCTGCACCGCGCGGATTTGCAAATAAATTCCCACAGGGCGGCCATGCACCCGACGGCCAAGCTGGCCATCGACTTGGCTGACGTCACGGCGCGCATTCCCGATCTGGAAAATGAATCCATACTGAGCATAACGGGCAACACGACGGCCAATGCGCAGGCTTATCTTTCATTGATGACGCATTCGCGCCTGGGCGGCATGCTGGGGGGTGTATTTGACCACACGGTCGGAGACGGCGTCTGGCAAGTTCCGCTGGCCTTGACCATCCCCTTGAACAATGCGAACGACACCGAGGTCGACGGCGCCATTCGCTTTTCCGGCGGCACGCTGAGGCTATTTCCCGGCATGCCGCCGTTTACCAACGTTGCCGGAACTCTCAATTTCACTACCAGTGGCCTGGACACGACATCGTTGAATGCGGATTTTCTTGGTGGCCCCGTGGCATTTTCCGGTGGCGTCGGAGGCGAATCGAATGGCCTCAAAATGCAAGGCATGGCAAGCGCCGCCGCGCTACAAGACTATATCGATCTTCAAGGTATGCAACGGCTGCGCGGCAACGCGCCGTACGTGGCGGTATTGCATCGCAGTTCCGCCAATGCCTATTCAGTGGTGGCAGACTCGGCGTTGGAGGGCATGGCGTTGGACCTCCCGGCGCCGGTCGGGAAGACGGCCAAGACAAAGGTGCCGCTGCATGTCGAATGGCGCCGCAGTGCCGACAAAAAAAATACATCGCTCGATATCACGCTGGGAAAGCAGATCAAGGCCGAGCTGCGGCGTCGAAATGCGCAGAAGAGTGGCGCTTTTTTCCATGCAGCGGCGATCGGCGTGAATCAGGATGCTCAGATAGTGCCGGGCGGTATGAATCTCGATATTCGGTATCCGGCTATCGACATGGACTATTGGGATGAAATAATTGCCGAATTTTCCCAATCTTCCGGGAAGACCGCTGCATCGTTGCCGGATACGCTGCTGCCGCCCATACGCCAAGTACGCGTCCAGGCAACCGAGGCCAAGGTATTGGGCCTCACGCTCAACGAACTCACCTTTACCGCAAGGCAGCCGGAAACCGAGCGCTGGCGGGTCGATATCAGTTCGTCGGAGACGGCGGGCACGCTATTCTGGCGTGAGGCCAAAGGAAGGGTGGCGGGTAGGGTCGATGCCCATTTCGACCGCTTGTCGCTAGGTCGCGATAAAACGCAGGGCGCCGCGGACGAACCGGCAACCCGGGAGGGTGAAAGCAACTTCAAAATCGATGACGATCTGGACATCCCTGGCATCAACCTGCTTGTGAAGAACTTCAGGCTATACGGCCGCGAGGCCGGTACCTTGTCGTTGGTGGGCGTCAATCAGGCGCGGGGGCGGATATGGCGGTTGGATGAACTGGCGCTGACCAGCCCCTCGGCGCAATTGACGGGATCCGGCGTCTGGCGCTTAAGCGGTTCGGATCGCGGCCTAAGCTTGGACGCGACCGCGCAGATCCAGGATTTGGGCGCCTACCTGGATCAATTGGGCATGAAAGATCTCATGAAGGAAGGCAGCGGCACGGTGCGCGGGAAGGTGGAATGGCGCAATATGCCGTGGGAATTCAGTAAGGCGGATCTGATCGGCAACATTGAGTTTCAGCTGGAGAAAGGGCGGCTGAATACCGTGGGTTCATACTCGGCGCGTCTGCTCGAGTTACTGTCGCTGCAGTCGCTCAAGCGCCTGGCGCGTTTCGATTTCAATCCGGCCAGTATATCCAAAGAGGGATTTCCCTACGACAATCTGCGCGGCACGCTGGTATTGCAGCGAGGTTTCATGCGGACCAGCGACTATCGCGTGATAGGGCCCATTGGTACCATAGTCCTAGGCGGCGATGTGAACCTGTTGAACGAAAAACTTGATCTGCAGGCGGTTGTCATTCCCAATCTCGACGTCAGCGGTGCGGCCATTGCCGCAGGCATTGCCATCAACCCCATCGTGGGTATTGGCGCCTTCTTGACGCAGTGGCTGCTGCAGGCGCCCCTGGCCAAGGCAATGACGGCTGAATATCAAATCAGCGGTACATGGGGCGAACCGCGGATCGCCGACAAGGCCGCACCGGCCCAAGCAAGCGAATCGGGTCTTGGAATGCAAAAAACCGTACCGTAGCGGTAATGGCTACGGTACGGTTTTTTAAGCGTGCGCCAGATTGCTAGTACACGCCTTGGGCCAACATGGCGTCTGCGACTTTCACAAAGCCGGCAATATTCGCCCCGTTCACGTAATTCACCGACTTTCCTTCCGAGCCATAACGAACGCAGTTCTGGTGGATGTCGCGCATGATTGCGTGCAGCTTGGCATCGACTTGCTCGCGTGTCCACCGCAGGCGCTGGGCATTCTGGCTCATTTCCAGGCCGGACACCGCAACGCCGCCGGCATTGCTGGCTTTTCCGGGCGCATATAGAATCCCCGCTTCCAGGAATGCATCGACAGCCTCGAGACTGGTAGGCATGTTGGCGCCTTCCGCCACGCAACGTACGCCGTTCTTGATGAGCATCTGCGCATCTTCGAGTTCGAGTTCGTTTTGTGTCGCGCAAGGCAGTGCCACGTCGACGGGTACGTGCCATGGGCGTTTTCCCGCCTCGTAGGGCAGCTTGAATGCACGGGCGTAGTCTTCGATCCGACCGCGTTGCTGCGTTTTCAGTTCGATTAGAGCCGCTAGCTTTTCGGGCGTGAACCCCGCTTTGTCGATGACCGCGCCGTGCGAATCAGACACGGTGATGACTTTGGCACCCAATTGCATGCATTTTTCAATGGCGTACTGCGCAACATTGCCGGAACCGGAGACCGACACGGTGAGGCCTTCGATCGACTGGTTGGCATGTTTGAGCATTTCTTCCGCAAAGTAGACCGTGCCGTAACCCGTGGCTTCAGGGCGGATAAGGCTGCCACCGAAGCTGATTCCCTTGCCGGTGAATACGCTGCTGGATGAATTCGACAGCTTCTTCATCATGCCGGTCATGAAGCCGACTTCACGCGCGCCTACACCGATATCGCCGGCGGGCACGTCGGTGTCGGAACCGAGATGGCGATACAGCTCGATGATGAGTGCCTGGCAGAAGCGCATGACCTCGCCGTCGGACTTGCCCTTGGGGTCGAAGTCGGAGCCGCCTTTCCCGCCGCCCATGGGCAGCGTGGTCAGTGCGTTCTTGAAGGTTTGCTCGAAGGCCAGAAATTTGAGGATCGAGAGGTTCACCGAAGGGTGAAAACGCATGCCGCCCTTGAAGGGACCGATGCTGGAGCTGTGCTGGATGCGATAGCCGCGGTTCGTTTGCACCTTGCCGCTATCGTCAACCCAGGAAATGCGGAACTGAATGATGCGTTCAGGTTCGGTCAGGCGCTCGAGCAGGCCATGATCGGCGTACTGCGGATTCTGTTCGATGAACGGCCAAAGGCTGTTCATCACTTCCTTGACGGCCTGCATGAATTCCGGTTGGTGTGGGTCCCGGGCTTCTATCCCGGCAAGAAAGTGGTCAATTGATTGAATTTCCATGTTTTACTTTTTCATCATGTCGAAGAATTCGGCGTTTGTTTTTGTGGCCCGGATTTTGTCCAGAATAAACTCCATTGCCTCTATCTCGTCCATGTCGTGTATGAATTTGCGAAGCACCCAGATTTTTTGCAGCAATTCGGGCTTGATCAGCAACTCTTCGCGGCGTGTACCCGATTTATTTAGATTGATTGCGGGATAAACACGCTTTTCCGCCAGGCGGCGTTCAAGATGAACTTCGGAGTTGCCCGTGCCTTTGAATTCTTCGTAGATCACTTCGTCCATTCGGCTGCCGGTCTCGACCAGGGCCGTGCCGATAATTGTGAGCGAACCGCCTTCTTCGACATTTCGCGCCGCGCCGAAAAAGCGCTTGGGACGCTGCAATGCGTTGGCATCGACACCACCGGTAAGCACTTTGCCCGACGCGGGGACCACGGTGTTATAGGCGCGCGCCAAACGGGTGATGGAGTCGAGCAGAATTACCACATCTTTTTTCAGTTCGACCAGGCGTTTTGCCTTTTCGATGACCATTTCCGCGACTTGTACGTGGCGCGTGGCGGGCTCGTCGAATGTGGAGGCAACGACTTCGCCGCGCACCGTGCGCTGCATTTCGGTAACTTCCTCGGGCCGTTCGTCCACCAGCAGCACGATCATGACTGCGTCCGGATAGTTGGCGCTGATGGCATGGGCCATGTGCTGCATGATGACCGTCTTGCCCGATTTGGGGCTGGCCACGATGAGCGCGCGCTGACCTTTGCCGACCGGCGCAAAGATATCCATAATGCGCCCGGTGACGTTTTCTTCGCTCTTGATGTCGCGCTCGAGCGTCATGACCTCGTCCGGATGCAGCGGCGTGAGGTTCTCGAACATGATGCGATGTTTGATGGCCTCGGGCTGCATGCCGTTGACTTTGTCCACCTTGACCAAGGCAAAATAGCGCTCGCCATCCTTGGGGGTACGCACTTCGCCCTCGATGGAGTCGCCCGTATGCAGGTTGAAACGCCGGATTTGCGAAGGCGATATGTAGATGTCGTCGGTGCTGGCCAGGTACGAGGTTTCGGGCGAGCGCAGAAAACCAAATCCGTCTGGTAATACTTCAAGTACGCCGTCGCCGAAGATCTGTTCGCCTTTCTTGGCGTGGCGCTTCATGATGGCGAACATCAATTCTTGTTTTCGCAAACGGCTGGCGTTTTCTATTTCAAGGTCAGCCGCCATTTCGAGAAGTTTCGAAACGTGCTGCGCTTTTAATTCAGTCAGGTGCATGTGAGGAGAGGGGGGGTATTTGCAAAGTGGTGGCGAGCCCGAGGAAGGCCCGCGCGCAAAGAGACAGGTCTACAGGGATTCGTCGAGGAAGGTGTTGAGCTGCGACTTGGACAAGGCGCCTACTTTCGTGGCGGCCGCTTTGCCGTCTTTGAACAACATGAGGGTCGGAATGCCGCGAATGCCGAACTTGGCGGCGGTTTCGGGATTTTCGTCGACGTTGACCTTGGCGATGATAACACGGCCCTTGTACTGGGTAGCCGCTTCGTCGAGGAAGGGTGCAATCATTTTGCACGGGCCGCACCAGGCGGCCCAATAGTCGACTAAAACGGGAACGTCCGAGTTCAGGACGTCGGCCTCGAAGGAGGCGTCACTGACGTGTTTGATAGATTCGTTCATGATAGAAAGAAGTAGAAGAGATATGAAAACTGGAAAGCAGACAGGATGGCTAGACTACGACACGGTGTATTCTGTTCGTTGCCTGCAGCGGACTTGTGGCCGGATTTTTCACAAGCATACCACTCTCAGCCTATGCGCGCACGATGGTTTCCCCCATGGGGGCAATGCCCGGTCGGGCCATCTGGCGCATAGTTCGTAAAATACGGCTTTTGCCACAGAATATTTGGGAATAAATTGGCTACACCACGCTACGATGAAGCATCTATCCGGGTACTGAAGGGGCTCGAGCCCGTACGCCAGCGGCCAGGCATGTATACCCGAACGGACAACCCCCTGCACATCATCCAGGAAGTCATAGACAACGCCGCCGACGAGGCATTGGCCGGGTATGGCCAGCATATCAAGGTGACATTGCACACCGACGGCAGCGTGTCGGTCGAAGACGACGGACGCGGTATCCCCGTCGGGTTGCACGCGGAAGAGCACGCTCCCGTGGTCGAACTGGTGTTCACCCGGCTGCACGCCGGTGGTAAGTTCGACAAGAAAGCGGGCGGCGCCTACGCGTTTTCAGGCGGACTTCACGGGGTGGGCGTCTCGGTCACCAATGCGTTGTCGACGCGTCTGGAAGTGCGTGTATGGCGCGACGGAATGACGCATGAAATGGTCTTCGGCAATGGCGATGTAATCGAACCGCTGAAAGAACTGGAGCCAGCGGCGCGCCGCAAGACGGGCACACGGGTCAGGGCGTGGCCCGATCCGGCTTATTTCGATGCCCCCGCCATACCCGTGTCGGAGCTTGTGCACGTCTTGCGCAGCAAGGCGGTGCTGCTCAGCGGTATCACGGTATCGCTGACGATCGAGAAAACCGGCGAGACTCGGCAATGGCAGTACCAGGAGGGGTTGCGCGGCTATCTCGAAGAGGCGCTGGGCGACGTGGAAAAAGTCATTCCGCTCTTCGAGGGGGCACAGTATGCCGGCTCGGACGATGAAACGTTTGCGCAAGGCGAAGGGGCTCAATGGGTCGTGGCGTGGACAGCCGAAGGTCCGGTGGTGCGCGAGTCCTACGTCAATCTCATTTCCACGACAGCCGGCGGCACGCACGAGTCGGGCTTGCGCGACGGCCTGTTCACCGCGGTCAAGTCATTTGCGGAACTTCACGGCTTAGTGCCCAAAGGCGTAAAGCTGCTGCCCGAAGACGTATTCGCCCGGGCCAGCTTTGTGCTCTCGGCCAAAGTCCTGGATCCGCAGTTCCAAGGTCAGATCAAAGAACGGCTCAATAGCCGCGATGCCGTCCGGCTGGTCAGCGGGTTCGTCAAGAATGCACTGGACCTGTGGCTGCATGCCAATGTCGAGTACGGCAAAAAATTGGCCGAGGCGGCAATACGGCAGGCCCAGGTAAGGGCACGGTCATCGCAAAAAATCGAGAAACGCAAAAGCTCGGGCGTTGCCGTACTGCCCGGCAAGCTGACCGACTGCGAGTCAACCGATATATCGCGCACCGAAGTCTTTCTCGTCGAGGGCGACTCCGCCGGCGGATCCGCCAAGATGGGCAGGGACAAGGAATTCCAGGCGGTCCTGCCCCTGCGCGGCAAGGTACTCAACTCCTGGGAGGTTGAGCGAGACCGGCTATTTGCCAACAACGAAATTCATGACATTGCCGTCGCCATCGGAGTCGATCCCCACGGACCCGACGACACCGTGAATCTGTCGTCCCTGCGCTATGGACGTATCTGCATTTTGTCCGATGCCGATGTCGACGGCTCGCATATTCAGGTGTTGCTGCTCACGTTGTTCTTCAAGCATTTTCCCAGGCTCGTGGAGGCGGGCCACGTCTACGTGGCAAGGCCTCCGCTTTTCCGGGTGGACGTTCCAGCTTCCGGCAAGCGCCCGGCTCGCAAAGTCTATTGCCTCGATACGGGAGAGCTCGAGGCCGTCCAGGACAAGCTGCGCAAGGAAGGCGTGCGTGAATCCTCCTGGAGCATCAGCCGCTTCAAGGGCCTGGGCGAAATGAGCGCGGAGCAGCTCTGGGACACCACCATGAATCCCGATACGCGCCGACTCATGCCCGTGACGTGTGGCGACCTTGGCACGGCCGTTACGACGCAAATGTTCGACATGCTGATGGGCAAGGGCGAGTCCGCGCAACGGCGGACCTGGCTGGAAGAAAAAGGCAATCTGGCCGAAGTGGATGTTTAAACCCATACCGAGATAAGAATGGACAGTACACAAACAGACCTGTTTGACGACAACCAGGACGGCGACGCGATCACGCTGGCGCACTATGCGGAGCAGGCGTACCTGGACTATGCGGTCTCGGTCGTGCGGGGACGGGCATTGCCCGATGTAACCGATGGCCAGAAACCCGTTCAACGCCGAATTCTGTATGCCATGCAAGCCATGGGGCTGGGCCACGCGACCAAACCGGTCAAGTCGGCCCGCGTCGTCGGCGATGTACTGGGGAAATATCATCCCCATGGCGATCAGGCAACCTATGGCGCGATGGTCCGCATGGCCCAGGATTTCATGCTGCGCTATCCGCTGGTGGATGGGCAGGGCAATTTCGGGTCGCGAGATGGCGACAACGCGGCAGCCATGCGCTATACGGAAGCGCGTCTCGCTCCATTTGCGCGGGTTCTGCTGGACGAGCTGGACGAGGGCACGGTGGACTTCATCCCCAACTACGACGGAAGCCAGAAGGAACCGTTGCAGTTGCCGGCCCGCCTTCCGGTCATGTTGCTTAACGGCGCGTCGGGCATTGCTGTCGGCATGGCAACGGAGATTCCCTCGCACAATTTGCGCGAGGTGGCGCAGGCCTGCGTTGCCATGCTGAAAAATCCAAAGCTTGGCGATGACGAACTGTATCAATTGGTGCCCGGACCCGATTTCGCCGGAGGAGGCCAGATTATCTCGCCGGCTGCTGAAATTGCACATATTTATAGCAGCGGCAGGGGATCGATCAAGGCGCGTGCCCGATGGAAGTTCGAAGAGATGGCGCGTGGCCAGTGGCAGCTGGTGATAACCGAGATCCCGCCCGGAACGTCTTCACAGAAGATACTGGAAGAGATCGAGGATCGGACCAACCCGAAAATCAAGGTCGGCAAGAAAGCGCTGTCGGCCGACCAGCAGCAAACCAAGGCTTTGTTGTTGAGCCTGCTGGACGCGGTGCGCGACGAGTCCGGCAAGGACGCGGCCGTGCGTCTGGTCTTCGAGCCGAAAAGCAGCCGTATCGATCGGGACGAATTCGTCAATACCCTTCTGGCCCAGACAAGCATGGAGGGCAGCGTTCCCGTCAATCTGGTCTGCATCGGCACCGATGGCAGGCCGGGCCAGCGTTCGCTGCGGCAGGTATTCACCGACTGGCTGGGCTTTCGCGCGCATACGATTACACGGCGTACACAATTCCGCCTGGATAAGGTGACCGACCGCATCCACGTGCTCCAGGGCCGGATGGTTGTCTACCTAAATGTCGACGAGGTCATCCAGACCATACGCGAGGCCGATGAACCGCGTGCCGCGTTGATGCAGCGGTTCAGTCTGAGCGAACGCCAGGCTGAAGACATACTTGAAATGCGCCTGCGCCAATTGGCAAGGCTGGAAGGCTTCAAGATAGAGAAGGAACTCGCCAGCCAGAAAGAGGAGCAGACCGTATTGCAGGAGCTGCTGAATAATCCCGCCGCATTCAAGCGGCTGATGATCAAGGAAATTGAGGCGGATGCCAAACAGTATGGCGATGACAGACGCACGCTTATCAAGGTCGCTGAGCGCGCAGTGCTCGAAAACCGCGTCGTCGACGAACCAGTAACCGTCGTCATTTCCGAGAAAGGCTGGCTGCGTTCGCGTCAGGGGCACGGACACGAGGTGGCGCAATTCTCGTTCAAGGCCGGCGACCGCTTGTACGATACGATCGAGTGCCGCAGCACCGACGATCTTGTCGCTATCGCGGATAACGGCAGGGTATACGCCGTGCCCGTGGCATCTTTGCCGCCCGCCCGAGGCGACGGCCAGCCGATCACATCCATGGTGGAGGTGGAGCGCGGTACGCATATTGTGCATATGGTCGCGGGCGCGCCGCGGCGGCAATACGTCCTTGGCACGCAGAGCGGATATGGTTTCATTACGACGCTCAAGGATCTCACGACACGGCAACGCGCCGGCAAGCAATTTCTGACCCTCGAAACGGGCGACATTGTGTTGAAGCCCGTCCCATTGCGCGCGGACGATTTGCACCTTGCCATGTTGTCGCGGAAGGGACGCTTCCTGATCATCGAGTTGTCCCAGCTCAAGGCGTTGTCCGGTGGCGGGCGCGGCACCATCCTGATGGGCCTGGATGCGGGCGACCACGTGGCGCAATGGGTGCCCGTCGGACCCGCCGGGCTGAGAATCAGCGGCGTTTACCGCAATAAGGATACGGTGGTGGCGCTGGCTTTGGATGCGCTGGGCGACTACATGGCCAAGCGTGCTCGCAAAGGCAAGGCCTTGGACGTTAAAGTCAAGCAAGCCGTGCTATTGACTGCCTGACTGTCCGGTTGTCTTAATATATCGATATTCACTTTACTTTTTTTGCAGGCGTCATGAGCTTCAAAGTCACCGTTCAACCCAGTAATCACGAATTCACCGTTGCCGACGGCCAAACCGTTCTCGATGCGGCGCTGGACGCCGGCATCGTGTTGCCTTACAGCTGTCGCAACGGCGCCTGCTCTACTTGCAAAGGCAAGGTAGTGTCGGGCGCCTTCGACGCGGGGGACAGCCCGGCGCAAATTCTCACCGCCGAAGAAATAGAACAGGGCTATACCCTTTTTTGCCAGGCCAGGCCCAGCTCCGATCTCTTGATTGAAGCCCACGAAATACGCATGGCCAGTGATATCCAAATCCGAAAAATGCCGGCGCGTGT
The DNA here is from genome assembly GCA_035515055.1 of Candidimonas sp. Classification (GTDB taxonomy): domain Bacteria; phylum Pseudomonadota; class Gammaproteobacteria; order Burkholderiales; family Burkholderiaceae_B; genus Pollutimonas. The sequence goes on from DATJBV010000053.1 coordinate 51,514, forward strand.
CATGGAGCTGGAACCCAGGGGCGCGGATGTCATGGTCATCAAACTGCAACTGCCGGCAACCGACCCATTTCGTTTCTACGCGGGCCAATACCTCCAGTTCATATTGAAGGATGGCAGGCGGCGCAGCTATTCCATGGCTACGCCGCCCTCGGAAAACAACCTGGTGGAACTGCATATTCGGCACACGCCGGGCGGCGCGTTTACCGATCATGTCTTCGGCAGCGGCGCGACGCAGATGAAGCTGCGGGAAATTCTCCGCGTCGAGGGGCCATTCGGTTCCTTTTTCTTGCGCGACGACAGCGACAAGCCCATTGTGCTACTGGCCAGCGGTACAGGCTTTGCTCCTATCAAGGCCATGGTCGAACAAATGATGGTCGCGGGCAATCCTCGCCAAGCGGTCTTGTACTGGGGCGGGCGCCGGCCGGCCGACTTATATATGGACGAACTTGCCGCCGAATGGGCACGGACATATCCGGGCTTCCGCTATGTTCCCGTGATCTCCGACGCGCACGAAGACGATGCCTGGACCGGCCGCACGGGTTTCGTGCACCATGCGGTGCTTCAAGACATTCCGGACTTGTCCGGCCATCAGGTTTATGCTTGTGGTGCGCCGGCCATGGTCGAGCATGCCCGGAAAGACTTCATCCATCTGGCGGGTATGCTTGAAGAGGACTTCTTTGCCGACGCCTTCACCACCGAGGCCGATAAGCAATGAAAGTAGCGGTGCTGGGTAGCGGTATCATCGGGACCTCCACCGCCTGGTGGTTAAGCCAGGCAGGTCACGAAGTTGTCGTTATCGACCAGGAAACCGGCCCGGCACGGCAAACCAGCCGCGCCAATGGCGGCCAGATTTCCGTATCCTACGCAGAACCGTGGGCGAATCCGCAAGCACCCTTCAAGCTTGCGCGCTGGCTCCTCAAAGACAATTCCCCCCTGGTGTTCCGCCCTAGGCTGGACCCGCGGCAGTGGTGGTGGGGCCTTATGTTCCTGCGCGAATGCCTGCCGTCGCGATTGGCGCCGAATGTGCGCGCCATGGTCAAAATGGCCGAATACAGCCGTTCCACGCTGCAGCAAATGCGCGCCGAACTGGGCATCCAATACCATCACCTGGAACGCGGGATACTTAATTTCTATTGCGATCCAATCGAATTCGAGCATTCTCAAAAAATGGCGGGCGTCATGCGGGACCTTGGTGTGGACCGGCGTATTGTCAGTCCGGACGAAGCCGTGATTCTGGAGCCGGCCCTGCGTCATGCGCGCAACCGCATCGTAGGCGCCGACTACACCCCCGAGGACGAAAGCGGCGATGTAAGCCTCTTTACGCTGGCATTGGCCGAGCATGCGCGCCAGGCGGGTGTCGAGTTCCGCTTCTCCACGCGGCTTAGCAGGCTTATCTCTGTCGACGGCCGAATCCAGGGAGCCGAGATCATCGGCCCAGACGGCCTGTACGAAACCATACGGGCCGACGCGTATGTCGCGGCCCTGGGATGCGACACGCCGCAGTTCGTCGCTCCG
>DATJBV010000054.1:0-3043 GCA_035515055.1 Candidimonas sp.
GCGGCCGTGCCGGAATTTCTCCATGCGTTCACAGGCAAACGTATAGATGCTGACCCATTCGAGTTCAAATTGCGCATCCGGACCCAGCAAGGCCTGAATCCGCGGTATGACCTTTTCCGGTTTGGTTTCTTCGGCGGGGTCGGCGTCCCAGCCGAGCTGGAAGTCGATGCGCCAGACATTGTCAGGTTGGCTGTGCAACAACACCGATTGATTAGGATGGAAGGGCGGGTCGAACCAGAACCAGCGTTCGTGCGGGTAGTCCGCCTGTGTCTTGATGTCGGCGATAAGGAAACGGTCGCGAAAAACACGGCCGCGGCTTTCCTGGCCTATCATTTTTCGTATGGGCGAGCGCGCGCCATCGCAGGCAAGCAGCCAGTCGGCATCCATGGTGTATAGGCCGTCGGGTGTTTCAACGGTAAGCGTTACGTGGTCGTCGTGCGCATCCAGCGCAACGGCTTTATGCTTCCAGCGCAGCTCGATATTGGGGTGTGCGACAGCCTGTTCGTACAGATAGCCTTCGCAATAATATTGTTGCAGGTTGATGAAGGCGGGGCGATGATGTCCGTGTTCGGGAAGCAGGTCGAAGTTCCAGACTTCTTTGTCTTTGAAGTAAACCCGGCCTACATTCCAGGAAACGCCTTTTTGCACCATGCGCTCGCCAACGCCAAGGCGGTCCCAGATGTCCAGTGTGCGTTTGGCAAAGCATATTGCCCGTGAACCTGCCGATAGGCGGTAGTCGTCGTCGATGACGATAACTTGCTGCCCGTGCCGGGCCAGGTCCAGTGCCGCGCTAAGCCCGACCGGGCCGGCGCCGACGACAACGATGGCGTGCCGGCCCGAGTCTTGGGCTGGCAGCGCCGTGTGCTCAAATTCGAGGGCTTGGTAATTGATGTCTCCCACCCCGATGCTCCTTGGTTATTTTTGTTTTTTTGTGCCGGATCCGCGCCAGCGGCGCCAGATCCGGCTGGCTTGTATCAGCCTTCCAGCTGTTTCCACATTTCAATGTCGCGTTCGTCTGTCCAGATGCGCGGGTCATCGTAGCCGGTGGCTTCGTCGTAGGCGCGCGATACGTCAAACGGCATGCAATGGTCAAAAATGACCCAGTCTGCATAACGGGGTTTCATGAAATCGTAGGTTTCGCGGTATATCGTTTTCAGATCTTTCCCTTCGGCAACACCGGTGTTTACACAAGAGTACAGATCCGTCAGGAAAGCGCGCGTTCCGGCCAGGCCTTTGCGGACTTCATCGGCGGACTTCAGGGCCGGACCGCGGCCAGGCACCATTTTTTCGGCGTTGAATTCGGCCAGGGTATCCAGTGTTTGCGGCCATTCGCGAAAGTAGCAGTCGCCCGCATAGGGTGTGGATTGGTATTCGACCAAGTCGCCGGCAAACAGGATGCGTTGCTCGGGCAGCCAGGCAATGGTGTCGCCCTTGGTATGGCCGCGCCCGACCTGCATGATCTGGACTTCAAGATTGCCCAGATTGACCGTCATTTCGCCGTCGAAGGTAATGGTCGGCCAGGTCAGGCCTGGTGGGACGGATTCGACGTTGCGAAACAGGCGGGGGAAGCGGCCGATTTCGCTGGCTTTGTCTTGCTCGCCGCGCTCTACGATAAGGTCGTAGGTGTCTCGGCTGGCAATGATTTCCTGGGCGTTGTAGGCCGAGGCGCCCAGTACGCGAACCGCATGGTAGTGGGACAGCAGAATGTATTTGATGGGTTTGTTGGTGACTTCCTTGACGCGGCGTATGACGTCTTGCGCCATGATGGGCGTTGCCTGGGTGTCGATCACCATGACGGCGTCGTCGCCGATGATGATGCCCGAGTTGGGGTCGCCTTCCGCTGTGTAGGCGTAGGCGTTATCGGAAAGTTTTTCGAAGGATACGACCTTGTCTTCAAGGTCGGCGTGTGAAGCGAACTGTTTGCTCATGAGTGTGGAGTCTCCGTGTAGTTGGTAAAAATATATCCCACAATTCGTTTATATGCAATGAGTTCGTTATAAGCGAATGCAAGTCAGCGCCGCTGGCATTTAGGGCAGTAATAGGTAGCTCGCTGCCCTTGTACGATACGCCGTATGGGGGTGGAGCAAATGCTGCAGGGCCGGTTGGCTCTTTCATAAACAGCGGCATAAATATCAAAATAGGCGCCGGGTTCGCCGGTGGCGTTGACATAGTCCCGCAGTGTGCTGCCGCCCGATTCCAGCGCTTCGCTCAGGGTTTGCTGTATGGCCGTAGCCAGGCGGCGGCAACGTTCCAGGGAAATCGTGCCGGCAGCCGTACGCGGGTTGATCCGCGCCCGAAAAAGCGATTCCGATGCATAGATATTGCCTACGCCAACGACAATATTGCCCGCCAGCAATGCCTGCTTGATCGCCAGGGTCTTGCCCTGCAGGTATCGATGCAGGTATTCAGGCGTGAATAAAGGGTCGAAGGGCTCTATGCCCAGCTTGGCAAGCAGCGGATGATCGGCGACAGGGCCATCTGCGGCGTCATGCCATAGGATGGCGCCGAAACGGCGCGGGTCGTGCAGCAGGAAACGCGCATCGTCAAAGATCCATTCGGCATGGTCGTGTTTGCGTCGCGGCTCGTCGGGCGGCGCGCGGCGTAGCGAACCTGACATGCCCAGATGTATGATCTGCGTTCCATGGGCGAAGTTGATCAGCAGGTATTTGCCGCGTCTTTCGCAGCTCAAGACGACATGCCCGCTGATTTTCTGGCCAAGGTCGTCAGGCACGGGCCAGCGCATGCGGGATTCGTAAACCACGAACCGTTTTAGTTCGTGACCCGGCATAATCGTCGCTATTCCGCGACGCGTGGTTTCAACTTCTGGTAGTTCGGGCATAAGGGGGTGATAACATCCTTAACTCTGAGTGTGTAATTTTGCCATCTGACGCTTTAATCCAGGCGCAGCGGCGGTGGTCCTCTTCAATGAAACGTTCAATTCCCCTGTTGTTGGCATTGTTGGCGCCTGTTTTTGGTTCGTGGTCTGTTCCGGCTTATTCGGCGCAGACTGCTAAAACGCGCGCGCAAACAGAGCAAATACGCT
>DATJBV010000055.1:0-3289 GCA_035515055.1 Candidimonas sp.
GATCCCAGCACCAAGCCATTCAAGAGCAGCGAAACAATCAGCATGTTGTCTCTCCATCTTTATTTATAAGCCTACTCTATATTGTCAATTGTCAGATTGTCAACAATCTGACAAAGATCAAGGGTAGTCCCTAATAAAAAAGAGTCGGAGGCCGCTGGCTTATCTTTTCAGCAGGTCGATCAGCCGTCGGTCGCGCTTGGTGGGGCGTCCAGCTTCAATGTCGCGTGCCGGTTCGGGGGCAAGACGCCGCATTTCCGCCGCGTGTTCGCGGGCGGCCACGCTTTCACGCGTTTCTTCGTACAGGAGCCGGGCGGTGGGCGCCGGACCCCGGATACTGCTTAGCGCGCGCACGCGGACGTGGATGGCGGGGTCTTCCTTGCGGATACTGATGAGGTCATCCACGGCGACGTCGCGCGACGGTTTGGCCGGTTGTTGATTGACAAGTACCCGGCCCTTCCCGATGTCCTGCACCGCCAGACTGCGGGTTTTGTAGAAGCGCGCCGCCCATAGCCATTTGTCGAGCCGGATTTTGACGATCATGTGAACTCCTGGTGTATCGTTGCGCGTGTGGCGCTTCATGATAAAGCGTTGCCGTACCTGTTTTGTAGTTAACGATGTTGAGAGGCACTGATGATCAAGGTTAAGAGCAAGACGGTAGCCGCCGTGGCGGTGGGGATGTTGGTAGTGGCGCTGAGCGGTTGCCAGAAGGAGGGCCCGGCCGAACGTGCCGGCAAGGAATTGGACAAGACCATGAGCGCCGCCGGTGAGCAGATCCAGAGCGTGGGCGACAGCATCCAGAAAGCCGCGCGCGACGCACAAAAGTAAATTACCCGCTACCGCGCACGCGCAATCTGCCGTATTCCGGCTATTCCGTGCGCGCCATGTTGTTTGGCCGTTTCCAGCGTGCCTTCCGATTGCCCCCCTATGGCAAATACGGGCAAGCCGGCCTGCTCGGCCAAGGCCATGAATGCGTCCCAGCCCATGCCCGGGGATTGCGGATGCGACGGTGTATTCAACACGTGCCCCAGCACGACGAAGTCGGCGTTCAGGCGCCGCGCCGCGGCCAGGTCGTCGGACGTGTGAGCCGATACCCCGATGAGCCCATAATCATTAACGGCGCGCTTGTCGGAAGCATATTGTTTTGCATCGGCCGCGCGCAGGTGCACGCCATCGGCCTGTTGCCACCACGATGCCGGATGGCCGCTGTTGACGAGGCAGCGGGCGCCATAGCTGCGGCACACCCGCAGGACATCCTGGAATGCCTGCTCGTCATCCCAGGCGGGTTCGCGATACTGTACTAATTTGATCCCATTTTCCAGCGCCAGGGTGAGGATGTCCAGGAACGAGGGCAGACCAAGCGCGTTGCCGATGGACGTAATCAGGTAGCGATCGGGCAATCGCAGCCAGCGCAACGGCGGCTCGGTGGCGGGCAGCACCGGGCCGACCGTCAATGGCCCATGCGGATCGATCCAGGCCAGGCGCTGGCCTTCCATGCCCGTGGGCTCGCCCGTCCATCCGGTGACTTTGCAGAAGGCCAGCCGCACGATATTGCTGGGGTATTCATGGGTGAACGTCACCCATGGACTGGCGTGAGTGATGTCTATGTCCAGTTCTTCTTTCAGCTCGCGCGACAAGGCCTGCATCACGCTTTCGCCCGCTTCGATCTTGCCGCCTGGCAATTCCCACCACCCAGACCATGGTTTGCCGGCCGGGCGGTCGGCAAGAAGCAAGGATCCATCGGCCCGCAGGATCAGGCCGGCGGCAACATCGATGAATGGTTTAGACATGGCGGGCGGCCCAGTCTCGCGCAAATTGGCGGGCGACGCGGCCGGAGCGCGAGCCGCGCTCCAGTGCCCACTGCAGCGCTTCCGTGCGGGATCCGTCCACGTCGGCGGGTGAGCACCCGTGTTCCTGGAGCCAGTAATAGACAATGTCCAGGTAGTCGTCTTGCTTGAACGGATAAAACGACAACCAGAGGCCGAAGCGCTCGGAAAGGGATATTTTTTCTTCCACCGTTTCGCCGGGATGGATTTCGCCGTCGGCCTGGTGGCGGGCGCTAAGGTTTTCGCTCATGTATTCCGGCATGAGATGGCGCCGGTTCGACGTGGCGTAAATAAGCACATTGTCGCCGGGGGCGCTGATAGAGCCGTCCAGTACCGACTTCAGGACTTTGTAGCCAGCCTCGCCTTCCTCGAAAGAAAGATCGTCGCAAAAAATAATGAAGCGCTCGGGCCGCGCGCTGACGAGATCGACGATATCGCCCAGGTCGCCCATGTCGGCCTTGTCGATTTCGATCAGGCGCAGGCCATCTTCGCCGTACGCGGCCAGCATGGCCTTGACGAGGGAACTCTTTCCGGTGCCTCGCGCGCCCGTCATGAGAACGTTGTTGGCCGGCTTGCCATGCAGGAAATGCCGCGTATTGCGGTCGATGATGTCTTTCTGACGTTCGATATGCTGCAAGTCGTGCGCATGAATGGTGGAAATATGGGCGACGGCATCGAGCCAGCCTCGGGTGCCGCGCTTGCGCCACCGATAGGCGTGGGCGGACCAGTCGATATCGGGCGGGGCGGGCGGAAGCCATGCCTCAAGTTGGGCGAGAACGCGCTCGGCGCGGCTAATAAGCGTGCTCAAGTCAATGACTGTCACAGATGTCTCCAGGAACAATTCGCAAGTAAACACGCATTATCGCCAATTTGGATTTCCCGATCGATGTCAGGCTGTAATTAGCGTCACGTATAATCCAGCCTTGATTGCACACATCAATGAACAGCCCCACTTACCGCCGGATTGCGCCTTGAACCTCACCGAGTTGATTGCCCCCATTACCAACGACATGAAATGTGTCGATGCGGTCATACGCGCCCGCCTGGATTCAGAAGTCGTTTTGATACGCACAATAGGCGACTACATCGTCGGCGCCGGCGGCAAGCGCATGCGCCCCGCCATGGTGCTCATGGTTGCCAACGCCCTTGGGTATCAAGGCGACAAGCATCATTTGCTTGCAGCCGTCGTGGAGTTCATCCATACCGCTACCTTGCTGCACGACGACGTGGTCGACGAATCCGACATGCGGCGCGGGCGCAGCACCGCCAATGCCGTATTCGGCAACGCCGCCAGCGTCCTGGTGGGCGACTATTTGTACTCGCGTTCCTTCGAAATGATGGTCCAGTCGAATTCCATGCCGGCCATGTCGGTATTGTCGGCCGCGACCACCGTCATTGCCGAGGGCGAGGTCCTGCAACTGCTTAATGTGCACGACCCCGACGTCTCGCTTGAACGTTACTTGCAA
>DATJBV010000056.1:0-3477 GCA_035515055.1 Candidimonas sp.
CCGGACTGCTCACCGTCATCATCATCGGGCTCATCGTTGAGAACTTCGTTTTCCGCCTTATCGAAAAGAAAACGGTGCGGCGCTGGGGCATGCAAAGCTAGTCAATCAAAGGATACCTATGAAAACGCCGGAATCTTTACGCAGCGCACGCTGGTTCGCGCCCGACGATTTGCGCGGCTTCGGGCACCGCTCGCGCATCATGCAAATGGGCTACGGACCGCAAGATTGGGCAGGCAAGCCGGTTGTCGCCATCATCAATACGTGGTCCGATATCAACCCCTGCCATGCTCACTTCAAGCAGCGGGTCGAAGACATCAAGCGCGGTGTATTGCAGGCCGGCGGCTTCCCCCTGGAACTGCCGGCGCAATCGCTGGCCGAGCAATACGTCAAACCCTCGACCATGCTTTACCGCAATATGCTGGCTATGGAAACCGAGGAACTGATTCGCTGCCATCCTGTTGACGGCGTCGTATTGATGGGCGGCTGCGATAAAACCACACCCGCCCTACTGATGGGCGCCACCAGCGCCGGCGTACCGGCGATCTACGTTCCCGCAGGCCCCATGCTGCGCGGCAACTGGGAGGGCAACACGCTAGGCTCGGGTTCCGACGCCTGGAAGTACTGGGACGAGCGCCGGGCAGGCAATATCACCCCCGTGCAATGGCTAGGCATAGAAGGCGGTATTGCGCGATCCCACGGGCACTGTATGACCATGGGAACGGCCAGCACCATGACAGCCATTGCCGAGGCCTTGGGCATGACACTACCGGGGGCGTCCTCGATTCCGGCAGCCGACGCCAACCACATACGCATGTGCGCCGAAACCGGGCGCCGCATCGTCGACATGATCTGGGAAGACCTGACTCCCGCCAAGGTACAAACCACAGCCGCATTCCGCAATGCCATCGTAGTAGCCATGGCCATGGGCTGTTCCACCAATGCCATCATTCATGTCGTTGCCCAGGCCAGACGCGCGGGCTGCGACATCAGCCTTGACGACTTCGAACGCGTCAGCCGCAAGATTCCTGTCATTGCCAACGTCAGGCCCAGCGGCGACAAGTACTTGATGGAAGATTTTTATTATGCCGGCGGCTTGCGCGCTCTGATGTCGGAACTGAAAGAACACCTGGACCTTGATGCGCTGACTGTCACCGGCAAAACGCTGGGGGAAAACCTGGCCGGTGCCCAGGTCTATAACAACGATGTAATCCGTAGCCTGGATAACCCGATATACGCGGAAGGATCGCTGGCCGTATTAAAAGGGAACCTTGCTCCCGACGGCTGCGTCATCAAACCGGCCGCCTGCGAAAAGCGCCTGTTGAAACACACCGGCAAGGCGCTGGTCTTCGACAGCTATCCCGACATGAAAGCCCATATCAATCGGGCCGACCTCGACGTCACCGCAGACCACGTCCTGATCCTGCGTAATGTTGGCCCACAAGGCGGCCCCGGCATGCCCGAATGGGGCATGATCCCCATTCCCCAAAAACTGATCGAACAAGGCGTACGCGACATGCTGCGTATTTCCGATGCCCGCATGAGCGGCACCAGCTACGGCGCTTGCGTCCTGCACGTGGCGCCCGAAGCCTATATCGGCGGCCCGCTGGGCTTGGTCAAGACCGGCGACAGCATCTCCGTGGATGTCGCCGCACGCACCATCCACCTGGAAGTATCTGACGAAGAACTCGCCGCGCGCCGCGCCGCCTACCAGCCCCCCGAACCGCGGTACGAGCGAGGCTACGGCTGGATGTTCACCCGCCATATCCAGCAAGCCGATGTGGGCTGCGACTTCGATTTCTTGCAAACCAGCTTCGGCAAAGCCGCTGGCGAACCCGATATATTCTAGGAACACACATGCCCGCTCTTACCGCCGCCATACGCCAGCAGCTTGAACAAGTCAGTGTTGCAACGATCACCACCGCACTTTTCAAGCGCGGCCTCAGGAATCAATTGATCCAGGGCGTATACCCTGTCGGGCCAGGCAAGAAAACACGCATGATGGGCCCCGCCTTTACGCTGCGCTACATGCCTGCCCGGGAAGACCTGAATCAACTCAGTGTCTTTCGCGATAGGGAACACCCGCAGCGCAAAGCCGTGGAAGAATGCCCGCCCGGCTCGGTCTTCGTCATCGACAGCCGCAAAGACGGTAGGGCCGCATCAGCGGGCGGCATACTGGTAACACGCCTGCAGCTACGAGGCGTAGCCGGCGTGGTCACCGACGGCGGTTTTCGCGACTCGCCAGAAATCGGAAACTTATCCATACCGGCCTACCACCACAACCCGGCGCCGCCCACCAATCTTACCCACCATCAGGCCATCGACATCAACGTGCCAATAGGCTGCGGCGATGCCCCGGTATTTCCCGGCGATATCATTTTTGGGGATGAAGAAGGCGTGGTGGTCATTCCCACGCATCTGCTTGAAGAGGTCGCCCAGGAAGCCTTCGAAATGACCGCCTTCGAAGACTTCGTGACCGAAAAAGTGCAGGAAGGCAGGTCGGTGCTAGGTCTTTACCCGGCAACCGACCCCAACACGCTGGATGAATTTGCCCTGTGGCGCAAAGCCAACCAGCGTTAGTTGTTAAGCGCGTACTTTGGCAATGACTTCGTCCAGGCGCTTGAGCATCAGGTCGATTTCGTCGGCCGTCACGTTCAAGGCTGGCATAAAGCGCAACAGGTTGGGGCGCGGGGCATTCAACAGCATGCCTTCGGGCGCCCAGTCGCGCGCCACCTGGACAATGGCGCCGCCATCGTCGCGATCCAGCAACAAGGCGCGCAGCAAGCCTTCGCCGCGCTCACCCTTCATGCCCCACTTGGCCGACAACGCCAACAAGCCTTCAGACAACTGCTTGCCACGGGCGTTGACCGCATCCATAAAGCCAGGAGCCGCCAAGGCGTCGAACACGGCTACGCCAGCTGCCGTCATCAGCGGATTACCGTTATACGTACCGCCCTGGTCACCGTGCTCGAAACACGAAACAGCTTCACGCGCGCACAAAGCCGCCAGTGGCACGCCACCGCCTATACCCTTGCCCAACGTCATGATGTCGGGTGTGACGCCCGATAGTTCATAGGCAAACATTTTGCCAGTGCGGCCCATGCCGGTTTGTACTTCGTCAACAATCAGCAACAAACCTTTTTCGTCAGCCAGCTTGCGCAAAGCCTGCATGAATTCGCGGGTAGCGGGAATAACGCCGGCTTCGCCCTGCACAGGCTCCAGCATGATCGCCACTGTCTGGTCGTCGATCAGCGCGCGCACCGAATCCAGGTCATTCAGGTTGGCCTTGGGGAAACCATCTACTTGCGGAGCGAAAATCGTATCCCAGCCCGGCTTACCCGACGCCGACATAGTCGCCAGCGTGCGGCCATGGAAGCTATGGTCGAACGTAATGATCTTGAACGCGCCCTTGCGATGCAAGCGCCCCCATTTACGCGCCAGCTTGATCGCGCCTTCGTTGGCCTCGGCCCCGCTATTGGT
>DATJBV010000057.1:0-5619 GCA_035515055.1 Candidimonas sp.
AGGCGCATGTCCAGGTCATTGCATCGCGTGATATCGACGCGGCCAAGAGGCAAGGCGTGCGCCTTGATGCCCAATGCGCCATTGTGTACGAGCATATCGGCGTGGCGGTCCTGCAGTGCGGCCTGGATGGCGGGCAACGCCTCCAGGCGGCGGCAAGCGCGAACGATCAAAATATCCTGGCCATCGAGCCCGAGCGACGCGTGCATGCCATAGGCACGCAGCGTAGTCGGCATGTCGCGAACGACGTGGTCGTCGCGGACGAAACTCTTGCCACATGGGGGCTGCAACTCACCGGCGCGGCGGCATCGCCATATACGGGCGCCGGCATACGCGTGGCCATCCTCGATACGGGCCTGGATCGCGAGCATCCTGATTTCGAAAACCGCATCATCGTCGCGCGCTCTTTCGTTGAAGGCGCCGACGCGCATGACGGCAATGGCCACGGCACGCATTGCGCGGGAATTGCGATGGGGCCGGGCAACCCGCGCCAGCCGCCCCGTTACGGCGTCGCGGGCGACGCTGAAATGTATATTGGCAAGGTGCTTGGCGACGAAGGCGGGGGCGCCGACGGCGAGGTGCTGGACGGCATCAACTGGGCAATCGAAAACCAGTGCCACATTATTTCCATGTCCTTGGGTAGCGCGGTCCGTCCAGGCCAGCCGTATTCCCGCGTGTTTGAAGAAGTCGCTCGGCGCGCACTGGCTGCCGGAACCATCATGATCGCGGCCGCCGGCAACGATAGCGAACGACCGGCACTGATCGCGCCTGTGTCCCACCCCGCCAACTGCCCGTCCATAATGGCGGTTGCCGCCATCGACGAACGCCTGAAAATAGCGCCATTTTCGTGCGGGGGCCTGGTCGATGACGGCGGCGAAGTAAATATTGCCGCGCCGGGCGTTGCCATCCAGTCCGCGTGGCCCGCACCGCAAATGCGCCATACAATAAGCGGCACCAGCATGGCTGCGCCGTTCGTGGCGGGAATTGCGGCATTGTTTGCACAGTCTCGGCCCGAGGCGCGAGGCCGCCGCCTACTAGAATTGCTTACCGAAACCGCCAAACCGCTTGCGTTGCCCCGGCGAGATGCGGGCGCCGGAATCGTGCAAGCCCCTTGACATTTTGTAGTGTTACACTTCGTATGAAAATGGTCCCGGTTTCCGTCTTGCTGGACGATATAAAGGCCGATCATTTCGCCGAAATAGTCGCGCTCTGCGAAACGAAAGGTTTGGTCGTCGAACGGCAAATGTTCGCTGTCGGCGTCATTTCCGGGATTGTTGAGGCCTCAAAGATTCCGGAGCTGGAAAAGGTCTGCGGGGTGCGCCATGTGGAAGAGTCGCATGACGTGCACGTACTTCCTAAGCCATTGAAATCATAGGCCTTGTGGCGGTGTGCCTTCTTTCCTGAGACCATCTTTACCGCATTCATTGTTTGAAATGTAAGTCTCAAGTAAGTATCGCATGTTAGCTGCTTTTAGCGCCATTTTAAGCCTGAAATTCCTCTCCACGTTTACCCTCTGTTTTATTTCAATAGTCAAACTCGCGATACTTTATGTCCGTTTCGCATGAGTGGTCGTATTTGACTTTTGATAATCTGAATTGCGCCTCAAACAAAAACAAATTGAAACATTGCGGCGTTCGTTCTTGATTAGAAAACTAAACAGTAGCTAAAAAACAACGCTAACGCAGGGCGCTAGACCATTGCGTAGCAAATTTCCGAAGCCATGCCGCAACCGTCTTGTCCCAAGGCGGGTGTAGCTCGGCATCTGAAGCTCGAGGCGGTTCACGTCAAAGCAATACTCAAAGGAGAGTAGCAGTGAAAGAGACAAAACTACACACTAACGACACAGGTTCCACGGCACGTCGCGGTTTCCTCAAAACCAGCGCCGGTGTAGCAGGTGGTCTGCTCGCGTCCGGTGCGGTAAGCACAACAGCGTTCGCGCAGAAGAAAGACTACCCCGCACTGGGCAACTACCCGGAAGGCGTTGCAGGCGATACGGTCGTTGCCGGCCTGACGCTGGATCTGACCGGGCCATACTCTGCCGAAGGCGCAGGCCAGCGGCGTGGCTTCGAGCTGGCGGCGGAACTGATCAACAATGGCGACGAACGCATCAAGAAAGTCTCGCCCCTTACAAAGAAAGGCATTCTTGGTAAAAAGTTGGTCCTGGTTGTTGGCGATGCCGAAACCAAGCCGAATAGCGCCGTGCAGGCCGCTACCCGCTTTATTCGCCAAGACAAGGCAATGATGGTGGCCGGCAGCGTCAGCAGCTCGGTCGCGATCGCCCTGCAAAACACCTGCGAACGTGCCAAGACCATATACTTTCCTATCATCAGCGGCTCCAGCGACACGACAGGCAAGGACTGCCGTCGCTACGGATTCCGCCTGTGCCACCACGCGTACACAGCCGCCAAGGCTATTGCACCTCCGCTTGCCGAAGCATACGGCAAGAAGATGAAGGCGATTTACCTGGTGCCTGACTACAACTACGGCCACTCCATCCACGACCACATGCGCGAATTCACCGAAGCGCAGGGCTGGACCACCATCAATTCCCCTCAAATTCACCCGCTGGGCGCAACCGACTACAGCGCCTACTTGCTGAATATCGCCAATAGCGGCGCCGATATCCTCATCAACCTCGACTACGGCGCCGACGCCGTCAACTCGGCCAAGCAAGCCCACCAATTCGGCGTGCTCAAAAACATGAAAATGTGCGTGCCCTACATGCCCGCCTACATGTTGGAAGAAGTTGGCCCCGAAATCATGCAGGGCGTGTTCGGCACCATGGATTTCTGGTGGACTGTCGCCGACAAGAACCCGGTTGCCAAAGACTTCGTCGAGGCATACGAGGCCAAATACAAAAGCAAGCCGCGCGATCCGGAACACAATGCCTACATGAGCATGCTCCTGTGGGCCGACGCCATCGAACGCGCCGGTACCTTCTACCCCGCCGAAGTGGTCAAGGCGCTCGAAGATAGCGTCAACCACAAACGTCCCCACACCATGGGCGGCGATGTCTACTTCCGAGCCGAGGACCATGACGGCGCTGCCAACTTTGCCGTGGTTCGCGGCAAGAAGCCGGGCGACATCAAGAACAAGGACGATCTGGTCGACCTGGTTGCCGTAGCCGATGGCGTGACAACGCTGCCGCCTGTCGGTTATGCGGGTTGCAAGATGTCGCCTGCCGCTTAAGGCTTTTTGATTCGGTCGTTTTACCAAAAAGAGGGGGACTCGTATGCCTAGTCTGGGCCTATTCCTGTCACAAGTTTTCAATGGCCTTGCACTGGGGGTACTGCTCTCCCTCATTGCGGCCGGTCTGACCATAATCTACGGCACGCTCGGCGTGATCAACTTTGCGCATGGCGCACTGTTTGTCGTTGGCGCCTATGCCGGTTTTTCCGTGTTCACAACCACAGGCTCGTTCGTGCTTAGTATCGCTGGCGGCGCGCTGGCAGCGATGGTGGTTGGCCTGATCATGGAAAGGGGCTTGATCAAACGGTTTTACAACCGCCCGGTCGAAGATCAGATTCTGGTCACATTCGGCATCAGCATCGTGCTGGTGGAGATCATTCGCGCCATCTACGGTGGTGTCGGACAGCGTGTGCCTGTTCCCTCCTGGGGCGAGGGTGTGGTCGACATGGGGTTTGTCATGTACCCCTTGTATCGCATCCAGATCCTCGGTATTGCAACAGGCGCGCTGGGGCTTTGCTGGTTGGTTCTCTACCGCACCAGCCTGGGCCTGATCATCCGCTCCGGTATCGAAGACGCACTCATGGTTCGTCTGCTTGGCATCAATATCCAGCGCGCGTTCCTCATTGTGTTCGGGGTGGGCGCCGCCGTCGCTGGATTTGCCGGCATGATCTACGCGCCTATTGTTTCCATCGTCCCCGACATGGGCTTCAGGATCCTGATCCAGTCGTTTGTGGTGGTGGTCATTGGCGGCGTGGGATCCTTCCCCGGCGCCATTTTGGGCGGGCTGATCGCCGGGCAGATTCTTAGCCTTACATCGCTCGTCGATCCCGTGTATTCCGATGTCATGCTGTTTGCAGCCATGGCGTTAGTTCTTATTTTGCGTCCCCAGGGTCTTCTGGGTGTGGAGGGCAGGGCATGAACCAGCCAGATAATTCAGCGGCCATCGATGCCGGCACAGCGCCTTCGAACCAGCAGGCCTCATCGGCCGCGCCACGCGCGGGCCGGTTGCGGCGCCGTTATAGCGTAGAGGTCATTACCGGCATTATCCTGATGCTCGCGCCATTCGCGGCGCCATTCATCGGCGCTGGCCCCGACCTGCTCGGACGCGTCTTGATCTGGGGCCTGTTCGGCCTGGGTTTCGACCTATTGTTCGGCTATGCCGGCCTCTTGTCCTTCGGACAGGCGGCGTTCTACGGTACGGGCAGTTTTGTCACCGCCTATTTGCTGACCTCGGGCATCATTCCCAACATGCTGCTCGCACTGGTAGTGGCCATGCTGGTGGCATCGGTGCTGGGTCTGCTCATTGGCTACCTTACCCTGCGCCGTAGCGGTATTTACTTTGCCATGAGCACGCTTGCCTTCGCGGAAATGATTTACTTCCTCGAGTTCGGGCCTTTGCGGGAATGGACAGGCGGAGAAAACGGCATACCGGGCATTCCGGAACCCGTGCTCGACTTCGGGTTCTATAGCCTCGTAATCCAGCCAGGCTGGCCGATGTACACCTTTCTTGCCTGCATGTTCTTCATCGGCTTCATTATTGCCCGGCGCATTTCGCTGTCTCCCTTCGGTGTCGTACTTACCGCCATTCGCGGCAATCCGACCCGCGCCATGGCCGTTGGCCACAAGATCCAACGCTACAAGCTGGCGGTATTTGTTGTTGCGGCGGCCTATGGCGGCGTAGCGGGCGGCCTGCTCGGCCTGTTCCAGGGTTATATGCCGCCGGACGCGTTCAACTTGCATACATCGGCTGAACTGGTCATCCAGACCGTCATGGGCGGATCAGGCACGTTGTTCGGACCGCTATTGGGCGCATTGATCTGGCTATACCTGTACGAAGTCCTGCAGTTCGTGGAATCGGTCGGCCCGTACTGGCGCCTGATCCTCGGCGTGATCTTCGTTGTCCTGGTCACCGTTTTCCGGCGCGGCATTTGCGGGGAATACATTGCCTGGCGCAATAAACGCATGACAAACCGCCTGACGCGCGCAATGCAAGATGTCGATCACGACCAAACGCATGTGCGGAAAAGCGGCGCGCAACTTGTCATGCGGGACATCGTGGCGGCGCCCAAGGGCACGCCGGTGCTGCGAGCCGACAACATCGCCAAGCACTACGGCGGCTTGAAGGCAGTCAAGGGCGTATCGATCTCCATTGAAGAGGGCGAGCTTCGCGGCCTCATCGGACCCAATGGCGCAGGCAAGTCCACGTTCTTCAAGATGCTGGCTGGCGAGATCATTCCCACGTCGGGCGAGGTCTTCATGCGCGGCCAGAACATTACGGGCATCGGCGTGACGCAGGTGTGCCAGATGGGCATGAGCAAGAGCTATCAGGTCAACGAGCTCTTCGACGCGCTAACGGTACGCCAGAACATCCTGATGTCGGTATTGGCCCAGAAACGGGGCTCTTTCCGATTCGACGCGTTGGCCAGTCTCGAT
>DATJBV010000058.1:0-3919 GCA_035515055.1 Candidimonas sp.
TGGCTGTCATAGGTTTCGCCTCGCATATTTTTGTTCAGCAAATCGAAACCATCGGGTCCTGGGCGGGCCTTGCCCCGCATATCGCCGCGCTACTGCTCGCGCCGATCGCGACCGAACTGCCGGAAATCATGAACGCCGTCATTTGGGCAAGGCAGGGGAAAGAGCGGTTGGCCCTTGCCAATATATCCGGCTCGATGATGATCCAGGCCACCATCCCAAGCGCCATGGCCATCTTCATGACGCCCTGGCTGCTGGACACGCCGCTGCTCGTGGCGGGCGGCCTTACCATGCTGACGATCGCGCTTCTATGGCTGCAATTCCGGCGCAATGCGATGCAGGTGCGATCGCTGGCAGGGGTCAGCGCTTTTTATGCGGCATTCGTGCTGTTTGTGGGCATGTACTTCAAGGCCTAAGAAGCGGCGGCTCTTGCACGTTGCGGGCCTTTCTGTTTACACGTCGCGGGGGCAAGGCATGGTGACGGCCGGCCCCTCGGCCTGCTCGGCGCCCCGCGCGCCTCGCCCGCTTTGCCTTGCTCCTTCGCCCATGCGGGCTCCGTTCGCGTACGGCTCGCTGCGGCGTCGAAGTCCGGCCGTCCCCATGCCTTGCCCCCGCGCCTGCGTTGGGTTGTGTTGACCCGACGTGGGGACGGTCAGCGTGCTTGGCCTTCTTGCACCATGCTGATTGATTGAAGAAGAAGCGGCATGCGCTCGCCCACTCAGGCCCGCCTGCCGGGCCCTCGTGGGCATCGGTATCAATCCGGTATGAGGTCTTTAGGCTGGCGGCTTGCGCTTTCGGCTGCCGCTGGCGTTGATTGGCGTGTCGCGTGGCGTTGATGGGGGTTGGCACGCACTGACCGTCCATTAGGTGCCACATCCAACCCCCCACCAGCGCTGGTACGTGCATCGTCCCTGAATCACAATGAAAGGCGTCGGTGGCGGGGGCTGGGTGGGCGACAGGTATGGACGCGCCGCGTGGCGTGCGGCGCTTGAGGATGCAAGGCTGCGGCGTGTTCGCGCGAGGCGCTTACGGGCAGCCAGTGGCTGCCCGTTCTCGCAAGTTCCGCAGCCGCCTCAAGCGCCGTGCGGCGCGCGGGAAGTCAAGGCAACGCCTTGACCGCGACCATCTGAGTCCACCCAGCCCCCGCCACCGGCGCCGGCTTATAGAAAGAACAGACAACCGAAAACGATAACGTCACAAGCACGCCCAGCAGCGCAAACTAGGGGTTGTCCCTTATGCCACCCAAAGGTACAATACGAAGTCTTCAATTTATAGGAGCTGTGCGGTGAATCCCGACCCCGGCGAAAGTAATAGTCGATCTTGCATCGACGCTTGCATCACCAGGCGCGTATAGGCAGCTCACGCAGCACAGCTACCCACGCCCTGGTCTTATCAGAGGCGTGGCAGTTACAGGAATACCCTTGCGTATTCGAACTCCCCGTCAGTCATCAATGTAACGCCCGTGGCGTCTGCCGCCGGTGGCGCCGTTTCCGCGGCGCAGTCATGCAATGGGGGTGTTCCATGCGCCTTTTTAACCTATTCCTTCGCCGCGCCGGCGTCCATGCGGCGCCGGTTCGTGTTGCCAGTGCCGTTTCGCGCCTGACCGTTGTTTGTCCCAGCCATATGTTGGCTGACCTTCGCAAGCAGATTTATCTCGATTTCGAAGCGGCCGGCCTCAAGGTGTCGACGCTGTTGGTTGACCATGCCAAGCAAGACAATATGGCGCTGGCCTGCGTGACAGTCGCATGTCCGCCGGAGCTTCGTCCGGTGCTCATGTCGCAGGCACGCCAGCTAAGCAATCTGCCCGGCGTCCATAAGGTTCAGTGGGGCGACCGCCGCCATATTGCCTTAAACTAGCGGAGTCGGCGTAACCGCAGTCTTCATACACCCATGAATATCATCGAATGGCTTACCCCCTGGGAACTCTCGCCCAGCTTATTGCTGGCATTCTTCGTGGGCGGCTGGCTGTTCGTGCGCGGTACGCGTGTTCATCGCGTCACGTGGGTTCGCCAACTGTTTTTCTGGACGGGCGTGGTATTGCTTTACCTGTCGATGCATACGCGCATCGACTACTACGCTGAACGGATGTTCTTCATCCACCGTTTCCAGCATTTGGTGCTGCACCACCTTGGCCCGCTACTGATCATGGGGGCTTATCCCGGACAGGTCATGCGTGCCGGCCTGCCCATGTCGTGGCGGTTGCGCTTGCGCGACTTCCGGCTCAGCCGGGTCGGACGTGCGCTTATCGCCGTACTCACCAACAAGATCTTCGTGCCTTTCCTGTTCGTCGTCCTGGTGTTGGGGTTTCTTGTGCCGACCGTGCAGTTCTACTCCATGCTGGACTGGCGCCTATATCGGTTCATGAATTGGTCCGTCGTCATCAGCGGCTTCATGTACTGGAACCTCATCCTCGACCGCCGTCCCAGTCCTCCGGCGGTCTTGTCCCCGGGCGGCCGGATCCTGTCGCCGGTAATCACGATGGTGCCCCAGATGGTCGTGGGCGCCATCATTACGTTTACCGAGTACGACCTCTACCCCATATTCGACCTCTGCGGGCGCGCTATTCCGGGCATGACCGCCGTCATGGATCAAGCTATCGGCGGCCTGACCATGTGGGTATTGGCGGGGTTCGTCGAAGTCTTCGGATTGCTGTTTGCTCTTGCTACGTTAATGCGTCTCTCTGCCAAGAACCGCCTCCCCAATAAGCAGGACGTTCAACGAGCCAGGCAACGGCTCGCCTCACCAATTCCCTGATTTCCTGGTGCCTGCCCCATGACAGCTGCGCGTTCCGCTCGATCCCCCATCCAGGCAATCCGGGGCGTACGCGCCGTATGTGTCAGCCTGTCGCTTGCAATAATGGCCACGTCGATCACCCCGGCGCTGGGGCAGCCAGTCGGTTTGCCCAGCATGGGCTCGGCCTCGGCGGTGGAACTGTCGCCGTCTCTCGAGCGCACGTTAGGCGATGCCATCATGGAACAGGGCCGCCGAGACATCACGTATATCGCGGATCCCGATGTCAGCCAGTACCTGACGGCGATGGGGCGCAAGCTGGTAACGCAATCGCCGGCGGGAACGCCCCAGCGTATCACTGTGTTTGCTGTGCGCGATCCGCAAATCAATGCATTCGCGTTACCGGGCGGCTATATCGGTGTCAATAGCGGCCTGGTGGTCGCGTCGCAAAGTGAATCCGAACTTGCCTCTGTGGTGGCGCATGAAATTGGCCACGTCGTCCAGCGCCATATCGCGCGCGGCATGACCCAGCGCTCCCAGAGCAATCACGTTATGTTGGCCGCCCTGGCGGGCGCCTTGCTCGCCGCGCTTTCGGGCAGCGGCGACCTTGCCATGGGTGTGGCTGCCTTCGGCCAGGCCGCGGCGGTCGATCGCCAGCTTGGCTTTTCGCGTCAAGCGGAACAAGAGGCCGATCGCGCCGGGTTCGACATGATGCGCAAGACGGGCTTCGATCCGCGCGGCATGGTCCGCATGTTCGATCGCCTGACGAACGCATCGCGCTTGAATGAGGGAATGGGCGGCGGCGGGTACACCAGCACGCATCCGCTGTCGGTACAGCGCACGGCCGACATTGAGAATCGTCTCGATAAAGTCCCGTCCGCACATGGGCAGGACAGTGACTCTTTCTGGTACATCCGAGCCAAGCTGCGCGTGCTTCAGTCCCGCGACAGCGCCTCGCAACGGAACGCGGCCGACAAGCTTCGTCTTGATGCGAACAAGACTACAGGTGTCGAGCAGTCGGCGGCATGGTATGGCCTGGCCTATGCCGCCTGGCAAAAGAACGAGATACAGCAGGCTGGCGAAGCGCTGGACAAGGCCAGGGCCGGTGGCCGCGATTCGCCGGAGATGGCGGGGCTGGCCGTATCTATTGCCCTATCCAGGGGCGACGACGCGCGGGCATTGGCGCTTGCTC
>DATJBV010000059.1:0-1750 GCA_035515055.1 Candidimonas sp.
ACACCTGGCTTGGGCCAATCGGGAACGCTACGAATCGTATTGCGAACGTAGTCGGCAGGATCAATGTGCATGTAAATCGCCAAAACTGAGAAAAACAAAAAAGAATGGCCTGAACAAGCCCGCAGCGTTGCGGACAACCGCCAATTCAGCCAACTCATAACTATACGCGGCCCACCGCCAAGCCGCGTTACTCAATCAGCGCAGTTACAAATTAACCACAAAACCATTGTGCGTTTAAAATCACCATATGGAAAAGACACTCACCTCCGAAATGACAGAAAACCGGCAAGCGCCTACCGTCCTTGCCGGCGAAACGCTCGCTTCTGCGCACCGCACATTCAAGACCGAAATCGCCGCATTGCAGGCGCTGGACGCCAGCCTGGACGACTCGTTCGAACACGCCGTAGCCATGCTGCTGGGCTGCCAGGGTCGGGTGGTTGTTACCGGTATAGGCAAATCCGGCCATATCGCCAAAAAAATCGCCGCTACGCTGGCATCTACTGGGACACCGGCGTTTTTCATGCACGGCGCCGAAGCCATACACGGCGACCTGGGTATGTTGACCCGGCAAGATATTGTTCTGGCTATTTCCTATTCGGGCGCGGCTCACGAACTGATCACCATCCTGTCGGTCGCCAAACGCATGGGCGCACGCCTGATTTCGATTACCGGCCACCCCCAGTCGGAACTGGCCCGCAATGCCGACCTGCACCTGAACGCCCACGTCGAACAAGAAGCCTGCCCCTTGAACCTGGCCCCCACCGCCAGCACAACGGCAGCCCTGGTATTGGGCGATGCCCTGGCGGTCGCCTGCCTGGAAGCGCGCGGCTTCAGCCGCGAAGACTTTGCACGTTCGCATCCAGGCGGTGCACTTGGGCGCCGCCTCCTGACCTTCGTACGCGATGTCATGCGCCAAGGCGATGCCCTGCCCATCGTGGCGGCAACCACTCCCGTTCCCGAGGCCCTGGTGGAAATGTCCGCCAAAGGCATGGGCATGACCATCGTGCTCGATGAGCAACGACTGCCCATCGGCATATTTACCGATGGCGACCTGCGCCGCCTGATCGCAAAGCATGGCGACATCCGGCCCTTTACGGTGGCCGACGGCATGAGCCGCCACCCCAAAACCGTATCGCCTGGCGCCCTCGCCATAGAGGCCGCCACGCTGATGGATGCTGGCCGGCTCAACCAGATGCTCGTGGTGGACGATACCGGGCTATTATTAGGTGCTTTACATATGCACGACCTGCTTGCCGCCAAGGTCATCTAAGAACATCCTACCCACTATGCACCTTCCCAGCATCTCCCATCCTGCCGAAGCCCTTATCCTGGCAAAAATCGCACCCGCCGTCATTGAACGGGCACGCAAGGTACGCGTCATGGCCTTTGACGTCGACGGCGTGCTGACCGACGGCTGCCTTTGGTATGGCGAACACGGCGAACAACTCAAGTGTTTTAACGCGCTCGATGGCCACGGCCTGCGCCTGATGCGCGAAAGCGGCATTACCGTCGCCTTGATTACCGGCCGCGAGGGCCCCATTCTGGCGCGCCGCGCAGCCGAACTGGGCATCGACCTGGTGCAGCAAGGCGTACGCGACAAAGTGCAAGCCATCACTGCCTTGGCGCAAGAGCAAGGCTGCGATCTGAGCGAAGTCGGCTACATGGGCGACGACATCATCGATCTGGCGGCGCTCCAGCGCGTGGGCTTTTCAGCCAGCGTACCTAACGCCCCCGCCTATGTGTCGCAAGT
>DATJBV010000060.1:0-46608 GCA_035515055.1 Candidimonas sp.
GCTTATGGATGATCCGGGGGATCATCCATCCCACGAGTTCTGCCACCGCCCGAAAACGGCCAGCCACGCGGGAAGTCAAGGCAACGCCTTGACCGCGAACGTCTGAACCCACCCAGCCCCCGTCACCGGCGCCGGTTCATATACCAACGACGAGACACGCCCAAAACAAGCGCCGGTTCATATACCAACGACAAGACCAGAACAAAACCACCCCCAGCCCGCAAACCGGCCATGCATGCGGCTATTGGAAAGAATATCGACTGGCGATACCGCCTTCCGCCAGTTACACTACCGTTCAGCCCTAAAGTTGAGTATCCAGGCATTTCAAAGCGAAACCAAGGTTCGCTTTCCAGGATACCCGCCCACAATTGCGTTTATCCTTTAGGGCTTTCTACACCGAATGCTCACGTCGATTCGGTCGTCAAGCTATACAGGAAATAATACCCATGTTCGGATCATCTAAACGCCGCGTCTTTAAACCCACGGCGTACGGCACCACTCGTCACACTCGTCGCGTACCCCGATGGCTGGTGTTGATGTTAAGCGGTGTGGTGCTCGGCGCGGGCGGTCTGTTGTTCCTTCAGAAAAGCTACGGGCCCACGCGTTTGACAGTCGAACAGTCCGAGCAATTGCACTACGACCTGAACAGCGCCAACATGGACAAGCAGCGCCTACAGTCGCAACTGGGTCAGCAAACGCGCGACTTGAAGGAAACGCGTTCCGGTCTTGATACCCAGACCGCGGAAGTCAAGGGTTTGAAAGAACAAGTAAGCAAGCTGACTGCCGACTTGCAGTTATTCGCGGACGCCATGCCAGCCGACCCCCGAGGCACATCGCCAGGCATCCGCGCCGCGTCGTTCAAGAATGAAGCGGGTCAGCTCGATTACCAGATATTGGTTATGCAGGACGAAGGCAAGACAGAGGTTTTTTCGGGCGAGGTGGAACTTGTCGTCAATGGCCGCTATGGCTCGGGCAAGTCGGCCAACCTGGATGTGCCGCCGTTCACCATAGAGCTGGAGCAATATGCCCATGTGCATGGCGCCGCGCCCTTGCCTGAAGGCTTCACGGCTCGCCAGGTTACCGTAAAAATCACCAAGGCCGGGAACAAGCAACCGAGCGCGACACGAACCTTGCGCGTGGCGCGTTAACGTCTGCCTAGGACACGTGCTGCAAAAAGTCTTTCAAACGTTGCGTGGGCGGGTTGCTTAGCAATTGTTCGGGCGGTCCGTCCTCGGCGATTTTCCCCTGGTCAATGAATATCAGGCGGCTACCCACCTTGCGGGCGAATTCCATTTCGTGGGTAACGACCACCATGGTCATGCCGCCTTCGGCCACGTCCTGCATGACTTTAAGGACTTCATGGCGCAGTTCGGGATCTAGCGCGGAAGTCGGCTCATCGAACAACATCAACTGCGGACGAATCGCCAGCGCTCTGGCAATGGCCACGCGTTGCTGCTGCCCGCCCGACAATTCGCCCGGATAATTATTGATTTTCTCGGCCAGGCCCACCTTGGCGAGCAAGGCGATGCCTTCTTCGCGCGCCTTCTTGCGCTTGGTTCCACGGGTGTGCATGGGTCCGAACATCACGTTTTCCAGGGCAGTGAGCTGCGGAAAAAGATTGAACTGCTGGAAAACCATCCCGGCTTCGCGACGCAGTTCGCGCACTTGCGCGGGGCTGCCCAGCACGCTTAGTCCGTTGACAACAATATCGCCGCCTTGTATGGATTCCAGTACATTGATGCAGCGTAGCAGCGTGGACTTCCCTGAGCCCGAGGGGCCCACGACGACGACAACTTCACCTTTATTGATGGTTAGGTCAATGCCATCGAGGACAGTGTTATTCCCGAACTGTTTCACAACATTCTTGAATTCGACAATAGTCATACGATTTGCGTCCTGTGCTCGACAAATTTCAGCGTAAGCGCGATGAGGCCTGTGAGTATCAGGTAGATCACTGCGACCGCACCCCATATTTCGACCGAACGAAAGTTGCTTGCAATGATTTCCTGCCCTTGGCGCGTCAGTTCCGCGACACCGATCACAATGAAAAGCGATGAATCCTTGAGGCTGATGATGCATTGGTTGCCCATGGCCGGTATCATGCGGCGCAGGGCGACAGGCCCGATGATGTAAGCCAATATCTTGTAGAACGGCAATCCCATGGCCTGCCCCGCTTCTTTCAACCCCTTCGGCACCGACAGCAAGGCCCCGCGTACGATTTCGGCGATATACGCGCCGGAGTTGATCACCAGTGTGAATATGGCGGCAAGCACCGCATCGATGCGCCATCCGAAGATAAGCGGGAGCGCAAAGTAAATGAACATAACCTGCACGACAATAGGCGTGCCCCGTATTAGCAAGATATAAAGCTGTGCCAGGAACGAGAGCGCTACCGGAATGTACGCGGCGAAGCGCCACAGCACGGCCAGGATCACGGCGGCCTGGAGCACCAGCCATGCCCAATCGGGCACGCCGGCCAGCAAGGTGGCGCCCAGCCATGACGCTAAGCGCGCAAGAAGAACCAGCACGACGACAGACGCCAGTGCGATCGATGTCGTTCTCCAGGTGACCAACACTCTTACGTAAGTCGTGACGATTCCCGACAAGAAGCCGATGATCGTTCCGCCGATTAAACCCAGCAGTGTGATCATGATCGTCATTTTTGTGCCTTCGAGGAGGCTGGGCAATGCGTCCCAGATGGCAGACCATTCAAACGTCACGTTGATTGCCTTGTAAATGAGTTCCCGTCGACCTGGGGTGCGCGGGCTATCAAAAGAAAACGGCGATCGAGTGCGTACACCTGATCGCCGTCGGAAACGCCTGTCTTTGTATTACTGGACGAGGGCCGCTTTCTCCCCGAACCACTTCGTGTACAACGTGTCGTACTGGCCGTTGGCCTGCAGTGTCTTTAGCGCTTTGTTCACGACAGGGACCAGTTCACTGCCCTTCGGGAATGCAATGCCGTAGAAGTCGCCGCTTTTGAGCGAGCCAACCACCTTGACCTTGCCCTTGCCGCCCGTCTTGGCAAAGTACTGCAAGTTGGGCGTATCGTGCACCACGGCTTCGACGCGGCCAGTGGCAAGTTCAAGAAAGGCATTGTCGATATTGGGGAACAGCTTCAGCTTGGCTTTCGGCACGTTGGTCTTCAGGTAGTCGACCGTGGCCGTCCCGATCTTGACCGCCACCAGCTTGCCTTCAAGGTCTTTTGCCGTCTTGATGTCCGTATTGTTGGTATCGACGAGTATGGCGAGGCCGCTTTCGTAATAGGGATCGGAGAAGTCGATCACCTTCTTGCGATCGTCGCGAATGGTGATGCCGGCCAGTGCGACGTCTACATTGCGCGTTTGGAGGCCCGGGATGATGCCGTTGAAATCCATGGGGCGCAGGCTATATTTAAGGCCTGCTTCCTTGGCAATGGCTTCCCACAGCTCGATGTCGAAGCCGGTGTACTTCCCGTTTTCGCGGAACTCGAAAGGAACGAAGGCGGTATCGGTTGCAACCAGAAGCTCTTTTTCTTGCGCCAGTGCGCTGCCGGCCGGTATTGCCAGGGCCAGGGCTAATCCCGCCAGTGCGGTTTTAATCGTTTTTGTAAGCATGTAGCCTCCTTGAGTTTGGAGCGACCATTCGGATATGAACCGTTACGTGCGGCGGCGACTTGTGGTTGCCGACTGGAAAACCAATGGTAACCGAAAGCCGCCTGCCGCAAAAGCGCTAGAAAGCGGGGACGATGGCGCCCTTGTACTGCTTCAAAATGAACGCTTTCGTTTCTTCGCTGTTCAGCGCCTTGATGAGCTTGGCGATGGCGGGTGCATCTTTCTTTGCTTCGACGGTGGCGACAAGATTGGCATACGGCGAATCGGCGCCCTCGATGAACAAGGCGTCCTTGACTGGATTAAGCCCGGCTTCCAAGGCGTAATTGGTATTGATCAAAGCCAAGTCGACATCGGGCAGGATGCGCGGCAAGGTAGCCGCCTCGAGTTCGCGGAACTTCAACTCCTTGGGATTCTCGACGATATCGCGGGAGGTAGCCAGGATGTTGGCGGGATCCTTCAGCTTGATGAGGCCTTCCTTTTGCAAGAGCAGCAAGGCACGCGCGCCGTTGGAAGGGTCGTTCGGCAGTGCGATGAGCGCTCCCTTTTTCAAATCCTTGATGTCCTTGATTTTCTGGGAATAGGCGCCGAACGGCTCGACATGGACCAATCCCACGGAAACCAGGCCGGACTTGTGTTCTTTATTGAACGAGTCCATGTACGGCTTGTGTTGAAAGAAGTTGGCGTCGATATGGCCATCGGCCACTTGGGCGTTAGGCTGGACATAATCGGTGAACACTTTGATATCCAGCTCAACACCCTCTTTTGCCAAGACGGGCTTGACCAGTTCGAGCAGCTCGGCGTGCGGCACAGGGGTCGCGGCAATGCTAAGCCTTTCTGCGTGAGCAACGCCCGATAACAGCGCAGCGATCGATACGGCCAACACCGGCGCAAATTTTTTAAACAACATGGCAGAGTCTCCTGAGAAATTACTTACGATTAAGTCGGGCGACGAGCCTGTCGCCAAACACTTGCAATAGTTGAACCATCACGACAAGGACGACCACGGTAACCACCATCACGTCGGTCTGGTAGCGTTGATACCCGAACCGCAAAGCCAGGTCGCCCAGCCCGCCCCCGCCAATGACGCCCGACATGGCCGAGTAGCCCACCAGCGCAATGGCCGTCACGATCGTTGCCGCCACAATGCCGGTAGTGGCCTCCGGGATCAGCGCCAGCAGCACCGTCTGCCTGGAATTGGCGCCCATCGCCCTGCATGCTTCCGACACGCCGGGATCCAGTTCGCGCAACACATTTTCCACCAGCCGGGCGAAGAACGGTGCGGCGCTGGCAACCAGCGGCGGTATCGAGCCTTCCACTCCCAGCGACGTACCCGCCAGTACCCGCGTGAGCGGGATCATTACGATCAGCAAGATAAGAAACGGCACGGACCGCAAGACATTTACGACAAACGACAGTACATGATAGACCGGTCCGTTCTGCAGCATCTGGTGCTTGCTGGTAAGAAACAGCAGCACGCCCAAGGGCAGGCCGATGACAACGGTGAAGGCCAGGGAAAAGCCGGTCATCAACAATGTGTCGATTGTGGCTTCGCCAATAAGCGGCCAGTCGATATTGGCGAACATCATGGCCGCAGTACCTCGCATTGAACACCCTGCGCCGCAAATGCCTCGGCGAGGCGCGCCTGTGCATCATCGCTGCCATGAACCGCAACGACAAGCTGCCCGTATGGCGTGTCTTTAATGCGTCCGACCGAGCCTTGCAAGATGCTGAAGTCAAGATCCAGTTCGCGGCCCACGCGGCTGAGCATGGGCTGAACAGTGGATTCGCCGCGAAAGCTCAAACGGATCAAGCGTCCTTCCGTGCCCCGGGCCATATCGCGCCAACCTTCGGCGTCCATGCCGCTCTCGGACAGCAGCGACTGCGTGACCGGGTGCGATGGATGCAGAAAAACATCGGGCACTTCCCCGCACTCGACAATGCGCCCGGCATCGATGACTGCGACGCGGTCGCAAACGGCACGGATGACGTCCATGCCGTGGGTAATCAATACTATCGTGAGTCCCAGCCGCTTGTTGATGTCGAGCAGCAGGCGCAAGATGGATTGCGTTGTCTCGGGGTCGAGCGCCGATGTCGCTTCGTCGCATAGCAACAGTTTGGGATTATTGGCCAACGCGCGGGCGATCCCCACCCGCTGTTGCTGTCCGCCCGACAACTGCCTGGGGTACTTTTTGACATGGTCGCTCAGGCCGACCAGCGCCAACACCTCGTGGGCTCGCTCCAATTGTTGGGCGCGGCCCAAACCCGCAAGGCGCAGGGGGAAACATACGTTGTCGAGCACGGTCCGAGAACGCAGCAGATTGAAATGCTGGAACACCATCCCGACGTTATGCCGGAATTGCCGCAACTGGGTGTCGTTATATTGGGTTATGTCCTGGCCACCGACCCATACCTCGCCGGCTGTAGGCGTCTCCAGCAGGTTCAGCATGCGTATCAGCGTACTTTTACCCGCGCCGGAACGGCCGATGATCCCGAATACCTCGCCTTCGCGCACGTGGAGATCCACACCGGCCAACGCGTGAGACACGCGCCCGGGCGATGCATAGGTCTTATGGATATTTTCCAGACGTATCAAGGCAAAAAGCTTAGTGAAATTAAGTGGTTGACCAGGCTAGGGCCGAGCCATAATTTAACATAACCGGCCCTGCCAACTACGCGGCGGCTTATAATTTTGGGCAATATGGTCTACGCCTAAAATTATGTAGCGCCGCCATGATAAAGTCATGAAAAAAGCCAGTCACGAATGACTGGCTTCTTGAATAAAAGTTCGGTGGTGGGTCGTGCGCGGCTCGAACGCGCGACCAACGGATTAAAAGTCCGGTGCTCTACCAACTGAGCTAACGACCCAACCGAAGAACGAGATTATGACGCCATTTAAAATGGGTGTCAAACGACCACTTCCCCCAACACTCAAGAAACATGCCATCTTCACGCTCGACACGACTGAACATTCTCTCGGATCTGCATCTAAGCCAGGCCGGCCTGCCCTTACCGCGCACCGACGCCCACGTCGTCGTTCTTGCCGGCGATATCGCCCGACCGGCACAGGCGATCGAATGGGCTCGCGGCTTCAATAAACCCGTCCTGTACGTACCCGGAAATCACGAGTTTTACGGCGGCAGTTTCTCAAGTACCGTGCAGGCGTTGAAAGAATATGCCAAGGGTACATCCGTGCATATATTGGACAACGAAGAAATTATTCTCGAGGGCGTCCGCTTCCTGGGCTCCACGCTGTGGACCGATTTCAACCTGTATGGGCCGGGAGCGCCACGCGACCAAGCCATCGCCGACGCATTGAAATTCACTCTGGACTTCGCCAGAATTACGTCGGACGCCACTGGCGCGGCCTTGACGCCGCAAGAAATGGAAGCCGTATTCAGCGCCAATCGGGCATGGCTGGCGGCACGCCTGGACGAAGCATTCGACGGACCGACTGTCGTCATCACGCATCATGCGCCGTCGCCGCGCAGCATTCATCCTCGCTTCCAGGGCTCGTCCGTGAACTGCTGCTTCGTATCGAATAGCGAGGATCTTGTCTTAGCGGGGCGTAGTGCGCTTTGGATACACGGCCACACGCATGACAGCTTCGACTACCACGTCGGCGGCACGCGCGTGCTGTGCAACCCGCGTGGGTATGCGAAAGACGGAGTCAATGAAAACACCGCTTTCGCGTCCGAGCTCGTCGTCGATGTGCCGCTGATCTGAGCACACTAATGGGTGGACTGCGGCCATGCCTGGCCGCGGGACTTATTTGCCGTTGCACTGGGGTCCGGCATTCTCGCGTTTGAGCCACGCGATTACATCGGCACGTTCCTGATCGTCGGGTATTCCCGCATATCCCATTGCCGTGCCCGGTACAACGCCCATCGGGTCCCGTAAAAACACATTTAGCGTGCTTTCATCCCAAATGATGCGCGAGGACTTCATGGCGTCGGAGTACGGGAAACCGCGCACAGTGCCAGCCTGCCTGCCAAAGAGCCCGCAGTGACGAGGCCCGGTACGGTCATATGGCAACGCGTGACATGCCAGGCAGCGCGAGTAAACGGCCTCGCCTTGCGCCGCGTTGCCCTGCACCGCTGCGGCCGGCTGGGCCGGCGCGGCGGCGCAATAGCCATAAACGGCGGCCGCCGCCAGCCAGTTGCGCCAGGCGGCGGCTTTCATGCCATGAAGGCCGACGGCACTGGCGTTTCGCCGAGGGCATTGCGCAAAATAGCCCAATGCATGGCTTCATCGCCCAATATGCTGGCAGCCGCTTTGGCAAGATCCCGATTGTCGAATACCGGAACGGCGCCCAGGTAGGCGCTGACCGCGCCTTTTTCGAGCATGGCGGCAAACTGCAGCACATCCACATCCGTTTTGAGCTTATCGGTGGGGAACGTGTACACCTTCTTTGCCGCGACGGGGCTGCCCCCGAGCGTACTTATCGTCTTCGACAATAGATCCGCATGCTCCTTATGATGCCCCTGGAAGGTCAGCGCAAGGTCCAGCGCCGGTTTTTTCAGCAATCCGCTTTCCGCGCCAACCTGGTACGCCGCGATTGCCTCAAGCTCGGCGCCTAAAGCCGTGTTCAAGATACGCACATCGGATACGTCCGACGGTTTTCCCTTGGCCAGGGTATCGCGCCCCGCCATCAATGCCACCGCCGCGCCCGACAACATGACCCCGGATTGGCCCAGAAAAGCACGGCGCGCATGGCGCGTGTTCGGCTGATGAATAAAACTGAGAAACGACATGGCAATCTCCTGTGAGAACAGCATAAAAAAACCGTAACGCCGGTTAACGTTTATTTGTTTCAGCAAGCCGGTCCACGCGCGCCATCACCCCCGCCACAATGCGGTCGCACCGGTCTCCGGCGAAGGAAAAGGCATTCGCCGTGTCATTCGTTTCGCCATTCCTCAGTCGCTGCCGTAATTGCTTGCGGGCACGGAAGTATCGCGAACGCACGGTCGCCGCCGGGATGCTCAGGCACACCGCTGTTTCTTCCACGGTCAATTCTTCGATCGCCCGCATGACGAACACAGAACGGAATAAATCGGGAAGCTCATCGATGCAGGATTCGATAAGTGCTCGTTGCTCGCTGCGCAACACAATGGGCTCAGGCTGGTTCGACCTGTCATCGCCTGTCGTCGTTTCCGCCGTCATTTCATCGTCCCTTGCGTCGCTGTTGAATTCCAGCCATGTCGATAGCCGATTTATCTTGCGAAGCCGCCGGTTCGACTCATTGACCACAATGCGCACCAGCCAGGTCGACAAACTTGCGTCACCGCGGAACGTCGATATTGCGCGGTACGCCTTGAAGAAAGCATCTTGCACCACCTCCTCCGCGTCGGCCTCGCTGCGCAGTATGCTGCGGGCGACTCGATACAGGCGTTGGTTATAGCGGCGCATCATGGATTCGAGCGCCGTTCGCTCACCCGCCGCCACACGCTGCGCAAGATAAGCATCGCTACGGTTCTCGTCTATCGGCTTTACAAGAGCAAGAGACATGGTCCCGCCTAAAAGGTCATTCACACCGCATTAGATACCACCACGACGCGTGCCGTTCCCGGCAGGCAAAAAAAAGGAGGGGCTAAACGCCCCTCCGCCTGTTGACCGACTGAACCGGACGAGTTACCGCGCCCGGGAAATACGCACTTCGGCGCCACGCCTCTTTACTTCCAGGCCTTCGGACGGCAAGATGCGCAGACCTTCCAAGCCCTTGATATAGCTGGAACCTTGCATCTGCATGACACGGATTTTGTTGCGCATCACGACGGGACTATGTTCGGGCATGCCGAACATCCACACTTCGTCGAGAATACGCGCGGAATTGAAGTCGCCGGTATGCTGCGCCGTTGGACCCAGGCAAAGCATATGCCCTTCGCGGCCGAAGATGGGCAAGGTATCCAGGCCCACGTCGACCGTCCATGTCGTGCCGCCCTCGTAGCGCCACCCGGTGTTCAAGTCCCACCAAGCATCGCCGGCAGGCAGGTACACCTGGGCCTGCGACCCTGACGTGAGCACCGGTGCCACGAGCAGCGCGGGTCCAAGCAGGTATTGCGTATCCCATGCCTGCGCAATCGGATCGGCGGGAAAAGACAGCGCCATGGACCGCTGCACTGGCAAGCCGGACCGGACGGCGTCTTCCATGATCCCCAGTACGTAGGGAACCAGGCGATAACGCCACTGCAGCCAGTGATGAACGAGTTCGCGTGTGGCCGCATCGAATGCCGTCGGCAATAAGGCCGGAAGGCCCTGGAAGCTGAAGTTTCCGGAGAACACAGCCATGGCCAGCCAACGGATATACAGCTCCGGCGTCATGCCGTCGGTTGGACGCGTGCTGGAACCGAGTCGGTGCGTCTGCATCGGTATGCCGCTGTCGCCCAACGATAATGCGGTGCGCAAGGTGTGTTCCAGGCCCGCCCAGTCGTTGGCTGCGTCCGGGCCGATTTGCCAGGCATAACGCTGGGCGCCAGGAAATAGATCGGTGCTGCAAATGACTCCCTCTTGCGGCGTCTTGTGCCCGGCAAAGGCGTCGAATAAAGCCCTACGTGTCAACGACGGATATACCGTGCGCAATACCGCCCCAGTTTCGCCGCCGCGTGCCGTTATACCGTCGGGAATGTCGACCTGGATATCGCAAGCGGGTGCGCCCAGGCCCTCGTCGGCATAATGGCGCTGCCGCTCCGCCCAAAGCTTATACGCGTCTTTATTGGTCAGGTCCAGAAGACCGAAATCCTGCCCACCGCTAAGCTCGTTTCCCGGAAACGCATGAGCGGTGCCATCGTCGTCGAGCAAGAGCCAGCCGCGGTCTTCCCATTCTTCGTGCATGTGCGTGCCAACCGGCACACCGGGAAAGGAGGGCGCGGCCACCTGGGTATTGAGCGCATGGAAACGGGTGAAGAGATTGCGAGAATCGGGCACTCGGTCGGCGGCCCACTCGAACGCAGGTTTGTCTGCCTGGAAGCCATAGACTGCCGGCGACGCAAGACGCACGGCATCCAGGCCCCAGTGGTTTTCGCGAAACATCTGCACGGTGGCCAATGTGTCGTCAGCGGTCTGGCCGGGAGCCTGATCGAGCCATACACCCATCGGCCATAAGCCCGGCTGGCCAGCTCGTCCCGTCAACGCGGTGTACTGGTTCAATATTTCGGCTGGCTCGCCGACAAACAGGAAGACATCCAGCACATGCCCATGGACGGTTGCGCGGTAAGAGCCAGCGTCATCCTGGCCCAGATCGTGCTCGACACGCTCCAGCGAATTTATGTATAGGCCCCAGCCTTTCGGGCTCCATAGCAAAGGCAGCGCGCGGGCCCGCGGGCGGTCAGAGATTATGGAGACACCACGCCGATCCTGTTCGCCGGCGGTCTCGCCCAGCCCATGCAGTGCGTCGTCCCCATCGAGTTCCAACGCCAAATGCCAGACGACCGAGTCGCCATCGGCTTCGCGAGCCAGGGTGGCGCCCGTTGCTGAACGCAACACGCAGGCGTCGGCACGGTACAACGCGATGGCAAGGGGCGAACGAAGAATCTCGAGTACCGTATCGCCTTGCTGAAGCCGCCAGCCCTGGCCGGCTGAATCTGCGATCGAACTGAGGGCCAGTTCCCCGACCGCTTCTTGCCGCGCCAGCAGGATTTCGGCATGCACTTTCGAACGGGCGCTAGGCTTTTCAACATCGAGCGCCCCGGGCACCCCGCAGCGCAGGCGATACACGCCTGGCGCATGGGTTTCGACCTGGAGTTGGAGTTCAGCACCATCGATGGCGAAATCGGCTCGCGTCGATTTCGCATTGAGGAATTCTAGCGTAGTAAGTTGCGTCACGTGAGCAAGGTCAGACTTGGGCGGCACAGCGCAATCCTTGGGGCTTACGCCCAAAAAGCATTTAAAGGCCACTATTTTGACGGATTTGGGCTATAAAATAAAATCGTGTGGGTTTATGCGCCTTTCCCAGCCGATCGAAAGGCATTAAAAAGGCATTATCTGGGCGCGATTTTATGTAGCAACTCCCGTTCCAATGGTAATGGCTCGTTATCGATCGTAGCGGCGACTACGTCCCCGGCAAGCGCAGACCAACTGAGTCCCCGAGAGCCATAGGCACAAGCAAGCCACAGGCCGGCCGCGCCGTCAATCCTGCCGATTTCCGGCAGACGGTCGGCCACCGCCGCGCGCCAACCCGCCCAGCCATCTTCCAGGCCGGGGCGTCGGCCAAGTCGGGACGGTACCACATTTAGCAGCGCCGCTACCTTTTCCCGTACATCGCCATGCCCCTGATGCGTCACATGGCTACTGGCGGCGTTCAACGCATACGTACTGCCGGCGACGCACGTTCCGCCGACAGGTGGAAGCCAGTATCCATCGCCCGCGATCACCGTGCGCGACACCGGCGCATCTCCCGCCGGAAAAAAACTTACCTGGCCCGCAAGCTGGACCATCTCCGCAAGCTTGGGCAATGGACGCAGGCCTGGCACGGTCGCCAGCAACCGTCCCGCCTGCCCCGCATTGGCCAGTATGAGCTGCCCTGCTTGGGCCAGCGGCTTACCGCCGATGTCCATGGCCAGCCATTCATCGTGACCCGCGGACTTCAGAGCATGCACACTGGCCGTGACGCAGTCGATATTGGGATGGTCCAACAACGCTTCCAGCAACGGTTCGAGGCGTACGCATTGCCCATCCGAAAAGTACAGGCCCCCGGCTGCCAGAGTCAGTCCGGACAACCGGGACGCCTGATTCGCGTCGACCCATCTGACCCAAGTGGACGGAAATGCCAGGGAGCGCAACGCCCGCTCCCGCAGCGCGGCTTCCAATGGATCGCCGGCCAGTTCTATGGTTCCGCAACGCATCGGCCTGGCCGGGCCAGCCAATTTTTGCCAGCGATGCAAGGCGCGATTGGCCCCGGCCCGGCTCAGCCGCGAGCGGATGTCGTCGTCGATGCTGATCGTTGGCGTGAGCGCCGCCGCAATATGGCCTTGGTGGCTTGCACTGCGTCCATGAATGAAGACGGGATCAAGAACGGTGGCTTTATGCCCGCGGATCGCCAAGGCGTGGGCGATGCCGGCTCCGGCCAGTCCGCCGCCCACGACAATCATGGATCGCGAGCTTGGAGGCGTGGGAACTTTGCCCATGCCCGGACGCAGCACTCCCACGGTAATCTCGCGCTTTCCGCCATAGCCCGGTACCTTGGACACCAGGAAACCCGCCTCCCTCAGGCCGCGCCGGACCTCGCCCGCGCAACACCATGTGGCCAGCGTTGCGCCGGCATTGGCCATGCGCGCCATCTGACCGAACAAGGACGGGGTCCACATGCCGGGATTGACGCGCGGCGCGAACCCGTCCAGGAAGTAGGCATCCACACTGGCCGACACCTGCCTGGCAAGCCGCTCGATGGCGCCAAAAGCCAAAGTGAGCGTTACCTGGCCGTCCTGGAACTCCAGCCTGTGTATCCCGGGCAGCAAGGGCGGCCAGGCGGCGACAAGTTCGCTGGCCAGCGCGCGTTCCGAGTCCGAACGCCCAAGCAGTAAATAACGATGCAAATCTTCTTGGGTAAACGGGTGGGCCTCGAATGACACCACATGCAGCCGGGCCGGCCGCTGTGGGTCGGAACGCCACGCCCGCCAAAGAGCCAGGAAATTTTGACCCAGGCCAAAACCGGTTTCACAGACAGTAAATACGGGTTTGCCTTGCCAGCGTTCAGGCAAGCTGTTGCCGTGAAGAAAGACGCGGCGCGCCTGCTCGGCGGCGCCCCATTCAGGATGGTAGACATCGTTGTAGGCAAGGCTATAGGGAACGCCGCGTTCGTTGGGCACGACAGCCGCCGGAATGAGCGGCTCGTAGTTGGTGGACATATATGGCCGTAAGGCAAAATTGTAATATCGTCACGTACAATGGCGTGTGACCGAGCGAACAATGCTCTTGTTGACCGGAACCCACTGTATGCAATCTTCCCGCCTACCACTAAGCGACTGCCTAGATGCCGCCGTAACCGCGGCTCACGCTGGAGCGGCTATTTTACAGTCGTATGCCCACAACCGTGCCGAACTTGTCATCGACAAGAAAACCCGTAATGATCTCGTGTCGCAGGCCGACCGGGAAGCGGAACAGGCCATTATAGAAATCTTGCGCGAACGCACGCCGCAAATGGGCATCATCGCCGAAGAAAGCGGTGGCCAGGTCTCGACTGCCGCCACCTGGTATATCGACCCCCTGGACGGCACCACCAACTTCCTCCATGGCATCCCGCAATATGCCGTATCGATTGCGCTCGTGGCGCACGCGGGGGCATTGGTTGCGGGCGACACACCGCTCTTGCACGACGCCCCCGTCATAGGCGTGGTCTACGACCCGAATCGCGAAGAGCTTTTCACTGCCATGTATGGCGTGGGTGCATGGCTCAATGAACGCCGTATCCACTGCTCGCAAACCGAACTGCTCAGCGAATCCGTCCTTGGCACTGGCTTGCCGTTTCGCGACTTTTCCTTTGCCGACCAATACATGCCGACGCTGCACGAGGCGGTGGGCACCACCCGGGGCATACGTCGCCTAGGCTCCGCCGCGCTGGACCTGGCGTGGGTGGCTTGCGGCCGCTACGACGGCTACTGGGAAATGGGCCTGGCGCCGTGGGACGTGGCAGCCGGCACGGTCATTGTGCGAGAGGCCGGCGGCATTTGCGAAGACATGCATCATCGCGATCCCTGGCCCATCAACGGCTACATTTATGCGGGCAATGTGCATACCGCGCCGGCCCTCGACGCCATGATCCAGCCCCACCTGAAAATCGACTGAGACAATATTCCCCGGCAAGGGTAAAGTCTGTACTTGGCGACACACCACAGGACACGCAAATATGAAAATAGCCGAATCCATCGTTGGCTGGCAGTCCGAAATCACCGCCATACGCCGCGACATCCACGCACACCCCGAACTCGCCTACGAAGAGGTCCGCACGGCCGACATTGTGGCCCGCCAGCTTGAATCGTGGGGTATCAAGGCGCACACGGGCATCGGCGTCACCGGCGTGGTTGGCGTCATCAACGGCACCATCCCGGGCGACCGGGCTGTGGGTCTGCGCGCCGACATGGACGCGCTGCCCATGACCGAGATCAACACGTTCGAACACGCCAGCAAGCATCCGGGCAAAATGCACGCCTGCGGCCACGACGGGCACACGGCCATGCTGCTCGCGGCCGCGCGCTGTCTGGCCGAGAACCGCAATTTCGCCGGTACGGTGTACGTTATATTCCAGCCGGCCGAAGAGGGCTATAGCGGTGCACAAGCCATGATCGACGACGGGCTATTTACCCGTTTTCCCATGCAGGCCGTATTTGGCATGCACAACTGGCCAGGCATGGACGTCGGCTCCTTCGGCCTTTCCAGCGGCGCGATCATGGCGTCCAGCAATACGTTCGAGATTCGTATCGACGGCAAAGGCGCGCATGGAGGCATGCCGCACCTGGGCGTCGACCCTGTCATGGCGGCAGTGCAATTGGCGCAAAGCTTCCAGACCATCATCACGCGTGAACGCAATCCTCTCGACCCGGCCGTCATCAGCATCACGCAAATACATGCCGGCTCCGCCGACAACGTCATACCCACCACAGCCGTCTTGCGCGGCACCGTCCGCACGTTCTCCGATGAAACGCTGGAACTTATCGAGCGGCGCATGGGGGAAATAACCGAACACATGACCCGAGGCTTGCAATGCACCGCGGAGTTCGTCTTTAACCGCAACTATCCCCCAACCATCAACCACGCTGCGGAAGCCGAGTTCTGCGCCACCGTCATGGAACAACTCGTCGGCGCGGACCGCGTCGACCGAGACGTACGTCCGTCCATGGGCGCCGAGGACTTCGCCTTCATGCTCAAGGAAAAACCCGGCTGCTACGTCTGGATAGGCAATGGCAAGGGCGATCACCGCTCTCCCGGCCACGGCCTTGGACCTTGCATGCTGCACAACGACAGTTACGATTTCAACGACGACCTGATACCGCTAGGTGCTACATACTGGTCCGAACTTGCGATTCAATGGCTCAACCGCCCGGAGTAAGTTTTGACCAAATCAGACGCATCCAACGCCCTGCCCCCCGCCGAGTGCCACGCCACCCTTCGCGTCATGCCCCGGCCGTCCGACGCCAATATCCATGGCGATGTCTTCGGGGGCTGGATCATGTCTCAAGTCGACATTGCCGGTTCAATCCCGGCCACTCGCCGTGCGGCGGGTCGGGTGGCAACTGTTGCGGTAAATGCCTTCACGTTCAAGCAGCCCGTCTTTGTGGGCGACCTGCTTAGCTTCTATACCGAGATCATCAAGGTAGGCACCACGTCAATCACCGTATCGGTCGAAGTCTATGCGGAGCGCCAGCAAATGGAGCTCGAAGTGGTAAAGGTGACCGAAGCCACGCTCACCTACGTCGCCACCGATAACAACCGCCAGCGCCGCCCCCTCCCTCCCGTGTAACACAAGGTTTGCCTATGTTGGATACGCCAGTCAAGCCGGAAAACACGCCGATCACCATACCGCGCCGGCTCGATCCTGAAGACGCGCAGCAGGCATTGCAGGAGTTGCAGGCAATCCTCAGGCGGCAGGAAGTAGTAGAAGCACTGGCGCACCGGCAGTACGAAGACGACGACCGCTCCAATCTGCTGGAAGGCTTGCTGCATCGCCAGCATGAAGCCGAGATCAAGGCCATTGTCAACGAT
This sequence comes from Candidimonas sp., assembly GCA_035515055.1. Taxonomy (GTDB): domain Bacteria; phylum Pseudomonadota; class Gammaproteobacteria; order Burkholderiales; family Burkholderiaceae_B; genus Pollutimonas. The sequence goes on from DATJBV010000060.1 coordinate 16,284, forward strand.
CTGCACCCGTCGGATATTGCGTTCATCCTGGAGTCCTTGCCGGTCCAGGAGCGCCAGGCGGTATGGCAACTGGTAAGCGCCGAACACGACGCCGATGTGCTCCTGGAAGTGGACGACTGGGCACGCGAGTCCCTGATCGAGTCCATGGATCACCAGGATCTGGTCGCCGCCACCGGCACCATGGACGCGGACGAAATCGCCGACCTGGCGGCCGACCTGCCGCCCGATGTCATCGCCGAAGTCCAAAAGGGCCTCACCGACGAGGAACGCGCACAGCTTATCGAAGCCATGGGCTATCCGGAGGACACGGTAGGCGCCATCATGGACTTCGAGATGGTCAGGGTGCGCGAAGACGTGTCTCTGGAAGTCGTCTTGCGCTATTTGCGCAGGCTGCACGATCTGCCTGACCATACAGACCAAATCTTTGTCGTCGATAGGCAAGACCGGCTGCAAGGCACGCTGTCATTGTCGAATCTGCTGGTAAGCGAACCTGAAACGCTGGTGTCCGAGGTCATGGGCACAGACTACCTTACCCTCAGTCCGCTGGACTCCGACTCGGATGCGGCTGGCGCGTTCGAGCGCTACGACCTGGTGTCCGCGCCCGTCATCGACGACCAAGGCCGGCTGATCGGGCGCGTGACCATTGCCGAAGTGGTCGACGTCATTCAGGAAGACTCGCAGGAACAGGCGCTGTCGCGCGCGGGTTTGCAGGAAGAGGACATCTTTGCGCCGGTACTCAGCGCCTTGCGCAACCGCGCTCCCTGGTTGTTCGTCAATCTTTGCACGGCGTCTATCGCATCGCTGGTTGCCTCGCGATTTGAAGACACTGTCAGTCATATTGTTATCCTGGCGTTCTTGATGTCTATTGTGGCCGGCATCGGGGGCAACTCGGGCAATCAGACAATGACGATGATCATACGGGCGCTGGCGGTGGGCCGGGTCAACAGCTCAAATGCGTTTCGCCTGGTCAAGCGCGAACTCACCGTCACTTTCCTCGTCAGCGCATGCGGCAGCCTGGTCGCCGCGGGTTTCGCCTGGTTTATTTCCGGATCGCTTGCCATTGCGGCCGTCATGATGACCGCAATGGTGTGCAACATGCTGATCGGCGCCGCCTTGGGCGTGCTCATTCCCATATTGCGGGACCGGTTCGGAAAAGACCCCGCCATCGGATCGTCGGTACTGTTGACGTTCGCGACAGACACGCTGGGCTTTCTTATCTTCCTTGGCCTCGCAACGCTCTTCCTGATGTAGGCACCCGTCAAAAAAAAAGTGCCTGCGGTAATTCGCAGGCACTTTTAGGGCTCGCCGCCGGCAAGTATCAGGCGAGCTTGCCGTGGCAGTGCTTGTACTTCTTGCCGCTGCCGCATGGACAAGCGTCATTCCGACCGACTTTCGGTATACCGGCGCCCGCTGCGGCCAGCGCCGCGGGCGTTTGGTCTATGCCGGGGTCTTCGCCGCTGAGCGCCGCATCGTAATCCGAATGATGGTAGGTGACATTATCCAGCCTGGCCGGTTCCGGCTCCTCGACTTCGACCTGCTCCGGCGATTGCACCTTGACTGTCATCAGTACCCGGACAACTTCATTGCGGACCCGATCGAGCATATCGGAAAAAAGCTCGAACGCCTCGCGCTTGTATTCCTGCTTAGGGTCTTTCTGGGCATAGCCGCGCAAATGAATCCCTTGGCGCAAGTGGTCGAGCGCCGACAAATGCCCACGCCAGTGTGTGTCGATGGCCTGCAGCAGCATGGAGCGCTCGAACGGCGCCCAGCCATCGCGTCCGACCAGGTCGACTTTAGCCTGATATAGCCGGGCAGCCTCAACCAGGATACGTTCCAGAAGCTGCTCTTCCGTCAGGTCGGGCTCGTCCTGGAGCATCTGGACAAGTTCCATGGGAATATGCCAGTCGGACTCCAGCGCGGATTGCAATCCCCCGACGTCCCACTGCTCTTCCATGGACCCGGCGGGAACATGGGCGTGGACTTGTTCGGTAATGGCGGCCTCGCGCAGTCCGGCAATGGTTTCCGACACATCGGCCGACTCCAGCACCTCGTTGCGTTGGCTGTACAAGACCTTGCGCTGATCGTTGGCGACGTCATCGTATTGCAATAGCTGCTTGCGTATGTCGAAGTTGCGGCCTTCCACCTTGCGCTGCGCGGATTCAATGGAACGCGATACCATGCGTGCTTCGATGGGTTCGCCTTCAGGCAGGCGCAGGCGCTCCATGATGGCCCGGACGCGGTCGCCGGCGAAAATCCGCATAAGCGAGTCTTCAAGCGACAGGTAGAACCGCGACGAGCCGGGATCGCCCTGGCGACCGGCGCGGCCGCGCAACTGGTTATCGATACGTCGCGACTCATGGCGCTCGGTGCCGATGATGCGCAGCCCGCCTGCGGCCTTCACCGCCGCGTTGGCAGGCGCCCATTCGGCCTTGATGGTTTCAATGCGCGCTTCTTTTTCGGCGGCCGCAAGACTGCTGTCGGCACGAATGAGATCGACCTGCTTCTCGACACTGCCGCCCAGGACGATGTCGGTGCCACGGCCCGCCATGTTGGTGGCGATGGTGATGTGGCCGGGCTTACCGGCTTCGGCGACGATCTCGGCTTCACGCGCATGCTGCTTGGCGTTCAGGACTTCGTGGGGCAGATCCGTCTTGGTCAGCATGCCCGACAACAGTTCCGAGTTCTCGATGCTGGTCGTACCGACAAGTACCGGTTGTCCGCGCTCGTGGCAGTCTTTGATGTCGGCCAGGATGGCGTTGTACTTTTCGGGATCGGTCTTGAAGACCTGATCGTTCTGGTCCACGCGCGCCATGGGACGGTTGGTGGGAATAATGACGGTTTCCAGGGTATAGATTTCCTGGAATTCGTAGGCTTCCGTATCGGCCGTGCCCGTCATGCCGGCGAGCTTTTCGTACATGCGGAAATAGTTCTGGAACGTAATCGACGCCAAGGTCTGATTTTCGTTCTGGATCTTGACGCCTTCCTTGGCCTCTACCGCCTGATGCAGTCCATCGGACCAGCGGCGACCGGCCATCATGCGCCCGGTAAACTCGTCGACAATGACGATCTCGCCGTCTTGAACAACATATTGCTGATCGCGAAAGAACAGATTATGGGAGCGCAAGGCCACCATCAGGTGATGCATGAGCGAGATGTTGCGCGGATCGTAAAGCGATTCGCCTTCCGGAAGCAATCCGATGCGTGTCAATATTTGTTCGGCCTTTACATGCCCCGCTTCCGACAAATGGACTTGCTGTCCTTTTTCGTCGACCCAGAAGTCGCCCTCGGGTTCCGGTTCCTGCGGCTTGGGCTCGCTCGCCATGCGATCCAGCAATGGCGGCACAGCGTTCATGCGCATGTAAAGTTCTGTATTGTCTTCAGCCTGGCCGGAGATGATCAGCGGCGTGCGCGCTTCGTCGATAAGAATCGAATCGACCTCGTCGACGATGGCATAACTGAGCTCACGCTGGCGACGGTCTTCGGCGCGGTACTCCATGTTGTCGCGCAGATAATCGAAGCCGTATTCGTTGTTCGTGCCGTAGGTGATATCGGCGGCGTAGGCGGCGCGCTTTTCTTCGTTTTCCTGCTGCGGCACGACAACCCCGACCGTCATGCCCAGGAAGCTGTACAGGCGTCCCATCCATTGGGCATCGCGACGCGCAAGATAGTCGTTCACCGTGACCACATGGACGCCCTTGCCGGACAATGCGTTCAGGTAGACGGCCAGCGTGGCCATGAGGGTTTTACCCTCACCCGTACGCATTTCAGCGATTTTGCCGTTATGCAAGGCAATGGCGCCCAACATCTGGACATCGAAATGGCGCATGCCGAACACACGCTTACTGGCCTCGCGCACCACGGCAAACGCCTCGGGCAACATGTCGTCCAGTGTGGCGCCCTGCGCATACCGCTCGCGGAACTCTGTCGTCTTGGCCGCAAGATCCTCGTCGGACAGCGCGGCTATTGTTGACTCGAGCGCATTGATTTGCGCCGCTTGCTTGCGATACTGCTTGAGTATCCTGTCGTTACGACTACCAATGAGCTTTTTTAGCAGAGAAACCATTCTTGTGTCGTCGCTGCGAACGTGCCGCGCATGATGGCCAGCAGTCCCCTCGCGTGTCTTTTTTGGGGTTGGCGGATGAAACCGCAGGAAAACAATACAGTTTAACGCACCTGCGTAAGGTTGGCGTCCGCCACCCCGGATGCATCGGCGACGAACTGCTTATCCGGGTTGGGCTTGTCTAGAAAGAGCGTGGGATCCAGGGGGTGGCCCGCCATGCGCACTTCGAAATGCAGGTGGGAGCCGGTGGACCGGCCAGTGGAGCCCACCCTGGCAACGACTTGGCCTTTCTCGACCAGGTCGCCCATCTTGACATTGATGGACGAGGCATGGGCATAACGGGTGATCATGCCATTTCCGTGATTGATCTCGACCAACTTGCCATAGCCGGGAACGTAGCGTGCTTCGGTTACGACTCCACCAGAGGCAGCGTGAATCGGCGCACCGCGCGGCGCGGCGAAGTCCAGCCCTTCGTGCATGGAATGCCGGCCGGTCACCGGATGGCGCCGCCAGCCGTAAGAGGAACTCAGGTAGGGGTAATCCACCGGGGTGAACGTGGGAAGACTCGCCTCGATGCCGGCACGTCGCGTAAGTACGAGATCCAACATGCCGAACCAGTCCTTTTGCTCTGTCAATTGCTGGGACAGCGCGTCGAGTTGGCGGCCCAGGCCTTCCGCGGACCAGCTTGCCGACGCATCGTCGCCGATATCGTCCATGACGGCGGGCGCACTCGCATCGTATAGGCTGGCATGCACCTCGGGGTCGGTGAAAGACACGCCGGCCGCATCGGCGACGCGCTTGCTAAGGCCGCCCATGGCGATAAGATCGGCCTGAAGCTGCCCAACCTTGTTCGCCAGCAGGCTGACATTCTCGCGAATGTAGACCGAATCGAGCAAGGTTTGCTCCGCAATGATGCGTTCCTGCCCGCTGGTCAGCACGGGACGCTGGCCGAAGTAGGATTGAACCCAGGCGCCGGCGGCGGCGGAAGCGGCCATTGCAATGCCGGCGACAGCCGCCACGACGACTACCTTGAGGCCTTTGGCGTTAGAATCAATAGGTTGATTCCCTAAAGATGAATCACTCACGATAACCCTTCAATAAAGAGCGCGTATGTCAAGACCGCCCAATCGACGCTCCCAGGATAGCGATGCGCCTGTTCAGGCCCTCAGCTGGATAGGAAGCGATCAGCATGGCGCCCAGGTATTGACCATGGCGCGCAATCTGCTTGCGGTTGAAAACGCGGCAAAAGAAATCCTGCCGCCTGCGTTGGCGCAGGTATTTAAAGTGGCACGAATAGAAAGACAGCAAATAACGCTGGCGGTTCCCAGCGCCGCATACGCATCTAAGCTTAGGCAACTTGCGCCGCGCATTGTGCAACTGCTAACTGACGCTGGATGGAACCTTAACGAAATCATCGTGAAGGTTCAAGCCGGCCTGGCCCAAAGCCAGACAAAAACAGCCGCCCGTGAAGTTACGCCGCTAGACGACGCTGCCCTCGAGGCGTTCGATGAACTTCAAAACAACATACGGCCGGGCGCGCTGGCCGATGCCATAAAGCGCTTGCTGGCGCGTCACCGGACTTGACGCCTGCGGGCCCCACCTTGCCGTCCTAGGCGAATTTCCATTCCTGGGTAAACGCCTTCGGCGCCGTGGCGGCGGATTCGTACGTGACGAATTCCCAGCTTTCCTGCTGTGCCAGCAAGGCGCGGGCCAGCTGATTATTCAAGGCATGCCCGGACTTGCAGGCAACATAACGGGCCACCAGCGGCTTCCCGATGAGGTACAAGTCGCCAATGGCATCGAGAATCTTGTGTTTGACGAATTCGTCGTCGTAGCGCAAGCCATCGGTATTAAGGACGCGGTACTCGTCCATTACGATGGCATTGTCTAGACTGCCCCCGCGGGCCAGCCCGGCGGCGCGCAACGCTTCCACCTCGCTGACAAAACCGAATGTGCGCGCGCGCGCGATGGTTTTAACGTATGAATCCTTTTCAAAATCGACTTCGGCGAAATTGGCCGTGGAGTCGATGGCAGGATGACGAAAATCAATAGCGAACGATAACGCGTAGCCGTTGTACGGTTCAAGGCGGGCCCATTTCAGGTCTTCGCCTTCGCCTTCGCGAACTTCCACCGTCTTGAGAACGCGTATGAATTTCTTTGGCGCCATCTGTTCCTGCAAGCCCGCGGAACGCAACAAATACACGAACGTGCCAGCGCTGCCGTCCATGATGGGCACTTCTTCGCCCGTCAGGTCCACATGGAGATTGTCAATGCCAAGGCCCGACAGCGCGGACATCAAATGCTCGACCGTCGATACGCGCACGTCGCCCTGTTGAAGCACCGAAGCCATGCGAGTATTGCCGACCTGATCGGCTAGCGCTGGCAAGTGCACGACCTGGGGCAAATCAACGCGGTGAAACACAATACCGGTGTCGGGCGCAGCCGGACGCAGGGTGATTTCAACCCGGCGGCCGGAGTGCAAACCGACTCCCTTGGTACTGATTGTTTTCTGGATGGTGCGTTGACGTAGCATATTTTTATTTAACCGATGGTAGCTTTACCCGGTTTTGGGCCATTTATTAACGGGCTATTGTAACCGCATTGCGGGTAAACCATTAAAACTCAAGTGTTTCAAACGACTTCGACCGCCGCCGCATATAGCGACAAACGAGACGACGCACTTCCTCGGGGAAGGAGAGGAAGTGCGTCGCGGCCTGGCCGGCCCAAACCGCCCGGCAGACATGTGAGAGGCTGGGGTCAGTCCGCCTGTTTGCGCAGGAATGCCGGAATATCGAAGTGATCCATCCCGGCTGTTTCCAAGGCCCGCACCTGAGCCGAGGCCTGGCTGCGGGGATTGCGTATAACGGAAGGAACATCCGCATGACCGAAATCATGCCCGCCCATCATGGGAACGTTGTCCGTGCCCGTGCGCAGCGCTTCGTTCTGCACCAGCTGCGGACGCGCGACCGCCGGACGGCCCAGGCCGGTGGCCACGACCGTAACACGCAGGTTTTCACCCATGGATTCATCGTAGGCGGTACCGAAGACGATGGTGGCATCGTCGGCGGCATAGCTGCGGATGGTGTCCATGATTTCGCGGGTTTCACGCATCTTCAGCGTGCGGCTGGCCGTAATATTGACCAACATGCCGCGCGCACCGTGCAAGTCCACGCCTTCCAGCAATGGGCATGCAATGGCGCGTTCGGCCGCTACGCGCGCACGGTCCGTGCCGGCGGCGATCGATGTGCCCATCATAGCCTGGCCCTGCTCGCCCATAATGGTCTTGACGTCTTCAAAGTCGACGTTGACGTTGCCTTCCACATTGATGATTTCGGCAATCCCGGCGCAGGCGTTGTGCAAGACATCGTCGGCCGATTTGAAGCAATCTTCCTGGGTTGCGTCCTCGTCCATCAGGTCGTACAGGTTTTCATTCAACACGACGATCAGCGAATGAACATGCTTGGTCAGTTCCGCAATGCCTTCTTCCGCCATCTTCAGGCGTTTATTGCCTTCGAAGGAGAAGGGCTTGGTAACCACCCCCACGGTAAGTATGCCTAGTTCCTTGGCCACTTCGGCCACGACGGGGCCTGCGCCCGTACCCGTGCCGCCGCCCATGCCGGCCGTTATGAACACCATGTGCGCGCCCGTTAGCGCCGCACGAATCTCCTCGCGGGCGGTTTCGGCAGCGGCACGGCCCTGCTCCGGCTTGGCGCCGGCACCGAGGCCTGTACGGCCAAGGCGAATCTGTACGGGTGCTTCGCTGGTCTGCAGCGCCTGTGCATCCGTGTTGGCGCAAATGAAGTCCACGCCACTCACGCCTGAACGTATCATGTGCGCGACGGCATTGCCGCCCGCACCGCCCACACCAACGACTTTGATCACAGTCCCATTGGTGCTTGTATCAAGCATCTCGAAATTCATCATGATTTGACTCCCTCACATATCCGTAATAGCGATAAATACAAAAAGTTTTTCCCCAGAACTGCTTTATTGTTCGGAATGGTTTCAAAGGAAATGCCAGCCTTTCTGACTCGCAGCTGATTTGAAACGCCTCCGTGAACAGGCTTGTATCGCCTGCCCATCAAGGCCTCGCGGCCTTAATTCATGAACCACTCCTTCATGCGCGCCAGCAGGGTCTTGAAGCTGCCCTTTTGTTGCGCCACCTTGCGGCCTCGCGCGCGCTGTAGACGCGCCTCGGCCAGTAAACCCATCACCGTCGAAAAACGCGGGTTATGCATCACGTCGGCCAGGCTGCCTTCATACGAAGGCAAACCAATACGCACCGGTTTCAAAAACACATCTTCCGCAAGCTCGACGATGCCTGGCATGAGCGACGTGCCGCCCGTCAGCACAACGCCCGAGGCCAGTAAATCTTCGTAACCTGATTCGCGCACGATTTGCTGCACGAACGTAAACAACTCCTCGATTCGTGGCTCGATGACCGCTCCCAATGCCTGGCGTTTGACCTGGCGGTTGGGCCGGTCGCCCAGGCCGGGCACTTCGATATGCTCGTCGGCGCTGGCCAACACTTGCTTCGCAATGCCAAAACGCAGCTTGATTTCTTCGGCGTCCGGCGTGGGCGTGCGCAACATGGCCGCGATATCGCTGGTGATCTGGTCGCCGGCAATCGGCACCACCGCCGTATGACGAATCGCGCCCCCGGTGTAAATGGCGACATCGGTCGTGCCGCCGCCGACGTCGACCAGCACCACGCCCAGTTCTTTCTCGTCCGATGTCAGGCACGCCATGCTGGAGGCCAGGGGCTGAAGTATCAAGTCCTGTACTTCAAGGCCGCAGCGGCGCACGCATTTGACAATATTCTGGGCGGCGCTGACTGCGCCGGTGACAATGTGCACACGCACTTCCAGCCGCAGGCCGCTCATCCCGATGGGTTCGCGTATGTCTTCCTGGGAGTCGACGATGAATTCCTGCGTCAGCACATGAAGCACTTGCTGATCGGTTGGAATGTTCACCGCCTTGGCGGTCTCGATCACGCGCGCCACATCGGTGGCGGTCACTTCCTTGTCCTTGACGGCAACCATGCCGCTGGAATTGAAGCTCGTGATGTGACTGCCGGCTATCCCGGTATAGACTTCGCGGATCTTGCAGTCCGCCATCAACTCCGCCTCTTCCAGTGCCCGCTGAATGGAGTTGACCGTGGACTCGATGTTGACCACGACGCCTTTGCGCATCCCCTGGGATTCGTGCTGGCCCAGGCCCAATACTTCGAAACGCCCTTCCGGCAATATTTCTGCCACTACCGCCACCACCTTACTGGTGCCGATATCGAGTGCAACGATCAGGTCCTTGATGTCACGGGTCATAGTCTTTTATTTGTTAGGGGTAAGAGGAACGGGGGCCAACGTAATGGCGAACCCGTTGGAATAACGTAAATCTGCATTGCTGATCTTCTGGCCATCGAGCCGTTTGTTCAGCCCCGGCCACGCATGGACGAAACGTTCGATACGCGCCGCGAACGGCAGCGCGCCAGCGCGCCCGTGCGGATCGGCAACATCGGCGGCTGGATCGCGCCCAAGGTTCAGTTGAACGCCGTCCGACAACGTGACGTTCCATGCATAACGAGGACTGAGCGTGACCTGGTGGACGCGCAGGTTAAGCGGCGCGAACCAACGGGCGATCTCGGCGTATCGTTGCACCACCAGCCGCTCCGAGCTATCCGGGCCGCTGAGTTGCGGTAGCAGGACGTCGTCGTCGAGCTCTCCAAGGTTGGCGGCAAACGCTTCGCCCCACGAGTTGATCATCTGATCCTCGTTCCACAAGGCCAGCGGCTGCTGTTCTTCGATATGGACCGCCAAGGCATTCGGCCACATGCGCCGAATGCGGGCGTGTCGTACCCACGGCGCCGTTTCAATGAGCGCCCGTGTGTCATCGAGGTTGATGGAAAAAAAGTTGCCAGTAATCTTGCCCGCTATTGTCGCCTGGATAGTGGCTGGAGAAACGTAATTCAGTGTATCGGTCTGCATCGGTTCGACCTGGATCTGCGCGATGGCAAAGTACGGCCGTTGTGCCACCCACACCACCGCGCCAGACAACAAGGCCAGCACCGCAAGCAATGCAAGCGTGTTGGCAATGAAGTTGGTCAGGCGGGCGTCGGAAAACACGATAAGTTCCTGGTCAGGTTGACGAAGCGTCCCGCACCTTGCAGGAGGCGCTGGACAAGATGGCAAGGCAAAGATCGGCGTAGCTCATGCCCGACGATTTCGCGCTCATGGGAACAAGAGAATGGCTGGTCATGCCGGGCGAGGTGTTCATCTCCAGCAGCCATGGCTTGCCCTGGGCATCCAGCATGAAGTCGGCGCGGCCCCAGCCCTCGCATTCCAGCGCGACATATGCCTGCTCCGCAAGCTGCATGATCGATGCCGACAGCCCGGCGTCGAGCTCGGCGGGGCAAATGTATTGCGTGTCGTTCGATATGTACTTGTGCTCGTAGTCGTAGTTGCCGCCGGGCGCCACGATTTCGATGATGGGCAATGCGCGCGCCTCGTGGCCTTTGCCCAATACCGGCACCGTCAATTCCCTTCCTTGAATGAATTGCTCGGCCAGCACTTCGCCGTCGTAGCGGGCGGCCAACCGGTACGCATTTTGCAAGTCCGCCAACGCATCGACGCGGGTGATGCCAAGCGTGGACCCCTCGTGCGGCGGCTTGAGTATCATGGGGAATCCAATGTCGGCAACCGCCGTGTCCAGGTCGGCCTGCGTTGTGAGGACCGCAAATTTTGGCGTAGGCAACTGGTGTTGCAGCCACATTTTCTTGGTGACGATCTTATTCATTGCCAGGCTGGATGCGAGCGGACCGCTGCCCGTATAGGGCAGCCCCAGCAGCTCCAGCGCGCCTTGTATCGTGCCATCTTCGCCATAGCGGCCATGCAGGGCAATGAACACACGGTCAAATCCCGCATTCACCAAATCCACCAGCGTGTATTGGCCCGTATCGAACAAATGCGCGTCGACGCCCACGCCTCGCAAGGCCTCATGCACTCCGCGTCCGGACATCAGCGAAACTTCGCGCTCCGCCGAACGGCCGCCATACAGGACGCCTACGCGGCCGAAATTGTTATTCATAAAGTTCTCCTATCTGCGCCGGCACGCGGCTGATCGAACCCGCGCCCATGACCACGACGACATCGCCATCGCGCACGAAATCAATAATCGACCTGGCCAAATCCGCCACATCGTCGACAAACACGGGCTCGACCCGTCCGGCGACGCGCAATGCGCGGGCAAGCGCCCTGCCATCCGCCGCCACGAGAGCCTGTTCACCCGCCGCGTAGACTTCGGTGAGCAGCACGGCATCGGCAGATCCCAGCACTCGAACAAAATCTTCAAAGCAGTCCCGGGTGCGGGTGTAGCGGTGCGGCTGGAACGCCAGCACGATGCGTCGCCGCGGCCATGCGCCACGCGCGGCGGCAAGCGTCGCCGCCATTTCCACCGGGTGATGCCCATAATCGTCTATTAGCGTAAAACTGCCGCCGCCCTGTCGGTCCGTCACGGCGAAGTCGCCCATCTGGGTAAAGCGGCGCCCGACGCCATGGAAGGAGGCCAGCGCCGTCGAAATTGTCTTGTCCGCCACGCCCAGTTCAGTGGCAACGGCAATAGCCGCCAACGCATTGAGCACATTGTGACGGCCAGGCAGGTTCAGGCTGACGGAAAGCGGGGGCAGCATGCCGGACACGCCCTGCCGTTCCACGTCGAAACGCATGATAGTGCCTTCTGCGCGAAGATTGGTCGCGCGCACCTGCGCTTCGGTATCGATCCCATACGTCGTCACGGGACGCGAGACGAAGGGAATGATCTCGCGCACATTGGCGTCGTCGCTGCACAGCACGGCCGTGCCGTAGAACGGCAAGCGGTGGGTAAACTCGATGAACGCGCTCTTAAGGCGCGCCACATCGTGTCCATACGTGTCCATGTGGTCGACATCGATATTCGTGATGATGGCCATGACCGGGAGAAGGTTCAAGAAGGAGGCGTCGGATTCGTCCGCCTCCACGACAATGAACTCGCCCTGACCCAAGCGCGCGTTGGCGCCGGCCGAATTAAGCCTGCCGCCAATGACAAACGTCGGATCAAGGTCTCCCGCGGCCAGCACGCTGGCGACCAGGCTCGTCGTGGTGGTCTTGCCATGAGTGCCCGCGACCGCGATGCCGCGCTTGAGGCGCATCAGTTCGGCCAACATGAGCGCACGCGGCACCACGGGTATGCGCGCCGCCCTTGCCGCAAGCACCTCGGGGTTGTCGCCGGACACGGCGGTCGATGTCACGATGGCGCCAGCGCCCTTTACCGATTCGGCGGAGTGCCCAATCGTAATGCGCGCTCCAAGCTCGGCCAGGCGTCGCGTAACCGGCGTATCGTTCAAGTCGGAGCCGCTGATGGAATACCCCAGATTCAACAGCACTTCGGCAATGCCGCTCATGCCCGAGCCGCCGATGCCGACAAAATGGATGCTTTGAATTCGGTACTTCACGCCGGCCTCCTGGCTGATAGTTCACACGCATCGGCTATCTGTTGCGTGGCATTTAGGGATGCGTGCTCGTGCGCATGCTGCGCGACTTTGGCAAGGCCCGCCCGGCTTGCATTTCGCAACCAGAGCGCCAGCCACTCCGGGGTCAGCTCGGATTGATTCCGCAGCCAGCCGCCATCGCAATCGCTGAGGTAGCGCGCATTTGCCGTCTGGTGGTCGTCGACCGCATAAGGGAAAGGAATGAACAATGCGGCCACGCCAACGGCCGCGACTTCCGCTACCGTCATCGCCCCAGCTCGGCAGATGACCACGTCCGCGTCCGACAAGGCTTGGGCCATGTCCTGGATGAAGGCATGGGTGTCGGCCTGGACGCCGGACGACTGGTAGGCGGCCTGGACGGTAGGCAAGTGCTGCTCGCCCGCCTGGTGAACGACAACTGGGCGCTCTTCCGGCGCAAGCAAGGCCAAGGCTTTCGGGACGACGGCATTCAACGCCGACGCGCCAAGACTGCCGCCCACGACAAGCAAGCGCAACGGACCCTGACGGTCCGCATAACGCTGCGCCGCCGGCGCCGTCTGAGTCAGGGCCTGCCTCACGGGATTGCCGACCATGACCGCGCCGGGCAACGCGCCCGGAAATCCGACAAGAACCTTGCTGGCCAACGAGGCAAGCCAACGGTTGGCGGTGCCGGCTACCGCATTCTGCTCATGGATGACCAGCGGAATACGGCGCAATGCCGCCATGATGCCGCCCGGGAAAGCAACATAACCGCCCATTCCGAGAACAACGTCCGGCCGGGTCCGTCGCAGCGCTTTCCAGGCCTGCCAACATGCGCCCGTCAGCGCAAACGGCAGTTTCAGCAGCGTTGCCGCGCCTTTGCCACGCATGCCCGCAAACCGCAGCGGGACGAGATCAAATCCTTCCGGGGGCACCAGTCGGCCTTCCATGCGTTCGGGGTGGCCGAGCCACAATACCTTCCAACCGCGCGCCTTCATTTCGTGGGCCACGGCCAAGCCCGGCATAATATGCCCGCCCGTGCCGCCTGCCATGATCAATAGCGTGCGAGTCGTCATGTGCGTTTGCCTCGCATCAAATTCCGATTCTCAAAATCCACCCGCAGCAGCAAGGCCATGGCGGCCAGATTCATGACGATGCCCGTGCCGCCGTAGCTCACCATGGGCAAGGTCAATCCTTTCGTGGGCAGCAACCCCAGGCACACGCCTATATTGATGAATGTCTGGACCCCGAACCACAGGGCAACGCCCTGGGCCACCAAACCATTGAAGATGCGCTCCATTGCAATTGCCTGGCGTCCAATCTCGAAGCCGCGCCAGACGATGAAGACGAATAGCGAGATAAGACCGATGACGCCGGCGAAGCCGAGTTCCTCGCCGATGACGGCCACGATGAAGTCCGTATGGGCTTCGGGCAAGTAATGAAGTTTTTCTATACTGGCGCCCAGGCCCACGCCTAACCATTCGCCGCGTCCGAGCGCAATAAGCGAATGCGACAGCTGATAAGCGCTTCCGTAGGCGTTGTCCGGGTTCCAGGGGTCCAGGTAAACAAACAGGCGCTCGCGCCGCCATGGCGACAGCCAGATCAACAGCAGAAAACTGCCCACCATGATGGAAAGCAGTATTGAGAACAACTTGCCGTTAATGCCGCCGATAAACAGAATGCCGACGGCAATGGCGACGATGACCATGAATGCGCCCAGATCGGGTTCAAGCAGCAACACGATGCCGACCACCGCAAGCGCGCATGCCATGGGCAGGAAGCCGCGCACGAAATTTTGCATGTATTGCTGCTTGCGCACGGTGTAATCGGCGGCATACAGCAACACGGCCACCTTCATCAGCTCGGACGGCTGGAAGTTCACGGGTCCGAATGGCAGCCAACGGCGCGCGCCGTTTACTTCGCGGCCTATGCCGGGCACGAGCACGATAAGCAATAGCAGCAGGCAAAACAGGAATAGCGGCACCGCGGCCTTTTGCCAGACTCTCATGGGTATGCTCACGGCAAGCAAGGCCGTGAATACCCCGATCAAGATGAAAACGCCGTGGCGGATCACGAAATAAAAACGGCCATAGCTTTCGTAGCGCGGTCCGTCCGCCAACGCAATCGAGGCGGAGTAAACCATCAGCAATCCAAACATCACGAGTGTGCTGACGGCAATAATCAGGGAAATATCGAAACTCGGCATGGTTGTGCGACCGGGGCGCACGGCGTTGACGCTGGAGGTCAGTTCGGCAAACAGGCTCATGCGACCTCCCCATGATCGAGCGCCAGCTCTGTCACTTCGTCGACGAAGCACTGTCCGCGGTGCCCGTAGTTGCGGAACATATCCATGCTGGCGCACGCCGGCGACAACAGGACGGTATCGCCGGGTCCGGCAAGCGCAAGGGCGCGCGATACGGCCTCAGCCATCGACGAGGCATGCTGGACCGGTACGGCCGACGACGTCAGCGCGCCGGCGATAAGTTCCGCATCCTGGCCGATGAGAACGACAGCGCGAGCGTGTTCGCGTACCGCCGCGCCCAATGGCGTAAAGTCCTGCCCCTTGCCCAGTCCGCCCGCAATCAATACCACAGGCCGCCCCATGCCCTGCAGCGCAGCCACGGTGGCGCCCACATTGGTGCCCTTGCTGTCGTTGACGAAATCGACGCCCGCGATGGTCCGCACGAATTCCGTGCGATGCGGTTCGCCGCCGTAATCGCGCAATGCGTGCAGCATGCCGGCCCAGCCCCAACCCAGGCTACGGCCCAACGCCATGGCGGCCAAGGCATTCAAGGCATTGTGCTGGCCGCGTACCCGCAGTGCGTCGATGGGCATCAGGCGCAACGCGCGCCCTGCGGGACGAACCGGTTCGGTGACCGCCTTCTTGCGCCGCGCAGACACGACCGGCTGATCGAGATCGAGCGGATCTGCGCCGACCAGCCATGTAATGCCATTATTCGTTTCCAGGCCGACGTCGCCTTCCATCGCGGGCATGTCCCGTCCAAAACTGCGCACATCGGGCGACGCCAGAGTGGCCACCATTCCCGACACGACTGGATCATCGCGGTTCACGACCGCAATGCGCGCCATGCTTAGAAGCCGTGCTTTGGCTGCCGCGTACGCCTGCATGGAGCCATGCCAATCCAGATGATCCTGGCTGATATTCAGCACCACAGCCGCATCCGGAACCAGCGAGTGGATGGCGTCCAACTGGAAGCTCGAGAGCTCGAGTATCCAGACATCCGGCAATTGCTCATGCGCCAGCGCGTCGCTCAGCGCCGACAATGCCGCCGGACTGATATTGCCCGCCGCGCGCGCCGTCAATCCGGCCGCCTGCGCCAGATGGCGCGTCATGGCGGTGACTGTTGTCTTGCCATTGGTGCCTGTTACGGCCAATAGTCGCGGCTGGTACCCTTGTTGCGCCATGTCGGCCAGAGCCCGCGCGAAAAGCTCGACCTCGCCCAACACGTCGATGCCGCGTTCCAGCGCCACCGCCAACAAGCTCTTCACGGGTTCCTGGTCCGGCGACAGGCCCGGGCTGATGACGATGGTATGCACCCCGTCAAGCGCCTCGGGCCGGAATGCGTCGGCGCCAAGATGGTATGCAACGCGCGCGTCGTCGAGCGATTCACGCAGCGCGGCCAAGCCCCCCGGCTCCCGCCGCGTGTCCAGCACCCTCAGATGCGCGCCATGCTGCGCGCACCATAAGGCGGCGGCAACACCGGTCTCGCCCAGACCCAGTATCAGGGTCAGGCCATCGGTACGCACGGAAGGGAAGCGCATTGTGTTCATCGTAGTTTCAAGCTTGCCAAGCCAATCAATACCAGCATCATGCTGATGATCCAGAAGCGGACAACCACTTGGGTTTCTTTCCAGCCGGTGACTTCGAAATGGTGGTGCAAAGGGGCCATCCGGAACATTCTTCGCCCCTCCCCGTATCGCCTTTTGGTGTACTTGAACCACGCAACCTGCAGCATCACCGACACCGTCTCGGCCACGAAGACGCCGCCCATGATGAAAAGGACGATTTCCTGGCGCACGATGACGGCAATCGTCCCCAGGGCCCCGCCAAGCGCGAGCGCGCCCACATCGCCCATGAACACCTGCGCCGGATAGGCGTTGAACCACAGAAAGGCAAGCCCCGCCCCCGCGATGGCGGCACACAAGACCATGAGTTCCGAAGCGCCTGGTATATACGGGAATAGAAGATACTTGGAATAATCGACACGGCCGACGACGTAGGCAAATATGCCCAACGCGCTGCCGACCATGACGGTGGGCATGATGGCAAGGCCATCCAGGCCGTCCGTCAGGTTGACGGCATTACTGGCTCCCACGATCACAAGCCACGTAAGTGCCACGAACCCGAATACGCCCAATGGATAGCTGACGCTTTTAAAGAATGGCACGATCAGATCGGCTCGCGTCGGCAACGGCATGGTGAAGCCGCTCAACACCCAGTCGCGGAACAGAGGCCACAGCTCGGCGTTGGCCGGAGCCGAAACAGCGAAGCTCAGGTAGACGGCGGCCACCATCCCGATGAGCGCCTGCCAGAAAAACTTGCGACGCGACGACATGCCTTCGGGATCGCGATTGACGACTTTTTTATAGTCGTCCGCCCAGCCTATCCAGCCAAACCCGAACGTGACCAATAACACCACCCATACGAAACGATTCGTCCAGTCCGCCCAAAGCAAGGTGCTCACGCCGATGCCGATCAGGATGAGCACGCCGCCCATGGTGGGCGTGCCATTTTTCTGGAGGTGCGACTCGGGGCCATAAGCGCGCACGGCCTGGCCGATTTTCAATTCGGTAAGCTTGCGGATCACCCAGGGTCCCGCCACTAGCCCGATGATGAGCGCCGTGGCGCACGCGAGCACCGCGCGCAATGTGATGTATTCAAATACGCCAAAGGCGCGAATATGCGATTCCGATAGCCAGCGCGCCAGTTCAAGTAGCATCGCGATCCTTTTGTTCTTGATTTATTAGCTGAGCTTCAAGCGCGCGCACAACCCGCTCCATGCGCATACTGCGTGATCCCTTGACCAGAATATTCGCCGGCACCAGCATTGCGAGATGTCCGGTAAGCGCCTCGATCGAGTCGAACGCCACGGCGTTGCCGCCAAAAGCGTTGGCGGCGGCCGCCGCAGCGGGCCCAAACGTCAACAACGTGTCGATGCCGCGTTCGCGTGCATAGGCGCCGACTTCAATATGCATGGCGGGTCCATCCGCGCCGACTTCGCCCATGTCGCCCAACACCAGGATCTTTTTGCCCGGCAACTGGGCAAGCACATCGATTGCGGCGCGCACCGAATCGGGATTGGCGTTATAGGTATCGTCAATTAAATGAAAGCCGTCATCGAGCTTGCGCGGCTGCATCCGTCCAGAAACGGGATTGAAGGCCTCAAGGCCCTGGACGATCGCTGGAAACGGAACGCCCGCGGCACCCGCGCAGGCTGCCGCGGCGAGGGCATTGCGAAGGTTATGCAGGCCCGGCGTGCCAAGGGTAAGAACGGCATTGCCGTCAGGCGTATGCAGGCGGAAGGCGGTGCGCGTGGACTCGGCGCGAATCTCATCCGCATGAATTGCAAAATGAGGTTCGAAGCCGAAGTCCAGCACCCTTCGATCGCCGGCAAGGTCGCGCCACAGCGCCGTGTAAATATCGTCGCCCGGAAATACGGCTATGCCGTCCGCCGGCAGCGCTTGAATGGCTGCGCCGTTTTCCAACGCCACTGCCTCGACGGTATGCATGAATTCCTGGTGTTCGCGTTGGGCATTGTTGACCAGGCCGACGGTCGGCTGCGCAATGGCGGCCAGGAGGGCAATTTCTCCGGGATGGTTCATGCCGAGTTCGATGACGGCGCCACGATGTGCCGCACCGAGGCGCAACACTGTCAGGGGCACCCCGATGTCGTTGTTCAAATTGCCTTGCGTCGCCAGCGCCGACGAAGAGCCGAGCCAGGATCGCAGAATTGCGGCAATCATCTCTTTCGTTGTGGTTTTGCCGTTGCTGCCGGCAACCCCGATGACCGGCAAATCGAAGCAACGGCGCCAGGCCGTGCCAATGCGTATCAGTGCCTGCCGTGTATCGCCCAAGGCAAACTGCGGCAGTCCGACGGCGTTGTCGCGCCGCTCCACAATCGCCGCGCATGCACCCGCTTGCTCCACCTGAGGCAGATAAGCGTGTCCGTCGAAAGCATCGCCCTTGAGCGCAACAAACAACTGCCCGGCCTGGATATTGCGGGAATCCGTGCTGATGGCCAGTCCGCGCAGCCAGCTTAATGCGAAGCGGGCCCATTCACGATCATCGAACGGCAGGCGCCGCCCTTGCGTCTCCTGCCAGGTTTCGTGTCCTTTCCCCGCGATCAGGACGACATCGGCCGGCCCCGCATTCCAAATCGCGGACATGATGGCATGAGCCCGATCGGCCTCGATGCGAGGGGACGGCGACATTCCTGCGGCGATCTCATCGATAATGGCCAACGGATCCTCTGAGCGCGGGTTGTCGCTCGTAAGAACCACGTTGTCGGCCAGGCTTGCGGCAACGCGACCCATGACGGGGCGTTTGCTGCTGTCCCGGCTCCCGCCGCAACCGAACACGCATGTCAGTCGCCCTCCACGCGCGGTTGCCATCTCGCGCAGGGCGATCAGTGCGCGCTCCAGCGCGTCGGGCGTATGGGCATAATCCACCACGACCAAGGGCAAAGGCGCCTGGCCGGGCGCGTCCAACGGCTCGATGATCTGAAGCCGGCCTTCGACCGGCGGCAGTGCGGAAAGTACACGCGCAATGGTCGACAAATCCCAGCCAATATCCTCCAGCACGGCGGCAACAAGCAGCAGGTTCGATACGTTGTGTTCGCCGACCAGGCGGGTAAGCAACTGGGCCGAGCCTTCGCGGGTAAGCAGCGTAAAAACCAAGCCATATGTACCCGTTTGTATGTCGTGGGCTTGGATTCCCGCCCGGGCATCACGCCTTAACGAGCAGCCGACAACATTGGGCACCGCCACGGTATCGAGCAACCGGGCTCCCGCTGGATCGTCCACATTGATGATGGCGGTTCGCAGGCCAGGCCATTCAAACAGCGAGAATTTGGCGCGCCCATAGTTTTCGAGTGTCCCGTGGTAGTCGAGGTGGTCGTGCGTCAAGTTCGTAAAGGCGGCAATGTCGATATGCACGTGATCGAGCCGGCCTTGCGCAATGCCAATGGACGATGCTTCAAGCGCGACGACAGCGGCGCCCGAATCGCGCATTGCCGCCAGACTGCGATGCAAGGTCAAGACATCGGGGGTGGTCAACGCCGCGCCGATGTTGGAACAACCAGGCAGCGTGATGCCCAGTGTTCCTATCGTTCCGCAGGGCACGCCTTGCGCGTTCAACGCGGCGGCTATCCACTGTACGCTCGTCGTCTTGCCATTGGTACCCGTCACCGCCACCACAGACAACGAAAGCGACGGCTCCCCGTACCAGAGATGGCCGATCTGGCCAAGCATGCCATGCAGCGCATCGACATGCAGGGTAGGCACGGCGAGCGGCGCCCCAGGCTCTTCCGCGCCTTGATGATGCATCACGACGGCAGCGGCGCCTTGCTCGATAGCCTGCTGAATGTAGGCGCGGCCGTCTCCGGCAAAGCCTGGACATGCAAAAAACACATCGCCAGCATGAAGCTGGCGCGAATCCAGGCACAGGTGCGCCCCGCGCTCCACATGCTGATTCAGCCACGAAATGACATCGCTCGCAATCATTGGCTACGCTCCGCTTTGGGGCCCGCAGCCACTAATGAGTCGATCGGCGCATCCGGTTGCACGCCCATGCGCCGCAAGCTGCCGGCCACAATATCCGCGAATATAGGCGCGGCGACTCGACCTCCGTAATACGCGCCGGCATGCGGCTCGTCGATCATTACCGCGACCACCACACGGGGGTTCGACACCGGGGCGAAGCCCACGAAGGAACTTCTGTATTGCGTCATGCTGTACTTGCCATCCACTATTTTGCGTGCGGTACCGCTCTTTCCCGCCACGCGATAACCCTGCACCTGAGCCAGCTTGGCGCCATCCGGTCCCGCCGCCGCTTCGAGCATCGCCCGGACTTGGCCGGCGACTTCGGGCGTATACACCTGCTGGCTGGTCGGCTTGCCTTCGCGCTTCAGCAATGTCATGGACACCATGTCGCCATTGCGCGCGAACGCCGTATACGCATGCGCCATTTGCAAGAGCGAGACCGACATGCCGTAGCCATAAGACATGGTGGCGCGCTCGATGGGACGCCACCTCTCCCAAGGCCTTAACCGGCCGGAAGCCACACCTGGAAAATTAGCTTGTGGCGCACGCCCAAACCCCAACTGATTGAATTTGTCCCACATTTGCTGCGAGGTAAGGCGCTCGGACAGCATCGTCATGCCGATATTGCTGGAGCGGCGCAGTATTCCGGCAACGTTCAGCATGCCGTTGCGACTGACATCTGAAATCGTCGAGCCTTGATAACGATAACTTCCGTTCCCGGTGTCGAACAAGGTCGACGTCGTGATGAGCTTCATATCGAGCGCGAGCCCAACCGTGAATGGCTTCATGCTGGAACCGGGCTCGAAGGTGTCGACTATCGCGCGATTGCGCAATGCCTGGCCTTTGCGGTCATCGCGATCGTTGGGATCGTACGTGGGCAAATTTACCAAAGCAAGAATCTCGCCCGTGCGCACGTCGAGAACGATAGCCGCCGCTCCCTTGGCCTTGTGTTCGTTCATGGCGCTCTTCAATGCCGTGTAGGCATCGAACTGCATGCCGGCGTCGATGGAAAGGCTAAGATCCTGGCCATTGACCGGCGGCATGATCGCCTGGACATCTTCCACCACGCGCCCCAATCTGTCCTTGATGACGCGGCGCGATCCGGGCGTGCCAGACAGCTCCTTGTTGAAGGCCAGCTCCACGCCTTCGATTCCCTGGTCTTCAATATTGGTGAAGCCCACGACGTGCGCGGCGATGTTGCCTTCCGGATAAAAACGGCGCATTTCCATTTGCTGATGGAAGCCGGGAACCTTCAGTTCGCGCAGCTTGTCGGCGACATCGACCGCCACCTGCCGTTTTACGTAGACAAAATTCTTGTCCAGATCTGTCAAGCGACGCTTGATTTCTTTCACGGGCAAATCCAGCAACTTGCCCACACTGGCCAGTTGGCCTTCGGTCGCGCTACGGGCATCTTCCGGAATTGCCCAAATGGCGCGCACAGGCACACTGGAGGCCAGCACGACCGAGCCGCTGCGGTCCAGCAGCTTGCCTCGGGTAGCAGGCAGAACCAGCGTGCGTTCGTAGCGGCGCTCGCCTTGCTGGCGCAAGAACTCCGTGGACAAACCCTGGAGATACAACGCCTTGACAGCCAGGGCCGCAAAGCCCAGCATCAACAACACCAGTACAAGACGAGACCGCCACAAGGGCATCTGCACATTGAGTACCGGGCTGTCATAAAAGCGCACGCGTTTCATGGCCGCGCTCCCTTGGCGCCGCTGCCGCCCTGGCCCGCATTTTGCGCCGGAGCCACGCCTTCAAGATAGATTGTCTTGTCGGGCGACGTAGACTCCATCTTCAAATCCTGGCGCGCAATGCCGTCGACCCGGGCGTTGCCGGCGAGCTCGGCACGTTCCAGCTGCAAGCGGCGCCAAT
Source organism: Candidimonas sp. (assembly GCA_035515055.1). Taxonomy (GTDB): domain Bacteria; phylum Pseudomonadota; class Gammaproteobacteria; order Burkholderiales; family Burkholderiaceae_B; genus Pollutimonas. Next base: position 38,477 of record DATJBV010000060.1, read on the forward strand.
CGGTATCGAGCTCGCGAGCCTGATCCTCAAGACTGTCGGACAGAACGAAGAGCTGCCGCGATTGAAAGCGTGCCGTCACCAGCGAGATGGCCGAAACCATCAGCAACACAGCGAAGAGGACGGCAAGCCTGCCCATTATTTCTTACCCCTGCCCGATGCTCGTGTCGCGGCCACGAGCTTCATGGCGGTGACAAAAGAGGCGCCCTGGTCGGCGGGCAGAGGCGTGGAGGTACGCTCCGCCACCCGCAGTACCGCCGAACGCGCCCGTACGTTCTCGGCTGCCTGCTGGCTGGTGGGCAGTATCCGGCCGAGAGGACGCAATATGGGCTGCGGCATGTCTTTCTCGAAAATCGGCATGCGGGCCTGCGCCTCGGCCGGCCTGGCGGCCGCCGCGATGCATTGCTTGACCATGCGGTCTTCAAGAGAATGAAAGCTGATCACCGCCAATCGCCCTCCTGGGGCCAGTACCTTCAAGATTGCCGCGAGGGCGAGCGCGAGCTCCTCGAGTTCTTGGTTGAGGTAAATCCGTATAGCTTGAAAGGTACGAGTGGCCGGGTGTTGACCCTTTTCGCGCGTACGGACGACACTGGCGACGAGCTCGGCGAGGTCGAGCGTTGTGCACAGCGGCCTGGATTCGCGGCGAGCAACAACCGCCTTTGCAATCTGGAAAGCAAACCGTTCTTCGCCATATTTTGCTATGACCTCCTTTAATTCTTCAGCGCTGACTTCTGCCAGCCATTGCGCAGCGGTGGGACCGCTACTTGTGTCCATCCGCATATCCAACGGGCCTTCACGCATGAAGGAGAATCCGCGACTGGCATCGTCTATTTGTGGGGAAGACATCCCCAGGTCCAACATGACGCCATCGACTTTTTCAATACCCAGCGCCTGAAGCTGCTCTGGCATAGATGCAAAACCGGCGTGCACAACGACGACTCGTTGGTCTTCCTGCTGTAAAGCCCGCGCTACGGCAATCGCCTCGGGATCCTTGTCGAACACCACCAGCTTGGCATCGGGCGCCATACGCGACAACAGAAAACGACTATGGCCTCCGCGCCCGAACGTCCCATCGACGAATACACCATGGGCCGGCGGCGGGGGAACGTCCTCTACCTGCTCGCGTTTGCTCTTGACGCCGAAATTGCGATCAACGAGGGCGTTGACCGTAGGCTCCAGCAGCACGGATCTGTGCAAAAACTCCATAAGCGGATTCAGAATGAAAAATGTTCCAGGACCTCGGGCATGCCCTTGGCAAGATCTTCGGCTTCGCGTCGCGCCCATTCGGCGCTATCCCACAACTCGAAGTGACTGCCCATTCCCAGCAGCATCGCATCGCGCGTGAGCCCGACGGCATTGCGCAATTCCGGTGAAACCAGGATACGGCCAGAACCGTCCATGTCGACGTCTTGCGCATTGCCCAACAGCAAACGCTGTAATGGACGAGCGCTCATGGGAAAGGCGGCGATCTGCTTGCGCTTCTCTTCCCACGCCGAGCGCGGATACACAAGCAGGCAGCCATCGGGATGGCGAGTAAGGGTCAAGCGGCCTTCAACCTGAGAAACCAGCGCGTCACGGTGCCGGGTCGGAATGGAAACCCGACCCTTGGCATCTAACGTGAGAGCACTGCATCCCTGGAACAAATTTATTCCCCACTTTATTGCACAAAAACCTACTTTTCCCCACTCTACGGTAAGGAATGCAACTGGTCAAGCGACTCGTTGCAATTATTTCAATTACAACAAGTACTTAGCGCCGTCATTACGGAACCTGGTTTTGAAATACGTAGTGAAATCAAGAAATTGGCAGCTTCTCTGCAAGTCCTTTGTTACACGACAAATAAGGACGGGCGTGGAGCGTTTGCATTTGCTGACATGGAGGATGGAGTGCTGGACGATAAAAGTGTGAGACAGGTCTGTAGGCCGGATTCTGTACGCCAGGCGAACCTGGCGGGCAATCATTCCTCTGGGCCCGGCATTGCTGCCGGGCTCTAGCCATCTACCCGCATACTCGGGCGAGCCACCCGTATGGCACGAAGCCATGCATATGCCTATTTGATGTTGCTCCGGGTAGAGGTTGCCGCGTTTCACCCTGCCGCGCCGCATCCGGTTGCCCGAACACGCAGCACGGAGATAGCCGTGCCAGTGCACACTTGCGTGTGCCCGCGCCGCAGACTCGTCTCTGTGGCCCTGTTCCTCAGCCTTTCGCCGCTATGCACGGCGAACGACTGGACGGCCGTTAGCCGCTACCCCGCTCTGTGGAGTCCGGACCTTCCTCGATGCACAAGACACCGCGATTGCCCGACCTGCCTCACAACCGCATTGTAACCTGCGACAATAGGGTCTTTCCCCTGGAATGACTGGTTTCTACTCTTTTATGGCTGCTAACACCCTGATTACCCTAAGCGGCGTCCAGCTCGCCTACGGACACCACCCCCTGCTGGATCATGCCGACTTTGCAATCCAGCCCGGCGAACGCATCGGGCTGATCGGCCGCAACGGCGCCGGCAAGTCTTCTTTGCTCAAAGTGCTCGATGGGCGCACCACCCCCGACGACGGCGAAATCATGCGGCTTGGCGGCTTGAAAATCGCCACGGTCGAACAAGAACCGGACCTGGATGAGTCCTTGACCGTTTTCGACTCGCTATGCGGCGACATCACCGAAAGCGAAGACTGGCAACGCCCGTCCCGTGTCAACGCGCTGATCGAGCAGCTCGGCCTCTCGGCCGACGCGCTCATACAGGGTCTATCGGGCGGTACGCGCAAGCGCGTTGCCCTGGCGCAGGCTCTTGCCGAAGAACCCGACCTGCTCTTGCTCGATGAACCCACCAACCACCTGGACTTCATCGGCATCGCCTGGCTGGAGAACCTGCTGCTAAACGCGCGATGCAGCGTCATCATCATTACCCACGACCGCCGCTTTCTCGACGGTGTGGCTACCCGTATAGTCGAACTCGATCGCGGTCAGCTTTTCAGTTTCCCCGGCAATTTCTCGGCATGGCAGCAACGCAAGGCCGAATGGCTGGAAGCCGAGAAACAGCAGAATTCGAAGTTCGACAAAGTCCTCGCCCAGGAAGAGGCGTGGATACGAAAAGGCGTGGAAGCGCGCCGTACACGCAACGAAGGACGCGTGCGGCGCCTGGAACAACTGCGCCGCGAGCGCTCGGCGCGTCGCGAACGGGTCGGCAATGTCAGCCTGGCCGTCGCCGAAGGACAGCGCTCCGGCAAACTGGTGGCCGAACTCGAGCACATCACGCACAGCTATGGCGACCGCGTTCTCATCCGCGACTTCTCCACGATGATCATGCGCAAGGACCGCATCGGCCTGATCGGGCCGAACGGGGCCGGCAAAACCACCCTGTTGAAGATAATTCTGGGCCAGCTGCAGCCAACGAGCGGCAAGGTGCGCCTCGGCACAAATCTCACCATTGGCTATTTCGATCAAATGCGCACGCAATTGAACGAATCAGCCACGCTGGCCGAAACAATAAATCCGGGAAGTGAATGGGTCGAAATCGGCGACCAGCGCAAGCATGTCATGAGCTACCTGGAAGACTTTCTATTTCCACCCGCACGCGCTCATTCGCCCGTGTCCAGCCTTTCGGGCGGAGAACGGGCGCGTCTGGTGCTGGCCCGCATGTTCGCCCGCCCCACCAATATCCTTGTGCTGGACGAGCCGACGAACGACCTGGACATCGAAACCCTGGAGCTCCTCGAAGACTTGCTCCAGGATTACCCCGGTACCGTGCTACTGGTCAGCCATGACCGTGCGTTCCTCGACAATGTCGTCACGCAAACATTCGCTGCCGAAGAAGACGGCCACTGGCAAGAATACGTGGGCGGCTACGACGAGTGGCTTGCTCAACGTCCGGCCCCACCCGATCCAGCAATAGAAAAGGCGCGCAAGAAAGAAGCGGCGGCCGCCGAGCGGGCAAAACCCGCGAAGGCGGTCCGGCTCAGCACGTGGGAACTGCGCGAGCTCGAAGAGATCCCCAATACGATCGCACAGCTGGAATCCACCCAAGCTCAGCTCACGGCCAAGCTTGCGGATGGCAGTCTGTATCGAGAGGCGCCCAACGAGGTGGAGGCTATCAACGAGAAGCTGCACGACATCGAAGAGCAGACGAACGTGCTGCTTGCCCGATGGGAAACGCTGGAACTTAAAAAGAACGAGGGCAACTGATGCCCCCGATGCGCGCCAGCTGGGGCTGGGAAAGTGACTACACTACTTTCCAGCCCAGCGACTCGCCCGCCGCCAGCGGGACCACTGTCGTTTCGCCGGCAGGCAATTCCGACGGCACCAGATACGGAGCGCGCCGCAGTGTGAGCATCGTCTTGTTGACGGGCAGCCCGTAGAAGGCGGGTCCGTTGAGACTGGCAAAATGTTCGAGCGCATCCAGCTTGCCCGCGGCATCGAACGCGGTGGCGTATAGCTCCATGGCATGGAGCGCGGTATAGCAGCCTGCACACCCGCAGGCATGCTCTTTCAGGCCCTTGGCGTGGGGCGCGCTATCGGTGCCCAGAAAAAACCGCCCCGCGCCGCTGGTGGCCGCATCGAGCAGGGCCAGCCGATGCTTTTCACGCTTAAGGACTGGCAGGCAATACCAATGCGGCCTTATGCCCCCCTGGAAAAGCGCATTGCGGTTGTACAGCAGGTGATGCGCGGTAATCGTTGCCCCCACATGCCCATCGGCCTGGCGCACGTAATCCACCCCTTCTTTGGTGGTCAAGTGCTCGAACACGACTTTGAGTCCGGGCAGCGCTTGGCGCAAGGGCACCATTACCCTGTCGATGAAGACCGCTTCGCGATCGAACAGGTCGATCGCCGGGTCTGTGACTTCGCCATGCACCAATAAAGGCATGCCGGTTTTTTCCATGGCCTCGAGTGCCGGGCGGCACCGTCCGAGCAGATCGGTAACGCCCGCATCCGAATTGGTGGTGGCGCCCGCGGGATACAGCTTGATGCCGTGTATGACGCCTGATTCGCGAGCATGCACGATTTCTTCCGCAGTGGTGTTGTCCGTCAGGTAAAGCGTCATCAGCGGTGTGAAGGCACCCTGTGCGATTCCGGCTCGCTGCAGCGACGCATAGATGCGTTCCCGATACGCCAGGGCCAATGCGGTCGTTGTGACCGGTGGCTTCAGGTTCGGCATGACGATGGCGCGTGCGAACTGTCGCGCGGTGTCTGGGACGACGGCATCGAGCATAGCGCCATCGCGCAAGTGCAAATGCCAATCATCGGGACGAACAAGAGTCAGGCTATCGGAGGTATGCGGCATGGAATTCGACAAATTAAAATGACAATCCTGGCATTATGACGCGGAACCGGCGGGCATGCTGCGCTCCACCAGGCGACAGAACATCGCGGCACCCGCGGGAATAACGGCGTCGTTGAAGTCGAAGCCGGCACTATGAAGCACACAGCCATCGTCGGCACCGCCCTGTCCAAGGCGAAAGTACGCGCCTGGGCGTTGTTGCAACATGAACGAGAAATCTTCCGAACCCATCGAAGGCACCAGGTCAGGGACAACCATACTGGCACCGAATAATTCGGCAGCCACATCGGCCACAAGAGCCGCATGCTCGGGCGTATTGACCGTGGCGGGGATGAGGCGCTGGTACTTCAGATCCACTTTTGCCTGGAATGCGGCCGCTATGCCGGCGACCACTTCATGCATGCGACGTATGATCTGATCCTGAACGCCTGGCTTGAAGCTGCGTACCGTCCCGACCATGCGGGCCTCTTTCGGGATGACGTTCATGGCTTGCAGATTGCCGGCCATGACAGCCGCCACTGTCACCACGGCGGAATCGGGGGCCGGAACGTTGCGCGAAACGATGGTCTGCAGCGCGGTGATCAACTGGGCAGCAATCACGATGGGGTCGTTGGTCTGATAAGCGTGCGCACCGTGGCCTCCCCGACCCTCGATAAGAATTTCGAATTGATCGGCGGCCGCCATCATCGGACCCGGATTCACACCTATGACTCCGGCCGGCAACCCCGGCCAATTATGCAGACCGTAAATCGCGTCGCAAGGAAACCGCTCGAAAAGACCATCGTCGAGCATTGCCTTGGCACCGCCTAGGCCCTCTTCCGCCGGTTGGAAAATAAGCACCACCGTGCCGTCGAAATTTCGCGTCTCGGCCAGGTAGCGCGCAGCGCCCAGCAAGATGGCCGTGTGGCCGTCATGTCCGCAGGCATGCATGAGTCCAGGCCGGCTTGATACGTAAGCGTGGCTCGCGCTCTCCGCAATCGGGAGGGCATCCATATCGGCGCGCAAGCCAATACGGCGCCCGCTAGTGTTCCCCTTGCCATGAATGACGCCTACAACCCCGGTGCGGCCCACGTTGCGATGCACCTCATATCCGAGCGCAGCAAGGGCATTGGCCACGAGAGCCGAAGTGCGTGTCTCTTGGAAGCCGAGTTCCGGGTGCGCATGGATATCCTGACGTAGGGTTGTGAGCTCAACGTGGAACAGGCTTATGGCTTTAATAACGCTTTTTGCGTACATCGACAGGGGCTCCGGGCAAAACAGGCGTGCATGCGGGCTCACGCGGCATAAAACCATAACATAGCGGCACGCGGGAGGCACTATTCCGGCGCATTGGACCTAAACCCGCGCTCTGCTTGGCGGTTCTGCACAAATCACTTGGTCTTTGGGGGAATCTCACGTTATGCTGCGGGAGAAATGTTTTTTTCAACTATCAGTTAGGAGCCCTAATCCATGGCAACAACCGAGAAGCCCGCCCGTAAACCCAATGCGGCGTTCATGAAGCCACTCACCCCTAGCGCTACCTTAGCTGCCATTATCGGACCCGAGGCAGTTCCCCGCACTGAAGTCACCAAGAAGATCTGGGACTACATCAAGAAGAACGATCTTCAAGATCCCGCGAATCGCCGCAACATCAATGCCGACGACAAATTGCGTCCGCTGTTCGGGAAAGAGCAAGTGTCCATGTTCGAGCTTACAAAACTGGTAAGCGGTCACCTGAAATAAGGCGGCAGATCACATAAAAAAACGCTGTCTGGCTACCCGGACAGCGTTTTTTTTATGTGCAACCTACTAGAAAAAATCGGTTGCTGGCGGCCTGGAGCCGGCAAGGGCCAACCAGCCCTTGGCAACGCGGTATACGACCCACACCAGCGCGATAAGGCCTGTGATCCAACCAATAAAAATAAATGTCGCCAGGCCGCTTAATACGAACCACAGCAGTCCCCACCAGAACGTCTTGATGACCCAATCGAAATGGCTGGCGTACACCGTGCCGGCAGCATCGCCCCGCTTTAGATAAGCAAGCACGATGGCGGCAATAGAGGCTATGCCGAAGAATCCTGCGCTAAGCAAGCCCAGAGCGAACAGCCCATAGATAAGGTGCGTGAGACTGCGCAGCGACAAGCCCGTGCCTTCCTCTGGTGGGTACGCCTGATTCATACAAAACCTCCGGGTGATCAAATACGAAATTAGGGCCGCAAATAGGCCGAGCGAGTATTTTACCCGACTTGACCTGCGGCTCGACACTTGCGTCCGCCCCAAAGCCAAAACCCCATCAGGATCACCTGATGGGGTTGTTGGGGAATAAGAGCCTGACGATGACCTACTTTCACAGACGTACGTCCACTATCATCGGCGCAAAGGCGTTTCACTGTCCTGTTCGGGATGGGAAGGAGTGGGACCACCTCGCTATGGTCGTCAAGCGTAACCGGGTGCATGGGCGCACGCTTTGGGGCGTGCACGCATGCCAATCTGGGAAGAAGCGCAACGCGACTCGAGCGTTGGGGCCTGTGTACAGGCGCCAAGCGGTCTACTCGTTGGGTGTGTGTATGGTGTGTGTGTTGGGTACGGGGCGCGATATTGATGCTGCGTTGCATGGGCCTTGGGCTAAGGCGCCACGACTTCATTTGTTTTGAACGGCACTTGAATCACAGTAACCTACAAGGTTATAGGATCAAGCCGCACGGGCAATTAGTATCAGTTAGCTACGTGCATTACTGCACTTACACACCTGACCTATCAACGTCCTGGTCTCGAACGACCCTTCAGGGGGGTCTAGCCCCCGGGATACCTAATCTTCAGACGAGTTTCCCGCTTAGATGCCTTCAGCGGTTATCTCTTCCGTACATAGCTACTCGGCAAT
>DATJBV010000061.1:0-52402 GCA_035515055.1 Candidimonas sp.
GACACGACCCAATGCAGTCGTGGGGGGAAGGCATGGCGGTGGCCGGGCTTCGCGGCCGCAGCGAGCCGGAAGCGAAAGGAGCGCGAAGGCGCGGATGAGCGAGGCGACGCGGGCGAGGCGCGCAGGGCGCCGAGCAGGCCAAGGGACCGGCCACCGCCATGCCTTTCCCCCCGCGACGTGTAAGCAATAACGCCGGAACGCATAAGCAACGGCGCCGGGATACAAGCAATGGCACCCACCGCGTCCAACTTGTATCTGAATGCCAACGCTTTACGCCTTTTCCCCGCGCTTTACCTGGCATTTGGCCTTGCGCGGTTTATCCCCCATGGCTTCACAGGTATACTAGTCCGAATACGGCTTATTGAGGCGTCGTACTGTTGCCTTCTGCCCCGCTATCCGCTAACCGGTCTGGCCGTGTCGCGGAAGGTTGTTCCCTGCATCATAACGAGTGAGACACTCGGATAGGTGAAGCGCATATATGTCATCGGAAATAGAACTTTTATCCAATTCTTACCTGTTTGGTAGCAACGCCCCTTATGTCGAGGAACTCTATGAGTCTTACCTCGACAACCCTGGTTCAGTCCCCGACCAATGGCGCGATTACTTCGACCAGCTGCAGCATCAGCCTGCAACAGATGGTAGCGAAGTCACGCGTGATCAAGCTCACGCCCCTATCGTAGAGTCCTTCGCCCAGCGCGCGAAGGCCAATGCCTTCGTGGCTCGCGCCCAAGAGCCCGACCTCACGGTTGCGGGCAAGCAAGTCTACGTCCAGTCCATCATTGCGGCATATCGTTCGCTAGGGTCGCGGTTCGCTGAACTCGACCCGTTGAAACGACAGGATCGCCCGGTTATTCCCGAGCTCGATCCTGGTTTTTACGGCATGACCGAATCCGACCTGGATCAGGTCTACTCCGCTACGAACACGTATTTCACGAAAGCCGACACCATGACCTTGCGCGATATGCTCAAGGCATTGCGCGATACGTATTGCCGCAGCGTCGGTGCGGAATTCATGCACATGTCCGATCCGGTTGCCAAGCGCTGGATCCAGGAACGCCTTGAATCCACATTGGGCGTGCCGTCGTTCTCTCCGGAACGCAAACGACATATTCTTCAGCAAGTGACCGAAGCCGAAGGCCTCGAGCGCTTCCTGCATACAAAGTACGTCGGCCAAAAGCGCTTCTCACTGGAAGGCGGCGAAAGCTTCATCGCCTCCATGGACGAAGTGGTTGCCCATGCGGGCGACAACGGCGTGCAGGAAATTGTGGTCGGCATGGCGCACCGTGGCCGGCTGAACATGCTTGTGAACATCATGGGCAAGATGCCCGGCGACCTGTTTGCCGAGTTCGAAGGCAAGCACGCCGAAGGCCTTACCGACGGCGACGTGAAGTACCACAACGGGTTCTCCAGCGATTTGTCCACGCGCGGCGGTCCCATCCACCTGTCGCTGGCATTCAATCCGTCGCACCTTGAAATCGTCAATCCCGTGGTCGAAGGCAGCGTGCGCGCACGTCAGGATCGCCGTGGGGACGAAGAAGGTTCGCAAGTTCTTCCCGTGCTGGTGCACGGTGACGCGGCCTTCGCAGGGCAGGGCGTTGTCATGGAAACCCTTAACCTGGCGCAAACGCGCGGTTACGGTACCGGCGGCACGCTGCATATCGTCATTAATAACCAAATCGGTTTTACCACTTCGGATCCTCGCGACACGCGTTCGACGCTGTATTGCACCGACGTCGTCAAAATGATTCAGGCTCCCGTGTTTCACGTCAATGGCGACGACCCGGAAGCCGTGGTTTTCGTTACCCAGCTCGCACTGGACTACCGCATGCAGTTCCACCACGATGTCGTCGTCGACATCGTGTGCTTCCGCAAGCTGGGCCACAACGAACAAGACACGCCGTCGCTCACCCAGCCGCTCATGTACAAAAGCATCGGCAAGCATCCCGGCACGCGCAAGCTGTACGCCGACAAGCTGGTCGCCCAAGGCGTGCTGGCCGAAGGCGAGCCAGACCAATTGGTGAAAGAATACCGTCAACTCATGGAAGATGGTCAGCGCACGGTAGAACCCGTGTTGACCGATTACAAGAACAAGTACTCCACCGACTGGTCGTCCTTCATGGGCGCCAAGTGGACGGATCAGGCCGACACCGGCGTGCCTTTGGCCGAACTCACCCGCATCGGCGAGAAAATCACCACGGTGCCCGAGAATTTCACGGTGCACTCGCTGGTGAACAAGCTGTTGACCGACCGTCGCAGAATGGCGCACGGCGAGCAAAACCTCGATTGGGGCATGGGCGAACACCTGGCCTTCGCAACCTTGGTGGCCAGCGGCTATGCCATACGCATCACTGGGCAGGATTCGGGCCGCGGCACGTTCACTCACCGCCATGCCGTGCTGCACGACCAGAAGCGCGAGCGCTGGAACGACGGCACCTATATTCCGCTGCAAAACGTATCCGAAAACCAGGCGCCGTTCACGGTCATCGATTCGGTCTTGTCCGAAGAAGCCGTGCTGGCGTTTGAATATGGCTACGCAACAGCCGAGCCCAATACGCTTACCATCTGGGAAGCCCAGTTCGGCGACTTCGTCAACGGCGCGCAAGTGGTCATCGATCAGTTCATCACGTCGGGCGAAGCCAAGTGGGGCCGCCAGTGCGGGCTCACAATGATGCTGCCTCATGGCTACGAAGGGCAAGGCCCGGAGCACTCGTCAGCACGTATCGAACGTTTCCTGCAGCTTTGCGCCGACAACAATATCCAGGTCGTCCAGCCCACCAATGGCGCGCAAATCTTCCATGTGTTGCGCCGCCAAATGATACGGCCGTTCCGCAAACCGCTCGTCATCCTGACGCCCAAGTCGCTCTTGCGCAACAAGGATGCCACTTCGCCCTTGGCCGATCTGGCCAATAGCCAGTTCCTTCCGGTCATCGGCGAGCAGCATGAAGATATCGATCCAGCTGGCGTCAGCCGCGTGCTGGTTTGCTCGGGCAAGGTGTACTACGACATCGTCAATGCCCGTAAAGAGGCCGGCCGTACCGATGTTGCCGTGTTGCGCGTCGAGCAGCTTTATCCCTTCGCCCATAAATCGTTCCAGGCCGAACTCCAGAAGTATCCCAATGCGAAAGAAATCGTGTGGGTGCAGGACGAGCCCCAGAATCAGGGTCCCTGGTTCTATATTCAGCATCACCTGTACGAGAACATGGCGGAAGGCCAACGGCTTGGGTACGCAGGAAGGGCCGCGTCGGCATCGCCGGCGGTTGGCTACCTGGCCAAGCACCAGGAGCAGCAGCGTAATCTGCTTGAACAGGCGCTCGCGCCGAAGTTCAAAAGCTTCATGCTGACCAAATAACAGATATTTTCAAACGGAATATATATTATGGCTATTACTGAAGTCGTTGTTCCCCAGCTTTCCGAATCGATCTCGGAAGCAACGCTGCTGACGTGGAAGAAGCAACCAGGCGAGGCCGTCGAGGCCGACGAAATCCTTATCGAAGTCGAAACCGACAAGGTAGTCCTGGAAGTGCCTGCGCCTGCATCGGGTGTGCTGAAAGAGATCGTCAAGGCCGATGGCAGTACGGTGGCGGCAGGCGAAGTCCTGGCTCGCATCGATACGGAAGCCAAGGCAACTGCCGCCCCAGCGGCCGCCCCGGCAGCCGAAGCTGCCGCACCCGCCGCCGCGCCCGCATCCAGTCAATCGGTGTCTGCGGTGGCTTCTCCGGCCGCCGGAAAGATTCTGGCGGAAAAGGGCGTCGATGCCGCAAACGTTGAAGGCACGGGCCGCGGCGGACGCATTACCAAAGGCGACGCGTTGCAAGCTCAGAATGCACCGGCCAAGAAGCCGGCCGCCCCGGCCGCTCCGATCAGCGTATCGCTCGACGGCCGTCCCGAACAGCGCGTTCCCATGAGCCGCCTGCGTGCGCGCGTGGCTGAACGGCTTCTGCAATCGCAAGCCGACAACGCCATTCTTACGACGTTCAACGAAGTCAATATGCAAGGCATATTGGATCTGCGCAAGAAATACAAAGATCACTTCGAGAAAGAGCACGGCGTCAAGCTTGGCTTTACGTCGTTTTTCGTCAAGGCGGCAGTTGCCGCCCTGAAAAGATATCCGGTCGTCAACGCCTCGGTCGACGGTAAAGACATTATTTACCATGGCTACTTCGATATCGGTATTGCCGTGGGCAGCCCGCGTGGCCTGGTAGTGCCTATCTTGCGCAATGCCGATCAAATGTCCATCGCCGACATCGAAAAACAGATCGCCGACTTCGGCAATCGTGCCCGCGACGGCAAGCTGACGCTGGAAGAGCTTACCGGCGGTACGTTCTCTATTTCCAACGGCGGTGTGTTCGGATCCATGCTGTCCACTCCCATCATCAACCCGCCCCAGTCGGCCATTCTGGGCATTCATGCGACCAAGGACCGCGCTGTCGTCGAAGACGGCCAAATCGTGATTCGTCCCATGAATTATCTAGCCATGTCCTACGACCATCGCATTATCGACGGTCGCGAGGCGGTGTTGGCTTTAGTGGCCATCAAAGAAGCGCTGGAAGACCCTCAACGCCTGCTGCTCGACGTCTGAGCATGCGCGTGACGGCGTAAAAACACCCGGCAAGCTTGCCAGTCACTTGGTCGGCTGGCCGGGTTTTTTTTAGCGTTCCTATTGTCATGGAAGCAATGCGCTGTATCGGTGCTGCTTTCTTCCGACTCGTGGGCCCCCGTGTGGGTTCGCGCCAACCTTTTATGGATCGAGCAAAAAATGGCTAAACAATTTGACGTAGTGGTTATTGGCGCGGGTCCCGGCGGATACATCGCGGCCATACGCGCAGCGCAGCTGGGCATGACCGTGGCATGTATCGACGCATGGACCACCGCCGACGGCAAGCCCGCGCTTGGCGGCACATGCACCAACATTGGCTGCATTCCTTCCAAGGCGTTGCTGCAATCGTCCGAACACTACGAACAGGCCAATCACCATTTCGCCGACCATGGCATCGAGATCAAGGACATCAGCCTGAATCTCGCCACGCTGGTCGGTCGCAAAGATACCGTCGTCAAGCAGAACAACGATGGCATTCTCTACCTGTTCAAGAAGAACAAGGTCACGTTCTTTCACGGTACTGGCTCGTTCACCGCACATGTGGATGGCGGCTGGGCGATCAAAGTCAGCGGCAAGGCTGAAGACGAACTCGTCGCCAAGAATGTGATCGTGGCTACAGGCTCCTCGCCCCGTGCCTTGCCCGGCTTGCCCTTCGACGAAACACAAGTCCTGTCCAATGACGGCGCATTGCGCATTCCTTCGGTGCCCAAGAAACTGGGCGTCATCGGCGCCGGCGTCATCGGCCTGGAAATGGGCAGCGTCTGGCGCCGCCTGGGTGCCGAAGTGACCATCCTCGAAGCCATGCCCGACTTCCTTGGGGCGGTTGACCAGCAAGTGGCAAAAGAAGCTCAGAAGGCGTTCACCAAGCAGGGCTTGGCGATCCACACGGGCGTGAAGATCGGCGAGGTAAAATCAACCGCTAAATCGATCACGGTCCCTTATACCGATGCCGCCGGCGTCGAACAAAAGCTGGTCGTCGACAAGCTTATCGTTTCCATCGGACGACTGCCCAATGTCGATGGGCTAGGCGTCGATACGGTCGGCCTGAAACTCGATGACCGCGGATTCATTGCGGTCGACAACGACTGCAAAACCAACCTGCCTGGCGTATGGGCGGTCGGCGACGTCGTGCGCGGCCCGATGCTAGCGCATAAAGCCGAGGAAGAGGGCGTTGCGGTAGCGGAGCGAATTGCCGGCCAGCACGGGCACGTCAATTTCGACACGATTCCATGGGTGATCTACACGTCGCCCGAGATCGCATGGGTCGGGAAGACCGAGCAGCAGCTCAAGACAGATGGCCGCGAATACAAGGCGGGGAGCTTCCCGTTCATGGCCAATGGCCGCGCTCGCGCATTGGGCGATACCACCGGTTTCGTGAAAATCCTTGCCGACGCCAAGACCGACGAAGTCCTTGGTGTGCACATTGTTGGCCCGCTTGCTTCGGAACTTATCGCCGAGGCCGTCACCATCATGGAATTCCGTGGCGCGGCCGAGGACATTGCCAGGATTTGCCACGCGCATCCTACCTTGTCCGAAGCCATGAAAGAAGCCGCCCTGGCGGTAGACAAGCGCACGCTTAATTTCTGATTCGCGGCGGTACACGGCGTGAGCTGATGAAGGGCGGGCGTAATACTCGCCCTTTGTCTTTATACAAGGCTTTTTAATGAATGTCCGAAAATATTATTACCACGTCCTGGAAGAACGCGGGTATCAGTGCGACGATGCGCAATTGGCCGCAATCAATCGCTTGCAGACTTACTTCGACGAATGGCTCAATTTCAAGCGGGCAAGGTCGTCGTCCCTGAAGAAAATATTCAGGCGGCCGCCGGTGCCGCGCGGTGTCTATTTGTGGGGTGGCGTCGGTCGCGGCAAAAGCTTCCTGATGGACGCCTTCTACCTGACAGTGCCGGTCAAGCGCAAGACACGCCTGCACTTTCACGAGTTCATGCGCGGTGTGCACAATGAGCTCAAACAAGTGCGCGGCCAGCAGGATCCGCTGGACGAGGTTGCGCGGCGTATTGCCAAGCGCTACCGACTCATTTGTTTTGATGAATTCCACGTGTCGGACGTGGCCGACGCCATGATTCTTTACCGGCTGTTGCTTAAGCTGTTCGAGCATGGCACATCGTTCGTCATGACCTCCAACTACGAACCCTCCACCTTATATCCCGATGGATTGCACCGGGATCGCATCCTGCCGGCCATCAAGCTTATCCAGCAGAAGATGGATGTATTGAACGTTGACGTGGGCGTGGATTATCGGCAACGCACGCTGGAGCAGGTTCGCATGTACCTGACCCCTGTAACGCCGGATACCCGACGCGAGCTGAAGGAGATCTTCGATCGGCTGCTTGACACCACGGCGCCGCTGGAACCGCTGCTCGTGGTCGAAAATCGCGAGCTTGCTCCCATTGCATTGGGCGGCAATATCGTGTGGTTCGATTTCGAGACCCTATGCGCGGGCCCCCGTTCGCAGAACGACTATCTCGACCTTGCCAGCAGGTTCCACACGGTGATCCTGTCGGACGTTCCTCGCATGGGTCCAATGCAGGCCTCGGAAGCACGCCGTTTCACCTGGCTTATTGATGTGTTCTACGATCACAAGGTCAAGCTCATCATCTCGGCCGAATGCGCGCCCGAAGAACTTTATACTAATGGCCCCATGTCCAATGAATTCCATCGGACGGTCTCGCGTATCACCGAAATGCAGTCGCGGGAATACCTGGAATCCGAACGACGCGTTGCGGCCACCCTGTAAACGCCGGCCACAATCATGTGGCAGGCATTTTATTTTCGAAGCGACTTATGAATACCCGCGTATTGACTGGCATCACCACATCCGGCACCCCTCATCTAGGTAATTATGCAGGTGCCATCAGGCCATCGATACAAGCAAGCCTGTTGCCGGGAGTCGATGCGTTTTTCTTCTTGGCCGACTACCATGCGTTGATCAAGTGCGAAGACCCGGCGCGTATTGCCCGGTCTCGCCTCGAAATCGCCGCCACGTGGATAGCCGCCGGCCTTGATACCGACAAGGTGACGCTATACCGGCAGTCGGATATCCCCGAAATACCCGAACTTTGTTGGATGCTTACCTGCGTGACCGGCAAAGGCATGATGAATCGCGCCCACGCGTACAAGGCGTCTGTCGACCAGAACGTCGCCAAACAAGCAGATCCGGACGATGGCATCACCATGGGCCTGTTTTCGTATCCGGTGCTCATGGCGGCCGACATCCTCATGTTCAATGCCAATAAAGTACCGGTCGGCCGCGACCAGGTCCAGCATCTTGAAATGACTCGCGATATTGCGCTTCGGTTCAATCATTTATACGGCCAGGGCAAAGATTTCTTCGTCCTTCCGGAAGTGCAGATCGATGAGGATGTGGCAACCCTGCCGGGCCTGGATGGGCGCAAGATGTCCAAGAGCTACGACAACACAATACCGCTGTTCGAGGGAGGGCGGCGCGCCTTGCGTGCCGCCGTTGCACGCATTGTTACTGATTCGCGCGAACCCGGTGAACCGAAAGACGCGGAACACTCGCACTTGTATACGCTGTATCGCGCATTCGCCACGCCGGCCGAATCTCAGGCTTTCAGGCGGCAGCTGGAAGAGGGTCTAGGCTGGGGCGATGCCAAAAACCTTTTATGCGAGCGTATCGAGCAAGACTTGGCGCCCATGCGCGAGCGCTATGCCGACCTCATGGCCAAGCCGGACCGAATCGAAGATATCCTGCAAGCGGGGGCTGTCAAGGCTCGGCAGTTGGCGACGCCATTCATGGCGCAGCTGCGCGAGGCAGTGGGCTTGCGGCGTACCGCCGGTGCGCCGGCCGCCGGTGCGCCGGCCGGCACCGCAAGCGATCAAAGCCGCAAGGCCGGCGGCAAGCGCGCGCGCATCGTGAGCTTTCGCGATGAAGCGGGTCAGTTCCGTTTCCGTTTGCTTGCCGCGAGCGGGCAGGAATTGCTGCTCTCCGATGCTTTTCAGGATCCCAAGGCGGCTGGCGCGGCAATCAAGGCCTTGCAAGCATCGCCAGCGGTTGCCGTACCCGATCAGGCGGGGGGAACAGCCTACTTGTCCGTCGAAGGTGCCGTTGTCGGCAGGTTCGATGTGGCCATGCTGGCGTCCGTGAACGAGGCGCTGCTGGATTTGGCAAGAGAATAGGCTGGGGCTGCCATGGCGGGCGGAATCCATGCCGCTAAAGGGGTTCGACGCTTAATTACATGGCTCGGCCGCCAAGCCGAGTTCACGGCATAGCGAAAGAATATTGGCCATTTCTTCACGAAAGACAAGTATCACCTGAAAGTCGTGCGTGTAGCTTTCGCCAAAGGCGAGCAGGCTGTATTTTCCGTGATGCAGCTGCAGTTGCCCGTCTACCCAGCGGTAGAAATCCGACAAAGTCTCGAAGGTGTTGTTGTCGTAGGGGTACTCGGGCAACGCGGGATTCTCGAACGCATCGATGATTTGCTCGTATAGTTCATCGACTGTGTCGGCTACGGCAAAATAGTCTTCCAGTTCAATGAAGATAATGAACGCAGTGACGCCGGCCGGTTCGTATTGCGCAACCTTCTCGGCATCGGCGCCATAATTGGCCTTGAGTGTTTCAGCCGGCTTTTCGCGGGCCTCGAGGCAAATACCCACAATACGTTCCACTTCGTGTTCATCGAGATCGTTGCACGATAGTGCCCGAACGAGCCCGGCAAGCCGGCTGGCATAGGTATCGGTGTCGGTCATTTGCTCCTCTTATTTCTTCAGTTTGGCAAAGGCGGCCGCCATGGCGCCCATGTCGGTGGCTGGGGAGGACCTTGGCGGGCCGCTACGGCGAGCTGGCGTCCCGACGGAAGCACCCGGGTCGCCATTGCCACGGCGCGCTGGCGCGCTGTCATCGTTCAGCCGCATTGTCAGGCCAATACGCTTACGCGCCGCGTCGACCTCTTGAACTTTCACCTTCACGGTTTGCCCGACTCGCACCACATCACGCGGTTCTTTGACAAACGTGTCGGAGAGCGCCGAAATATGTACGAGCCCGTCCTGGTGAACGCCGATATCGACGAAAGCGCCGAAGTTCGCGACGTTGGTCACCACACCCTCGAGTATCATGCCCGGCAGCAAGTCTTTGATGGTATTGACGCCTTCCTTGAATTGCGCGGTCTTGAACTCGGGCCGGGGATCACGGCCGGGTTTTTCGAGTTCCTGGAAGATGTCTTTGACGGTGGGCAAGCCAAATCGCTCGTCGGTAAATTCGGATGGCGATACGCCCTTGAGCGCGCCCGGCTGGCCCATTACCTGGTCCGCACCGGCCTTGATCCTGGCCAGGATGCGCTCCACCACAGGATAGGCCTCGGGGTGGACCGCCGACGCGTCCAGCGGATTATCGCCGTTGGCGATGCGCAAAAAACCGGCCGCTTGCTCGAATGACTTGTCGCCGAATCGCGGCACCTTGAGCAATGCCTTGCGGTTATTGAAGGCCCCATTGGCATCGCGCCACGCCACAATATTCTTTGCCAGCAACGCGCTCAGGCCCGACACCCGCGCAAGCAGGGGAGCAGACGCCGTGTTGACGTCGACGCCCACCGCATTGACGCAGTCTTCGATGACGGCATCGAGCGAGCGGGCCAGCTCGCGCTGGTTGACGTCGTGCTGGTATTGGCCAACGCCTATGGCCTTGGGCTCGATCTTGACGAGTTCAGCCAAGGGGTCCTGCAACCGGCGGGCGATGGAAACCGCGCCCCGCAGGCTGACGTCCAGATCGGGGAACTCATGGGCAGCCAGCTCGGAAGCCGAATAGACCGATGCGCCCGCCTCGGAAACCATGACGCGCGTAAGCTTGATGGCGGGAAATTTTTCCAGCATGTCGATGACCAGCTTTTCAGTCTCGCGCGACGCTGTCCCATTGCCGATGGCTATGAGTTCGATCTGATGGCGTGTCACCAGGGCGGCCAGGGTATTGATGCTGCCTTCACGGTCGCGGCGCGGCTCGAATGGGTAAATCGTGGCGGTTGCCAATACCTTGCCCGTGGCGTCGATGGCTGCCAACTTGACGCCCGTGCGGATGCCCGGGTCGAGACCCAGCACGCTTTTTGGACCCGCCGGGGCCGCCAATAATAAATCTTTCATGTTGGCGGCAAACACCCGTATGGCCTCTTCTTCCGCCGTTTCGCGCAAGCGCCCGGTCACTTCGGATTCAAACGTCGTAAGGAGCTTGACGCGCCAGGTCCACCGGCATACCTCGGCCAGCCAGCGGGCACGGGGAGCGGCGTCGAGGGCGAAACTGGCGCCTACCTGAAGAAAGTTGGCGATGCGAGCCACACATGGGTGGGGCGTCTGCTGCTCGAGCTCAGCCTCGAGGCCCAAGCGGATATCGAGGACGCCCTGTTGCCTTCCGCGCAGCATGGCAAGAATGCGGTGCGACGGCAAAGAACGCACGGGTTCGTTGAAATCGAACCAGTCCCGAAAGTTGTCGCCCTCGGTTTCCTTGCCTTCGATGACTTTGGAGTACAGGCGTCCGGTCTGCCACATATGGGCACGCATGTCGGCCAGCAGGTCTGCATTTTCGGCGTAACGCTCGGCCAGAATATCGCGCGCACCGTCGAGGGCGGCCTTGATGTCGGGAACGGATTCAGGGTTCAGGTAGCGCTCAGCCAGTATTGCCGGGTCGCAGGCGGGGTCGTCCAAAATGCCGTCGGCGAGCGGTTCCAGGCCCGCTTCGCGTGCGATCTGGGCACGCGTGCGCCGCTTTGGCTTGTAGGGAGCGTACAAGTCTTCCAGGCGCTGTTTGGTGTCGGCGGCATTGATGTCTTGCAGCAACTGGGGAGTCAGCTTGCCTTGCTGGTCGACGGACTCGAGTATTGTCGAGC
Organism: Candidimonas sp.; assembly: GCA_035515055.1. Lineage (GTDB taxonomy): Bacteria > Pseudomonadota > Gammaproteobacteria > Burkholderiales > Burkholderiaceae_B > Pollutimonas. Next base: position 11,452 of record DATJBV010000061.1, read on the forward strand.
GGCGCGCTTCAAGGTCGCGCACATAAAGCAGGCGGACCTCCAGGTTGCGAAGCACCGTATCGTCGAGGCCGCCTGTGGCTTCTTTGCGGTATCGCGCAATGAAGGGCACGGTAGCGCCGCCATCCAGGAGTTCGACCGTGGCGGCAACCTGCGCCGTCCTTACATTGAGCTCGTTGGCAATCAGCGCGACGATGCGGGCCGGATCGGGCGCGTAGCCGCCGGAAACGGATTTGGATTGAACAGAAGTATCGGTCATGAGTCCATCGTGAAAACATAAAACATGCGGCGCATTTTGCCACATGTGCGCGCCGCGCCGGAACATAGGCGGGTATCATAAGGGTGTCGGCGCCATAAGCGGCGTATCCCACTTTACCTTTTTTTGCGTGCCTGTCTACTCAGCGCTCATCGCATATCTTATTTAATGCTCTTGCAAGAACTCACCGATATCTTCGCGCCCGATGGCCCCATCGCCAAGGCAATGCCCGACTATCGGCCTCGCCAGGCGCAGCTCGAATTGGCGCTCGCTATAGAGCAGACCATGCGCGAGCATACAACGCTCATTGCCGAAGCGGGGACGGGCACCGGCAAGACCTGGGCCTACTTGGTGCCCGCATTTCTAAGCGGAAGCAAGGTCCTGGTGTCGACTGGCACGCGTACGCTGCAGGATCAGCTGTTTCGCAGGGATCTTCCCCGCCTGCGCAAGGCCTTGGCCCTCTCAATCAATGTTGCCTTGCTCAAGGGCCGCGGCAATTATGTATGCCACTATCACCTCGAACGCCTTGCAGGCGACGACCGTGGCCTGAAATCCCGTGCCGAAATCAACCAGTTGCGCCATATCCAGGTGTTTTCCCAGCAATCCAAAAGCGGAGACAAAAGCGAGCTCTCGCAGGTTCCCGAAGATGCCGATATCTGGAACCGGGTAACATCCACGCGGGAAAACTGCCTGGGACAAGACTGTCCGCATGTGCGTGACTGTTTCGTCATGAAGGCGCGCCGGCAGGCCCAAGACGCGGATCTGGTCGTGGTAAACCATGCGCTTTTCATGGCCGACCTGGCGCTGCGCGAAGAAGGCATCACAGACCTTCTTCCAACGGTCGAGCTCGTCGTTTTCGACGAGGCACATCAGTTGCCCGACATTGCCACCCGATTCCTCGGGTCCAGTGTCTCGTCGCATCAACTGCTCGACCTGGCGCGGGCGGCAGAGGCCGCCGGCCTGGCTCATGCTCGCGAGTCGGCCAACTGGAGCGAGGCCGGTAAAAAAATTGAACACACGGCACGCCAGTTGCGCCTGGCCGCCGCGCCCATAGACAAGCTCCCCGGACGCAAGGCCACCTTCCAGGCCATTCCCAATGCTGCCGAGTTCGACGCGGCGCTGGCCGAGCTTTTGGCGGTTCTGGATGAAAGCACAGCGTTGCTGGGCGTGGTCAGCGAAAAACACCCAGACCTCGCCGCCGTGGCAAAAACCTGCCTGGACATTCGCGCGCGGCTCTTCCAGTGGACCCAGCCGGACAGGCAGGGCAATAACGCCCTGAAACACGCCGAGCAACCGGCGCCGGCCGCCGCCGTACGCTGGGTCGAACACAGCTTGCACCATATGCGGCTTCATAGCGCGCCGCTATCTGTCGCTCAAATTTTCTCGCGGTATCGAAGCAAGGAGCAGGCGTGGGTGCTAACGTCGGCCACGCTTTCGGTCAATGGCGATTTCGGCCATTTCCTGCGTCAGCTTGGCCTGTGGGACGCCCGCACGGAGCGCTGGGACTCTCCCTTCGACTATCCGTCGCAAGGCGTGTTGTTCGTGCCCCGCACCTTGCCGTTGCCTAGCGACCCTTCATTCAATGACAAGTTCGTCGAGACGTTGTTGCCCCTGATCGAGGCGTCCTCTGGCGGAGTGCTGGTCTTATGCACGACATTGCGGTCCGTCGACCGTATCGCTGAACTTCTGCAGGCCCACTTCGAAGATGCCGGCATCGACCGTTCGCTGCTGCGTCAAGGCGAAAGTTCGCGCGGCGCTCTTCTTGAACGCTTCCGCACCGCAAAAAATGCCGTATTGGTCGGTAGCGCAAGCTTCTGGGAAGGAATCGATGTGCCAGGGGAAGCCCTCACGCTCGTCGCTATCGACAAACTGCCGTTCGCCCCGCCAGACGATCCCGTCCTGGAGGCGCGCTTGAACCTGTGCCGCAGCGAAGGGGGCAACCCCTTCATGGAGTATCAGGTTCCGGAAGCGGCCATTGCCCTGAAGCAGGGGGCAGGGCGGCTTATACGTTCCGAGCAGGATTGGGGTGTCTTAATGGTGGGCGATGCGCGCATCGTCGACAAGCCCTACGGAAAATTGCTGTGGCGCGGCTTGCCGGCCTTTGCCCGTACCCGGGAACCGGGACAGGTAATTGCGTTTTTCAATAGAAAACAGGCCGGGCAGGAAGAGTCTTCCGCCGGCCTGCAAAATGCCGCAACGCCAGTGTTATAGCGTTAGAACCAGTTGATGGGATTCCAGTTGCTGCCGGACTTCCCGCGCAAGCCTTCCGCGTACAGCCGGGTGTTAGGGAAGTTCTGATCGAGCACGCGCTTGGCGTCGTCGCGCAGTTCCGTCATGCCTAACTTGTCGTAAGACAGGTAAGTAATATAGAGCGCACGTTCGGCCACGGGAACGCCCTGGAAATCGGTAATGACTGTCTGTGCGCGGTTGACCGCCGCCACGTAGGCGCCTCGGGTGTAATAGTATTCAGCCACGTGAACTTCGTTACGCGCAATGGTGTCCACCAGCCAGGTGGCACGCTTCTTGGCATCGGCCGTGTATCGGCTGTCCGGGTAGCGCTTTATCAGTTCGTTGAAGGCTTCGTACGACTCGCGCAAGCCCTTCGGGTCTCGTTCACTGGGGTCTTGGCGTGTCACTTTCGTAAAGGCGGCGCTGGGCGGCGTGAAGGTAACGAGACCTTTCAAATAGAGCATGTAGTCGGTACCCGCATGATTCGGGTACTGCTGCTGGAAGCGGTCGATTGCAGCCAGCGCCTGCTCCGGCTCTTCGTCCTTCCAATTGACGTAAGCCTGGTCGATAAGCGCTTGCTGTGCGTAGTTGCCAAACGGATACCGTGCTTCCAGGGCTTCGAGCCGGCTGCGTGCGTCTTTCCAGTTGCCGGCGCTGATCTCTGTGCGCGCTTCCTGGTACAGGCGGTCGGCGCTCCAGCCGGCAGTAACGTCTTGTTCCGCTTTAATCGTGCCGCATCCGGCGACGACAGCCGCCATGGTCAGAACGAGCATGGCGCGACTTAGCTGCTTCAGGCCGGGAAATCGAAATAGATTGAGGTCGATACGAGTCACAAAAGCGTCCTTGGTGTTAGCATTGCAGGCTGATTATATGATTTGTCGCCATGCCTGACACAGATATTGCTAAAGAAAGTTTTTCCGCTATCGAGCCACGGGAATTTCAGATTCCTTTCAAGGCCCTGCCCGAACGCCTCGACAAGGTGCTGGCGGTGCTAATTCCAGAGCATTCGCGCAGCCGCCTGCAGGGATGGATCGAAGCGGGACACGTACTGGTCAATGGCAGCCCGGGGCGCATCAAGCAAATGGTTACGGCGGGCGACAAGCTCATTGTCCACGAGCAGGTGCCGGCAGAATCGCTCGCCTTCTCGCCCGAGCCCGTCGACTTCATCACCGTGGACGAAAGCCCCGACTGGATCGTCGTAAATAAGCCCGCGGGTCTGGTGACGCACCCCGGGGCGGGCAATTGGCAAGGCACTTTGCTGAACGGCTTGCTGCATCGTTATCCCGAACTTGCTCTCGTGCCGCGCGCCGGTATTGTGCATCGCCTTGACAAGGACACGTCCGGACTGCTGGTGGTTGCACGCCACGAAAAGGCGCAAACGCACCTGATACGGCAGCTCCAGGCGCACACTGTCAGCCGCGAATATACGGCCTTGGTACACGGGCGGCTGACCCGGTCGGGAACGGTCAATGCCGATATCGGGCGGGATCCTCGGGTGCCGGTCCGCATGGCGGTAACGAACGCCATTGCCCCAAAGGCGGCTGTTACGCATTACGAGCCGGTCCGGTCCGGCCGCTTGGGCGAGGATGCTACCGTCGCCGAAGTAACGTGCAGGCTGGAGACCGGCCGCACCCACCAAATACGCGTCCACATGATGAGCCTGAACCATCCGCTGGTGGCCGATGTCTTGTATGGCGGCAAGCTTATCGGGGGCGCGACACGACAGCTGCTCCATGCGCGCGCGCTCAGTTTCGACGATTTTTCGTCGGGCAAAACGGTGTCCTTCCAGACGCCCTTGGCCGACGACTTCCAGCATATTCTTGACAGCGTCGCCTGGGACGCCTGATGGCCGGGCATAAGCTCCAGTCCGTTTCGGGCTTGCCGTGGCAAGGCGTTGCCTATTTCTGCACGACCCGGCGGGGCGGCGTGAGCCAGGATGCATGGGCCTCGCTGAACCTGGGCCCGCATACAGGCGATGACGTGGCGCATGTCGCCGCCAACCGACGCATCGTCCGGGAATGCTTGCCCGCGGAACCCTTTTGGCTGGACCAGGTGCACGGCACTCTTGTGGTCGACGCCGATCGCCTTTCCACAACGGTCCAAGCCCCCAATATGCCGGCGCCGAAAGCGGACGCCGCCATTACGGTCGTGCCCAATACCGTTCTCGCCATCATGACGGCCGATTGCCTACCGGTGGTCATTGCCGACGACAAGGGGAGCGCCTTGGGGATGGCACACGCCGGATGGCGTGGGTTGTGCGCCGGTGTACTCGAGGAGACTATCGACGCGTTGCGCGCGTCGATAACGGCCCCATCGGGATGGCGTGCATGGATAGGGCCCGGTATTGGACAGCGGCACTTTGAAGTAGGTCCGGATGTGCACGATGCATTTGTCGACGCCGATCCGGCGACCGCCGTCTTCTTCGTCCAGAAGACACCATCCGGAAAGTGGCTGGCAGACTTGGCGTCGCTGGCGCGCTATCGTCTGCATAAAGCTGGCGTCCGCGACGTCGAGATCAGCGGCGACTGCACATTTTCCAGACCCGATCTATTTTTTTCCTATCGCCGGGAAGCAATCACTGGCCGTCAGGCGACTTTTGCCTGGTTGACCCAGCGAGATCAGGTGCGCCGAGAGGGGTAGCGACTTACCCTGATTGACAGGTTTTGCAATGCGTTCCACCATTAGTTCGAGGCATCAACATGTTCAAGGCATACCTAAAGTGAGCGTCCCGTCCCTACTCCAATCTTCCATGCAGGTAAGCGTGGCGCCTGATAAGCTCGCACAAATCCAGGCCGAGTTCGCCCGCGAGTGGATGCGCGTCGCAACCAGTGCACAGCAAGGCAAGTTGGAAAAACCGGCGGACCGCCGTTTCGCCACTCCCGCGTGGGAATCCAACCCGGCCCTCCTGCTTGCGGCGCATGCCTACCTGTTGTCGGCGAAAGCAATGGACCAGATGGTCGACGCGGCCGATGTCAGCGAATCCGTGCGTAACCGGCTCCGTTTCGCCACGATGCAATGGATCGAAGCCAGCTCGCCCGCCAACTTCATGGCCACCAATCCGGAGGTGCAGCGCACGCTAATCGAAAGCAAGGGCCAGTCGCTGTATAACGGCATACAAAATCTCTATGCCGACATCCGGAAAGGGCGCTTGTCCCAGACCGACGAGGCGCGCTTCGAACTTGGTAAAAACGTGGCAACGACGCAGGGTTCGATCATCTTCCAGAACCCCGTCATGCAACTCATCCAGTATGCGCCGCTTACAGGTCAGGTCGCCCAAAGGCCCTTGCTTATTGTGCCGCCCTGCATCAACAAATTCTATATTCTTGATCTCCAACCTGAAAATTCGCTTGTCCGTTACGCTGTCGAACAGGGCCTTACCGTCTTCCTCATTTCTTGGCGCAACCCATTGCCGACCGATACCGACGGCATCGACAAGGCGACTTGGGGAGATTACCTCCAAAGCGGTGTCTTGACAGCCATAGATATCGCCGCGAATATCACGGGCCAAGAGCAAATTAATGCCTTGGGCTTTTGCGTGGGCGGTACCTTGCTGGCTTCGGCGCTCGCCCTGGCCCGCGCGCAAGGCAACGACCCGGTGGCTTCGCTCACGCTGTTGACAACCTTGCTTGACTTCGAAGAGACCGGTGTGCTCGACGTATTCGTCGACGAATACCACGCGCAGACACGCGAACGCCAGCTTGGCAATGGCGGCCTTATGTCGGCGCGCGAGCTCGGCACAACATTCTCGTTCCTGCGCCCTGCCGAGCTGGTCTGGAATTATGTCGTCAACAACTACCTGAAGGGGGAGGCGCCACAGGCCTTCGATCTGCTCTTCTGGAATGCCGACGGCACGAATCTTCCCGGTCCGTTCTTCACCTGGTACTTCCGCAATACTTATCTGGAAAACAACCTGAAGGTGCCAGGCCGTATCACTGTCGATGGCCACGCGCTCGATCTAGGCGCGCTGAAGATGCCCGCCTATGTTTACGGATCGCGCGAGGACCATATCGTGCCGTGGCACGCCGCCTACGCTAGCGCAAACATTTTGCGAGGCCCGGTGCGCTTTATTCTGGGTGCTTCCGGGCATATTGCGGGCGTCATCAACCCGCCCGCAAAGAAACGCCGCAGCTATTGGGCTCAAGCCCCGAAGGCAAGCGCTAACAAATCCCGTCCCGATCCACAGGCCTGGTTCGAGGGGGCCACCGAGCACGCAGGTAGCTGGTGGCCCGACTGGACGCAGTGGCTAAGGTCGCAGTCCGGTTCGCAGATTCCGGCCCGCAAAGAGTTGGGCAATGGCCGTTACGCGCCGCTTGAAGCCGCCCCTGGCCGCTACGTCAAGGTAAGAGCCGTGTGAGTAAAGCGGGGCACTAAAAAAAACTTAAAAGGAGAAGAAAATGAGTGGCAAAATTGCTTATGTAACGGGTGGAATGGGGGGCATAGGCACGTCTATTTGCCAACGTCTTGCCAAAGAGGGCTTTACGGTAGTCGCAGGCTGCGGGCCTAGCCGTAATTTCAAGCAGTGGCTCGATGAACAGGCGGCGCTGGGTTATAAATTCCATGCGTCGGTCGGGAATGTATCCGATTGGGATTCAACGGTCGACGCATTCAAGAAAGTGCGCGACGAACTCGGGCCGGTTGACGTACTGGTGAACAACGCGGGCATTACGCGCGATGGCCTCTTTCGTAAAATGAGCATTGACGATTGGCGTGCGGTGATAGATACCAATCTGAATAGTCTCTTCAACGTTACCAAGCAAGTTATTGAAGACATGGTCGAGCGCAAGTGGGGCCGTATCATCAATATCAGTTCGGTAAACGGGCAAAAAGGGCAATTTGGTCAAACCAATTACTCCACCGCCAAAGCGGGGATCCACGGTTTCACCATGTCGTTGGCTCAGGAGGTCGCCAATAAGGGCGTAACCGTGAATACCGTTTCGCCGGGCTACATCGGAACCGACATGGTCCAGGCCATTCGCCCCGACGTACTCGAGAAAATTGTCGCAACCATCCCCGTCAAGCGCCTGGGCAAACCAGAGGAAATCGGGTCCATGGTGGTCTGGCTCGCCAGCGACGACTCGGGTTTTGCCACCGGAGCCGACTTCTCGCTCAACGGCGGTCTGCATATGGGCTGACGCCTTGCTTCTCGATTCATGAACAAAGGGGGTAGGCCGGCCTTGCCGGCAACCGCCTTATGTTGTGTTTTTCTCGCAGTATTACGTATTGGCTCCGTCATGACGCAAGTTGAAGCTACGAAAACCGTCCGATTAATAAAAAAATATCCTAACCGACGCTTATACGACACGAAGGCAAGTGCGTACATTACCTTGTCGGACGTCAAGCAGCTCGTACTGGATTGTGAATTATTCCAGGTGCTTGACGCCAAGACGGGCGACGACCTGACACGCAGCATTCTTCTCCAAATCATCCTCGAAGAAGAAAGCGGCGGCGTTCCCATGTTTTCGTCCACTGCGTTGTCGCAAATCATTCGCTTCTACGGCAATGCCATGCAAGGGGTAATGGGTTCCTTCCTCGAGAAGAACATCCAGGCTTTCATGGACATTCAGGACCGTGTGGCGGCGCAGTCCAAGGGCTTGTACGGTAACGAACTGGGGCCAGAGGCATGGACCCAGTTCATGAACGTCCAGACCCCCGTGCTGCAAAACATGATGAGCAACTACATCGACCAAAGCAAGAACCTCTTTGTCCAGATGCAAGACCAAATGAAGGATCAGACGCGCAATATTTTTACTGCCTTCCCGTTCATCCCCAAGCCACCCGACGACAAAAAGTAGGCTGCTGCCCTAGGACTCTTTCCTGAACGGGCTGTGGTCCTGGAGTTCATCGATCCATGCGGCCACGGCCGGCGTCTCGTGGTCTAGAAAGTCGCTTATTGCCTGCGCGTAGCGTTCGTCGCGTATCCAGTGGGCGGAGCGTGTTGCAACGGGTAACATGCCGCGCGACAATTTATGTTCGCCCTGGGCGCCGCCTTCAAAAACGTCTAGTTGGTGCGCAATACAAAACTCTATCGCCTGCATATAGCAGGTTTCAAAATGGAGTCCCGGGATGAATTCCAGGCTGCCCCAGTAACGGCCGTAGAGTCGAGTCAGGCTGCGAATGTTCAAGGCCGCCGCTACCGGTGCTCCCAGGCGTTCCGCAAGAACAATGACCATGCTTGCGCCCATGGTGGCATGCAACTGCTGGAAGAATTCCCGATTAAGGTACGGAGCGTTCCCGTGCTCCATATACGTCTTGTAGTAGCAGCGGTAAAAGAAATCCAGATCGTCCCTGCTGATTTGATCGCCTTGCAGCCAGCGAAACTCAATGTTGGCCTGGATTGATTTTTTGCGGTCCTGTTTGATTTTCTTGCGTTTTTGCTGGGTCAGGCTGGCGAGGAATTCTTCAAGGCTTGCGTAGCCCCGATTGAACCAGTGGAACTGGACGTTTTCTCGAAACAGGAAACCCGCTTCGGCGAGGGCCAGTTGGTCTTCATCGCTGGCAAAAAGGATATGCAGCGACGATACGTGGTTCTGACGCGTCAGCTCAATGGCTTTGCGCGCCAGCAATACTCGATCGGCATGATTGCCGGCAAGCAGCCTGGGGCCCGGCACAGGCGTGAAAGGTATGGCGGAAAGCAGTTTAGGATAATATGCCATGCCGTGGCGTGCGAAGGCCTGCGCCCATGCATGATCGAATACATATTCGCCGCGGGAATGCGACTTCAGGTACAAGGGCATCGCGCCGTCCAGAGCGGCGCCACGATACATCAACAGGTAGTGCGGCGCCCAGCCGGTTGCCGGCGTGGCGCATCCAGTTTGTTCCAAGGCAAGGAGAAACTCGTGGCTGGCCAGCGGGTGGTCGCCGGACAGCCGATTCCATTGGCCGGCATCGATTCCGTGCAGGTCTTGGACTAGAAGAAACGTAGGAGCCAAGGCAGTGACTTTATTTAACGTGGTACAGGAGGCGAAAGACCCCGGGCGGGTATGCCCCGGGCGGGTATGCCCGCGGTGGTGCTGTTCGCGCAGATGGACCATTGTAGAGGGACGGGGCGCTTGACTTCTAGAATTCCCGTCACGGTGGTGTCTGGTTTCCTGGGCAGTGGCAAAACCACGCTGTTGAACCGTTTGCTTGCGCAGCCCATGCTCGACGCGGCGGGCGAGTCCGAACGGATTGTTGTCATTGTCAACGAGCTTGGAGACATTGGCCTCGATCATTCCAGGCTGCTGCATATACGCGACACCATTGTATTGATTGGCGCCGGGTGCATTTGCTGCACGGTGCGGGGTGAATTGGTCGGTGCCTTGCGTGAACTGTTCATGGGTGCATTGCAGAAGCGGGTCCCGTCGTTTTCCAGGGTCATCGTCGAAACCACCGGTATTGCCGATCCGTCGCCCATTATCTATACCTTGCGCCATGAAGCGTTTCTCCGCGAACGCTATGTTTATGACGGATGTATGACTGTTGTCGACAGCTTGAATGGGAAGCGGCAATTGGCATCGTTTGACGAAGCGGTGCGGCAGGCCGCACTGGCCGATGTCCTGGTATTCAGTAAGACCGATTTAGCGGTATCGGAAGACGTCGACGCGTTGCAGGCCGAATTGCGGGGAGTGAATCCCGACGCCGCGCAGTACGGCACGGACGCATTGCCGTCATTGGCTGAGCTGCTCCGCGTCTGCGGCCTGACGGCGAATATGGGAACGATCCCGCCCGCGGGCGGCTTATGGCGCTCAAAGAACACAGGGCCGGCGCGATCCAGTCATCTGGGTGTGGAGGTCCTGAACCTGCGATGGACACGCGTTTTGTCTCGCGCCGAGTTTGCCCGGACGATGGAGGCGTTGCATGCGGATCCCTGCTTGCGGATAATGCGGATGAAAGGTGTTCTGTGGTTCGGCTCAGAGCCCGGTGCTAGCGTGGTTCATGGTGTGCATCAACAGCTGTATCCGTCTCAGCCGCTGGCGCCCCCGGTTGGCGCGTCCGACGGGTGGACCAGTAGCGGGAAGGATCGAAGCGAGGCAAGAGTTTCCGCCATGGTCATTATTTTCCGCGGCTCCAGTCCCGATATGCTCCTGCAAAAGCTTATGACGCTGATGCCTGGGGTGCAGGCGCACGTGTCGCCGCAGAGCAACTTACGTGAATAACGTATTGCATTGTCCGGCCACCGGTGTTGTAATAAACGCGTACTGCCATCAGGCTGGTTTCGTTGTTGTCAATAACGTTACCCCGCTGTCTGCAAATGTTTTTCCGACAAGACGCACAGACATGCACCTGCCGGCTATGGCTCGCGAAGACTACGTCTCCAGCCTACGCAATATAAATTGAATAATTTTGTATAGACGCCTGTTCGTATGCCAGGTAGCCGCCGCCGTAGGCGACTTCCCCTAATGCATCCACGCGTCCTGGTGCACAACCAACATTTCACTATAGTCCGCTGTTGCCAATCCGGTTGTCGCTGTCTATTTTTGGGCGCCGGGCAGGTGAACGTATATGCGCCATGTACTGAAATAGGAACGATGACTACTACTTTGCACGCCTTTCATCCGCCAGTGCTGGCCGGCTCCGACCGGAGCGTATTGTTGTCCCTGGCTGATGGCAACTGCGGCGAGCCAACAAAAATGGGTCAATTGCGTTTAGCAATTGACCCATTCGGAAAACTGGTTGCGGGGACAGGATTTGAACCTGTGACCTTCGGGTTATGAGCCCGACGAGCTGCCAGACTGCTCCACCCCGCGTCTGAGAAAAGAATAGTACCGCATCCCTTTGATTAATGCAAATGACCGCCTCCCAAAAAGCTACTAATGACTGAAAGCGAAACCCTGCGTGTGCTTGAAACCGCGCTTTTATGTGCGGATCAACCACTATCAATCGCGGAATTGCGCAAATTGTTTGCGCTCGAAGACTTTTCAAGCGATGATTTGCGCCGTTACTTGGCGATCTTGCAGTTGGATTGGCAAGACAAGGGGTTGGAGCTGGTCAGTCTGGCCAGCGGATGGCGCTTCCAGAGCCGTCCCGAGATGCAGCGTTTTCTTGCCCGCTTAAACCCGGAAAAGCCACCCAAATATTCGCGTGCGGTTCTTGAGACCCTGGCAATTATTGCCTGGCGTCAACCGGTTACCCGTGGCGATATCGAAGACATACGCGGAGTCACTGTTTCTACCCAGATCGTGCGGACCCTCGAGGATCGCGGCTGGATAGAAGTGTTGGGGCATCGCGATGCCCCAGGACGGCCCGCGCTATTGGGCACTACGCGACAATTTTTGGACGACCTCGGCATCCGGGCGCTCGATGAGCTTCCGGAACTCGAATCGCAGGATGCTGTTTTGGCCCTGACCGGACTCGAGCTGCACGTTGCCCCGGAAACCAATGCGGCGGTTGCATCCATTCATATGCCTGTCGATGCCGATGCGTCGCCAGAAGAACAAATACACACGGAGTCCCAGAAATACAATGACTGATAACAACGAACTTGGCGCGCCATCAGGCGTAGCGGTCGTGTCCGCCACGGCTGACGCTACAACCACCGACGAAAAATCCGGCGCCGCCCGCAGCCGGGGGCGCAAGCTCCGAACCCCATTTCGCCGCCGTCGAGGCGACGCCGCGACTGATGCCGCTGCGGAAGCCTCCGCGGCCGGCGAGTCCGGTGTGGCCGCCGACAAGTCAGCCGAGACGTCCGCGCCCGCGACATCCCCCAAGCCGCCTCGCGCGCCCCGTCGCCGCAAAACGGCGGCTCCGGATCCCGCGTCCGCGGATGTGCAGCCGACTGAAGAGCCTGGCGCAAGCCAGGCGGTGAAGAACGCGCCCCGTAATGGCCGACGTACGGCAGGTTCCGCCGACAGTGAAAAAGAAGCTGACCTCGCGCTGGCCTATCTGGACAAAACGGCAAAGATGTCGCAACGTCTTGGCAAGTACTTGAGCAGCGAAGCCATCATGCCGAAACTGCACAAGGTATTGGCCGAGGCGGGTGTCGGTTCGCGCCGCGAGATGGAGGAATTGATCGTTGCCGGCAGGGTATCGGTGAACGGCGAGCCGGCCCATATTGGGCAGCGGGTTGCCGAAAATGACCAAGTGCGTGTCAATGGCCGGCTTATTGCGCGGCCGAGCGCTTCCAAGCCGCCGCGTGTCATTCTGTACCACAAGCCCGCCGGGGAGATCGTCAGTCATGACGATCCCGAGGGTCGCGCCACGGTGTTCGCCAGGTTGCCCAAGATGCGCGTGGGCAAATGGTTGTCGGTAGGGCGGCTGGACTTGAATACCGAAGGCCTGCTCATCCTGACCACATCGGGCGACTTGGCCAACCGGCTTATGCATCCCCGGTACGGCGCTGAACGCGAATACGCGGTTCGCGTTCTTGGCGAACTGGGAGACGAGCAGCAAGCAAGCCTGGTCAACGGCATAGAACTCGAGGACGGCGTTGCACAATTCGGGTCCCTGGATTATTTGGGCGGCGAAGGCAGTAATCGCTGGTACAGGGCTACTCTCAATGAAGGCCGCAACCGCGAAGTCCGCCGGATGTTCGAGGCGGCGGGCGTCACCGTCAGCCGTCTGATACGCACTCGTTTTGGCGAGGTGGTGTTGCCTCGCAATCTGCGCCGGGGCCGCTGGGAAGAGCTCGACGGTTCTCTGGTTATGGCCCTGATGCTGCAGTTGGGCCTATTGCGCGACGATGAATCCGACGGGCGTGCTGGCGGTCGTGGCGAACGCCAGCCTGTCTCGCACGACAGTGCGTTGCCTCCCGGATATGGCACGATGGAGCGCAACGGATTGAATGGCGCGCGTGTTGGGCGCGGCGGTAAGGTGTCAGGCGGTCGTCCCGCACGTGCCGCCATGGGCCAATCCTTCCCGTCCGATCCTTACGGAACGGGCCTGTCATTCAGTGGTGGTTTGGCAAACGGGCATCCCGGTGGCGCCGCAGCCGCCAACGGCAATCGCGCCAAGCCGGCAGGCCGTGGCAAGAAACCCGCAGGCAAGCCTCGCGGTCCGCGTGCCGATGCCGGCGTGCCTACGGAAAATCGCCGCCGGTCGCCGCGTGCGGACGAAGGGGCTCCCGTCGAAGCGCGTCGCCGCGGTCCCGCGGGCGACAACCCGCCAACAGCCGATACTCGCCGTCGCGGTCCGGGCGCGCGTGCTGGTTCCAAGTCCGCTTCCCGAACGCCGCGCGCCGATGCGCCGGGTGCCGGTGGGCCGCCTAAAGCGTCTGGTTCCGCGCGCGGGCCGGCAGGTTCGCGTCAGCCTCGCGCACCCCGAGCAGCGACGTCGCGTGGAGACGATTGGCAGCCGCGGGGCGCCTCTGCGCATGAATCCCACCTTGGAAAAGTAGGCGGTGGGCGCGGGCGCTAACTCGCCTACACGTTTGAAGTGTTGCTTTTTAAAGGTAAGCTCTCGTGATATCAGGTATTTTTCTGATTTTCTGCTAGAATATAGGGCTTCACAGCTACATAGCACGGGGCGCTTGGCGCTACCGTGAGGCTGCAGGCACACTGTACGGTGGCATATTTTTGTATGCATCTGCGGGGCCTTCATGGCATGAAAGCATGTATGGTCCGACAGGGCAAATATAGTGGGCTGGTGTACAGCCCATTTTTTTTTGGATTTTATGGCAGATATTTTCGCTTTGACACAAGAGGCCCTGGCCGGTATGGAAGTCGAGCTGGTCGACGTTGAACGCGCCCCTTTGGGGTTGTTGCGCGTGACGGTCGACCGCCCCGAGGGTGTGCGAATCGAAGACTGCGAACAGGTTTCCAAACAGCTATCGCGCGTTTATGAAGTCGAGAACATCGACTACAAGCGTCTAGAGGTCGGTTCGCCCGGCATCGATCGTCCGTTGAAGCGGCCTGCCGACTTCATCCGATTCGCTAACGAGCGTATCGAGATCAAGTTGCGTGTGGCCGTCGACAACCGCAAGGTTTTCACCGGACTGCTTCGTGTTGCCGACGACGCGTCCGCCGATGCGTCCGCGACGCCAGTGTTCGGGCTCGAGTTCGAAACCCAGGCGGGAGACGCCCAGGTCTTGCATTTCAGCTTCGATGATATCGACCGCGCCAAGCTGGATCCAATTATAGATTTCAAGGGTAAGAAGCGATGAGTCGCGAAATTCTTTTACTGGTTGACGCCTTAGCGCGTGAAAAAAATGTGGAGCGCGAAGTCGTATTCGGCGCGCTCGAAAACGCGTTGGCCTCCGCCATGAAAAAGCGCTTCAAGGAAGACGCCGATATTCGCGTTTCGCTTGATCGCGTCACCGGCGAACATGAAGGCTTTCGACGCTGGCTAGTCGTACCTGACGAAGCCGGCCTGCAAGAGCCGGATCAGCAGGAGATTTATTCCGAAGCGCAGGAAATAGTCCCGGGCATCGAAGTGGGCGACTACATCGAAGAGCCTTTGGAGCCTGTGGAATTCGGCCGGATCGGCGCCCAGGCGGCCAAACAGGCCATCCTGCAGAAAATTCGCGACGCCGAGCGGGAACAGGTGCTCAACGACTTCCTGGAACGCGGCGAGAACATCGTGTCGGGTACGGTCAAGCGTATGGACAAGGGCGATGCCATCATCGAGACCGGAAAAATCGAAGCACGCCTGCCGCGCAGCGAAACCATACCCAAGGAAAATATCCGGGTAGGCGATCGCATACGCGCCTGGGTGCTCAGGGTCGACCATTCCGCACGCGGCCAGCAGGTGATTCTTTCGCGTACCGCCCCGGAATTCATCCGCCAGCTGTTCGAAAATGAAGTGCCCGAAATAGAGCAGGGCCTGCTGGAAATCAAGGGCGCCGCCCGCGATGCCGGCGTGCGCGCAAAGATCGCAGTCGTGGCCTACGACAAGCGCATCGATCCTATCGGCACATGCGTCGGCATGCGCGGTTCGCGCGTTACCGCGGTGCGCAACGAGCTTGGGGGCGAGCAGGTCGATATCGTGTTGTGGGCCGAAGATCCGGCCGAATTCGTCATTGGCGCGCTCGCGCCGGCCCATGTCGAATCTATTGTCGTCGACGAAGATAAACATGCAATGGACGTCGTGGTCGACGCCGAGAATCTTCCCAAGGCAATCGGCGCCCGCGGTCAAAACGTACGCCTTGCCTCCGAGCTGACCGGCTGGCAGATCAACATCATGACGCCGGAAGAAAGCCAGAATCGCCAGGAAGAAGAGCGCACCGAATTGCGCCAGACGTTCATCAGCCGTCTGGATGTCGATGAAGAGGTCGCCGACATCCTGATCGATGAAGGTTTCACTGGCCTTGAAGAGATCGCTTACGTGCCTATGCAAGAACTGCTCGAAATCGAGGCGTTCGATGAAGTCACGATTAACGAACTACGTACTCGTGCGCGCAACGCGCTTCTGACGGCGGCAATCGCCCAGGAAGAACGCGTGCAAACCGCTCACGATCTGTTGGAAGTGGAAGGCATGACCCCAGAACTGGTCGCCAAACTGACTGAAAAGGGTGTGATTACCCTTGACGATCTGGCGGAATTGGCTACCGACGAGCTGTCGGAAATCACCGGTCTGAACGAAGATGACGCGAGTCAAATGATTATGCGCGCCCGGGCTCACTGGTTTGACGACGAAGCCTGACATCCAGGCTCAAAAAGCCAGGGTGTATTAATTGAAAAATAGTTGTAGTAAGCAAGAGAGAGTCGAATGCCGAGTAACACCGTCGCCCAGTTCGCTGTTGAACTGAAAATGCCTGCGAATCTGCTGTTGGAACAGTTGCGTTCGGCAGGTGTTGAACTCAAGTCGGTTGACGACGCCGTCACCGACGCGGATAAGGCGAAGCTTCTTGAATCGTTGCGCCGCGCCCACGGCGGGACCGAAGGTCAGAAAATTACGCTGACTCGTCGCCAGACCTCCGAAATCCGGCAGGCTGATGGCTCCGGTCGTTCGCGCACCATCCAGGTCGAAGTCCGCAAGAAGCGGGTGTTTGTCAAACGCGATCCCTCCGAGCTTGCTGCCGAGGCACCCAAGTCCGACACAAACGAGCTCGCCACGGAAACCGGCGAGCACGCACTCGCCGGCGTCGATGTGCCCGATAACATTCCATCTGCCCAGCCAACAGCCTCGGTCTCCGAGGCACCCGTGGCCGATACGGCACCGGTTGCCGCCGCCCAAGCATCGGACGAAGCCCTGGCTCCGGCGTCGACCGACGCTGCGCAAGAAGCCGAGGCGACGGCTGTTGCCGCAAGTGTGCCGGCGAACCAGGCCGAACAGCCTGGTGCCGCCGCCGACGCTGCCGAAAAACCTGAAGCGGAACCGACCCGTGCCGATGCTCCGGCCAAGGTTGAGGGCGACGCGCCCGTCGCGGTTGCGGTCGATGCAGACCAAGCCGTCACGCCTGTGCACGAACCGGTTGCCGCGGACGAATCAGCTGAAACTTCCGCCAAGCCCGCCGAGTCCAACGACCAAGTCGCTCCGGCCGCCGACGAGCCTGCGGCGAAGCCCGCTGCGCCTGCCGCTCCCCGCAGCACGAAGACCGCCGCCAAGCGCGTTCCCGCTGCGGCGCCTGTGGTCGACGAAAGCCGCGAGCGGGCACGTAACGCCGCCGAAGCCGAAGCAGCCGCCTTGCGCGAGATGCTAAGCCGCCCGCGCAAAGTCTTGAAGGCGCCCGAACCCGAAGCAAGCAACCTGCAAGGTACGCTGCACAAGCCAGCTGGCGCCAAGGCAGCCAAGAAAGACGGCAAGGCGGCGCCAGGCGACGTCAAGAAG
This sequence comes from Candidimonas sp., assembly GCA_035515055.1. Classification (GTDB taxonomy): domain Bacteria; phylum Pseudomonadota; class Gammaproteobacteria; order Burkholderiales; family Burkholderiaceae_B; genus Pollutimonas. The sequence continues at coordinate 28,616 of DATJBV010000061.1, forward strand.
GTCGTCAAGGCAACCGAAGTATCCACGTCGTGGACCGACGAAAGCGGCCGCAAGAAACCCGCTGCCAAGGCCGATGCGCCTCCAGCCAGCCCCAGCCGCGACGGCTGGCGTGCCGGTGGCAAGGCGGGCGGCAAGGGCACGAACGCCCGCGGCGGCCGTAACCGGCATGCGCAGCCCGAGCGCAAAGAACCTCAAACCATCGAATTCATCGCGCGGGAAGTTCACGTGCCCGAAACGATTTCGGTGGCCGATCTCGCCCACAAGATGTCGATCAAGGCTGCTGAAGTCATCAAGCACCTGATGAAGCTTGGCCAAATGGTCACGATCAACCAGGTCCTGGATCAGGAAACGGCCATGATTGTGGTGGAAGAATTGGGCCATATTGCCATCGCCGCCAAGCTCGACGATCCGGAAGCATTCCTGGAAATTCCCGAAGCGGCGGAAGGCGAAGCACTATTCCGTGCTCCGGTGGTCACTGTCATGGGTCACGTTGACCACGGCAAAACGTCGCTGCTCGACTATATCCGTCGTGCCAAGGTGGCATCCGGCGAAGCCGGCGGGATCACCCAACACATCGGCGCCTATAACGTGAAGACGGAACGAGGCATGGTCACCTTCCTCGATACCCCTGGTCACGAGGCCTTTACCGCCATGCGCGCCCGTGGCGCCAAGGCAACCGACATCGTCATTCTGGTCGTTGCGTCCGATGACGGGGTTATGCCGCAAACCAAGGAGGCCATACACCATGCGAGAGCCGCGGGCGTTCCGCTGGTCGTGGCCATTACCAAAATCGACAAGCCGGACGGCAACCCCGACCGCGTCAAGCAGGAACTGGTCGCTGAACAGGTGGTGCCTGAAGAATACGGCGGCGACGTTCCCTTCGTGGGCGTCTCGGCCAAAACGGGCCAGGGTATCGACGATCTTCTGGAAAACGTCTTGCTCCAGGCCGAAATCCTGGAACTGAAGGCGCCCGTCGACGCACCCGCCAAGGGCATCGTGATCGAAGCCCGCCTGGACAAGGGGCGCGGTCCGGTCGCTACCATTCTGGTGCAAAGCGGTACGCTCAATCGCGGTGACGCCGTCCTGGCTGGCGCCAGTTTCGGCAAGGTTCGCGCCATGCTGAACGAGAACGGCAAACCTATCACCTCCGCAGGTCCGTCCATTCCTGTCGAAATTCAGGGCCTGACCGAGGTTCCCGCTGCGGGCGACGAACTCATCGTCATGGCCGACGAACGCAAGGCACGCGAAATCGCGCTGTTCCGCCAAGGGAAGTTCCGCGATGTCAAGCTGGCCCGCCAACAGGCAGCCAAGCTCGAGTCCATGTTCGACAACCTGGGCGAGGGCGTGCAGACGCTGGCTCTTATTGTCAAGACCGATGTACAAGGTTCACAGGAAGCGTTGGTGTCCTCGCTCACGAAATTGTCCACTGAAGAGGTGCGCGTGCAAGTGGTACACGCGGCCGTCGGCGGTATTTCGGAAAGCGACGTCAACCTGGCGATCGCCTCGCACGCCGTGGTTATCGGCTTTAACGTACGCGCCGAGCAAAGCGCCAAGAAACTGGCCGATCACAACGGCATCGACTTGCGCTACTACAACATCATTTACGATGCGGTCGACGACGTGCGTAACGCCATGTCGGGCATGCTGGCGCCGGAAAAGCGCGAAGAAATCATCGGTATGGTCGAGATCCGCGAGGTCTACACCATCTCGCGCGTGGGCAGCATTGCCGGTTGTATGGTCACCGATGGCGTCGTGCGCCGCGATTCGCAGGTCCGCCTGCTTCGCGACCATGTCGTCCACTGGAGCGGCTGGCTCGAATCGCTGCGCCGTTTCAAGGACGACGTCAAGGAAGTCAAGTCGGGCTTTGATTGCGGTATTACCCTAAGGGGCAATAACGACATCCAAGTCGGCGACCAGCTTGAAATCTTCGAAATTCGAGAAATCGCACGGACGCTATAGTATGAGTCGTCATAAGTCCAAGCCGAATCCCGGGCGCAATACGCGCCTGGCCGACCAGATCCAAAAGGATCTGGCCGGGTTGATCCAGCGCGAAATCGATATGTCGCGCGCCGGTCTCGTTACCTTGACCGGCGTCGAACTGTCGGCCGATTACGCGCACGCCAAGGTTTATTTCACCGTAATGGGCGCCGAGCCCCAGGTGGCGACCGATGCGCTCAATGAAAAAGCCGGTTGGTTGCATTCGCTTTTGTTCAAGCTGCTGCACATCCACACCGTTCCCACCTTGCGCTTTTTTCACGACGACCAGCTTGCTCGTGGCCTCGAATTGTCGCAACTCATCGACTTGGCCAATCGGCCACGTACAGAAACGCATACGTCCCCGGAACCCGAGGACCCTGACGAGCAGCCGTAAGAGGCTATCGTTTTTTCATGGATTCATAAACGATGGCTTCCCGACGCGGGCAGATGCTCGATGGTGTCCTGTTGCTGGACAAACCAGTTGGTTTGTCGAGTAATCACGCATTGCAGCGGGCCAAGCGGGCGCTGGACGCCCGCAAAGCGGGCCATACAGGTACGCTGGATCCGTTCGCCACAGGCTTGCTGGTATGTTGCCTGGGACGAGCCACGAAGATTTGCGGCCAGATGCTGAATGCCGACAAAGGCTATGTTGCCACTGTCCAGTTCGGTTCTGAAACCGACAGCGGCGACCTGACCGGCAATGTCGTCACCCAGGCTGACTCAAGCTTCGCGGGAGTCTCGCAAGCCGATCTCGAGGCCGTATTGCCCGCATTCAGGGGCGACATCCAACAGGTTCCGCCCATGTATTCGGCGCTGAAGCGAGATGGAAAGCCCTTGTACGAATATGCCCGTCAGGGAATAGAACTCGACAGGCCACCCCGGCCCGTCACGATTTACAAACTGGAACTCTTGAGCCTTAGCGGGCTTGAGGCGCAACTTGCGGTTGATTGCAGCAAGGGTACATATATTCGTACCTTGGCTCAGGACATTGGCCGTCAACTGGGCTGTGGCGCCCATCTGAAGGCCTTGCGGCGTATCAGTGTAGGGCCATTTCATCTTGACGATGCTGTCGAGCTGGAAGCCTTGCAAGCCATGTCCGCACCTCAAACTACCTTAATCGCACTTGATGCCTTGCCCGCCGGCCTCGTGCCAGCAAACCTAAAAGTAAAGGAAGAATTATGAATCGCGCTTTGCGTAATGTGGCGATCATCGCTCACGTCGATCACGGCAAAACCACCCTCGTTGACCAGTTGCTGCGCCAGTCAGGCACATTTCGTGAGAACGAACACCTGACAGAGCGTGTCATGGACTCCGGCGATATTGAAAAAGAACGTGGAATCACCATTCTGGCGAAGAACTGTTCAGCCGAATATGAAGGCACGCACATCAATATTATTGATACTCCCGGACACGCCGACTTCGGCGGAGAAGTGGAGCGAGTCCTGTCGATGGTCGACGGCGTTCTTTTGCTGGTGGATGCGGTCGAGGGCCCGATGCCCCAAACGCGGTTCGTGACGCGCAAGGCGCTGGCCCTGGGCCTCAAGCCGATTGTGGTCATCAATAAAGTCGACCGCCATGGCGCTCGTCCGGACTTCGTTATCAATGCCACGTTCGATTTGTTTGACAAGCTCGGCGCAACCGAAGAGCAATTGGATTTTCCCGTTATTTATGCGTCGGGCTTGAACGGCTATGCCGGTTTGACGCCCGATGTGCGCGAAGGCAATCTTCGCCCCCTTTTCGAGGCCATTCTCAAGTATGTGCCGCAACGTGAAGACGACGCCGAAGGCCCGTTGCAGATGCAAATCATCTCCTTGGACTACAACACGTATGTCGGCAAGATAGGCGTTGGCCGAATCAACCGCGGACGTATTCGCGCCGCCCAGGACGTTGTTGTGAAGTTCGGTCCCGAGGGCCAGCCCATCAAGGGCCGCGTCAATCAGGTTCTGAAGTTCAAGGGTCTGGAACGCGTCCTGGTGGATCAAGCGGAAGCGGGTGACATTGTGCTGATCAATGGTATCGACGAAATCGGTATTGGTTGCACCCTGGTTGATCCGGCGAATCCGGAAGCCTTGCCGATGTTGCGCATCGACGAACCCACCCTGACCATGAACTTTATGGTCAATACGTCGCCGCTGGCCGGCCGCGAAGGCAAGTTCGTGACAAGCCGCCAGTTGCGCGAACGTCTTGACCGCGAACTCAAGGCCAACGTTGCGCTGCGTGTGAACGATACCGACGACGATACCGTTTTTGAAGTCTGCGGCCGGGGTGAACTGCACCTGACTATCCTGCTGGAAAACATGCGCCGTGAAGGCTACGAACTTGCTGTCTCGCGTCCCCGCGTGATGTACAAGGAAATCGACGGGCAGCGCATGGAGCCGTACGAGCTGTTGACGGTAGACATCGAAGATCCGCACCAGGGCGGCGTCATGGAAGAATTAGGGCGCCGTAAGGGCGATCTGCTCGATATGGCTGCGGATGGCCGTGGCCGGACGCGTCTCGAGTACCGTATTCCGGCGCGTGGCCTTATTGGCTTTCAGGGCGAATTCATGACGCTCACGCGCGGTACCGGCCTGATGAGCCATATTTTCGATGACTACGGTCCCGTCCGCGAGGGTGGAGTGGGTGAACGCCGCAATGGCGTGCTGATCAGCCAGGATGATGGCGCCGCCGTGGCCTACGCGTTGTGGAAGCTGCAAGATCGCGGCCGCATGTTTGTGTCGCCGCAAGAGCCGCTGTACGAGGGCATGATCATCGGCATCCACAGCCGCGACAATGATCTGGTGGTCAACCCGATTAAGGAAAAGAAGCTGACAAACGTGCGTTCATCCGGCAAGGACGAGCACATTGACCTGGTTCCGCCTATCCAGATGTCGCTGGAATACGCCGTCGAGTTCATCTCCGACGACGAATTGGTGGAAGTTACGCCGAAGTCGATACGCCTGCGCAAGCGCTACCTGCAGGAACACGAGCGTCGCCGCAGTTCGCGCGAATCGAGCTAAATCGAGACTTCGGTCTGAAAGGCCGCTACCCGTCGCTTGACGGGTGGCGGTTTTTTGTTTGCGCTTGGACCGAGGTTACGGCAATCATGTAGTAAATGTCATCTGCGCTGCAACCGCGCGACATGTCGTTGGCAGGTTTATCCAGCCCTTGCAGAATAGGTCCTATCGCGGTGGCATGGCCCATGCGTTCGGCCATTTTGTACGCAATGTTGGCCGCATCCAAATTCGGAAATATCAGTACGTTCGCCCGTCCATGCACGGCCGAGTCCGGCAGCTTGCGCGCCGCGACCTCGGGAACGATGGCAGCGTCCAGCTGGACTTCGCCGTCGATCGCAATATCCGGGCGTTGAGCCCGTACCAGCTCGGTCGCGCGCCGGACACGGGCGACACGTGAATGACGTGCGCTGCCGTTGGTGGAGAACGACAGCATGGCAACCCGCGGCGGCTCATTCAATAGCAGTTGCGTATTGTCGGCGGCGGCGATCGCGATGTCTGCCAATTGCTGTTCGGTGGGATCGATGACAATGCCGCAATCGGCGAAGATCATGGCGCGCGTGTCGGTATGGAAGGGCTCGTCTCTTAGCATGATGAAAAAGCTTGAGATCTGAGGACCCCCTGGACGCGGCCCTATCAGCCGTGTTGCCTGGCTTACGACCTCGGCGGTGGTGTGGTCCACGCCTGCCACCGCCGCATCCGCATGGCCGGTGCGCACCATCAGCAAGCTGAATGTCAGTGGGTCGAGCAGGGCTTGCGTTGCCTGTTCTGGCGTCATTCCACGCTTTTGGCGCAAGACGAGCAATGCCTGCCGCAGTTCGCAAGACAGGCTGGAATACGAGGGATCGATGAGTTCGATGGCGGACAAGTCCGTCCCATGTTGATGGGCCATTTTTTTGGCTTGCGCCGGGTCGCCCACGAGGACAATATCCGCAAGCGCATCGCGGGCGGCACGATGCGCGGCTTGTATCACCCGTTGATCATGGCCTTCGCAAAGAACAATGCGCCTGCGTGACTGTTGCGCCAGCCCAATAAGACGATCGAGTACCCGCATTGCGCGATTCCGTCGGTGACATCACAGACTCAAGCATAATCCTTATACTTGTGCAGCAGGCGCACAGGCTTGGACAAGGCGTCTCGCCGGAACGGATCACCCAATTCTCGTGTACACATTATTTCTACAATTGTGGTTTTGCCCGAGTTCATCTGCATATCGATGGCTTTCGTGAATGCGGGTCCCACGTCTTCCAGCCGGTCGACCACTATGCCTTCGGCGCCCATGGCAATTGCAATGCCGGCGAAACTGGGGTTTTCCAATTCGCCCGCGACAAAGCGGCGGCTGTAAAAATCCACCTGGTTCTTTTTTTCGGCGCCCCATTGGCGATTGTTGAATACCACGGCGGTAACCGGGATATGGTGACGCACGCATGTCATGGTTTCCATCATGCTCATACCCCAGGCGCCATCGCCCGCATACGACACGGCCGGCCGATGAGGTGCGGCCACTTTCGCCCCGATGATAGCGGGGAAGGCATACCCGCAGTTGCCCCAGCTCATGGCGGCGAAGAAACTGCGCGGCTTTTCGAACCTTAGGTAGCTGTTGGCGACGGAGTTGATATTTCCGATATCGGTGGAGACCATGACGTCGGCAGGCATGTGTTTTTCGAGTTCGCGCAATACCTGTCGCGGATGCAGGTAATTGCCCGGTTCGTTCTTCTGTTCGTTGATCATGTCCAGGCTGTAATCATCCAGCTCGTGCGTCCAGGCGTCCAATTCGCGTTCCCAGGCGGCTTTCTCGGATTGAACGTCGTTGAGGCGCGCCGCTTTTGTGGCATCGCATGCGAGCAGTATGCCGTTCAGGCGCCGGCTTAATGCAATTGCCGCCGCTTTCGCATCACCGCATATGCCCACGGTGATCCTCTTCACCAATCCCAGCATTCTGGCGTCGGCATCGATCTGTATGACCTTTGCGTGAGCCGGCCAGTAGTCCATGCCGTGCTGCGGCAGCGTACCGAAAGGACCAAGCCGTGTACCCAGTGCCAAGACCACATCCGCCCGTGCAAGCAGCTTCATGGCGGCTTTTGAGCCTTGGTATCCGAGCGGGCCGCAACATAGCGCATGACTTGCCGGGAATGAGTCATTGTGCAAGTAGCTGTTGACAACCGGAGCGCCAAGACGTTCGGCCAGGGCCTGGCATTGGTCCACGGCGTCGGCCATGACAACGCCGCCGCCCGAGATAATGACAGGGAATGCCGCGCTGGCCAGCAATGCGGCGGCCTCGTCCAGGCTGCGCTCGCTGCCTGCACTGCGTTCTATATGCAGAGGCCGGGGAATGGCCGTTGTGATCTCGCCGTAGAAGTAGTCCCGAGGAATATTCAACTGTGTTGGACCCATCTCGAATATGGCGCGGTCGAAACAGCGGGCCGTGTATTCGGCCATTCGAGCCGGGTGAGTGACATGGGCCTGGTACTTCGTGAACTCCTGGAACATGGGCAGTTGCCTTGCCTCTTGGAAGCCGCCTAGTCCGATACCCATGGTGCCGGCTTCGGGGGTAATGACGACTACCGGCGAATGAGCCCAGTACGCGGCGGCAATGGCAGTGACGCAGTTGCTTACCCCAGGACCATTCTGGCCTATCAGGACGCCATGACGGCCGCTGACACGCGCGTAGCCGTCGGCCATGTGGCCGGCGCCTTGCTCGTGGACAACGGATATGAATTTGATGCCGGCCGGGGCGAAGATGTCCATGGCGTCCATGAAAGCCGAACCCATGATGCCAAAGATGTGGGTCACGCCATGGGCCGCAAGGGTTTCGACCAAGGCTTCGGAGGGTGTCATCCTTTGGGCCAGCCCGGCCTCGGCCGTGGAAGCTTGCGGATGCGATATGTTGCCGGCTGCAGGGGAGTTGTCCATCGGTGCAAGCTCCTGGGACGTCGTGCATGGAATGCAGAACGGGGCTGACTTCGGTTTTTTTGCTGCCTGTTAAATTCTATTCCGGACCCGTCAAAAGTCAATCAGGCGCCTGCCTCTGTTACCGGCACCTCGCGTTTGTGGATGAGGGACGAGGCACGTGCCAGCACCGATGCCAACGCAGGCCCGCCGGCGGCGTGTAAAAAATCATACCTGCAGCAAGATGACCGTCAGCCTGGCCTTCCCGCACCGGCAAAATCCAGCGCGTGGTAGGCGGCGGCCAGCCGTTCTATCCCCGCCGGTATTTTGTCTACTCCTATTGAACTGAAGCCTAGCCGCATATAACGCGCACCCATGTCCGGCCGATGGAAAAAAACCTCGCCGGGTTCGATAACCACGCCTTCGTCCAAGGCCGCAATAACCAGGCGTTGGACGTCAGTGCCTGGAGGCGCCTTCAACCAGAACGAAGGGCCGCCATTGGGAGGGCTTAGCTCGAAGTCTGGCAGGTGAATGCGTAGCGCTTGAGCCAGGCAAAGTGCGCGCGGCGTGTACAGCCCGGACAAGCGCCGCAATAGCGCGTGATGGTGGCCCAACGATATAAAGAGTGCGAATGCCCGCTGGATGTAGGCGCATGGATGGCGCAGCATCAGCCGGCGCAGGGCGCGCAATTCAAGCGTAAGCGCGGGCGGCGCCAGGATATAGCCCAAGCGCAGGCCTGGCGCGAAACTCTTCGAGAGACTGCCAACATAGATGACGCGTCCATCGCGGTCCAGGCTTTTTAGCGCGGCAACAGGAGGCGTATTGTATGGACTGTCTGTCTCGTAGTCGTCTTCGATGATGATGCTGTCCGACTCATAGGCAAGGCCAAGCAAGGCTACACGTCGTTCCGGAGCTAAGGTGACGCCGGAGGGGCAATGGTGGCCCGGTGTGACGAAGATATAGTCGCATTGCCGCAAGTCCGGCGTAATGCGTAGTCCGCATTCATCGACGGCAAGCGGCACCAGGCGTTCGCTGCGGCGCGCGAAGATGTTGCGGGCGTCGGGATAGCCGGGATCTTCCATGCCGATGACCGTGTCGCTATGCAACAGCAAATCGGCCAACAGATAAAGGGCGTGTTGCGCGCCCACGGTGACAATGATCTCGTCTTTCTGCGCCCAGATGCCGCGGCTTGGCAACACCTGGGTTCGTATGGCGTCGATGAGCGCCGGGTCGTCATTGGCAATCAGGTCTCGCGCCCAGCTCTTTATGTCAAGGACCGACAGCGCGCGTGTACAGCATTCGCGCCACTCGGCGGTGGGAAATCGGTTCGCATCGAACTGGCCATAAACGAATGGATACGGAAAACGTTGCCAGTCGACTGGCTTGGCGATATTGCGCTGGCGGGACGGGACAACAGGCAAACGCTGCGCCCATGAAGGCGGGCTTTGCGCAGTGTGCGCCGCCATGCCTGAGCCGAGCAAGGCGTTGCGCGTTGCCAAGCGACCATGGAGCACATCGGGCGCGACATAATGGCCGCTGCGCTCGCGCGAGACCAGATAACCTTCGCAGACCAGCTGCTGATAGGCAAAGACGACGGTGTTGCGTGCGACGTCGAGATTTTCGGAAAGCAGGCGGCTGGATGGTGCGGGCGCGCCTGGCGGCAGGTAGCCAGTAAGAATGGCCGACACCAACATCTGGCGGATGCGGCCTTGCAGCGTGAGGCCGGAATCCTGTTGTTGCTCGAACAGGGTGGCCCATAATACGGCCGGTGTCGACGAGATGGGTTCGTTCATGGCTGGCGGCCTATGCCTTGCCTTTCCATGGAATCAGTATCCGTTCCAGATAGCGCAAGAGTAGGTCGAACATAAAGGCGAAAAACCCGATCACAATAATTCCCATGATGACGGTGTCGCTGGCGAGGTATTGCGCGGCATTCAACACCATAAAGCCGAGCCCGCGAGACGCGGCCACCATTTCGGCGGCGACCAGCGTCGTCCATCCGACGCCGATGCCGATACGCATGCCAGTGAAAATTTCCGGCATCGCCGCCTTGACGATGACATGGGTGATTATTTGACGGCTGGAAGCTCCCATTGCGTAGGCCGCATGTATCTGTTCAATGGAAACCGACTTTACGCCGGAGCGCGCCGCGATGGCCATGGGGGCGAAGATTGCCAGGTAGATCAGAAAGACTTTGGGGAATTCATCTATGCCAAACCAGATGATGACGAGCGGAAGGTAAGCAAGCGGCGGCAGCGGCCGATAAAATTCGATGATGGGATCGAACAGGCCACGCACCACTCGATTGACCCCCATAAGAATGCCCACGGGTACAGCGGTCACGAGGGCCAGCAGGAAAGCCCCCATGACCCTGCCCAGGCTGGCGCCGGTATGTTGCCCCAGAGTTGAATTCGCGACGCCTTGCGTCATGGCTTCGATGAACTTGCCGTAGACGGCAAATGGGGACGGCAGAAAAATTGGCTTCACCCACTCCATGCTGGTGACGAGAAACCAGCCAATCACGAGCACCACTGCCGTCATTACGCTGATAGAGCCGCTGTGTCCGGCGCCGGGCGCTCCGTATACCTTCCCAGGCGTGGCGGCCTTGCTGGAGTACAGCGGCCTATGCATTGCCCAGTTCCCCCGCGGCGGCGGCCTTTTCGTCCCCGTAAATAATGCTGAGTATGGTTTCGCGCATGGCGATGAAGTCAGGGCTGGACTTGACAGCCCTGGCATTGCGGCTTTCCAGATAACGCTTGTTGAAATCGACCTCGTAGGTATTGGTAATGCGGCCTGGGCGCGGGGACATGAGGACTAGGCGCGAGCCCAGGAACAATGCTTCCTCCACACTGTGGGTAATGAAAAAGAACATTTTGCGGGTGTGTTGCCATACGTCGAGCAAGAGTTCTTGTATGGTTTCGCGTGTAAGGGCATCGAGGGCGGCCATCGGCTCGTCCATGAGCAGCATGGCGGGGTCGCAGGTCAGGGCGCGGGCGATTCCAACGCGCTGCTGCATGCCGCCGGAAAGTTGGTAGATCATGTGGCTGGGGAAGTCTTGCAGCCCCACCAGCGCCAGATTCCGGCTTGCTATCGCGCGCCGCCGGACCTTGGGAACACCTTGAAGCTTCAGTCCGAATTCGGTGTTCTCCATGACATTGAGCCATGGCAGCAAGGCATGCTGCTGGAAGACGACACCCCGGTCGGCCCCTGGTCCGACAATGGGTTTGCCGCCAAGAAGCAACTCGCCCTGGCTGGGCGACAGGAATCCCGCCAATAGATTCAACAAGGTGGTCTTGCCGCATCCGGACGCACCCAAGGCCACGACAAAATCTCCCTCGTGGATGTCGAGATTGATATCTTGCAAGGCGACAATGGCATCGCCGTGATCGAGGGCTGGGTAGGTAACATGTACTCCCTTGACGCTCAGGCTGGCCACCGCTGCGGTCATGCTGTCACCCTTATGGTGTCGTCTACTTGGCCGCCGCCTCGGCATAGGATGCATTGACGAAAGGCGTGTAGTCGGTAAGAGATTTATCGATTTGACGTTGCGCCTTCAAAAATTCCGCGCTGGCGGTAAGCGCCTTGACGGCACCGCCATCTTTTCCCCCTCCGAGCCAGGTGTTGGATGCCTGTTCCTGCGCATTGGGGAAGATAAGCAGCTTCAGCGCCGACAGAATGTCGTCCGGCTTGCCGCCTATCAGTTTGACGATGCCCTTGATTTCGGGCGAATCCGCAGTGAGCTTGGCGCTGTTGTCGTTATAGTCTTTATACGACTCTGCAAGCACCTTTGTAAATGCCGCCATTAGACCGGGATTTTTCTTGGCCCATTCCCGATCGGCGACTATGCCGTCGAAGGTCGGTACGCTTTCGTTGCCGATTTGTTCGGAGTCGGCAATGATAGTCCCGTTCTTCATGATTTCGGTCAAGGCGGGGGGCCAGACGTAGGCGGCGTCAAGGTCGCCGCGCTGCCAGGCGGCGACGATCTGCGGCGGCTGCAGGTTCAGGATATTGACCTTGGCGGCATCCACCTTCCAGAGCTTGCTCAAACCGACCAGTAAGTGGAAGTGGGACGTTGAGACGAAGGGGACGCCCACTTTTTTGCCTGCCAGGTCTTCTGGCTTGGCGATGCCCGAACCATTGCGCGCAACGAGGGCCTCGGACTTTCCGATATTGTCGAGTATCCAGAATAACTCGATGTCGACGCCGCGCGTGACTGCCGCGGTAATACCCGTGGAACCAAGGACGCCTATTGGCACATCGCGCGACGCGAAGGCGCTGGAAATGTCACCGGCCGAACTGAACTGGCGCCAGTCGATCTTATATCCCGCTTCCTTGGCTGCCTTGTCGAACCGTCCGTCGGCGATCGCGCTCACGAACGGTCCGACGATTTGTTGGTAACCCACGACAACTTTGGTTTGTGCCTGCGCGGTTTGGAAGGCTAGGCCTACGACGCCGGCCGCAATGCCTAGCGCGATGGCTGTCCGTGCACGTTTCAACGGTGTTTGCATGGCTGTTCTCCATTCAGGTTATCGCGACGCGCAGGGCTGCGATAGTTGCGTCGCTTACTGAATGGATAGTGCACATTGTCGGTGGCGCCGACTAGGTCCAGATGGTTGTATTAGCTAGGACCAGTGCTAATTCATGCCGCCCAGACACACGTATTTCATTTCCATGAACTCATCCATGCCGTATACCGATCCTTCACGGCCCAGGCCCGATTGTTTGACGCCGCCGAAGGGCGCGACTTCGTTGGAAATGAGGCCGGTGTTGACTCCCACCATGCCGTATTCCAGTGCTTCGGCAACGCGGAAGATACGGCCGATATCGCGGCTGTAAAAGTAAGAGGCGAGGCCGAATTCTGTGTTGTTGGCCAGATCGATCACATGATGCTCATCGATGAATTTGACCACGGGTGCGACAGGGCCGAAGGTTTCCTCGCGCATGCATAGCATTTGCTCGGTGACGTTGGCCAGGATGGTCGGCTGGAAGAACCGGCCGCCCAGGGCATGTTCCTGTCCGCCCGTGGCGATACTGGCACCCTTGCTCACAGCGTCTTGAACGTGTTCTTGTACTTTATCAATCGCCGCCTGATCGATCAGGGGCCCTTGCGTAACGGCGTCTGTGAAGCCGTCGCCCACCTGCAGCGCCGCCACTTTGGCTGATAACTTCGCAACAAACGTGTCGTATACGGCTTCGTGCACATAGAAACGATTGGCGCAAACGCAGGTTTGGCCGGCATTGCGGTACTTGGAGATCATGGCACCCTCCACGGCCGCATCCAGATCAGCGTCGTCGAACACGATGAAAGGGGCATGGCCGCCCAGTTCCAGCGAGAGCTTTTTGATGGTTGGAGCGCTTTGTTGCATGAGTATGCGGCCCACAGGAGTCGAGCCTGTGAAGGTAAGCTTCTTGACCCGAGGGCTGGCGCACAACACTTTTCCGATGGCGATCGAGCGGTCGGCGTCCGCAGTGACAATATTGAGGACGCCAGGCGGGATGCCGGCGCGTTCGGCCAGTTCGGCGAGCGCCAAGGCCGACAAAGGCGTCTGTTCGGCGGGTTTCAGGACGATGGTGCAGCCCGCGGCCAGCGCCGGTGCGACCTTGCGGGTAATCATGGCGTTCGGAAAATTCCAGGGCGTAATCGCGGCGCAAACCCCTATGGGTTCGCGCATGACGAGCATGCGATTCGCGCTGCTGGGCGAGGCCATGATGTCGCCGCTGACGCGCTTGGCCTGTTCGGCAAACCACTCCACGAAGGACCCGCCATAGACGATTTCGCCACGCGACTCGGCGAGCGGCTTGCCTTGCTCGAGTGTCATCAATCGGGCCAGGTCTTCGGTATTGGCGATAATCAAATCGAACCATCGGCGAAGAATGACGGCGCGATCCTTGCCTGTACGGGCGCGCCATGCCTTGAAGGCGGCGCTAGCGGCGGCTATTGCGGCTTCTGCCTGGTCTAGATCGAGGTTACTGACCTGGGCGATCACGCCGCCGGTGGCAGGGTTGTCGACCGTAAAGGTGCTCCGATCGGTAGCCTGGACCCACTTGCCGTCTATATACGCTTCGGTTCTGAACAGGGCGGGTTCGTTCAACGATAGAGGTAGCGTAGTGGTAAGCATGGGACTCCGGATTCAAGAAGTGGTGAAAATAGGTGCGTGCGCGATCACTTTTCAGTACGCTATTCCGGCAGCGCGGGGGCATAGTCGCGCTGGTCGGCGAACTCGCTGCAAAAAGTTTCTATGTGCTGCATGGCCAGGTCAATGTCGTCGGTAATGGTGAGCAGGTCCAGATCTCGCGGTCCGATGAGGCGATTGGCCAGCAGGTGCGTCTTTACCCATTCGATAAGACCGGACCAAAACGATACCCCGATCAGCACAATGGGCGCCTTGGGGATTTTGCGGGTCTGCACCAGGGTAAGGACTTCGAACAGCTCGTCCAGCGTGCCGAAGCCGCCGGGCAGGGCGATATAAGCCGCGCTGTGCATAAAGAAAGTTGCTTTGCGCGAGTAGAAGTAATCGAATGAAAGGCTATGCGTCTGATAGTGGTTCCCAGACGATTCGCGCGGCAGCTTGATGTTCAGGCCGACGCTCTTGCCGCCTGCCTGGAACGCGCCCTTATTGGCCGCTTCCATGATGCCAGGACCACCGCCGGCAATGACGGTCAAGCCCGCCTTGGCCAGCCGTGCGCCCAGCGCTTCGCTTAATGCATAGTAAGGTGAATCGGGAAGAATACGGGCGCTACCAAAAATGCTGACGCCCCAACCTATTTCCTGAAGAGTCTCGGCAGCAGCCTGCATCTCTGACATAATCCCAGGAATCTGCTGCGTTGCCGGCATACGGACTACTTTATTGTTTGACATGAAAAAAACCTTGTTACTAGTTGATGGATCGAGCTATCTGTATCGGGCCTATCACGCGATGCCCGACCTGAGAAACGCCCAAGGGGAACCGACTGGCGCCCTTTATGGTGTGATCTCGATGTTACGAAGACTGGTGCAGGATCACAAGGCGGACTATGCCGCCTGCGTGTTCGACGCCAAGGGTCCCACGTTTCGTGATGATATCTACCCTCTGTATAAAGGCAATCGGCCATCCATGCCCGACGAGCTTTCAGCACAAATCGGGCCTATCCATAAGGCGGTGATGGCATTGGGTTGGCCTGTGCTTGCGGTACCCGGTGTCGAAGCCGACGATATCATCGCCACGCTGGCTTATCGTGCCACACTTGAAGACGTGCGCACCATTGTTTCTACCGGAGACAAAGACTTGGCGCAGCTGGTGAACGAGCACGTTGAACTGGTGAACACCATGACGAACGAGCGGCAGGATGTGGCCGGAGTCGTGGCGAAGTTCGGCGTGCGGCCAGATCAAATTGTAGACTTTTTAATGCTGACGGGCGATACCGCCGATAACATACCCGGCGTGCCCAAGGTAGGTCCTAAGACCGCCGCCAAATGGCTGTCTGAATACAATACGCTGGACGCGCTGGTGGCAAATGCTCATGACATCAAGGGCGTGGCCGGACAGAACTTGCGGGACTCCATAGCCAACTTTACCATGACGCGGGAACTGATCACGGTAAAGACAGATTGCAACATCCCCACATTGGCGCATGGCCTGGCCGGTCTCATCCCGCGCCCGCCCGATACAGAGTGTCTTGTCGAGCTTTACGACCAGTACGGCTTTCGTACGTGGTTGCGCGAACTCACGGGCGAGCAACAACGAATTCCGCTGCAGGACAGCCGTCAGGCGCATGTGCCTGAACAGCCTGCCGCGCCCACCAGCACGGATTACCAGACCATACTCGACTGGACGGACTTCGATCGCTGGCTGACACGCATTCAGGCGGCCGAGCTCGTTGCCCTCGATACGGAAACGACCTCGCTGGATCCCATGCTGGCAAGACTGGTTGGCCTGTCCTTGTCAATCGAGCCGGGAGTGGCATGCTACATCCCGGTTGGGCACCGGGGAACCGACCACGTTGTGCAGTTGCCGCGAGAGCAGGTGCTGGACCGCCTGCGGCCGTGGCTGCAAGACGCAACAGCACGCAAGCTTTTGCACAATGCAAAGTACGACGCCCATGTGCTGGGGAACGAAGGCATACTGCTCTCGGGTATTGCCGAAGACACCATGTTGCAGGCTTATGTGCTTGAATCCCATAAGCGCGTCAATCTGCAGGAACTTGGCGAGCGCTGGCTCGGCCGCACCGGCACCACGTTCGAAAACCTTTGCGGCAAAGGCGCCCGGCAGATCTGTTTCGACGAAGTCGAGGTCGACAAGGCATCGTATTATGCCTGTGAAGACGCTGACTTCACCTTGCAACTGCATCGGGTCCTGCGGCCCCAGGTAGCCGCAGATCCGGGGCTGGACTTCATCTACGCCCTTGAGGTCAAGGCCTCGCGCGTACTTACCATCATCGAGCGCAATGGTGTCGGCATCGACGCTCATGCGTTGGCAATGCAAAGCCACGAAATTGGGCAACAGCTTTTAACGCTGGAAAAGAAGGCCTACGAGCTGGCAGGCCAGCCGTTCAATCTGAATTCGCCCAAGCAACTGGGTGAAATACTGTTCCAGCGCATGCATTTGCCGATTATTCGCAAGACGGCAAGCGGCGCGCCGTCCACCGATGAAGACGTACTGAGCAAGCTGGCGCAGGATTACCCCTTGCCGGAATTGCTGCTTGAATATCGCGGACTGGCCAAACTGAAATCCACGTACACCGATAAGCTTCCAAAAATGATCAACGCAGCCACCGGACGCGTTCACACGCGTTATGCGCAGGCCGCGGTCATTACCGGACGGCTCGCATCGTCCGACCCCAATCTCCAAAATATTCCCGTTCGCACGCCCGAAGGGCGGCGCGTGCGTGCCGCGTTCATCGCCAACCAAGGAAAAATTGTATCTGCCGACTACTCGCAGATCGAGCTGCGCATCATGGCGCACATGTCCGACGACGCCAACCTGCGCCACGCCTTTGAAGTCGGAGAAGACATTCACCGCGCAACCGCGTCCGAGGTTTTCGGCGTCGGCTTGACAGACGTGACGGCGGAGCAGCGCCGGGCGGCCAAGGCGATCAATTTCGGCCTCATCTACGGCATGGGCGAGTTCGGCCTGGCATCCAGCCTGGGCATCACGCGCGACGCGGCCAAGGCATACATCAGCCGTTATTTCACCCGCTATCCCGGGGTGGCCGCCTACATGGAACAGACGCGTCGCATGGCCCGTGAAATGGGTTTTGTCGAAACCGTGTTCGGCCGCCGACTGTGGTTGCCCGAGATACGGGGTGCCAAGGGTCCGCGCCTTGCCGCCGCCGAGCGCGCCGCCATCAATGCCCCGGTGCAGGGAACGGCAGCGGACCTTATCAAGCTTGCCATGGTCGCTGTCCAGGAATGGCTCGAGGCGGAAAAGCTCCAGGCATTGATGGTCATGCAGGTGCACGATGAACTCGTGCTCGACGTGCCTGCCGCTGAAGTCGAAGTCGTGGCCCAGCATTTGCCCGACTTGATGTGCCGCGTGGCCACACTGAACGTGCCCTTGCTGGCCGAGGTCGGGATAGGTCCCAACTGGGAGCAGGCGCACTAGCAGCGCAAGCACGAGGCCCTATTCCGGAGCGCCGCCATTGTCGCGCAGGCGGTTGGGCAGTAATTCGTTATGCTTGCCCAGGACCGGGTAGGCGGCGGCCTCCACAAGATAGGAGTTGACCGTCTTTACGTCGCGCATGACGTCCAAGTAGAACGAAGCCACTTCCGCGTGCTCCACATTGCCCGATTTGATATTCAGCAAATGCTGTTCGGCGGCATTCGCCTCGAGTTCGCGGAAATGGTCCTTTTCGTAGGCCAGGTAGCGGGCACTTCTTAAGTCTTCAGCGACAAATAGCGCAGCGGTTTGCCGCTGGTTGCGTATCAGCCTGTCGAGCAACTGCGTAAGCTGATTCCGTTGCTGGCTGCTGAACGCCCATCCTTTCTTGTACAACGTGGCGGCATGATTCAATAGCCCGTGCGTCGTCAGGCTTGCGGCATGGGCAATATTTGCCGAGAACGCCAGGATTTCGGACAGGCGCCGGTGATCGTCTTTGGTCATGGCTTCTTGGTCGAGCGTGGCAAGATAAGTGGTGATCAGTCCTTCGAGTTTGTTGATTGCATTGTTGATATATCGTGCCTGGCCAACACGGTGGCGATTGTCGTGGAGGAATGCCGCACGCGCCATTCCCAGCAGCGTCTGCAGCATGTCGGCCAGGCGCAGCGCCTCGCGCGCCGCATTGCCCAGCGCAATGCCTGGGACCTCATGGGCCGACTCGTCCAGATACTGCGGCCGCGAGGGATCATTCGGGTCTGCCCGCTTGGGCAGCAATCGGACAAGGAGGCGTGAATATGGGTGCAGCAATGGCATGAAGATCAATGCCACGATCACATTGAATAGCGTATGGAAAAGGGCGACGGCGGCGGCCGGGTCGGATACCACCGTCTGCATGAGCGACGGCAGCCAGGGCAATAACAACAAGGCAAGCAGGCATCCCGCGAGACGGGTTCCCACGTTGCCAACCGGCAGGCGGCGCGTGGCCGGGTTCTTGTCTTGCGCTCCTTCGAACACGGGATTGAGCGACGTTCCGAGGTTGGCGCCAAGCACCAATGCGTATGCAAGAGGCAGGCTTACGAGACCGTTGCCTGCCAGCGACATGATCAATACAACGACCGCAACGCTGGAATGAGAGGCCCATGCCAGGGCGGCCGCAAGCAGCAGGGCAATCACAGGCTGTTCCGCCAGGGCTTCGAGCACGATTTTGAGCAGGTAGGCGTCCTGGAGCGGTCCGAAGAGCGTGACCAATTGGCGCAAAGCCAGTAATAACAAGCCCAAGCCGATGAACACGCGCCCCATGTCGCGCCGCCTGCTGGGTTGGTGGCGCCGGAATAACCAGACACCCACCAGGATGAACGCGGGCGCGAGCGCCGTAAGATTGAACGACAGGAACTGCACGATAATGGTCGTGCCGACATTGGCGCCAAGCATGGCGGCCAGGGCCGGCGCGAGGGAGACCAGGCCGCCGGCGGTAAAGCTGGTGATCATCAGGCCGGTGGCGGTGCTGCTCTGGACGGCTGCCGTAATCGCAAGCCCGGTAAAGAAGGCGCGACGGTGCGTGCCCAATGCCCGCCCCATCCAGACGCCCAGCGCTGCGCCGAATGCGCGCTGCACTCCGCTTTGCACCATGTGCACGCCCCACAATAGCAGGGCGATATAGCCGCCGAAATCGAGCAGCAGGAATAGTTCTGTCATGGCAGCATGATAGAACAGCTCCCTGCGTTAGACGCGTTGGGCGACCTGCAAAGCGTGAATGCGTGCCTCGATGGGTGGGTGCGAAGCAAACATTGCGCTTACCGCGCCGCCCCCGGATATGCCGAAATTTTGAAAGGCCTTGGGCAGTGCGCCAGGCTCCGCGCCTCCAAGCCGCGCCAGGGCGCGGATCATGGGTTCACGGGAACCCAGCAGGCTTGCCGAGCCGGCGTCCGCACGATATTCGCGCTGGCGCGAAAACCAGGCCACGATGAGCGACGCCAATATGCCGAACGCGATCTCTGCGACGATGACGGTGATGTAATACCCGAAACCGACGTCGCGTTCGTTCTTGAAAATCACCTTGTCGACAAAATAGCCCACCACGCGCGCCATGAAAATCACGAAGGTGTTCACCACGCCTTGGATCAGCGTCAGGGTGATCATGTCCCCATTCGCGACGTGCGCAATCTCGTGCCCGAGGACGGCTGCAACCTCTTCTTCCGTCATGCTTTCCAGCAGGCCGGTGGATACGGCAACCAATGCGTCATTCTTGAATGCGCCCGTTGCGAATGCGTTAGGAGCGCCGTCGTAGATGGCAACTTCGGGCCGACCGATGCCGGCGCGGTCGGCCAACTGGTGAACGGTATCGAGCAGCCAGGCTTCGCGTGGAGTGGCTGGCGCCTGTGGATCAATGATTCGCGCGCCAGTGCTTTGCTTGGCCATCCATTTGCTGATCAGGAGCGAAATGATCGATCCGGTAAACCCTAGCAAGGCTGAAAAAATCAGGAGCTGGGTTAAGTCCAGCCCGTTGGCGGTGAGGTAGCGGCCCACCCCTAGTACGCTCATGGTGGCGCTGAGCACGACCAGCACGGCGATGTTCGTAAGCAGGAAGAGAAAAATTCGTTTCATGAGTATTCCAGGCGAGGCGTAGCAACGAGGTCAGAATAGTTATATGGAGGATGATTTGCCATTTTAAAGGCCATGGCTCGGTAATATTCAAAGCATCAGAGCGGAGTATAGTAGCGACTTTACTTAACTTCGAACTCCGGTTGATGGCATGCAGTCTCTGTGGATGTTGCTGGCGAGTCTTATGTTTGCCGCCATGGGGGCGTGCGTGAAGATCGCCGCCGACTACGGCGCGTCATTGCCTCATGTCGTGATATTTCGCGGCATCCCTTCGGTATTGTTGCTGCTGCTTTGGGCCAGGTATACCAAGAGCAGCCTGCGTCCGCCCAGCTGGAAGCTGCACTTGTGGCGCAATCTCTCCGGCATCACGTCGATGTGGCTGGGATTCTACGCCTTGTCGCACCTGCCTTTATCCATCGCTGTCAGCCTGAACTACACAGCGCCGCTCTTCATCGCCGGTTGGATGCTGGTGCGGGGCGGCAGTCAGCGCGACCCCGTACGCATCGTGGCTGTTAGTTTGGGGTTCATCGGTGTACTGGCCATCATGCGGCCCAGTATCGGCAGCGACCAATGGCTCGCCGCCTCGATTGGACTTGGCGCGGGGGCTCTTTCGGCGGTGGCCATGATGCAAATACGCGAACTGGGGCGCGTCGGCGAACCAGAATGGCGCACCGTCCTCATCTTCTCTTGTTGCGTTTGCTTGACGGGCATAGTCGGAATGGCCTTTGTCGGATGGCAAGATATCGATGTACAGGCATGGCTGGCATTGCTGGGTGTTGGCTGTTTCGGTCTTGTCGGTCAGTTGACCATGACCCGCGCCTTCGGCTTGGGTTCGGCTTTGCTGACGGCCGCCCTACAATACACAACGATAATCTTCGCCGCCCTCATGGGTGTGATTTTCTGGGACGACTTGCCGGACGCCATTGCTTGGGGCGGGATGGTGTTGATCGTCGCCTCGGGCATGCTGTCCATTTGGCGGACTTATAGCGAAGGCCGCATGATGCGCGGAATGACAACTGGCGCGGCCCCTGTGGAACCGGCGGCAACAACTGAATCGGAGAACTCGCGTGCCTGAACTATTAATAAGCGCCGAATCCCTCGCAGGCCGCGTGCAAGCGCCCGACATCCTGGTGTTTGACGTCAGGCATGACCTGGCCGACCATCAGGCTGGCCGCGCGGCATACGACAAGGGGCATATTCCCGGTGCCATTTACCTCGATCACGAGCGTCAATTGTCAGGTCAAAAAACAGGATTGAACGGGCGCCATCCGCTGCCCGACCGTGCCAGTTTTGCGGCCCTGATACGGGGGCTTGGCCTGAGGCCACAGACAACAGCCATTATTTACGACAATGGAAGCAGCGCGTTTTCGGCGCATTTATGGTGGATGCTGCGCTGGATAGGGCACGAAAAAATCCTGGTCCTCGATGGCGGTTGGCTTGCGTGGCAGTCAATGGGCGGCGCTGTCGAGACGACGCCACACGGAATAGCCATCGAGGCGCCTGTAGCGATCCCAGAACTGGCTTGGGGGCCGGAATCGATGCCGACGGTCGACGCGGCCGCCGTTCTTCAGAATATATCTACACCGGTTTTTACGGTGGTGGATGCGCGCAGCGGCGAACGTTTCCGCGGCGAAGCCGAACCGATCGACCCGGTGGCGGGGCGCATTCCTGGCGCGGTGAATCGGCCCAATTCCGACAACCTGCAGTCTGACGGACGATTCAAGACCGCCGCCCAATTGCGCCGCGAATTTTCCGACCTGCTTGGGGACGTTCCCGCCGACCAAGTGGTGCACCAGTGCGGGTCGGGCATCACCGCCAGCCACAACCTGTTCGCCATGACGCTGGCGGGCATGCCGGGATCCGCGCTATACCCGGGTTCCTGGAGCGAGTGGTGCAGCGATCCCAGCCGCCCTGTGGCCCGGGGTTAAGGGGCGGCTTCATCCATCAGGCCGCGATACCACTCATGGAAATGCCGCATGCCGTCTTCCATGGGTGACTGATACGGACCTGTTTCATTCACACCGCGGCGCATAAGGGCGCGCCGCCCGGCATCCATGCGTTCGGCGATTTCGTCGTCCTCGATCGCGGTCTCCATATATGCCGCACGCTGGGCCAGCACGAAGTCGCGCTCGAAGGCAACAATATCTTCCGGGTAGTAGAACTCGACGATATTGAGCGTTTCCTGGGGACTGATCGGGTGCAGCGTCGACAGCACCAGCACATGGGGATACAGTTCTATCATGTGGGTCGGGAAGTAAGTGACCCATACCGCTCCGAATTCGGGCGATTCGCCTCCACGATAGTTCATCAGGCATTCATGCCACTTGCGGTAGGCGTCCGACCCTGGATGCGCCAAGTCCTTGTGCACACCCACCCGCTGCAAGCTATACCAATCCGAGAACTCCCAGCTTAGGTCGTCGCAAGTAACGAATTGGCCCAGCCCTGGGTGAAATGGACCAACATGATAGTCTTCAAGATAGACTTCGATGAAGGTTTTCCAGTTGTAGTGGCAGCGATGCACTTCCACGTGGTCGAGCACGTAGTCCGAGAAGTCGAATTCCGGGCGCGAGAACAATGCGGTCATGTCGCGCGCAGGGTCGCGTGGCCCTTCGAACAACAGCCCATGGCAGTTCTTGACTGGAAATGTCTGCAGACTCTTGCAGGGCGTGGATGCGAAATGCGGCGCGCCCAGCAGCTTGCCTTGCGGGCTATACGTCCATCGATGCACCGGACAAACAATATTGCCGCCAGTGCTGGACAGATTCCCCTGTGACAGGCGATGACTGGTAACGTCGGCGGCATCGCCGCCCAGCATGATGGCCTGCCGATGGCGGCATACATTGGAAATCAAGTCGACCCCGGCGCTGGTACGCACCAAGGCGCGGCCAGCATGCTCTTGGGCGAGCGTGCGCCAGTCCCCGGGTTCGGGCACGAGTTTTTCATGCCCTATATAGAGGGACGAATTGGCAAAAATGCGTGCTTGCTCGCGTGCAAAGACAATGTCGTCGAAGTAGCTGCCGACGTCGAGCTGCGTTTGTTTTGGCGCGATATCTGCTTGCCGACCCAAGTCAGTCATAGTCCCCCCGCAGTGACGAAACCAGGAGTATAAGACGGTCCTGGTGCGAAGAAAAAAACGGCCCGGCCGATGAGATGTCGTGGACGTAAATTGTACTGCAAAATGCCTTGGAAGCCTCAGCCTCAGCCGGCGTGGGGCCATGCTATCTTTTGGTATACAAACCGGCGCCGGTGACGGGGGCTGGGTGGGTTCAGACGTTCGCGGTCAAGGCGTTGCCTTGACTACCCGCGCGTCTGGCCGTTTTCGGGCGGTGGCAGAACTCGTGGGATGGATGATCCCCCGGATCATCCATAAGCTTCCCACTCAAACAGCTGCCACCTTGGATCCCGAAAACGGCCAGCCACGCGGCGCGCCCGCAACTTCGCCCACCCAGCCCCCGCCACCGGCGCCTGGCGTTTGTGGGTCAGGGACGAGGCACGTGCCAGCGCCGGTGTTGGGGTGTGACAGCCACTGGGCCGCCGGCGATTGCCAGCCAGAGACCTGACACCCGGCGCCAGCCCAGTACCGACGCCCAATAGGCCAGGCGGGCTGGCCGTATTGGGCGAGCGCATGCCACTCCTTCTTAAACCAAGCACACGGCGCAAGAAGGCCAAGCACGCTGGCCGTGGCCACATCGGGTCAATACAAACAATCGCAGGCGCGGGAGGGCGGCATGGCGATGGCCGGGCTTCGTGGC
>DATJBV010000062.1:0-80664 GCA_035515055.1 Candidimonas sp.
GCCTGGCGCATGCCGTGCACGGTCAAGGAAATTGCGCGCGACAACGACGACTTCGTGCTGCGCACCAGCCAAGGCAATATCGTCTCCCGGCAACTGGTGCTTGCCACGGGCGGCATGGCCATTCCCCAGCTGGGCGCCACGGACTTTGCCCTGGGCATTGCGCGGCAGTTCGGGCTGAAGGTGATAGAGCCGCGCCCGGCATTGGTGCCGTTGACCTTCGACAGCCAGGCGTGGGCGCCCTTCGTGCCCTTAAGTGGCGTCGCGCTGGAAGTCAACGTAAAGAACAACGCCGCGCCCAAGCCAGTCGAATTTTTGGAAGACTTGCTGTTCACGCATCGTGGCCTGTCTGGCCCCGCCATCCTGCAGATATCCAGCTTCTGGAACCCTGGCGAACCCATACACGTCGACCTGGCGCCGAACCAGGAGCTGGAACGGCAGCTATTGGCCGCCAAGCAGGGCAGCCGCCAACAATTGGGGACCGTGCTGGCCGGCATGTGGCCCAAGCGCCTGGCCGAACAGTGGCTCGCCAACAGCACGTCGGCTGGCAAGGACGCGGGTGCGCTGCGCCTGGCCGATGTGCCCGACAAAGTATTGCGCGCGCTCGTCCAAGAGATTCATCGCTGGTCGCTCACGCCCAGCGGCACGGCCGGCTACAAGAAGGCCGAGGTGATGCGCGGCGGCGTGGATACGGCCGGGCTGAACCAGAAGACGATGGAAGCCAAGGCCGTGCCAGGCCTTTATTTCATCGGCGAGGCGGTGGATGTGACGGGCTGGTTGGGCGGGTATAACTTCCAGTGGGCGTGGGCTTCAGGGGTGGCTTGTGGGAGAGGGCTTGTGGGCCGTTGATGCATTGGCGCATCGGGATGTGATTCTTTTGACGCGCGACGGGGCTGGGGGGAAGATTGCGCTCCCGTGGCCTGCTCGGCGCCCTGCGCGCCTCGCCCGCATCGCCTTGCTCGTCCGCGCCTTCGCGCTACCTTCGCCTACGGCTCGCTCGGCCCCGAAGTCGCTGCAATCGTCCCCCCAGCCCCGTCCCGCTGCGTTATGTTGGATCGCGCCGTTGTTGGGACGGTCTGCGTGCTTGCATTCTCGCCGCCTCCACTTCGGCTAAGAAGAGTGTGCGGTGCCGCCGATTTGCGCGCCCCTGCGGCGCGCAAATCGGCATTCGGGCTGGTGGATTGGAGGGTTGTGTTGATCGCGTCTTTGCCCTTCAAGTCGCAAATAACGAGGCAACACATTCGCGGCCAGCCCAGCTTCAATGCCCAAAATGGCCGGGCAGGCCGGACATTTTGGGCGAGCGCCAGCACGTCTTCTGGCTGGCCCCCACGGCAACGCCAAAATGCCAAGCACACCGTTCTTCCCGACGTGGGGTCAACAAACCCACCGCAGTCACGGGGAAGCGGCATGGCGGTGGACGGGCTTCGAGGACGCAGCGAGCCGTAGGCGAAGGTAGCGCGCATGCGCGGACGAGCAAGGCGATGCGGGCGAGGCGCGCAGGGCGCCGAGCAGGCCAAGGGCCCGGCGGCCGCCATGCCGCTCCCCCGTGACGTGTAAAGAACCCCCCCGCCGTCGCCAAGAACGAATAATCTTTCATTTGGCGTTCCCCCACTTTTCGAGTTATTCTTCACGATTGCTGTTATTAACAGAGTGGGAGAGCGTCGGTTCACCCGGCCGCCGAAGGCGCAATTCGCCCAGAATCGCTCAGGCACCCCGTACCACTTTTGTATTGTCTTGGTCTCGTCGACACGCAAGACAGCATTCTGGAGAGACTTGCACTGTGCCGTACTGGCCGGCCGGCAAGCGCCGAAGGTGAACGCCCGGTTCGTGGGTTAACTCTCAGGCAAAAGGACAGAAGGGCGGTGCTGGCCAGCATAATGTTGGCTTACGTCGTTCATTCCTGTTTCCGGAGCCATCATGTCGTCTGTTCTCAAGCAAACCCCACTGCATTCCGTCCATATACTGACCGGGGCCAAGATGGTCGATTTCGGCGGGTGGGACATGCCGGTCGCTTACGGTTCCCAGCTGGACGAGCACCACGCGGTGCGTCGCGACGCCGGCATGTTCGATGTGTCGCACATGCTTAACGTCGACGTGACCGGTCCCGACGCCACGGCTTACCTCAAGCGCCTGCTCGCCAACGACGTCACCAAGCTCACCGTCCCGGGCAAGGCCTTGTATTCGTGCATGCTTAATCCGCAAGGCGGCGTGATCGACGACCTTATTGTCTACTTCTTCGGCGACCACGAATGGCGTGTCGTCGTGAACGCGGGCTGCGCCGATAAAGACCTTGCCTGGATGCAGGGCGTCGTCGCCTCCGAAAAATTCAATGTTGCCGTAACGCCGCGACGCGACCTGGCCATGGTTGCCGTGCAAGGTCCCAATGCGCGCGCCAAGGTGTGGGCCGTCCGCCCCGAATGGCAAGCGGCGACCGAAGCCCTGACCGCCTTCAGCGGGGTGGCGGTAGCCGCCGACACGCTCGTCGCGCGTACAGGCTACACCGGTGAAGACGGCTTCGAAGTCGTGTTGCCGGCAAGCCAGGTGGAAGACTTCTGGCGTGAACTCGAGCAAGCGGGCGTGCGTCCTTGCGGCCTGGGCGCGCGCGACACCTTGCGCCTGGAAGCCGGAATGAACTTATTCGGCCAGGAAATGGACGAGCAGGTGAATCCTCTGGTGTCTGCCCTGGCATGGACCGTCTCGTTCAAAGATCCGGCGCGCAACTTCATTGGCCGCGATGCCATCGAAGGTTTCACCCCGGACCGCATGCTGGTGGGCGTCAAGCTCCTGGAGCGCGGCATGATGCGCGGCCACATGAAAGTGCGCACGCAGCAGGGCGAAGGCGAGTTGACCAGCGGCTCGATGTCGCCCACGATGGGCGTGTCCATCGGCATGGCTCGCGTGCCTTTGGGGGCCCAGGTCGGCGATTCGGTCGAGGTCGAAATCCGCAACAAGTGGCTGCCGGCGCAAGTCGTGAAGATGCCATTCGTACGCAACGGCAAAATTGTCGCGTAGTATTTGCAAACGCACAGCATCACCAGAATACCTATCAATTTCACGGAGCAATTAAATGAATCTTCCCGATGATCGCAAATACACGTCTTCTCACGAGTGGGTAAAGGTCGAAGGCGACCTCCTCGCCGTGGGCATCACCGACCCCGCTCAAGACCAATTGGGCGACCTGGTGTTTGTGGGTGATGTCAACCCCGGCGCTTCGCTTAACAAAGGCGAGACCGCCGGTGTCGTGGAATCGGTCAAGGCCGCATCCGACATTTATGCGCCCGTCGATGGCGAAATCGTTGCGTTCAACGAGGCGCTCAACGACGAGCCCAACCTCATCAACGAGGCGGCATTCGATACCTGGATCTTCAAGATCAAGCCGGTCAACATGGCCGACATCGAGTCCCTGCTCGATGCCGCCGGCTACGAAGCCGTTGTGAACGCCGGCTAATTTGTTTACAGCCATGGCGGTTCTTGCCATGGCTGCTTAGTGTCCTTGCTGCGAACTTATTCCGTTTAGGTTGATTATGTTGCGTGATTTAGATCCCCATTCCGATTTCATTCCCCGCCATATTGGGCCGGGACAAGCCGACCAGGCCAAAATGCTGGCCGCCATCGGGGCGTCCGACCTGGACTCCCTTATCAAGGAAGTCGTGCCCCCCAGCATCTTGAAGCGCGGGGCGCTCAAGCTGCCGCAGGCGCGCAGCGAAGCCGATGCACTGGCCGAGCTGAAGGAAATTGCGGGGCGGAATCAGGTGTTTCGCAACTACATCGGCCAGGGATACTACGGCACGCACGTGCCCAATGTCATCCTGCGCAACATTCTTGAAAACCCGGCCTGGTACACGGCATATACGCCGTACCAGCCAGAAATTTCGCAAGGGCGGCTCGAGGCCCTGCTGAACTACCAAACCATGGTGGCCGACCTTACCGGCCTGGACATCGCCAACGCGTCGCTGCTCGACGAGGGCACGGCGGCGGCCGAAGCAATGACGCTGACGCGGCGCGGTTCGCGCGTCAAGAGCAATGTGTTCTTTGCGTCGGTTCACTGCCATCCGCAAACACTGGAAGTCCTGCGCACCCGTGCCAGCGGCCTGGGTATCGACGTCGTGGTGGGCGACGAGGCGAATGGCCTGCCCGAGTGCTTCGGCGTGTTGCTGCAATATCCGCACAGCCTGGGCGGCGTCTCCGACTACCGGGCATTGGCCGAAGCGGCGCATGCCAACGGCGCGGTCGTGGCGGTGGCCACCGACCTGCTGGCCTTGGCCGTGCTGGCTCCCCCCGGCGAGTGGGGGGCCGATATCGCTATCGGTTCAACGCAGCGCTTCGGCGTGCCGTTGGGCTTTGGCGGTCCGCACGCCGGCTTCATGGCCTGCAAAGACGCCTACAAGCGCAATATGCCGGGCCGCCTGGTCGGCGTGTCGAAAGACAGCCAGGGCGCGCCTGCACTACGCCTGGCCTTGCAAACTCGCGAGCAGCATATCCGCCGCGAAAAGGCCACGTCAAATATTTGCACGGCGCAGGTGCTGCTTGCCGTAATGGCGGGCATGTACGCGGTGTGGCACGGCCCGGCCGGCTTGAAGAAGATCGCCGAACGCGTCGCTTATCTGACGGCTTATCTGCGCCAGTCGCTGGAACAGGTGGGTGTCACTGTCGTGAACGCCAGCTACTTCGACACGCTGTTGCTCGACACCGGCGCCAAGACACAGGCCATCGTCAAGGCGGCGCAGGCTGCTTCCATCAATCTGCGCCAGGTCGGCGCGAACCAGCTTGCCATTTCGCTGGACGAAACGGTAACGCCCGCCGATCTCGACGCGTTGATGCAAGCGTTTGCACAGGCCCTTGGCACGTCGTGGGACGCGGCGGCAACGCCGGCACTGCCTGAAGTCAGCGGCATTCCGACGGAACTACTGCGTTTGTCCCCAATACTCTCGCACCCCATCTTCAGCCGCATCCAGTCGGAAACCGACATGCTGCGCTATTTGCGCGGCTTGGCCGACAAGGACCTGGCGCTGGACCGCACCATGATCCCGCTCGGTTCGTGCACAATGAAGCTGAATGCAACGGCCGAGATGATACCCATTTCGTGGCCCGAATTTGCCAACATGCACCCGTTTGCGCCTGAATCGCAAAGCCAGGGCTATAAAGAGCTTATCGACCGTCTGTCGGCGGCGCTGTGCGAAATTACAGGCTACGATTCGATCAGCCTTCAGCCCAACTCGGGCGCGCAGGGCGAATATGCCGGTTTGCTGGCCATCCGCGCCTATCACCAGGCCAATGGCCAGCATCAGCGCAACATCTGCCTGATCCCAGCTTCGGCTCACGGCACCAATCCAGCGTCGGCGCAACTGGCCGGCATGGACGTGGTGGTCGTGGCGTCGGACGAAAACGGCAACGTGGACGTGGCCGACTTGAAAGCCAAGATAGCCAGCGTCGGCGACCGCCTGGCCGCGCTCATGATTACCTACCCGTCGACACACGGTGTTTTCGAGGTTGCCATCACCGATATCTGCGCCATGGTGCACGACGCTGGCGGCCAGGTGTACCTGGACGGCGCCAACATGAACGCCATGGTCGGCCTGGCCCAGCCCGGCAAGTTCGGATCCGACGTGTCGCACCTGAATCTGCACAAAACGTTTTGCATTCCTCATGGCGGTGGCGGCCCGGGCGTCGGCCCTGTGGCCGTGCGGTCCCACCTCGCACCCTATTTGCCGGGCCTGCTCAACGAATCCGGCCAGCTACCCGCCGGCACTACGGTTGGGCCGGTGTCGGCCGCGCCTTACGGTTCGGCCAGCATTTTGCCTATTCCTTACCTGTACATCACGTTGATGGGCGCCGAAGGCCTGTTGGCTGCCACGGAAGTGGCCATCCTGAACGCCAACTATATTGCGCACCGCCTGCGCGACCATTACCCCATTCTGTACGCGGGCCACAATGGCCGCGTGGCCCACGAGTGCATACTGGACATACGGCCCATTAAAGACAGCTGCGGCATTTCCAACGAGGACATTGCCAAGCGCCTGGTCGACTACGGTTTTCACGCACCCACCATGAGCTTCCCGGTGGCGGGCACGCTAATGGTCGAGCCCACCGAGTCCGAAGGGCTGGCCGAACTGGACCGCTTCATCCACGCCATGATCGCCATACGCGCCGAGATCTCGGCCATAGAAAACGGCACGAAAGACGCTAACGACAATGTGTTGAAGAACGCGCCGCACACCGCGCAGATGCTGCTGGTTACCGAATGGCATCACGACTACACGCGCGAAGAAGCGGCGTACCCGGTAAGCGAATTGCGCGCCAACAAGTACTGGTCTTCAGTCGCGCGGGTCGATAACGCGTATGGCGACAGGAACTTGATCTGTTCCTGCCCTGCCATCGAAGACTACATGGAGGCCTAGGCCTCTCGGGGGCGTCTTATTCCACGGTCTTCAGCACATTTGCTATGCAGCTGAAGATCTCCTGGATCTGGTCTTCCTGGATGACCAGCGGCGGCGACACGGCAATAATATCGCCCGTGAAGCGCACCATGACGCCCCGATCGAAACACTTGCGGAAGACCTCGGCCGCGCGGGCGCCCGGCGCATCGGGCCGCGGGGCCAGCTCAATGCCCGCCACCAGGCCCAGATTGCGCACATCGATGACGTGCGGGGCGTCTTCCAGCCCATGCGCGGCATCTTCGAATGTGCCCGTCAGCGAACTTGAACGCTCGAACAGCTTGTCGCGGCCATAGATCTCCAGCGTTGCAAGAATGGCGGCGGTGGCCAGCGGGTGGGCCGAGTAGGTGTAGCCGTGGAAGAATTCGATGCCGTTGGCGGCCGCTCCCAGTATGGTGTCGTGGATCTCGCGCTTGATCGCCACCGCGCCGGCGGGAACACTGGCATTGCTGATGCCCTTGGCTAGCGTCATCAAGTCTGGCGTAACGCCGAAGTATTCGGCCGCCGTCGCGGCGCCCAGCCGTCCGAAGCCGGTGATGACTTCATCGAAAATCAGCAAAATGCCATGCTTCTGCGTAATGGCGCGCAGCTTTTCCAGGTAGCCCTTGGGCGGCACCAGCACGCCCGTGGAACCGGCCAGCGGTTCGACGATGACAGCGGCAATGGTCGACGCATCGTGCAAGGCCACCAGACGCTCGAGCTCGTCGGCCAGGTGTGCTCCCCACGCCGGCTGGCCGCGCGAGTGCGCGTTCTGCGACAAGTCGTGCGTATGCGGCAAGTGGTCTACCGAAGGCAGCAGGGCGCCGGAAAACGTCTTGCGATTGGGCGAAATACCGCCCACCGAGATGCCGCCGAAGCCCACGCCATGGTAGCCGCGTTCGCGGCCGATAAGCCGCGTGCGCTGGCCCTCGCCTCGCGCCCGGTGATAGGCCAGCGCGATCTTCAATGCCGTGTCGACCGATTCGGAGCCCGAGTTGGTGAAGAAGATACGGTCCATTCCCGCAGGCATGAGGCTGGCCACCGCGGTTGCGGCTCGAAATGAGTCGCTATGCCCCAGCTGAAAGCTGGGGGCGAAGTCCATTTCGGCCGCCTGCCTGGAGATGGCCTCGACGATTTCCGGCCGTCCATGCCCGGCATTGACGCACCACAAACCCGCGGTGCCATCCAGGATTTGCTGCCCCTTCACCGACGTGTAATACATGCCCTTGGCCTTGGCCAGCAGCCGAGGCTCTTCCTTGAACTGGCGATTGGCGGTAAAGGGCATCCACAGATTGGAGAGATCGGGAATTGCGGCTAGGCTGGACATGGTCACCTCGGGCGGTAAGAGGAAGTGGGAATGGGCATGGCCCAGACACCTATTCTCGTCGGGTGCATGGACGAATGAAATATACAGTTAACCCAATAAAGGAATTACCGTATTGGTGCTATAAACAAGACTGTACAGAACCAGGGCCACCCATGATCTTCTTTGAACCCGTGCGCGACCGCCGGCACGCGCCGTCCTTGGTGGACCAGGTGTTGCAGGCCGTCGAAGAGGCAATAAGCGCGCAGATATTGCGCCCTGGCATGGCCGTTCCTTCCATACGGGAATTCGCCCGGTCGCATGGGCTGAGCACTTTCACCGTTTCGGCCGCTTATAACCAATTGGTTGCGCAGGGTTGGCTGGTGTCGCGTCCTGGAGCAGGGTATCGCGTCCACCGTCCGGCGGCTCCCGCGCCTGCGACGTCGACGCCGGCCGGTTGGAAGCCCCCCGCCATCAGTGCCTCGTGGCTGTTGTCGGATATCTTTGCAGACCATTCCATACCGATAAAGTCGGGATGCGGCTGGCTGCCCTCCAGCTGGTTGAATGAAACCGGCCTGGAACAGGCATTGCGCCAGGCCGCTCGCGTACCTGCGCACCAAATCGCCGGCTACGGGCATCCATACGGCTATTTTCCGTTGCGCGAACACTTGGCCCAGTCCATGGGCGGCTATGGACTGCGGCTGGAGACCGATCAGGTGTTGCTGACACTGGGCGCGACCCAGGCGCTGGACATCGTTGCCCGAACGCTGCTGCGACCCGGCGACACCGTGGCGGTCGAGCTGCCCGGTTATGCCAATTTACTGCCGGCCTTGCGTCTGGCTGGCTTGCGCATCGTCGGTGTCCCGCGCACGCAGGAGGGCTTGGATATTGCCGCCTTGAAACAGACGCTGGCCGAGCACGCGATCAAGGCCTTGTTCCTGAACACGGTTCTGCAGAATCCGACAGGCGCCAGTATTAGCATGGCTAACGCCTTTCGCATATTGCAGCTGGCCGAGCGGCACGATTTCTGGGTGGTCGAAGACGACGTGTCGCGCGACCTGTTGCCCGGCGTCGCGCCCATGCTGTCCGCCTTGGCGGGTACCGACCGCGTTATCTACATATCGGGATTCTCCAAGAGCATTACACCATCCATGCGTGTGGGCTTTATCGCCTCGACCCCGGCGCTGATCCAGGCATTCGCAAAGACAAAGATGACGACCGGCCTGACAACGCCGGAAATGATGGAGCGCACGGTGTATCAGGTATTGCGGCTGGGCCGGCATCGCCTGCATTTGCGGCGTGTCCAGGACCGCCTGCGCCAGGCCCACGACGAATTGTGCGGCGTGATGGACGAGCATGGGTTCGAGGTTTTTGCGCGGCCGCAGGCGGGCCTCTTTCTATGGGCGCGGCCGCCGCATGGCAGCTGGCGCGAGCAGGGCACACTGGCCCTGGCGGAGCTGGCGTTGAAAGACGGAATCTGGCTGGCGCCGGGCTCGTATTTTCATCCGCAAAATGTGGATGAAGGCTGGATACGTTTCAATGTTGCGTATTCACTGCATCCGGCATTATGGAAGTTCATGCGTCTGCGCGTTGGCGCGTGACGGCATGGCGGGCGTTCATATGTTTGCACGTTCGTACGTGACGAAGTCGAACGCGTAGCCGTTTTCTTCCGCTTGCGGCGCCCGGTCGATTTCTTTCCAGGCGGCCGGGTCGACCGGGGGGAAAAACGTGTCTCCCTGGATCTGGGCATGGACTTCGGTGGCGATGATTTCGTGAGCAATCGGCAACGTCAGCTTGAATATCTGTTCGCCCCCAATGACGCAGACGCGCTCGGCCCCCGCGCAGTCGGCCAGGGCCGCCTGTAAGGATGGATAGACGGTGGCGCCAGGCGCGTGGTAGGCGGCGTTGCGGCTTACCACCAGATTGGGACGGCCAGGCAAGGGTCTACCCAGCGATTCCCAGGTGTTGCGGCCCATGACGATCGGCTGGCCCAGCGTGACGCGCTTGAAATGCGCAAGGTCGGAGGGCAGCCGCCACGGCAGCGCATTATCGCGTCCGATGACGCGGTTGTCGGAATAGGCTACAACGAGCTGGATGCGGGGCATGGACATAGTGTGCGAGGCAGAAACCGGGTGTTAAGCCGAGGGGACGCCCCAGGGCGAGGGCGCTCGTCGATTCTAGCATTGCATGTTTGCATTCCCCGAGTGCTGTTCGCGGGCCTGGATCATGCTGCTGATGTTGGTCGATTTTGCCTGTGCCGGCGGTCGCCCATCGTGTATTCCAGTGAAGGAGATCCATCATGCAACTCGAAGGTTCCTGCCATTGCGGTGCCGTGCGCTTTAGCGTGAACAGCGTCAGTCCGTATCCCTATCAGCGCTGTTATTGTTCGATTTGCCGCAAGACCCAGGGCGGGGGCGGCTACGCCATCAATCTCGCCGCCGATGCCACGACGATGAAAATTACCGGCGGAACCGACGTGTCGGTGTATCACGTCATGATCCGCGAGCCGGATAGCGACGAGCCCGAACCCAGTACGGCGGCGCGCCACTTTTGCAAGAATTGCGGCAGCGCCTTATGGATTTTCAGCCCCGAATGGCCCGAGCTGATCTACCCGTTTGCGTCGGCCATCGATACGGCGCTGCCGATTCCTCCCATACGTACCCATTTATTCCTCGGTTCCAAGGCGCCGTGGGTGGAAATCGAGGCGCATGTCAATGACAAGCTGTTTCCGGAATATCCCGAGGAATCCATTGCACAGTGGCACGAACGGTTGGGCTTGACGGAAGAATGACGCGGGTGAATCCGCTTTAGACGGCCATGGGCGCGGTGAGCGGCGGGTGGTGCAAATACCCTTCCAATCGGAAGTCGGACGGCTCCACCTTTTCCAGCCACTCCGGCTGGTATTCGCCCGTTATGGCGTAGTCGGGGATACGGTCTGAGAGCACGAGCGTGGGCGCCGGATACGGTTCCCGGTTCAATTGTTCCCGCAGCATGTCGAGGTGGTTTTCATAGATGTGCGCATCCCCGATAAAGTAGGTGAACCAGCGGGGTGTGTAGCCGGTAAGGCGTCCTACCAGATGGAGCAGGGCGGCGCCCTCGGTCAGGTTGAAAGGGGTACCCAGGCCGACATCGTTGCTGCGGATGTAGAGGCAAAGGGATATCTCGCGCTTTTCGGAATTCACCAGAAACTGGTACAGCAGGTGGCATGGAGGCAAGGCCATTTCTTCCAGCTGCGCCCAGTTCCAGCCGTGGAATAGGATGCGGCGGCTGCCGGGGTCGGTCATGATGGTGTCCAGGCACTGGCGCAATTGATCGATGGCCTTGTAAAGCAGGACGCTGCTAGTTTTTCCCTCTTTGTTGGCATCGTCGACAACGCCGATCCGGGTATAGCCGCGGGACAGCGCGTCGGCGATTTGAGCGGCGCTGTGAGGCAGGCTCAGGTCGACGAGCTTGTAAGCGGGCCACTGCCTCCATTGGACGCCATACACCGAGCCCAGATCGCCTTCGCGCAGCCGATAAGGGTTGGCGAGCCAATGGGCATTCTCGTTGGCGTTTTGGTTCCACACCTTGCAGCCGAGCCCGGTGAAGTCGTCCGCATTCCGGTACGCACGCAGGAACCCCACCAGTTCGCCGATCGCCGACTTGAAGGCAAGTTTCTTGGTGGTGACGGCGGGAAAGCCCTGCCGCAGGTCGAACTTCATCATCGCGCCCGGGATGCTGCGCGTACGCACGCCCGTGCGGTTGTCTTGCCATGAGCCGTTGTCCAGAATGTCCTGGGCAAGACGAAGATACTGATGCATGCCTTAAGCCTCGTTGACCGTGACGGAATGGGTAATGGTTGCCGTCTTGATTAGCATGGCCGTGGCCGAGCAGTATTTTTCATGCGACAACTGGACAGCGCGTTCGACGGCGGCCAGCGGCAGGTTTTTGCCGGTGACGGTAAACGCGAAGTGAATATTGGTGAACACCTTAGGGTCGACATCGGCACGCTCGGCCGTCAGCTTGGCCTGGCAATGGGTGACGGCATGCCGGCCGCGCTTCAGGATAAGGACGACGTCGTAGGCGGCGCAGCCGCCGGCGCCGCTGAGCAGCATTTCCATGGGCCGCGGGGCAAGGTTATGGCCGCCGCCTTCGGGGGCGCCGTCCATGGTGGCAATGTGCCCGCTGCCGGTACGGGAAATGAAGAGCATGCCTTCAGGACCGCCCCAGTCGATTGTGCATTCCATTTGCTTGTTCCTGCCGTAGTGTGAATGAGTAATCATACCGTGGCCTGTTGGTGCGGGGGTGCCTGGTATATGAACCGGCGCCGGTGACGGTGTCACGCTGCTTTTCTAAAACCGGCGCCGGTGACAGAGGCTGGGTGGGTTCAGACGTTCGCGGTCAAGGCGTTGCCTTGACTACCCGCGCGTCGCACTGCGCTTGAGGCGGCTGCGGAACTCGCGAGAACGGGCAGCCACTGGCTGCCCGTAAGCGCCTCGCTCGAACACGCCGCAGCCTTGCATCCTCAAGCGCAGCACGCCACGCGGCGCGCCCGCAACTTCGCCCACCCAGCCCCCGCCACCGGTGCCTTGCATTTGTTGGTCAGGGACGAGGCACGAGGCCAGCCCAGCACCGATGCCCAATAGGCCAGGCAGGCTGGCCGTATTGGGCGAGCGCATGTCGCTTTTTCTTCAACCGCCAACGCGGCGCAAGAAGGCCAAGCACGCTGGCCGTCTCAGCGTCGGGTCAATACAATCAATCGCAGGCGCGGGAGGGAGGCATGGCGATGGCCGGGCTTCGCGGTCGCAGCGAGCCGCCCGCGAAGGGAGCGCGCACGCGCGGACGAGCGAGGCAAAGCGGGCGAGGCGCGCAGGGCGCCGAGCAGGCCAAGGGACCGGCCATCGCCATGCCGCCCGCCCGCGACGTGTTAAATCCTATCCTGTAGCCCCGGACGTTGGCACGAATCGTCCGCCTTCTTGCTCCCCGTTTAATCCACCCGCCGTGTAGGGCGATCTGCTTTTTCTTGATCCGCATCAGCTATTATCAGCGCAATTCATCGTGGAACGATACAAAAAAATGAACACGATTACCTTGCTCCTGCTCACGTTCGGTTTATCGGTAACTGGACTGTTTATTTTCATCTGGTCCCTGCGCAAGCGCCTGTTCGACGACAATCCCGCCGCCGCCAACGTTATCTTTTCCGAAGGCGAGATCGGAACAGTCGAGGACCCGTCGGCTACGTCCGCGCAGCGCCGCGGCCTGCAACGTGCCGCCGCGCCGGTACTGACGTCCAAGCCTGACGCCGCCCGGGACGCCGCCCGGGACGCGCGCCGCAAGATCGAACTGGCCGAGCGTGTGCAGGCCGATCGCTCCACCGCCTATGTGGCCTTTGTGTTTCTTGCCTGCGCCGTGGGGTGGCTTGTGCTGGCATCGGTGGCCGGGCTCATAAGTTCCGTAAAGCTGCATGAACCCGATTTTCTTACGCAGTATGCATGGCTCACCTTCGGGCGTATTCGCACCTTGCATTTGAATGCGGTGGCCTATGGCTGGGCGCCCATGGCGGCGTTCGGCATTGCCATCTGGACCTTGCCGCGATTGCTCAAGACTGAACTCATGGGCGGGCGGTTTGCCATTCTGGGCGCCATGCTGTGGAATGCGGCGCTTATCGCGGGGCTGGGAAGCATTGCGGCGGGGTTCAACGATGGTCTGGAGTGGCTCGAAATTCCCTGGCAAATCGACATTCTTTTCGTCATTGGCGGCGCGCTGATCGGGTTGCCGTTGGTGTTCACGCTGCAGAATCGGCGCGTCGAGCACCTTTATGTGTCCATCTGGTACATGGGAGCGGCACTGTTCTGGTTTCCCATCCTGTTCCTGGTCGGCAATATTCCCGGCCTGCACTTCGGCGTGGAGCAGGCCACCATGAACTGGTGGTTCGGACATAACGTGCTGGGCTTGTTCTATACCCCGGTGGCGCTGGCCTCTGTCTATTATTTCCTGCCCAAGATCATCGGGCGTCCGATCCAGTCGTACAACTTGTCCCTGCTTGGTTTCTGGGCGCTGGCTTTCTTCTATGGGCAGGTGGGCGGCCATCACCTCATAGGCGGGCCAGTGCCCGGCTGGCTGATCACGCTGTCCATCGTGCAAAGCGTCATGATGGTGGTGCCCGTGCTGGCCTTTTCCGTAAACCAGCACCTCACCATGCGCCACCATTTCAAGACGCTGGTCTACTCGCCCACGTTGCGTTTCATTGTGCTGGGCGCCATGATGTACACCCTCAGTTCCGTCCAGGGTTCGCTCGAGGCCCTGCGCAGCGTGAATACGATCACGCATTTCACGCATTTCACCGTTGCTCACGCGCATCTGGGCTTGTATGCCTTTTTCTCGCTGGTCATGTTCGGCGCCATCTACTTCGTCATGCCGCGCGTCATGTCATGGGAATGGCCTTACCCAAAACTAATTGCGCTGCATTTCTGGCTGGTGACCATCGGTTTCGCCATTTACTTCGTCGGCTTGACGATAGGAGGATGGCTGCAGGGTGTCGCCATGCTCGATGCATCGCTTCCTTTCATGGATTCCGTGCGGCTGACGCTGCCGTATCTTCAATCCCGTAGCGTCGGCGGCGCATTGATGACCTTGGGCCATCTGGTGTTTGCGGGCCACTTCCTGGCCATGGCCTTGCGCTATGGACCCCGCCGCGTCGGTGCGGCTCTATTTCACCAGCCCGCCTCGCCCGCGCTGGCCCAGGCCTGATCATGGAAAGCGAATACAAACTCCTGAGCGGAGCCATGGTCACTCTCGCCCTTGCCACCGCCACGCTGGTCGTGGCGCCATACATGCAGTTGTCCGACCTGCCGGCGTCTCCCGGCCTGGAGCCCTACACATCCCAGGAGCTGCGCGGCCGTCGGCAATACATTGAAAACGGCTGCGTCTATTGCCATACGCAGCAACCGCGCGCCCAGGCCCAGGCCCCCGACTTCAAGCGCGGCTGGGGGCGGGCGCCCGTCGCCGGCGACTATTTCTACGACAGTCCGCATTTGCTGGGTACGATGCGCACCGGTCCCGACTTGCTCAATATCGGCGCGCGCCAGCCCAGCGCCGATTGGAATCTGGGCCATCTTTACCAGCCGCGCGCGTACACACCCGGCAGCATCATGCCTTCGTATCCCTACCTCTTCGAAACCAAGGAGAAGGCCGCCGCGGGCGACAAGGTGGTGAACCTTCCGCCCGGCTATGGTCCGCCCACGGGGGTGGTCGTGGCTAAGCCCGAAGCGCTGGATATGGTTGCATACCTGCTAGCGCTGGATCGGACCTATCCCGTCGAGCCTCCGCCCGGCACGGCGAAGTGAATGCACCGGGCGCCGGCGGCGTGGCGCATGGCATAGAAAGAAAGGAAGCCAATGTCAGATTTCTCAAAGCGCACAGAGGCGCAACAGCGCGAAATGTCCGAACCTTACGAAGGCAATCGCCCCGTGCCCTGGCTGGTGCTCATTCTGGTCGGCGCGGCCTTTGCCTGGTCGTTGGCCTATATCGGGATCACGCATCAGGGGGGGCCTGCCTCGTACGGCGACCGGCGGGGCGCGGCCGACTTTGCGGTGGTGGCCAGCAGCGCCAGTGGTGTCGTGGACGGCGCCCAGATCTATGCAACGCAGTGCCTGGCATGTCATCAGGCGTCCGGAGCGGGCTTGCCGGGCGTTTTTCCGCCGCTCGCACAGTCGGAATGGGTCGCGGGGAAGGCCGCGCTGCCTATCCAGATCGTCTTGCATGGCGTGACGGGCGATCTGCTCGTTAATGGCGCCACGTATAACGGCCTTATGCCCACCTTCAAGGACAAGCTCGACGACGCCGAGATTGCCGCCGTCCTCACGTATATCCGCCGCAGCTTCGGCAACGCGGCCGACGGTATCGATGCGGCGGCGGTGGCCGCGCAGCGCAAGGCCACCGGGGCCCGCACAAGCCCCTGGAATGGCAACGTCGAGCTGCAGGCGCTGAAGTAAACGCCCTGGGCCCCACATGAAACTCTTGTTCGCTATTCTTCTTGTGTGCGCATTCGGCGCCGGCGCATTCTTTTTACAGACCGAAGGCTACACCGTGTTGACGACCGAGGGCGCGCGCCGGGCCGATGTGCTGCGCCGTCCGCGTCCTGTGCCGGATGTTGCCGTGCATGACGGCAGGGGGAAGGCAACCACGCTGTTGAAAGAACTTGGCTCGGATCCACGCGTGGCCATCATCACGTTCATGTATACGCGTTGCGTGACGGTATGCGTGTCGTCGGGCATTGGCTTGCAGCAATTGCAGGGGCGGATACTTGCCCAGGGCTTGCAGGATCAGGTGCGCTTGCTAAGCATTAGTTTCGATCCGGCCGATACGCCGGAGCGCTTGGCTCGGTACGAATACGGCATGAACGCGGCCCCGGATCTTTGGCGGGC
The DNA here is from genome assembly GCA_035515055.1 of Candidimonas sp. Classification (GTDB taxonomy): domain Bacteria; phylum Pseudomonadota; class Gammaproteobacteria; order Burkholderiales; family Burkholderiaceae_B; genus Pollutimonas. The sequence continues at coordinate 16,119 of DATJBV010000062.1, forward strand.
GCTGGGCATGGCTGACGCCGTGGAAAGTGCGTCTTTATTAAACGCCTTCAGCGTCATCGTGGTGCCGGCGCCGCTGGGCCAGTACGAGCATAACGCCGCTTATCACGTGGTGACGCCGGACGGCCGGCTGACGCGCATCGTCGATATCGACGAGACCGAAACGCTACTGCGCCATGCCGTGGCGCCGCGCCATGGAAGGAAGCCAACATGATGCACCATCAAGGCACAAACTTGGGCGGTGGCGCGACGGCATGGCGGCTGCTGGCGAGCATAGGTTTATTGTCGGCCTGCATCGTCTTCAGGCGTGAACTTACCGCCACCATGGCCTTGCATATGCTGGTCCATTTGCCCGCCATTATTCTCGCCGGTGTCATGGCTGCCTGGGCGGTGGCGGGCGGGCGCCGCACTGTGCCCGACCGGTGCGGGTTGCCGGGCAGCGGGCAGGGCGCATGCTCTTATAATGAGCAGGGGATCCCGGGCCTGATGCTGGTTACCCTGGTGCTTGCTTATTGGATGATACCGAAAGCGCTGGACGATGCCGTGGCATCCGAATGGACCCACTCACTGAAATTCTTTAGCCTGTTTGTGGCCGGTATTGTGTTGTGGGCATCCCTGCGGCAGGCGCGGAACGTTGTAAAGTTATTCTTCCTGGGTAATTTTTCCTGGATGACCGCCATCATAGGAGTCTTGTACCAGGACCACGCCACGCGCCTATGTAATTTCTATTTGCTGGGCGACCAGGCATGGGCGGGAATAGGCCTGGTGGCATATGCGGCAGTCCTGCCTATTGGCGCTGTCGCGGCGTACTACGTTAAAGACGTTAAAGGATAAAGATGGTCACGCATTCCACGGGCGCAGCCGCCCCGGCATTTTCCCGACGCATGGGATTGTTCGATAGCTTGTTGGCCGAGGCCGGCCGCGCCCTGCGCATACTCGATGGCTCGGTCCATGCGGGCCGCCCCAATCCGGCCGGCCCCCGGCCGACTCCCGCGGGATCTGCCGCCGAGGCCGCCTTGACCCAGCAAGAGCAGTCGCATGCGGCCGGCCTGATGCGCGTAAATCATGTGGGCGAAGTTTGCGCGCAGGCGCTGTATCGTGGCCAAGCGCTGTTTTGTCGCGATGCAGCAACCCGCTCCCTGCTGCACGACGCGGCTGCGGAAGAGGTTGACCACCTGGTATGGTGCCGCGAGCGCATTACCGAATTGCACAGTCATACCAGTCTGCTGAATCCGCTTTGGTATGCGGGTTCTTTTACGCTCGGGGTGTTGGCAAGCAAGGCAGGGGTGGGCAAGAACCTGGGCTTCATGGCTGAAACAGAACGACAGGTCGAGCAACATCTGGACAAGCATCTAAGCGACTTGCCGGTCGCCGATGAACGCTCCCGGGCCATCGTGACCAAAATGCGCGACGACGAGACCAACCATCGCAATACCGCTGAACGGAACGGGGCACACAAGCTGCGCATGCCGGTGCGCGCCGCCATGCGTGCCATGTCCAAGGTCATGACCGTGACCGCTTATCGTGTGTAAGTCGGCCACGGTGTTGTAACGAAACGCCTAGGTGAAAAAGCAACAAAGTGGCCCCCTAACGACTTTTTTTATTATTTACCTTGCAACGCACAAAAATTCGGCATACACTTTAGTTATCGGATGTCCAAACGCGGACTTCAAGGGAAAACCCGAAAGGATCTCTTAAAGAACAACAAGCCGCGTGGTCTCAAGCGTAAAAGCTTTAGCAGCCAGACATGCCACGATTGTCTCCTCCACCCTCCTCCTTTGGTGGATTTAGCCCGAGATCTCACGATCCCGGGCTTTTTTTTGTCCATTCAGCCTATGGCGTTTTGCTGCTCGCGACGTGATGCTATGACATCGTACGCGCGGCCCCGCTGCTTCGCCCCGAAACGCAAAGGCCACGGCGTATTTTTTGTTGCATATATTTTCCGCAATCCTGGCGGCATGTTACAAAAACGTCCGATAATGTCGATCATTACTTAGCCTATGGGGATTGTGTGACTTCGCCTCACCTTTGGGGGTCTTTTACCTGGTTTTACATTTGCGTCGTCGCGTTCATGGTGGGCGGCTTGATCGTCGCCTCCGAGCGTTGGCACGTCATGTTTACCGGCGATTCCGACATGAACAAACCGCAAGCGTCCCACTCGCGCAGCACGCCGCGTGTGGGCGGCCTTGCCGTGCTCGCCGGTACGTTGGCGGGCCTGCTTGTGCTCGGACCAAGCAACATGACTCTTACGTGGCTGTGGCCGGTGCTCTTCATCGCCGCCATGCCAGTATTCGTCGCCGGCTTACTGGAAGACATTACCAAAGACGTTGGCTCGGGCAAGCGCCTGGCGGCCGCGTTCTTGTCGGCCGCCATAGCGTGGTGGCTGCTTGGCGGAGTCTCGCGCGTGGGCCTGGAGTGGGCCGACTGGGTGCTGTCCTTCTGGCCCATCTCGCTGTTATTCACCATGGTGGCGGTCGGCGGTTGTACGCACGCCTTGAATATCGTGGACGGAATGAACGGACTGGCGGGTATGATCGCCACGCTCATGGCCGTATCGCTGGCTCTTGTTGCCTTGCAAGTCCAAGACATTCCCATTTTCCTCATAGCAACGGCGCTGGCGTCGTCCACACTGGGCTTCCTGGTCTGGAATTTTCCGTTCGGACGTGTGTTCCTCGGAGACGGCGGCGCGTATTTCCTGGGCTTCATGTTGGCGGAGCTGGCGGTGCAGCTGGTCGTGCGCAACCCCAGCGTTTCACCGTTTTATGCGCTGGCCGTGTTGTTCTACCCGGTGTTCGAGACCCTGTTTTCCATCTGGCGGCGCCGCTTCAAACGCGGTACGCCGGTTGACCAACCCGATGCGCTACACCTGCATCAACTGGTTTTCAGGCGCCTGGTCCGCGTAACCTTCAGCCGGGACGGCCGGCACGCCGTGCCGGCCTTGTGCAACGCCATGACGTCCCCCTATCTTTGGGTGCTTGCGCTCATCGGGCTGGTTCCCGCAACGATCTGGTGGGACAACGCCTGGGCGCTGTGCGCCAGCTTGGTGGTGTTCTGCTGGGTGTATATCTGGCTATATTCGCGACTGGTATCGTGGCGGCGACCGGCATGGCTGTTATTGCCGTCGCTGGGCCGCCATAGTCACAAAAAGTAACGCAGTTCTCTATTCATTCTTTTTCAGTATCCGTAGCCTGGGAGATCAAGTTGGAAATTCAAGACGTGAAACTTGCAGTGGTGGGTTTGGGCTATGTCGGCCTGCCGCTCGCGGTCGAATTTGGAAAGAAGCGGTCGGTATTGGGCTTCGACATCAACGCGCGCCGCATTGAAGAACTAAAAGAAGGCAAGGATCACACGCTGGAAGTCGACGCCCGCGAACTTTCCGAGGCCAGCCAATTAAGCTTTACGTGCATAGCCGAGCAGCTGGCGGCGGCCAACGTATTCATCGTTACTGTGCCCACGCCCATCGACGAATACAAGCAGCCCGATCTTACGCCCTTGGTACGCGCCAGCGAGACCATAGGAAAGGTGCTCAAGCGCGGCGACATCGTCATCTACGAATCGACGGTGTATCCGGGCGCGACGGAAGATGAATGCGTGCCCGTGCTCGAACGCGTTTCGGGTTTGCGTTTCAATGAAGATTTTTACGCCGGCTATAGTCCGGAACGCATCAATCCGGGCGACAAGACGCACCGCGTATCCACGATCAAGAAAGTCACGTCTGGCTCCACCCCTGAAATCGCCGACCTGATCGATGCCTTGTACGGGCAAATCATTGTGGCCGGGACGCACAAGGCGCCGTCGATACGGGTCGCCGAGGCCGCCAAGGTCATCGAGAACACGCAGCGCGACGTGAATATCGCCCTGATCAACGAATTGGCCCTGATCTTCAACAAGCTGGGCATCGATACCCAGGCTGTGCTCGAAGCGGCCGGCACAAAATGGAATTTCCTACCTTTTCGCCCGGGTCTGGTCGGCGGCCACTGCATAGGCGTCGATCCCTATTATCTTACCCATAAGGCGCAATCCATCGGCTACCACCCCGAGATCATCCTGGCGGGGCGCAGGCTGAACGATTCGATGGGCGGCTATGTGGTCTCGCAACTGGTCAAGACAATGACGAAGCGCCGCATTCAGGTGCAGGGATCCCGCGTCCTGGTCATGGGACTGGCGTTCAAAGAAAATTGTCCCGATCTGCGCAACACGCGCATCGTGGATATTGTCAAAGAATTAGGCGAGTACAGTACGGAAGTCGACGTCTACGACCCTTGGGTGGATCCGGAAGCGGCCGTCCACGAGTATGGCATTACGCCGGTTGCCTCGCTGCGGCAGGGGGCATACGATGCCATTATCCTGGCCGTATCGCACGAGCAGTTCGTGGCCATGGGTTGCGACGAGATCCGGGCGCTGGGCAAGCCCGAGCACGTTCTCTACGATCTGAAGTACGTGCTCACCGCCGATCAATCGGATCTGCGGCTGTAATCACTATCTTCAAAGGCATCATATGAGCACGCGTTATCAGGAAATTACGTCGCACTTGCAAACCGAACCGCGCGTATGGTTGGTGACCGGGTGTGCGGGCTTCATCGGGTCGAATCTGCTGGAAGCATTGCTGTCGCTTGGGCAGAAGGTCGTGGGGCTGGATAATTTTTCCACCGGGCACCAATACAACCTGGACGAGGTCGAAAAGACGGTCACGCCGCAACAGTGGCAGAACTTCACCTTCCACGAGGGCGATATCCGCGACCTGGATGCGTGCCGCAAGGCTGTTGCCGGCACGGATCATGTGCTGCATCAGGCGGCGCTGGGTTCTGTACCGCGTTCGCTGCAAGACCCCATTACCAGCAATAGCGTCAATGTGGGCGGCTTTTTGAATATGTTGGTGGCCGCGCGCGACGCGGAGGTCAAGTCCTTCGTGTATGCCGCGTCCAGCTCGACCTACGGTGACCACGAAGCCCTGCCCAAGGTCGAAGACCGCATCGGGCGGCCGCTCTCGCCGTATGCCGTGACGAAGTTCGTCAATGAACTATACGCCGACGTCTTCACCCGCGCCTACGGCTTCGGCAGCGTGGGCCTGCGCTATTTCAACGTGTTCGGCAAGCGCCAGGATCCCAACGGCGCGTATGCGGCGGTCATTCCGAAATGGATCAGCGCCATGATACGTGGCGAAGATGTCATCGTGAATGGCGACGGCGAGACCAGCCGGGATTTCTGCTTCATCGACAACGTCGTGCAGGCCAACATCCTGGCGTCGCTGGCACAGCCGGAAGGCGTGAATCAGGTTTACAACGTGGCTTACAACGCGCGCACGAGCCTGAACGAACTTTTCGAGTATCTTGCCAAGGCGTTGGGAAACAATGGCGTCGTCTACGACAAGCAGCCGGTATATAGCGACTTTCGCGCGGGCGATGTGCGCCATTCGCAGGCCGACATAAGCAAAGCCAAGCAACTGCTGGGATACGAACCGATGCATAACATCGTGCAAGGCATAGAAGTCTCCATGCCTTGGTATACGCAGTTCTTGCGTTGATTTGAAAAGCCTCAAGCAACGACTCTCCGGCCTGCATTCCGACCACCGACGCATTGCGCAAGGCGCAATGCGTGTGGCGTTTTTTCTGCTGCTGGGAAAGGCGGCTGGCGCCTTCAAGGAAATGGCGGTCGCGTACCGCTATGGCGTAAGCGATGTGGTCGATGCCTACCAGTTCACCATGGTCATGGCGAACTGGTTGCCGGTCACCCTGGTGGGTGCGCTGTCCATCGTCCTGATCCCCGTGCTGGTGCGCTCGCGCAAGCAGCCGCGCGCCAAACGTGCGCGATTTCTTGGTGAGCTGCAGGGCTGGACGATTGCCATCGGTACGCTGCTGGCGGTCGTTACGTACGTAGCGTGGCCATGGGTGCTGGAGTGGACCGGGCAGGGCTTGCCCGCCGAGGCCCGCCGCATGAGCGCGGAGCTGATGCTGGCGTTCGCCCCGGCGGCGCTGCTTACGCTGATGACGGGCATCAGTGCCGCGCGTTTGCGCGCGCACGAGCGCCATATCAACACGTTGCTCGACAGCGTTCCCGCCGTGGTCATTCTTGTATGGGTCTTGCTGGCGACGACAGTGACAGGCGTCGGCCCCTTGCTGTGGGGAACGCTGGTGGGCTATTTCGTTCAGTCGGCATGGCTGCTGTGGTTGGCAGCCAGGGCCGATCGCATGTGGGCCAGGCCGGTATTAGGCTTTCGGTCGGACCATTGGCCCGATTTGGTCAAGGCGGCGGGCGTCATGCTGATAGGTCAGGTGGCCATGAGTTTCGTTGGTCCTATCGACCAATACACGGCCGCGAACCTGGGCGGCAACGCCAACGCGACGCTGGGCTATGCCAGCCGGCTCTTGTCCCTGCTGTTGGGCGTGGGCGCGGCTTCCGTCGGGCGCGCGGCATTGCCGGTGCTGGCCGATATTCAAAGCCGGGGCGATCCTCATCGTGCCCGCTCGACGGCCCTGAAATGGTCGGTCCTGATGGTGCTTGGCGGCGCCGCGGTGACCCTTGCCGGCTGGGTGCTTGCTCCTTGGGGCGTAAGCCTGGTGTTCGAGCGTGGCGCCTTCACCGCCGCAAACACCGCCGCTGTCGCCGACGTCGTCCGTTGGGGCCTGCTTCAGCTGCCGTTCTATTTCGGTGTGCTCATCCTGGTGCAGTTGCTGGCCAGCCAGAACCGATACCGCCTCATGGCAGCCATTGCCGTTGCCAATTTTGTCCTCAAGGCGGCCATGAACCAGGTGCTGGCCCCCATCATGGGGCCCGCCGGCATCATGCTGGCCACCAGCATGATGTATGCCTTGTCTTACGGCTGCTACGCAGTGGCGGCCATGCGTTCGTTGCCCGCGCGGGTTGCGCGGGACTAGTATCTCCAACACAGGTATTGTTTTGATCCAATCGTCTTTTCAGCACCATCTGATGATAGTCATCCATTCGCTCAGTGGCGGCGGCGCCGAGCGCGTGGCGGCCGACCTGAGCGCTTACTGGGTGCAGCGCGGCTATAAAGTCACGCTGGTGACCCAGGCCGACCCTAGCACCGATGTCTACCCGCTCCATCCCGACGTCACCCGCCACTCCTTGCGCAGCGCGGCCGCCAGCACAGGTAAATTCAGCGCCGCCGTTGCCAATCTTCGGCGGGTCTGGAGCCTGCGCCGCCTGATCCAGCGCGAGCGGCCCACTGTCGTCCTGGGCATGATGACCACCGCGTCCATCCTGGCGATCACCGCGGCGCGCGGGCAGCCATGCCGCGTCATCGCAACCGAACACACCCATCCGCCGTCCCAGGAGCTGCCTGAGATGTGGCTGCGCCTGCGCCGCTGGGCTTACCCTCAGGCGGCTGCCGTCGTGGCGCTTACCTCGGGAACCGCCGCGTGGCTGCGGGAACATGTTCCCGGATCCAGCGTCACGGTGATCCCCAATGCGGTGCGCTGGCCGCTGGAAAGCGGCGAGCCAGCCGTGCCGCCTCCGCCGACGCAAGGGCGCAGCAGGCTGCTGGCCGCCGGGCGCCTTCATCCGCACAAGGGCTTCGATCTTCTTATTCAGGCATTCCACGAGATTGCCGGCCACTTTCCCGATTGGGACCTGGTCATCCTGGGCGAGGGCAGTTGCCGCGAGGCCTTGCAGGAGCAGATCGATGCGGCGGGCCTGACCGATCGCGTCAGCATGCCCGGCCGTGTGGGCAACGTGGGCGACTGGTACCGGGAAGCCGATTTGTATGTGCTCAGTTCGCGCGTCGAGGGCTTGTCCAACACGCTGCTCGAAGCGATGGCCAGTGGATTGGCGCCCGTGGCGTTCGATTGCGAAACCGGTCCCCGGGAAATCGTGCGCAACGGGATAGACGGGGTATTGGTGAATCCGCCCGAGGACACCGAGGCCTTGGCCGCGCATTTATCCGACATGATGGCTCACCGCGAGCAGCGCGCCGCCTATGCCCGCCGGGCAGTCGATGTGCGCGACCGGTTTTCCACGACACGCGTCATGGCGTTGTGGGGCCATTTATTTGAAGTGCAATAAGGCCGCCCCCGGGGCCGGCATGGAAACTGACTATGTGTGGAATCGTTGGCATTTGGGGCAGCTTGCCCGACAAAAAGTCCGTCATCCGCAGCGGTTGCCGCCGCATGCGGCATCGAGGTCCCGATAGCGAGGGCTATTGGGAAGACGAGGGTGCTGGCATGGCAGTCGGGCACGTGCGGCTGGCCATTCTGGACTTGTCCGAGGCCGGCAGCCAGCCCATGGCTTCGGCCTGCGGGCGATTCGTGCTTGTCCTGAACGGGGAAGTCTATAACCATCTGGAACTGCGCGACCTGCTGGAAGGCCAGGGCCGGGCGCCGGCATGGCGTGGCCACTCCGACACGGAGACCTTGCTGGCGTGCTTTTGCGCCTGGGGTGTCGCCAGGACGCTGCAAGCGGCGGTCGGCATGTTTGCCATGGGTTTGTGGGACAAGCACGAACGGACCTTGTCGCTCATGCGCGACCGCATGGGAGAAAAGCCCTTGTACATGGGGTTCGTGGCCGGTAATTTTGTATTCGCCTCCGAGCTGAAGGCGCTGGTCGATATTCCCGGTTTCAATCGCGACCCCGATCGCGCCGCCTTGTCGGCGCTGCTGCGGCATAACTACATTCCCGCGCCCTTGAGCATTTACGAGTGCATCAAGAAGCTGCCGCCCGGATGCTGGCTGGAATTGTCGGAACAGCAGCGCCAGCACGGCGGTTTGCCGACGCCCCAGCGCTACTGGTCGGCCCAGGACGTGGCGCGGCAGGCGCATGGCCATCGGTTGGCGTTCAGTTCGGATAACGACGCGGTGGACCAACTGGAATCTGTCCTGACGACTGCGGTGAAGGGGCAGATGCTGTCGGACGTCGCGCTCGGCGCATTCTTGTCGGGCGGCATCGATTCGTCGACCATCGTCGCCTTGATGCAGAAAGAAAACACCAAGGCCGTCAAGACCTTCTCGATCGGCTTCGACGATCCCGTGTATAACGAGGCCGAACACGCCAGGGCGGTGGCGGCGCATCTGGGCACCCAGCATACCGAGCTTTACGTCAGCGCCAACGACGCGCTGGCGCTGGTTCCCGGGCTGGCCGGCGTTTACGACGAACCCTTTGCCGACTCATCCCAGATTCCCACGCTATTGGTAACGCGGATGGCGCGCCAGCATGTGACAGTCGCCTTGTCCGGCGACGGCGGCGACGAATTGTTTGGCGGTTACTCGCGTTATTTCCGCGCCCAGCGCTGGTGGCAGAAACGGCAGGCCATTCCCCAGGCCTTGCGCGCGCCGATGGCCTCCGCCGCACGCATGGCGGCCAAGATGCGCCGCGCCGGCCATGGGCGCGACCAGCTCGACAAGCTGGCCGACGTCCTGGCGGCCCCGCATGCGGGCGCCTTCTACCGCCAATTCGTCTCGTACTGGAAAGATCCGGCCCAGGCCGTGATTGGCGGAGCCGCGTTTGCCAGCCCCTTCGATGCGGCGCCGGACGCGTCCTTCTTCGAGAGCATGATGCTGCTCGATGCGCAGACCTATCTTCCCGACGACATCCTGGTGAAGGTGGATCGCGCGGCCATGGCCAACAGCCTGGAAACACGCGTTCCCATGATCGATCATCGCGTCTTTGCCTTTGCGCACAGTTTGCCGCTGGACTACAAGATACGAGACGGCCAGGGAAAGTGGCTGTTGCGTGAGCTTTTGTACAGGCACGTACCGCGCAGCCTCGTGGAGCGACCCAAGAAGGGTTTTTCCGTGCCGCTCGCCGCCTGGCTGCGGGGGCCGCTGAAAGACTGGGGGGCGGCGCTGCTCGACCCGGCATTATTGCGTCAACAGGGCTTGTTCCATGCCGCGCCTATACTGGCGAAATGGCAGGAACATCAGTCCGGGCAACGTGACTGGAGCACGCATTTGTGGAGCATACTCATGACGCAGGCATGGCTGGAGCAGCATAGGGCCACGACCACGGCGGATTCCGCATGAAGATCCTCTTCTTCGTCAGCTCCATGCATGCCGGCGGAGCCGAGCGTGTGGCGGCGACGCTTGCCACGGCGTGGGCGGCGCGCGGCGACACGGTCACGCTGGCGCCCACCTTCACCAAAAAAGGCCAGCTGTTCTATCGCCTGGGCCGCTCGGTGAAACTGGTATGGCTGGCGGACCGCATGGGCTGGCTGGGCAAGACCCGGTTGGCGGGGCTGCGAAAGCTCTTCGCCATCCGTCGTCTCGTCAAAGAGACTCAGCCCGATGTCATCGTTTCGTTTCTTACCAATGTCAATGTCATGGTATTGCTGGCCGCCGGCCGCATGGGCGTGCCCATTATTGTCTGCGAACGCACGAACCCGGCGGTAAGCACCAGTGCGGGCCGGCGCCTGCCGGCGTTGCGCCGCTATACCTATCCACAAGCCACCATCGTTACGCTCCAGTCCCAGGATAGCGTCCAGGCGTTCGCCAACATGGTGCCCGGCATTCGCGAGCTTGCCGTCATTCCCAACCCGCTGCCGCCCGAATTATTGAATGCGCCGCGCACGCGGGTGGCGAAGACGCCAACGGCCCGGTATCGGCTGGTGGCCATGGGGCGGTTGGTCGACTTCAAGCGCTTCGATGCCTTGATCGGCGTATTCGCGCAGTTGGCGGCCCAGTACCCGGAATGGGACCTATACATATGGGGCGAAGGCCCGTCGCGCCCCCAATTGTTGACGGTCATTCAGGATGCCGGCCTGGAGGCGCGCGTTTTCCTGCCGGGGCGTACCGACGACCCCTGGGCCGAACTTGCCGCCGGCGATATTTTTGTGCTGACGTCCCAGGTCGAAGGCTTCCCGAACGTGTTGCTGGAAGCCATGGCGCTGGGGCTGCCCTGCGTGACGGTGGATTGCCCCAGCGGCCCGCGCGAAATGAGCCGCGATGGCCAGGACGCCTTGCTTGTTCCTGTGGACGACCAAGCCGCCTTGCAAAACGCACTGGTTCAGCTCATGGGCGACCCGGCCCTGCGCGATGTCCTGGGCAGGCACGCGGCCGCATCGGTCAGCTCCCGCTACGGCCTGCCGGAAGTGCTCGCGCTATGGGATGCGTTGTTTGACCGCGCGCAGGCGGCGGTGCGGCGCAAGGAGCCCAAGCCATGACGGAACAGCCGCAAGGCCGCTACGTGCCCCTGCATGTCGTGCACATTATTTCCGGCCTGGGTCATGGCGGAGCCGAAACTGTGTTGCATCGCCTGGCAACGGCGCCCACGCAGCAGGATCGTCATACCGTCATCTCCATGGGCAAGGACGGTGTGTTCGGGCCGCAGTTGCGCTCGGCGGGCATTGCCGTTCATGCACTGGACATGAAAACGCCCGCCGGCGCCATGAAAGGGTTATTCCGCTTGTATCGTCTGTTGCGTCGGCTGCGGCCCGATGTCGTTCAGACCTGGATGTACCACGCCGATCTCGTGGGCGGCCTGGTGGCGCGCATGGCCGGCATCAAGGCGGTGGCCTGGGGCATACGCAATTCCGGATCGGACCTGCACCGAAGCAGTCTTTCGGCGCGGGCCATCGCCTGGGTGTGCGCGCGCCTTTCCGGCGTCGTTCCCGCGCTGGTTGTCTCGTGTGCGGAAAATGCGGCCAGCCGGCATCAGGAATGGGGTTATCGCCCCGACCGCATGCTGGTCATTTCCAACGGCTACGATTTGTCTTGCTGGCAGCCCGATGCCTCGGCTCGCGCAAAGGTGCGCGCGGAGTGGGGCTGGCCGGACGACGCCATCGTCATCGGCAGCGTGGCGCGGTGGAATCCGCTGAAGGATCACGCCAATCTTCTTGCCGCTTTTGCGCAAAGCGCCGGCCGCAATCCATCGCTGCGCTGCGTGCTCATCGGCCACGGCATGGACGCCGCCAATGACGAACTGATGTCGCTCCTGGCGGGCCATGGCCTGGATGGCAAGGTCAAGCTGTTGGGAAGGCGCGACGATGTGCCCGTGTTGATGAATGGACTCGACATCCACGTGCTGTCGAGCCGCGCCGAAGGCTTTCCGAATGTGGTGGCTGAAGCGATGGCCACCGGGGTCGCCTGCGTCGTTACCGACGTTGGCGATGCGGCCCGCATGGTGGGTGAAAGCGGCTGGGTGGTGCCGCCCCAAGATGCGCGGCGCCTGTCCACGGCCATCGATCAGGCTGCCTCGCTGATGGGCTCGGCGCACATGGCGCAACGTCTGCGCGAAGGGCGGGAGCGTGTGTCCCAGCTGTTCAGCATCGAAGCCATGGTCGACAACTACCAGGTTGCCTGGCGGCGCCTTGCGCACGATTATTCGCGCGGCCGCCGTCTGCTGTTCGTCGTCAATAATCCGGCTTTCTTCCTTTCGCACCGATTGCCGTTGGCGCTGGGCGCGATGGAGGCCGGTTTCGAGGTCCATGTCGCAACCATGGATGGCCCGTCGGTGCCGCGCATTGTTGCCCATGGCCTTACCCATCACGTCATCCCCATGACGCGCAGCGGCAAGCATCCGCTTCAGGAACTGCATAGCATTTACGCGATATGGCGGCTGTTCCGGCGGCTTCGTCCCGCGGCGGTGCACGCGGTAACCATCAAGCCGGTGCTTTATGGCGGAATTGCCGCGCGCCTTGCCGGCGTGCCGGCGTATATTGCCGCCATTTCGGGCCTGGGATTCGTCTTTTCGCGCCCCGGTCAGCGTCTGGATCTGCTGCGGTGGGCGGCTACGGCTTTGTATAAGCTTGCCTTGGGTCATCCCAACAGCCGCGTCATCTTCCAGAACCATAATGACCGCGATGTGCTGCATCAGGCGCATGTCGTCCGCCTTGACCAGACCGTACTCATTCGCGGGTCAGGGGTGGACCTGGCCGCGTTTCCCGCCAAGGCCGAGCCAGAGGGTCCGCCCGTGGCCATCATGGTCGCGCGCTTGCTGGTCGACAAGGGCGTGCGCGAATTCGTCCAGGCGGCCCGGCTGTCGGCGGGCCATCCCAGCGGCCTGCGCTGGATGCTGGTAGGCAGCCCCGACCCCGGCAATCCGGCAAGCATCACCGAGGACGAATACGCCTTGTGGCGCGGCGACAAGGCCGTGGAATGCCTGGGCGAACGCAGCGACATCGCCGAGCTGTATGCACAATCCCATATTGTCGTGCTGCCGTCGTATCGCGAGGGCTTGCCCAAGTCGCTGGTCGAGGCCGCCGCGTGCGGGCGCGCGGTCGTCACGACCGACGTCCCCGGGTGCCGCGATGCCATCGAGCCTGGCGTATCCGGCCTGCTGGTGCCGCCCCGCAATGTCCCCGCGCTGGCCCATGCGGTGCTCAGGCTGGCCGATGATCCTGCGATGCGTGTGCAAATGGGGGAGGCGGGACGCCGTTTGGCCGAGCAGGCGTTCGACGTCGACAAGATCGCCCACGCCCACGTCGAGCTCTACAGGGAACTGACGGACCACAGCGCCGTCGGCGCCTGAAGCGCAGGCTAGAACGGAAGCTCGATATCGGCGGAAAGCGCTTTCAGGGCATGGCGGAATTCGGCCTTGATGCGCTCCAGTGCGTCGGGCGTTTCGCCTTCGAATCGAAGGACGACAACTGGCGTGGTGTTCGACGCGCGCGCCAGGCCGAAGCCGTCCGCATACTCGGCCCGCACGCCATCGATGGTGTTGATGCCGGCCGCGCCCGGGAATTTGCCTTCTTTTTGCAGGCGTTCGATCAGGGCGTGGGGCTGGCCTTCTTCCATGTGCAGCTTGAGTTCGGGCGTAGAGACGTCCTGGGGCAGGGCCTCGAGAACGGCCGACGCATTCTTCTGGCGGGAGACGATTTCAAGCAGCCTGGCCGCCGCGTACAGGCCGTCGTCGAACCCGTACCAGCGTTCCTTGAAGAAGATATGGCCGCTCATTTCGCCCGCCAGGGGCGCGCCGGTTTCCGCCAGCTTGGCCTTGATCATGGAATGGCCGGTTTGCCACATGAGCGGGACGCCCCCGGCCTGCTGGATCGAGCGCGCCACATGGCGGCTGCATTTGACGTCGAAAATAATGGTTGCGCCCGGAAGGCGGCGCAGCACATCTTGCGCATACAGTATCAATTGCCGGTCGGGCCAAATGATTTCGCCCGATTTGGTGACGACGCCCAGGCGATCGGCGTCGCCGTCGAATGCCAGACCCAATTCACAATCGGTGTTTTTCACGTGTTCGATGAGGTCCTGCAGATTGTGCGGGTCGGCCGGGTCGGGGTGGTGATTGGGGAATGTGCCGTCCACATCGCAAAACAAGGCATCCACCTGGCAACCCAGGGCCTTGAACAGGCGCGACGCCACCACGCCGCCCACGCCATTGCCGCAGTCGATGGCAATTTTCATGGGGCGATCCAGGGTAATGCCGGTAACAACGCGCCGCACATAGGCGTCGGTGATATCGATCACGCTACGCGTCCCGCGAGGGAGGTCTTCGTCGTTGTCCAGGCCATCCATGATGCTTTTAAGCGCCTGGATGTCGGCGCCGTACAGGGTCTTGCCGCCCATCATCATTTTGAAGCCGTTGTAGTTCGGCGGATTGTGGCTGCCGGTAATTGCCACCCCCGAGCCCGTGTTCTGCATGTGGGTCGCAAAGTAAACCAGCGGGGTTGGGGCCATGCCGATATCGATCGTGTTCACGCCTCCTCGCATAATTCCGTCCTGCAAGGCTTCGGAGAGTTCCGGGCTGCTCAGGCGGCCGTCGTACCCCACGACCAGTGTCGCGATGCCTTCGCCGCGTGCTCGCACAGCCAGGGCACGGCCCAGCAAGCGCGCAAAGCTGGCATTCAGCTGTTCGGGAACAGTGCCCCGGATGTCGTAGGCTTTGAAAACCGCGTCGGGCGGGGACATGGCAGCATTCACGTTGTATCCTTCATTAAAGTGGGCGCTTGCGATTATGGCGGATTCTCGCGCGTTGCGTCCATGTGGGCCATCCGGCCGCCTGGCGCCCGGATCTGCCTTAAAATTGTTGTTCAAGCGTATAGACATACAGAAAGGTTAGCAATGAGTCTGGTAGACGAACTAGTGCAAATAGTGGGCCAGCCCTATGTTCTGGGCGGGGACGATGCCGTGGCGTATACGGTCGATTGGCGCGGCCGCTATATCGGCAATGCGTTGGCCGTGGTCAAGCCGGGGTCCACTGAAGAAGTCGCACGGGTATTGCGGTGGTGCAATCAACACAAGGTGCCGGTCGTCCCGCAGGGCGGCAACACCGGCTTGTGCGGGGGCGCCACGCCGGACGACAGCGGAAAAGCCATTGTTCTTTCATTGACACGGTTGAACGCCATACGCAGCGTCGATACCGCCAATGACACTATGGTGGTCGAAGCCGGGTGCATACTGCAATCGGTGCAACAGGCTGCGCGCGACGTGGACCGCCTGTTTCCCTTGAGCCTGGCCGCGGAAGGCAGCTGCACGCTGGGTGGAAATCTGGCGACCAACGCCGGCGGCACGCAGGTATTGCGCTACGGCAACGCGCGCGACCTGGTGCTGGGACTGGAAGTCGTCACCGCCCAGGGCGAAATCTGGCATGGCCTGCGCGGCTTGCGCAAAGACAATACCGGCTACGACTTGCGTAATTTATACATAGGCAGTGAAGGGACGTTGGGCGTTATTACCGCCGCAACCATCAAGCTGTATCCAGTGCCTGTCGCGCAATGTACGGCATTATTGGCGCTGGATTCGATCGAGTCGGCCGTTTCCGTCCTGGCCCAGGCACGCAAGGGCTTCGGGTCGACGCTTACGGGTTTCGAGCTCATCGCCGGTAGCTGCCTGGAAGGGGTCACGCAGTGCTACCCGCAGCAGCGCATTCCTTTTGAAGGCGAATCCGCCAAGATGCCGTGGTATGCCTTGCTGGAACTCTCGGACAGCGAAAGCGCCGAACATGCGCGGGCGCGGTTTGAAGACGTTGTCGGGAAGTGCATCGAGGACGGGCTGGTGCTGGATGCGGTGATCGCGGAAAACATCACGCAAAGCAAGGCGTTGTGGCATCTTCGGGAAAGCATACCGCTGGCCGAGAAGGCCTTCGGGAAAAGCATCAAGCACGACGTATCGATACCCGTGTCGCTCATGGCCGAATTCGTGCAATCGACGAACAAGGCGCTGCAGGCGCGGTTTCCCGGCATCGAACATGTCATCTTCGGCCACTTGGGCGACGGCAACCTGCACTATAACGTCGCCAAGGGGCGGGCATTCACGGAAGATGAACTGCTGGCGCGCCAATACGAAGTCTATGAAGTCGTGCACGACAGCGTGCACGCGTTCGGCGGATCCATCAGCGCCGAACACGGAGTCGGACAGCTCAAGCGCGACGTCCTGCCCAAGTACAAGGACCCGGTCGAAATGGCCCTGATGCGGCGAGTCAAGCAGGCACTCGACCCGGAAGGCTTGATGAATCCGGGCAAAGTGCTGGCCTGACTGCCCCTAAGGCGTGGTGGCGGCGAAGTGTTTCTTGAAGCCTTGCCACGCCGCGTCATAGTCGGCTTGCAGGGTGCCCGACGCCAGCGCAGCCGGCGTCGGACGTATGACGCGCCGCGTCTCGAACATGAAGGCCATGGTGTCCCTTATGTAATGCGGTTGGCTCAAGTCGGCCGCCGATGCTTTCTCGAACGTATCGACATCGGGGCCATGCGCCGTCATGCAGTTGTGCAGGCTGGCTCCGCCGGGTGCAAAGCCTTCGGCCTTGGCATCGTAGACCCCATGAATCAAGCCCATGAACTCGCCGGCAATGTTGCGATGGAACCATGGCGGCCGGAACGTGTTTTCCATTGCCAACACGCGGGGCGGGAAGATGGCGAAGTCCAGGTTTGCCGCTCCCGGGGTGTCGGACGGCGAGGTCAGTACGGTGAAAATGCAAGGATCGGGATGGTCATAGCTGATGGATCCTATCGTGTTGAACATGCGCAGGTCGTACTTGTACGGCGCGTGCGTGCCGTGCCACGCCACCACGTCCAGCGGCGAGTGATGCAGCGGCGTGCGCCAGAACGCGCCGGTGAACTTCGCTATGAGTTCGAAGTCCCCTTCGACATCTTCATACCAGGCTACCGGGATCTTGAAGTCGCGCACGTTGGCCAAGCCATTGGAGCCAATCGGGCCGAGCTCGGGCGGGCGCAATGGCGCCCCATAGTTCTCCAGTAGATAGCCCCGCGCCGTCGGGTCGATGAGCTCGGCCCTGAAGCGCACGCCGCGGGGGATGACGGCAATCTCGCAAGGTTCAATGTCGATGAGTCCGAGCTCGGTGGCCAGCCGCATGCGGCCTTCCTGTGGGACGATCAGCATTTCGGCGTCGGCGTTATAGAAGAAGGTGGACGTCATCGATCGATTGGCTACATACAGATTGATGCTGATGCCGCTAAGCTCGTCGCTGTGTCCGTTGCCTGCCCAGGTAGTGATGCCGTGGAGGAAGTCGGTAGGCTCCGCTGGGATGGCGGGCGGGTTCCAGCGCAGGCGGTTGGGCGTGACCGGGCCATTGCCGAACTCGTGGGTCCATGACGCCATGCCAGTGTAGGCTTCGAAGGGCTGCTGCAATGCGGCCGGACGGATGCGGTACAGCCAGGAGCGGCGGCCCTCGGCCCTTGGTACAGTGAATGCCGTTCCCGATAGTTGTTCGGCATAGAGGCCATAAGGGCAAACCTGTGGCGAATTGCGGCCTACAGGCAGTGCCCCGGGCAGGGCTTCGGTCGAGCAACTGTTGCCAAAGCCAGTTTGATACGAAAGTTCAGTCATGAATAGCTCCAGGAAAGAGTTGGATTCAATCGGGCTGTTCAACGATGGCCCGCGCTTTTGCCAATGCGTCGTTGATGACATCGATATCGCCGATATGATTCGACAGCATCAGGACAAGCGCCGCGTTCATGGCGTGGCTTTGCGCGGTGCTGAGGTCTTGGTGCGCGTTTATGAGGCGTTCATAGTACGCGTCGGGAGCGGCGAAATTGGATTGCGTCGATAAGTGGTTCATTGGGTTACCTCGAGAGGCAGGCCTGTGGCGCGCCGCAAGGCGGCGTGTATGTCTTCCACCCGCGGCTCACGCCACCTTGCCGCAATATGGTGGTCGGGCCGTATCAGGTAGCACGCGCCGTCCTTGACGTCGTAGCGCGCGGCCAGCACTCCGCCGCGGTCCACGATCACAGCCATCCCCGGGGGCGTGTCCGGAATGCGTTCCAGGCCCATGACCACGACGATCTTCAGGCCGACGGGCTGCGACTGCAGCGTGGCAAGTTCGTCGAGCATGGCGCGAGAGGGCAGGCGCCCATTGCAGAACAAGGCGAGCGTGAAGCCGGGTCCGAGTTGCGCAAGCCACCAGCCGGAGTGGCCCTTGATGGATATGGGGCCGTCGGGAGCCACTGACCCGATGGGTAGGCGCTGGTCGAACGTGTCGGCATCAGGCGTGCCCAGGACCGACGCCGTATAGGCACTGGGCATGGAAAGCCGTCCGCTGTTGACAAGGCGTCGAGCGAAATCGTAATGCCTGGACAGGCGCAATGTCGTGTTGCGAAAGAGCAGGCTGATTTCGCTTTTCGGCGTGATGAAATCAGTGGAACGGGTGGAGTTCAGTATGTTTTCGTCCGCGGCCATTTCGCGCTCGGCGGAATAGGTGTCGATTAGCGTTGGGGGCGCAAGCTTTCGCTGAACCAGGTCGAGCTTCCAGGCCAGATTGTCGACGTCTTGCACGCCGCTGTTGGCGCCCCGCGCGCCGAAGGGCGAGACGCGGTGGGCGGCGTCGCCCGCGAACAGCACGCGGCCATGGTGAAAATTTTCCATGCGCTCACAGGCGAAGGTATATATGCTGACCCACTGCAACTCGAATGGTATATCGGGTCCCAGCAAGGACTGGATGCGGGGTATGACATTTTCCGGCTTGGTCTCTTCGGCCGGATCCGCATCCCATCCCAATTGGAAGTCGATGCGCCACACGTTGTCGGGTTGGCTGTGCAACAGCACGGACTGGCCGGGATGGAAGGGCGGGTCGAACCAGAACCACCGTTCATGGGGAAAGGACGCCTGCATCTTCACGTCGGCGATCAGGAATCGGTCGCGAAAAATCCGTCCGTGACTCTCCTGGCCCAGCATTTTCCGCAGGGAGGAACGCGCGCCGTCGCAGGCGACGAGCCAATCCGCCGAGGCGGAATAAGGACCGTCGGGCGTGTCGATGGACAGGGTGACGTGGTCGTCGTGCTGCGCGACGCCGGTGGCCTGGTGTTTCCAGCGCAGGTCTATGTTGGGGTGGGCGACCGCCTGCTCATAGAGGTAGCCCTCGCAATAATATTGCTGAAGGTTGATGAAGGCCGGCCGATGGTGCCCCGGTTCGGGCAGCAGATCGAAACGCCAAACCTCTTTATCCTTGAAAAATACGCGGCCGACGTTCCAGGAAATTCCCTTCTGGACCATGCGTTCCCCCACGCCCAGGCGGTCCCAGATGTCCAGCGTGCGCTTGGCGAAGCAGATGGCGCGTGAGCCCGCGGAGAGCCGGTCATCGTCGTCGACCACCACCACCTTGTGGCCGCGCTGGGCCAGATCCAGCGCCAGGCTTAAACCGACAGGCCCGGCACCGACCACGATATAGCTGTGGCGTTCGGCGCCGGAAGTTGGCGGTGGCTGGTATTCGAAGCGTATTGCCTGATAGTCGACGTCTGCCACTCCGATTCTCCTTGGTTGGATTTAGCCTTCCAGTTGCTTCCACATCTCGATGTCGCGCTCCGCCGTCCAGATGCGCGGCTCGTCGTAGCCTGTTGCTTCGTCATAGGCGCGCGATACATCGAACGGCATGCAATGATCGAAGATGACCCAGTCCGAATAGCGCGGCTTCATGAAGTCGTAGGTTTCGCGGTAAATGGTCTTGAGATCCTTCCCGTTGGCTACGCCGCTATTGACGCAGGAATACAAGTCGGTCAGGAACGCGCGTGTGCCGGCCAGACCGCGACGGACCTCGTCGGCGGACATAAGTGCGGGGCCGCGTCCGGGCACCAGCTTTTCGGCGCCGAATTCGGCCAGCGTGTCCAACGTATGCGGCCATTCGCGAAAGTAGCAGTCGCCGGCGTAAGGAGTGGACTGGTACTCGACCAGGTCGCCGGCAAAGACAATGCGCTGCTCGGGCAGCCACGCGATGGTGTCGCCTTTGGTGTGGCCGCGGCCGACTTGCAGGATCTGGACTTCAAGATTGCCCAGGTTCACCGTCATTTCGCCGTCGAACGTAATGGTGGGCCATGTGAGGCCGGGTGGCACGGATTCGACATTGCGGAACAGGCGGGGGAAACGGGCGATCTCGCTGGCTTTGTCTTCTTCGCCGCGCTCGACGATAAGGTCGTAGGTATCGCGGCTGGCAATGATCTCTTGGGCGCCATAGGCCGACGCGCCCAGCACCCGCACGGCATGGTAGTGCGACAGCAGAATGTACTTGATGGGCTTGTCGGTGACTTCCTTGACGCGGCGGATCACATCCTGGGCCATGACCGGCGTGGCTTGCGTGTCGATGACCATGACGGCGTCGTCGCCGATGATGATGCCGGTGTTCGGATCGCCTTCGGCCGTATAGGCATAGGCATTGTCCGACAGTTTTTCGAATGAAACGACCTTGTCTTCAAGATCGGCGTGAGAGGCAAACTTTTTAGTCATGGGGGGGAGTCTCCGGTCAGATGGCGAAAATATAGCCCAGTATTCGTTTATATGCAATCAATTCGTTATAAACGAATGACATGCTAGCGTCGTTGGCACTTCGGGCAGTAATACGTGGCGCGCTGCCCCTGGACAATTCGCCTTATGGGGGTCGTGCATACGGCGCAGGGCTGGTTCTGTTTTTCGTACACCGCCGCATGCAAGTCGAAGTACGCCCCCGGCGCGCCAGTGGCATTCACATAATCGCGCAGCGTGCTGCCTCCCGATGCCAGGGCATCGTTGAGCGTCTGCACGAGGGCGGGCACAAGACGGCGGCAGCGGGCCAGGCTGAGGCTGCCCGCCGGCGCGCGTGGATTGATACGGGCGCGGAACAAGGCCTCGGACGCATAAATGTTGCCGGCGCCGACCACGATGTTCCCGGCCAGCAGGGCTTGCTTGATCGACAAGGTCTTGCCTTGCAGTCGCTGATGCAAATAGTGCGGAGTGAACAGGGGATCGAACGGTTCGATGCCGAGCTTGCCTAACAATATATGGCCGTCCACCGGTCCGTCTTGGGCGTCGTGCCAAAGAATGGCGCCGAAACGGCGGGGATCGTGCAGCAGAAACCGGGCATGGTCGAATATCCATTCGGCGTGGTCGTGCTTGCGGCGCGGTTCGTCAAGCGCGACGCGGCGCAGCGATCCGGACATGCCCAGGTGAATGATCTGGGTGCCGTGATCGAAGTTAATGAGCAGGTACTTGCCGCGGCGTTCACAGCTCACGACTTTGTGGCCGGAGACCGTTTGTTCGAGGCTGGGCGGTACCGGCCAGCGCATACGCGGTTCATGTACGACGAACCGCCTTAATATGTGGTCAGGCATAATCGTCGCTATTCCACGACGCGTCGTCTCGACTTCTGGCAGTTCAGGCATAAGTGGGTGATAACATCCTTAAATCCGTGTGTCTAATTTTGCCATCTGACGCTTTATTACAGGCGCAGCGGCGATGGTTCTCTTTAATGAAACGTTCAATTTTCGTGCTGCTGGCCGCGTTCGCGGCTGTTGTCCCGCAGTGGTCTGCTTCGGCGAATGCCGCCACGGCCGAAAAGCCGCGCGAGCAAATCGAACAAATCCGACTCCGGCCTGGCGAATTGCCTGCCGTCAAGCTTACCGCCGATATCCTGTACCGGCTACTTGCCTCCGAAATCGCCGCGCAACGCGGCCGGTACGACATGGCCAGCCAGACACTGCTGGACCTGGCGCGCGAAACTTCCGACGCACGCCTTGCCAAACGCGCCTTCCAGTTTTCCATGGCCGATCGCGACCTCCCTCGAGCCCTGAGCGCCGCCAAAGAATGGGCATTGCTGGCACCGGGCGACCCTGAAGCCATAGCGGCATCGCTGGCATTGGCGGCGTCCAATGGCCAGACCGCCGGGCTGGCCTCGGCCATACGCACCCGCATCGACAAGGCCGAGAACAAAGAGCAGGCAGTCATACAGGCATCCGCTATCGTCGGCAAGATGGCCGACAAGCGTCTGGCCCTCCAGGTCTTGGAAAGATCCCTGCCCCCGGGCGTCGGCTCGTTGGCCGTTACCCACCTGGCCTTGGCCGATGCCGCCTGGGCGGCCACCGATCCGGCACGCGCCTTGACCGAGGCGCGCCAAGCCCTTGCGTTGGACCCCGCCTCGGAAGTCGCGGCCCAGCGGGTGCTGGAATATGGCTTGCATGTCGACTCGGTCGCCGCCATCAGTGAAACGCGCAAGTACATCGATACGCATCCGGATAGCCGCAAACTGCAGCTGATGCTGGTCAATCGACTGGTCGAGCGTCATGAATTCGCCGAGGCGCTGGCGCAAGTCCAGGCCATGCGTAGCCGTTCGCCGGAAGACTTCGACCTCCTCTACACGCAGGCCGAAGTCAATATGCGCGCGGGCAACTACCCGCAGGCGCAGGCGCTGCTCGAGGAATACATCAATGTCCAGATGCAGCGTCGCCAGTCCATCAACGACAAGGCCAGCAATGCCATTGCGGATGCATCGGACGCCCGTCTATTGATGGTGCAGATTGCCGAGAAGCAAAACCGCCTCGATGACGCCATCGCGCAGCTCGACCTCATCGACGATACTTCGCTGCGTTTCCAGGCCCAGATTCATAAGGCGGTGTTGCAGGCCCGCCAAGGCAAGCTGGCGCAAGCGAAGGCCACCATCGACGCGCTCAAGCCTCAACAACACCACCAGCGCACAGTGGCCGCACTTACGCTTGCCAGTATCTATCGGGAAGCGGGGCGCACCGATGACGCCGTCCAGACCCTGGTCGACGCCGATGCCGCCATGCCGGATACGGCCGAGATCAAATACGACCTTGCCATGCTTTACGAGCGGCAAGGCAAGTTCGAACAATTCGAAACGTTGCTGCGCCGCGTGATCGAGCTCGATCCGGGCAATGCCAACGCCTACAATTCGCTGGGCTACACTTATGCGGACCGCAATATTCGGCTCGACGAAGCCCAGCAACTCCTGGAGCGCGCGCTCGAACTGGATCCGTCCAATGCCTATATCCTCGACAGCGTGGGCTGGTACTTGTTTCGCACGGGCGATTACGAGGCCGCGCTGGAATACCTGCAGCGTTCCTACGAACAACTGCCCACGGCCGATGTGGCGGCCCATGTCGGGGAAGTGCTGTGGATCCTGAATCGCAAACAAGAGGCAATGGCCATCTGGCGGGCCGGTAATCAAAAGGATCCGGCAAACGAGGCGCTGGTCAAGACGCTCAAGCGCCTGGGAGTGAAGCTTAAATGACGCAGGATTGGTTTGCTCGTGTCCGGATTTGGTGTTGCATGGTGGTGGCGGCGGTTTTTCTTGGGGCTTGCGCCACGCCTCCGCCCATTGCCGGCGATGGCGGCCCGGCATTCGATCGCAGCGGACGGTTCGCGCTCAGCGTGCAGTACTTCAATGGCAAGCAAGAGGCGGTCCAGGGCGGCTTCGCCTGGCATGACGCCGGGCGGTCGCTCGAGCTGGATCTGGCCAATCCGCTGGGCAACACCTTGGCTCGCGTGCAAGTCGTGCCCGGCCATGCCATTCTCACGCGCAGCAACGGCGAAACGGAACAGGCGCCGCACGCCGACGCCCTGGTCGAAAAGGTCTTGGGCAGCCCGATACCGGTGGAAGGCCTTCGGGACTGGTTGCAAGGGCGCACCGGCGCCGACCCGGTTGCCAATCTTGAAAAGAATAGTTCCGGCCAGCCTGTATCGTTCAGCCAGAATGGCTGGCGCGTGCAGTTGTCGCGCTACGACGTGCTCGGTCCCACGCTGCTCCAGATGAACCGCAACGACGCCAACCGCAGCATCAGCGTGCGCCTCGTCACCGATCGAAGCTGAGTCCGGCGCATGGCTTTATACGATGTGCCGGCGCCAGCCAAGATCAATCTCTTCCTCCATGTCGTCGGACGGCGCGGGGACGGATATCACTTGCTGGAAACGGCATTCCGCTTCATCGATCTCTGCGATACGCTGGACTTCGATGTGCGCCGGGACGGAAGAATACTGCGCGACGATGGCGGGATCCCCGGCCTCGCCGCCGAAGACGATCTGGTGGTGCGGGCGGCGACCGCGCTGCGGGTGGCGACGGGAACCGCGCTGGGCGCCCAGATTCGCTATCGCAAAATAATTCCCTCGGGGGGCGGCCTGGGCGGCGGCTCCAGCGATGCGGCCAGCACCCTCATTGCATTGAACCGCTTGTGGAACACGGGCCTGGGCCGCGAAGACCTGATGCGCATCGGCCTTTCGCTGGGAGCCGACGTTCCAGTGTTCATATTCGGACAGCCGGCATTCGCGCAAGGGGTGGGCGACATTCTCCGCCCCGTCGACATGCCGGAGCGCGCTTACCTTGTCGTGCAGCCGCCCCAGAATGTACCCACGGCCGGGGTGTTTTCGTCGCCCGATTTGACAAGAGATTCTCCTTCGGTCAAAATGCTGGTCTTTACTGATTGGCACGCAAGAAACGCACCAAGTAACGGCTTTACACAGGCTGGCTTATTTGGGCGCAACGACCTTGAACCGGTTGTTTTTGCAAAGTATCCCACCGTGGAAGCTACGGCCTCGTGGCTAGCGCGGCAGGGACTCACGGCAAGAATGTCAGGTTCCGGCGCGTGTATTTTTGTCGAATTTGTAACGTTGGCGGAAGCGGCGGCATGTCGGCAGGAAATTATCGGTAAAATGCCAAGTCGTGAAAGCGGCAACGCAACGGTAGTTCAAAACGCTTGGGCGTGTTCCGGGTTGTTTGATCATCCGTTACGACACTGGATTAGCAGTTGAATTGGGGAATCGCCAAGCTGGTTAAGGCACTGGATTTTGATTCCAGCATGCGAAGGTTCGAATCCTTCTTCCCCAGCCACTTTCTCAAGCCGCACAGGCTTGCAGTCAACGTAAAGCTGTTGAGTCGGCCCCTGACGGCGGTGCTGGTCAACGGCTTTTTTGTTTAACGCAATGCCAACTTTAGCGTCCATCATGACACACGACAGATTCATGATTTTTACCGGCACAGCGAACACTCGCCTGGCGGTCGATGTTGCCAATCACCTCGATATGTCGTTGGGAAAAATGACGGTAGGTCGTTTTTCAGACGGTGAAGTCATGGTCGAAATCAATGAAAATGTACGCGGCAAAGACGTTTTCGTATTGCAGCCCACGTGCGCGCCGACCAACGACAGCCTGATGGAAATCATGGTCATGGTCGATGCCTTGCGCCGTGCCTCGGCAGGCAAGATCACCGCAGCCATCCCGTACTTCGGCTACGCCCGGCAAGATCGCCGGCCGCGTTCCGCGCGGGTCTCCATTTCGGCCAAAGTCGTGGCCAACATGTTGCAGGTCGTGGGCGTCGACCGCGTCATGACCATGGACCTGCATGCCGACCAGATCCAGGGTTTTTTCGATATCCCGGTCGACAACATCTACGCCGGTCCTATCTTGCTTGGCGACATCTGGCGCCGCAATTATCAGGACCTGGTGGTCGTTTCGCCCGATATCGGCGGCGTGGTGCGTGCCCGCGCGCTGGCCAAGCAGCTGGAAGCCGACCTGGCCATCATCGACAAGCGCCGTCCGCGCGCCAATGTGTCGGAAGTCATGAACATCATCGGCGAGGTCGATGGCCGCACCTGCATCATCATGGACGACATGGTCGACACCGCCGGCACGCTGTGCAAGGCCGCGCAGGCGCTTAAAGAGCGCGGCGCCGTCACCGTGTACGCCTATTGCACGCACCCGGTATTGTCCGGCGATGCCGTGCAGCGCATTACCGAGTCCGAACTCGACGAACTCGTCGTCACCGACACGATCCCGCTTTCCGAAAAAGGGCGGGCTTGCAAGAAAATACGCCAATTGTCGTGCGCGTCGCTGCTGGGCGAAACCATATTGCGCATCTCGCATGCGGAATCGGTCAGCTCGCTCTTCGTCGACTAACACCATACCGTTGCCTGCTGGTCGCGGCAGGCAACAGTCGCTCGCAGCATACGCTGCGTTTACCAACAGGGGCTTGCGAGCCTCTTACCAAGTTTTTGGAGCTTTTCATGAAATTCAACGCCACCTCACGTAGCGATAAGGGTACGAGTGCGAGCCGCCGCCTGCGCCACGCTGGCCGTGTCCCCGCCATCGTCTACGGCGGCACCGCCGAGGCAGCAAGCATCGAACTGGATCACAACGAGATCTATCATGCTTTGCGCAAGGAATCCTTCCATGCATCCATCCTGTCGATGGAACTGGATGGCAAGTCAGGTCAACAAGTGCTGCTGCGCGCCGTGCAATGGCACCCGTACAAGCAGCAAGTCCTGCACGTCGATTTCCAGCGTGTCGATGCTTCGCAAGCATTGACCACAAAAGTGCCCTTGCACTTCATCAATGCTGAAACGTCGCCTGCGGTCAAACTTAGCGGCGCCATTGTCAGCCATGTATTGACCGAGCTGGAAATTGTCTGCCTGCCTGCCAACCTGCCTCCATTCATCGAAGTGGATCTGGGCAACCTGCTTGCTGAAACCGTCGTTCACCTGTCCGACATCACGATGCCCAAGGGTGTGGTTCCCGCATTGCACGGCGGCGAAAGCGACCCCGTTATTGCTTCGGCTCACGTCAAGGCCGGTAGCGCCGCCGACGCGGCAGCCGCCGATACCAACGCTGCTGAATAAGCACTCGTTGTTCGTGCCAGGTCCGATGCGCGACTGATCGGACCGCTGTTCGGCCAAAACCCCTGCTTAGCGTCAGCTGTCAGGGGTTTTCTTTTATGGGCTTTTCTTTTCAGGCAGGTCATGACACCTCCAATACGCCTTATTATCGGCCTGGGCAATCCAGGCCCGGAATACGAAATAACGCGGCATAACGCGGGATTTTGGCTGGCGGATCAGCTTGCCGACGACTTCAAGGTCGGCTTCTCACTGGAAAAGTCCCAGTCCGCCTGGGTGGCCAAGGCACGCTTCGAAGGCCAGGCGATCATCCTGGCCAAGCCAACGACGTTCATGAACCGTTCGGGCCAGGCGGCCGGCGCCCTGATGCGCTTCTATAAGCTGGTTCCGGAAGAAGTGCTGGTGGCGCACGATGAACTAGACCTGGATCCGGGATGCGTAAAGCTGAAGCAGGGTGGCGGGCATGCCGGGCATAACGGCTTGCGCGATATCCAGGCGGCGTTCGGCAGTCCGGCTTTCTGGCGGCTGCGACTGGGTATCGGGCATCCGCGCAATCTGGGGCTGGCGCAGCAGGTGGCGGCATTCGTGCTGAACGCAGCGCGCCGCGACGAGCTCACGAAAATCGAGACAGCCATGGAACGAAGCCGGGTGATCGTGCCGGCATTGCTGCGCGGCGAGTTCCAGCAGGCGATCAGCCAACTGCATGGGGACAACCCCGCGTGACGGCAACCAACAGGCGTTTCCGAGACGAACTGCGCGACTTTATCCGCTTTGTCGGCAAGCCGCGCCTGTCGCGACGCTTGCCCGGGCGGCACTCCCGCGACGGCTGGTACGAGGACTGGTTCCCTGGCCTAAGCTTCCGAGGCCTGCTGAAGTGGGCCTGCTTTCTGTGGGCGATAAACCTGGTGTTCCTGGGTCCCATTGCCGTTTTCGCGGCGGGCGCCGGCGGCGCCACCCACAGGATGGACATCAACCATATTCCGTGGCTGCATGCGCTGCTGTGGGCGCCGGTTGTCGAGGAACTGGTATTTCGCTATGGCCTGCGCCGTCCAGGCCTGTCATGGTGGCTGGTTCCGGCGGCCGTGGGCGCCATGTTGCTGGGCCCGAAGGCAAGCGGCATAGCCTTGGTGGCCGGTATCCTGGTTGCCGCATGGACCCCTGTCCTGGCCGGGGCCGCCTGCGCGCGACAGCCGCTGGCATGGCGCTACCGACTGCTCTACAGGCGTTGGTTCCCCTGGTTTTTTCAACTGGCCACGTTGGCATTCGCCGGCGTGCACTTGTACAACTTCAATCTTCACCAGACGCCGATATGGCTGATGCCGTTGCTCGTCTTGCCGCAGTGGCTTACCGGGCTGGTGCTGGGCTGGCTGCGCGTCAAGCGCGGTATCGGGGCGTCCATGCTATTGCATGGGCTTTTCAACGGCGGACCCTTGCTGGTAGTGTGGTTCGTGTTGCGGTACGCGCCCGACATGGCAACGTAGAAAGCGCAACAGACCTACAATCACTCTTTCGTCCATCTTTACTTTCAGGATTCTCATGGCTCTGCAATGTGGCATTGTTGGTTTACCCAACGTCGGAAAATCAACTCTCTTTAATGCGCTGACCAAGGCCGGCATTGCCGCCGAAAACTATCCGTTCTGCACCATCGAGCCCAATGTGGGCGTCGTCGAAGTGCCCGACCCGCGGTTGGCGCCGTTGGCCGAGATAGTCAAGCCGGAACGCATATTGCCCGCCGTTGTCGAATTCGTCGATATCGCCGGCCTGGTGGCTGGCGCGTCGAAGGGTGAAGGACTGGGCAATCAATTCCTGGCCAATATCCGCGAAACCGACGCCATCGTGCACGTGGTCCGCTGCTTCGACGATGAGAACGTCATTCACGTGGCCGGCAAGATCGACCCCTTGTCGGATATCGAGGTCATCAACACCGAGCTCGCGCTGGCCGACTTGGCCGCCGCCGAGAAGGCCTTGCATCGTCACCAAAAGACCGCGCGCGCGGGCGACAAAGACGCCATCAAGATGGTGGCGCTTCTGGAGCAAGTGTTGCCGGTGCTGAACGAGGCCCGCCCCATTCGATCGATGGGACTGGATGCGGACGATGCGGCGTTGCTCAAGCCCTTGTGCTTTATAACTGCAAAGCCGTCCATGTACATTGCCAATGTCAAGGAAGACGGCTTCGAGAACAATCCGCACCTGGACGCCGTACAGAACTATGCAAAAGCCGAGAACGCGCCCGTTGTTGCCGTGTGCGCCGCCATTGAGGCCGACATCGCCGACCTTGACGACGAAGACAAAGGCGCTTTCCTGGCAGACATCGGCATGGAAGAACCCGGCCTGAATCGCGTCATCCGCGCCGGCTACCGTCTGCTGGGCCTGCAAACCTACTTCACGGCCGGCGTCAAGGAAGTACGGGCCTGGACCATACACATCGGCGACACCGCGCCGCAAGCCGCCGGTGTCATCCATACCGATTTCGAGCGCGGCTTCATACGCGCCCAAACCATTGCCTACGAAGACTTTGTTGCCTTCAAGGGCGAGCAGGGCGCGAAGGAAGCGGGCAAGATGCGGTCGGAAGGCAAGGAATACGTCGTGAAGGACGGCGACGTACTCAACTTCCTGTTCAACGTCTAAGCCGCTAGACGTGTTGCTTGCGCATTGACACCTTATCCAGTTTTCCGACACTGGTCCGGTTCAGGCTTTCGATGAACATGATGTTCTCGGGTACCGCGAAGGGCGATATGAGGCCGCGGTCGGCATAAGCCCGCACATGCGCGGTGATATCGGCCGTCGACACCTTGTCGACGAACTCTGGCCGCAGCACGACCAAGGCCAGCGGCCGTTCGCCCCACTTCTCGTGGCGCACCCCTATAACGGCCACCTCGCTTACCGCGGGATGGCTGTTGATCATCTCTTCGAGCTCCAGCGACGAAATCCATTCGCCGCCGCTCTTGATCACGTCCTTGATACGGTCGGTGACTTGCAAATAGCCTTGGGCGTCGAAGTGGCCGATGTCCTGCGTGTGCAGCCATCCGCCACGCCATAGCTCTTCGGATGCGCCAGGATTGTTCAAGTAACCTTGCGTCAGCCATGGCGCACGCACCACGACTTCGCCGGCGGTCTTGCCGTCGCGGGGCACGCTTTCCATGTTCGCGTCGACGGCGCGCAAGTCCACGAGCGCGACCGGGCGGCCGGTCTTGGCACGCAACATGACTTGCTTGTCGTCGGCGGTGGCCAGGTCGTTGGTCGATACGTAGGACAAAGCCATGATGGGGCAGGTTTCCGACATGCCGTAACCTGAAAAGACGTCGACTCCGCGGGCCATGGCGGCACGGGTCAGGCTGGTGGTTAGCGCCGAGCCGCCGATGATCACCTTGAAGCCGGACAGGTCGACGTTGGGCGAATAGGCATCGTTCAATAGCATGTTCAATACGGTCGGAACGCAATGCGTGAAGCTGACTTTCTCGCGTTCGATCAGCTTGAGTATGGTTTCGGCGTGGTAGCGTCCGGGATACACCTGCTTCATTCCCGACAGCGTCGCGATGTAAGGCATGCCCCAGGCATGGACGTGGAACATGGGCGTCAGCGGCATATAGACGTCTTCGCGGTGTATGCGTCCCTGGTTGTGGCCCATGGCCAGCGTGTTGCCCACGCCCAGGGTGTGAAGCACCAGCTGGCGGTGGCTGAAGTAGACGCCTTTGGGCGCGCCTGTCGTGCCGGTAGTATAGAAGGTCGTTGCGCGTGTGTTCTCGTCGAACTCGGGAAAATCAAACTGGTCCGAGGCGGCCGCCAGCAGGCTTTCGTATTCGCCTGCAAATGCTCCCGTGGCGTGCGTCGACTCATCGGACAGCAGGACCACCGTCTTGATGTTGGCGAGCTGGGCACGTATGCCGTCCAAGATGGGCAGGAATTCCTGGTTCACGAGCAATACGTTCGCGCCCGAGTGGTTTAACGTATAAGCGATCTGTTCCGGCGAAAGGCGGACGTTCACCATCATCAGCGTGGCGCCCATCATGGGAATGCCGAAGAAGGCTTCCAGGTAGCGGTGGCTGTCCCAATCCATGACGGCCACGGTGCTGCCTGCCCGCACCCCAAGGCCGGTCAGCGCATTGGCGAGCCGTTTCAGGCGCCGATCGAACTCCACGTAGGTGTGGCGGCGCGTGTCCTTGTAGACAATCTCCTGATCCGGGGCGGTGGCAAGAGCGGTATGCAGCAATTGCTTGATTAATAGCGGATAGGTGTAGGCGGCTGGCGTCACGGCAATCGGTGGGAAGGGCATAAGATCCTTTGCGGCGGGGCAGTTCTGTATGAAGTGTCAAGAAATTATAAGGTACGCATCCCGCGCGGCCCGAGCCGCCGCAGGCGTGCGACCGAGCCGGCGCGTTGCGGAACCCTTGCGTATGGTCAAGCCGGATGCAGATATGTACGTTGCCGGGTCGTTACTGATTGTCGCGAACATTACAATAACTTGCGCGCTGCCGGTTCGGCACCGCGCCCCGATTGCCGGGGAATCGGTCCAGCAGTCATAACATCAAGTGGTGAAAAAAACGTATGTATCGCCTCATCCGCAACCTTAAAATGTGGCAGAAATTCGCGCTGATCGGTGCCCTGGCATTGGCAATGGTGGCTTTGCCGGCCACAATGGTGTTCAAGATCAACCTGGATGCGCTGAACGCCGCGCGGTCGGCATCGCAGGGCCTGATGCCCGCCGGCGAGGTATTGACGCTAATCCAAAAAACCCAGCAGTTGCGCGGACTCTCGGCAAGCTTCCTGGCAGGTAACGAAAGCGCGGGTGCCGCGCGGCAGGCCAAGCAGCAGGAAGTGGAAGAGGCATTCGCCAAGACGGCCAGTGCCGTCAACACCGTCCTGAAGAACGAATCCATGAGCGCCCAGGTCGAGGCGATGCAGCACGCGTGGAAAGAATGGTCCGCGTCGGTGCGCGACAAGACCATAGCAGGGCCCGAAAGCTTCCAAAAGCATACGGCGCTCGTCGCGGATCAAATGGCCATTCTCGAGCGCATCGTCGAAGCCTCGGGACTAATGCTCGATCCCGAGGCCAGCAGCCACTACACAATAGGCGCGGTGCTGGGCGACCTGCCCAGCCTGACCGAATACCTGGGGCAAGCGCGCGCGCTCGGCTCGATACTGCTCGTCAAGAAAGAGGCCACGGCAACGGAAAAGTCGCGCATCGACCTGCTGGTGAATATGGCGCGGCACAATTTCGAAGAGACGCATAGCGCGTTCGTCAAGGCCATGGCGGCCCAGCCTGCGCTGGCTGCCGTCCTGGAGCAGTCCGTCGACGTCGCCTTGAATGCCGGCGAAACCGGCCTGGCATTGCCCAACGAAAAAATCATACAGGCCGCGGTGCTGGATTTCCCGAGCGACCAGTACTTTGCCGCCATGACCCAGGCCATCGACGCACAGTTCAAACTGATCGATGTTGGCTTCCAAACGCTTGCGCAGGCCCTGTCCGACCGGGTGCAAGACAAGCAGGCAACATTGCTTACCGTGACGCTGTCCATCGCGTTCTTCGTTGCGCTTGTGGCGTGGATCATGATTCTGGTCACGCGGACCACGGTCCGGGCCATGACCCGCTCCCTCGACATGGCCCGGACAGTGGCCGCGGGCGATCTCACATCAAGCATCGACGTGCGCAGCACCGATGAGACGGGCCAGTTGATGCGTGCCCTGAACGAAATGAATGCCAGCCTGGTGGATATCGTGACCCAGGTGCGCACAGGTACGGATTCCATCGCGATCGCGTCCGACCAGATTGCCGCCGGCAACAACGATTTATCGGCTCGCACAGTCGCACAGGCAAGCTCGCTTGAAGAGACGGCCGCCTCCATGGAAGAGCTGACCAGCACCGTCACCCAGAACGCCGACAATGCGCGCCTGGCCAACGAGCTGGCACAGTCGGCATCGGCGGTGGCGCTAAAGGGGGGCGACGTGGTTCGCCAGGTGGTCGACACCATGGAATCCATCAATGTATCGTCCAGGAAGATCGTCGACATTATCGGGATCATCGACGGCATCGCCTTCCAGACCAACATCCTCGCGCTCAACGCGGCTGTCGAAGCAGCGCGTGCGGGCGAGCAGGGCCGCGGCTTTGCGGTTGTGGCGTCCGAAGTGCGCAGCCTTGCCCAACGTTCGGCCGCTTCCGCGCGCGAAATCAAGACACTCATCGACGAGTCGGTCAGCAAGATAATGGCAGGCAGCGAATTGGCCGGGACGGCAGGGCGCACAATGGATGAAATCGTCGGCAGCATTACCCGCGTGACCGACATCATGGGCGAAATCACGGTGGCCAGCCGCGAACAGACCGCGGGTATCGGTCAGATCAACGAGGCCATCACGCAAATGGACCACGTCACGCAGCAGAATGCCGCATTGGTGGAAGAGGCCTCCGCCGCCGCGCAATCGCTGCAAGACCAGGCCGAAAACCTCGTAGGCGCCGTCAGCGTCTTCCGATTGAATGCAAATCCAAGGCCGGTGCCGAGCTTGGCCCTGATGTGAACGGGGAGTTGCATGTATAAGCGGCAAAGATGAGTCACAATAGGCGTTTGCTGTTTGCCGGAGCGGTTCTCAATGACACGTATTGTCCTGTTTGAAAATATACATCCCAGCGCCAAGGAAGTTTTCACTTCGGCGGGGCTCACCGATGTCGTCTCGCACGCATCGTCGCTTTCCCCCGATGCGTTGCGCGATGCCTTGCGCGGCGCCCACCTCGTCGGTATTCGCTCGCGCACCCATCTGGATGCGGACCTGCTATCGCATGCGCCCGATTTGCGCGCCGTGGGATGCTTTTGCATAGGCACCAACCAGGTCGACCTGGACGCCGCCATGTTGCATGGCGTACCCGTCTTCAACGCGCCGTTCTCCAATACCCGGTCCGTGGCCGAAATGGTGCTGGGCGAGGCCATTCTTTTGTTGCGCCGCATCCCTGAAAAAAACGCCAGGGTTCACCAGGGCCATTGGGACAAGACGGCCGATGGCGCGTTCGAAGCACGCGGCAAGACGCTGGGCATAATTGGCTACGGCAATATCGGATCCCAGGTCGGCACACTGGCGGAAGCGGCGGGCATGCGCGTCATCTTCCACGACATCGAGGCCAAGCTGCCGCTGGGCAACGCGCGCGCCAGCACGGCGCTGAAGAAGCTGCTGGCCCAATCCGACGTGGTCACGCTGCACGTGCCTGGCGGAAATGCCACCAAGAACGTCATGAACGCCGCCACCATCGGTGCCATGAAGCCGGGTGCCATACTTATCAATGCGTCGCGCGGTACCGTGGTCGATATCGACGCCCTGCATGCGGCACTCAAGTCGGGCCACTTGTCGGGCGCGGCCCTGGACGTGTTCCCGACCGAACCAAAAAGCTCGAACGAAGCGCTGGTCAGCCCGCTTATCGGCATGAACAACGTCATTCTTACGCCTCATATTGGCGGAAGCACGCAAGAATCACAGGAAAACATCGGCCGCGAAGTGGCCGAAAAGCTGCTGCGCTTTACGCTCAGCGGCACAACGAAGGGGGCTGTCAATTTCCCAGAAATTCCTTACCAGGAAATCGCGGGAACGGCACGCATACTCCATGTCCACCGCAACCTGCCCGGCGCCATGGGTAGCTTAAGCAGCATGATGGCCGAACATGGCCTGAACATCGTCAGCCAGCAACTGCAAACCCGCGGGCCTATCGGATATGTTATTTCCGATGTCGAGGGCAAGGTCGACGATACCGTCATTTCGGTGCTGCGCGCTCACCCCATAACCGTGCGTTGCGATATTGTCTGATCCATAGCCAGGGAACTGCATGACGTCATATCACAATACGATCAAGACTGCCAAAGAAGTTCCTACAACGGCCGACTACCACGCGTTGGCCATGTTCCGGCTTGCCTTGCGCCGATTCATGGCGTTCAGCGAGGCGGCCGCGGCAACGCAAGGCCTGATGCCGCAGCAGCACCAGGCCTTGCTAATTATCAAGGCCTTGGGCGTTGTGGCGGCGCCCAGCGTGGGCGCCGTTGCCGAGCACCTGCTCATCCGCCACCACAGCGCGGTCGAGCTCATCAATCGCCTGGTACGCATGGATCTCGTGCGCCGGATCCGCGACCCGGACGACGGTCGGCGTGTCCTGGTTGCCCTCACGCCGCTGGCTGAGGGCAAGCTGGCGGAATTGTCGGCCACCCACCTGGAAGAGCTGCGTTCCGTCCGGCCTATGCTGATCAAAATGCTGGGCCACTTCGACCGCTAGTGTGGTTTGGCCTGCGGCGGCTGCCTGACCAGAGTAACGACGTGTTCGCCGGGCCCAAGAGCGGACCCGCTGTGGCAATTGCTCACGGGCTCCAGGAGGTCGGCAAGGGTATAGTGATCCAGGTGCGCCAGGAACTTTTGCAACGCCCCGCTCACGATCCCGGTAAGCCCGCACTGCCCACTTAGCGTGCAATTGCCGCCGGTGGTAAAACACTCGACCAGATCCATGTCGTTTTCGGTATCGCGCACCACCGCCCCGATGGATATCTGATCGGGCGGGCGGCTCAAGCGCATGCCGCCATTCTTGCCGCGCACGGTTTCTATCCAGCCTTGCTGAGCCAGGCGATGCGTGATTTTCATGAGGTGCGGCTCCGACACCTGATAGGCCTGCGCGATTTCGGAAATGGTGCATAGGCGATCAGGATGCCTGCCGACGTACATCAGCAGGCGCATGGCGTAGTCGGTCATGGTCGTCAGGCGCATGCTGCCGTCCGAAATAAATTGGCCATGATCATGACGACTTGGGCTTCAGGGTCGATCCTGCGATCGGCGCCTTTGCGGCGGGCGTGACAGGCGGCGTGTAGCGTGGCCGTATCAACAGGGGCGCAAAGCGCCATAGGTACACCCCTATGGATGCGATCCAGCACAAGGCGGCAGCCTGCAACAGCCATCCGCTGGCAGTCGAGGGCCACAGCGCAGCCAGCCGCAGTGCAACGGCGGCGACCATCAATAGGTAGCTGGCCATCATGTCGGGACTCATGGCAAGAGGGCGCCCAAGATGGCCCAGGGCCGTGCGCGTGACCATGCCGATGATCAGTACCGCAAAGCCGCCCATGCCGATAAGGTGCACGTGGGTGGCGGACCGTGCCAGAACGCCGGCGCCATATCCGCTGACATGCAAGGCGGCAAATATCAAGCCGATTCCCATCAGGGCATAGCCCAGATAAAGTATCCACAGCATGGGCTTCTGCAATACCGCCAGCGGTTTCCAGCAGGCGACCTGCCACAGGCTCAGCAGGCCGACCAGTGCAAGCGCCAGAGCCATCGGCATGGGCAGACCCACGATCCCGAACAGAATGGCGGCACCGCTGAGGGCCAGTTGGATGTGGCCCGTGCGCACTTGCATGGGCAGTTGCAGGCCGGGCACCATGCGCATCGAGAAGAAAGGGATGACGCGCCTGGCGATGAGCAAGGCGATGATGGCCATGCAGATAAGGCCCAGGTCGAAGCGGCGCATGAGCAAGATGTAGTCGCCTTGCAAGGCGGCGGCCAGATATAAGGCGTTGGCGACGCCCAGGCCGAGAACCAGCAGCGGAAGACCATAATTCCGGCGGCTCTTGCCCTTGATCATGACGCGCATCAGGCATGCCGCGCTGATGGCGAAGAAGCCCGATTCGGCAATGGCGGCTACGCAGAAAGCAACTTGACCGTCGACCAGATAGCCGATGCGGGCCACCACCCATAGCAGGCAAACCAGCGCCAGGCCGCGCCCTTTGAGCGGATTGAAACCGGTCCAGGTGGCGCTGGCGGTGAGCAGGAAGCCCACTGCAATGGTGGCAATAAAACCCCACAGCATTTCGTGGGCATGCCAGGCCACCGCCGTCAACGGCTGGGCGATAAACTGCGGGAAGAAAATCCATAAGGCAATAGAGACCAGCGCCCAAGCACAACCGGCAATGTATAGGGGGCGGAAACCCAGGCTCAGGAAGGCGGCGAGATCGGGGCCTGCGGGCGCCGAGGCTTTGCCGTCGTGGATGTGTAGCGGATCAGCCATGTTTCAGCTCCGAGGGTGTGCGGTCAGGGTGGTTGTTGAGTTGATAGCCGTACCATAGGCTGCGCGCAATGCGCGTGGCGAATTCTTCGGCGCGCTGGGCAAAAGCCCGGTTGGGAAGTTCGGTGGCGGTTTCGTGGAACAAGGCCAGCCAGTGCGTAAACATCCCGGCGTCGAGGTCGGGAAGGGCGATATGGCGCGGCATAGGGGTCCCGCTGTACGAACCTGCGCCAAGCAGCAGGGACGACCAGAAACGGACCATGATCTCAAGGTGCGTGTCCCAATCGGTGATATGGGTGTTGAATACAGGACCCAGCTTGGCGTCGGCCCTTATGCGGTCATAAAAGCGATAGACCAGGGTGGAGATTTCGGCAGGGGTGCAAAGTTCGTTACGGTCCATGGCTGGCGCTTAAAGATTCATTTGAAAGTGATCTTATGAAATTATGATGGCGCCGTCAATTGAAACGCCGGCACGACAGGGAAGCGCAAGCACATGGAAATGAAATGTTGTACATTGACACACCATCCGCTCCGCGCGCCGGACCGCTCTTCGCCTGCTATTCCCCCATGCCGATGTCTATCAACGTATTGCCAATTCCCTCGCTGACTTGCGTTATTCCCTGTCTGAACGAAGACGCCAATTTGAACGTTCTTCTACCGTGCCTGACGGAAGTCCTTAAGTCGTTGACGCCGGCTTACGAGATCATCGTGGTCGACGACGGCAGCACCGACGGCACGCCTGCCATGATGCATCGCTGGGCGGCACAGGACCCGAATATAGTCTACCTTCAGCTTTCCCGGAATTTCGGCAAAGAGGCGGCACTTACCGCGGGACTCGAAGCCGCCCGCGGCAACGTGGTCGTCTGCATGGATGCCGACTTGCAACATCCGCCGGCTCTCATTCCGGAAATGGTTGCACGGTGGCGGCAAGGCGTGGAGATGGTATACGCCGTACGCGCAACGCGCGACGACGAATCGGCCTTCAAGCGGTGGGGAACGCGGGCTTTTTATCGACTCATGCGCACGTCTGGCGGTTTGCACGTGCCCGAGAATGCGGGCGACTTCCGCCTGATGGACCGCGCCGTGGTAGACGCCTTGATGCTGCTGCCGGAACGCAACCGCTTCATGAAGGGGCTGTTTGCCTGGGTAGGTTTCCGATCTGAACCGCTAATGTATTCGCCGCCCGAGCGTCTGCACGGCACAACCACGTTTCGCCCCTTGCGCCTGTTTCATTTTGCGGTCGACGGCATCACGTCTTTCACCACATGGCCGCTGCGTCTGCTTACCTTGTTCGGCATCGGGATTTCCATGATGTCCTTTTTTTACGGCCTGGTCATCGTCATTTCGAACCTGCTCTATGGCGATCCGGTCCAGGGCTGGACGACCTTGATCACCGTCGTGCTCTTCTTCGCCGGCGTGCAGCTTATCTCGGTGGGCGTGGTTGGCGAATATATAGGCAGGATTTTCGGCGAGGTAAAGAATCGGCCCGTTTACCTGTTGCGCCGCCAGGTGGGTCGGGGTCTGGCGCCAGTGGCGCGCGCCAGCGTTACGGCGTATGACGGAACGCCCATACGCGACCCAGAATGAAGGTGACGCCGGCAATGCCGGCCAGGACGAGGCCAAGCAGGTAGTCGTAACGCAGGGTGGTGGCGTGCAGAAGCCAAGCATAGGCAAGCTGATTCGCGGCAAACCCGGCCGCGGACACGGCGAAGAACCGACGGGCGGCCATGGCAATGGGAGCACGTTGAAACCGGAAGGTGAGTTGGTAATGCCCCACGAACGAGACCCCGAAAGCCAGCAGCCATCCGGCCAGATTGGCAACCAAGGGGTCCAGGCCCATGGTGGAAACCAGCGCCACCACGGCTAGCCAATGGGTGGAGGCGGCGGCACAGCCGACGACAACAAACCAGACAACCTGGCGTGCGAGTTTTTGCATTGATTCTTGATTCCGGAGGATACTTGGTCGAAGGTAACACAACGCGCATTATGATCTGTGCCGACGATTTCGGCATGAGCGTCGCTATTGACGCGGGTATTCTGGAATTGGCCGGCATGGGTCGCTTGAGCGCCACCAGTTGCCTCTCGCAGGGCCCGGCGTTCGCGGCAAGTGCAAAGGCGCTGCAGATTGCTTGCGCACAAGCCCGCGGCTTTCAGGCCGGCTTGCACTTGAACTTCACGGAAGCCTTGGGAGCCGAAGGGCTTTTTTACTCGCTGCCGTCGCTCATCATGGCGGCGTGGTCGCGCCAGCTCGACATGCAAACCGTACGCCGTCAGATCGTCCATCAACTCGAACTGTTCGAAGCCGGCATGGGCCGTGCCCCTGACTTCGTCGACGGTCACCAGCATGTGCATCAGTTCCCACAAATCAGGACAGCCCTGCTCGAGGAGCTTGACCGGCGCTATGGTGCGAAACGGCCATGGTTGCGCAGTACGCGCGCTGGGTCTATGGCCGGATTGCCGGCGCGCTTGCGTCTTAAAGCGGCCGTCGTCGACCGTCTTGGGTCGCGCGCGCTGGCACGTGCGGCGCATGCGGCGGGCTACAGCATGAATCGCCGTTTCCTGGGTGTGTATGACTTCAAGGGAGGCCCCGACGGCTATGCCGCGCTGTTGCGTCAGTGGCTCAGCAACGCCGTCGATGGCGATTTGATCATGTGCCACCCGGCCGCGAGCCGGTTCGGCGACGGCAGCCTGGCCGAGCAGCGGCACGCCGAGTACCGCACGCTCGCCAGCCCGCTGATGGGCAAGCTGATGCAACATTGCGGCATCGTGCTGGTCTAAGAACGTGGCGGGGTGCTGCTGCCTTCGCCTAGATGGCGCTGCATGAAAACGACATCTATCCATTGATTGAATTTGTAGCCGGTGGCCGGTTGGGTGCCCGCATGCCTGAAGCCCAGGCTGCGATGAAGGCTTATCGAGGCGACGTTTTGGTTGCCCGCAATGACGGCGATCATCTGGCGCCATGGGCCCGCCTCACAGCGATCGATGAGCGCCGACAACAGGGCCTTGCCCGCTCCGCGGCCTGAGTACCGGGGAGCAAGATACACGGAGTCCTCGATGGTATAACGATACGCAATGCGGGGACGATACAGCGAGGCGTAGCAGTAGCCGGCTACATTGCCGTCCACCTCGGCAACGAGGTAAGGCAAGCCCAATTCCAGGACCCCGGCCCGGCGGGCCAGCATTTCGTCTTCGGTGGGGGGCACCTCTTCGAAGGTTGCCGTGCCATGCAGGACATGCTCTGCATAAATGAGTTGTACGCTGGCCATGTCGTCCGGCATGGCATTGCGAACCACGATGTTGCCGGTCATGCTATTTTCCTTCTTTGAATGTTCACGAGTATATACACCTGGAGTTGCCCATGTCTGTACCTATCCATCCTATCAGCAACGAGTTTGCGGTGGCGCCGCAGCTCTCGCCCGCAGACATGCAGGCAGTCGCCAAGGCCGGTTACAAAAGCGTCATTATCAATCGTCCCGACTTTGAAGGCGGACCGGATCAGCCCACGTCGGCGGACGTGATGGCCGCTGCGCGCGCGGCCGGTCTCACGATCGAATACCAGCCCGTCGTGAGCGGTGCTATAACGCCGGAAGATGTGCGGCGGTTCGCCCAATTGTTGACCGAGCTGCCGGCACCGGTGCTGGCCTTTTGCCGTAGCGGCACGCGTTGCACACACTTGTTCGCCGCCGCCCAGCGCCTTTGACTTAACTCAATTCCGGGTGTCTGCGTCGACCGATTTTGTGGTAGCTTGCGGTTAAGCTTTAAATTATCTTATAACGAGGGAGCACCAGCCATGTTTAAAAAAATACTTATTCCTACAGATGGTTCGGCGTTGTCGGCCCAGGCCGCCAACAAGGGCGTGTGCTTCGCTCGTGAAATCGGCGCCGAAGTCGTTGCCTTGTATGTAACACAGCCGTTTGCCGCGACGGTGGGCTTCGATGGCATGGCCGCCGCCTACGCCATCACCGACGAAGACTACGACAAGACGGCGCAAGAGCAGGCCAAGAAGTACTTGAAGCTGGTATTGGACCGCGCCGAGACGGCCGGTGTGAAGGCAACCGGGAAAGCCGTTTCCAACTTCAACGTCGCCGACGGCCTCGTCCAGGCCGCCGAAGAAGAGGGTTGCGACCTTATCTTCATTGGGAGCCACGGCCGCAGCGGCTTGTCGCGCCTGCTGCTGGGCAGCGTTACGGTCAAGGTTCTTGGCCTGGCAAAAACCGCCGTGCTGGTGTACCGCGTCAAGGAAAGCGACTAGACGACGAAAAGACGTGCCAGGCAAGGTATTATGTCGCCATGAACAAGCCTATTCGTGATGCGCTGCATCGCCCACTTAGAGATCTGCGTATTTCGGTCACTGACCGCTGTAATTTCCGATGCACCTATTGCATGCCCCGGGAAATCTTCGGCAGTGACTACGAATTCATGCCGCATGCGTCCTTGCTCAGTTTTGAAGAGATCGCCCGGGTCGCCGCTATTGCGGTCGGCCTTGGCGTCAAGAAGATACGCCTGACGGGCGGCGAACCCTTATTGCGCAAGAATATAGAAAGGCTCGTAGAAATGCTTGCGCGCCTGACCACCCCCGAGGGCGACCATATCGACGTTACGCTCACGACCAATGGCACTCTGCTGGAACGCAAGGCGCAGTCCCTGAAAGACGCCGGTTTATCGCGTGTGACGGTCAGTCTCGACGCTCTCGACGACAACATGTTCGAACGCATGAGCGACAGCCAGGTCAGCGTCGCCACCGTCTTGCAGGGCATAGATGCGGCGGCACGTGCCGGCTTGGCTCCCGTCAAGGTCAACATGGTGGTGCGCAAGGGCTTGAACGATAGCCAAATACTGCCCATGGCGCGAAAGTTTCGCCATACGGGCCACATCCTGCGTTTTATCGAATTCATGGACGTCGGCAGTACGAACGGCTGGAATCTACGGGAAGTACTCACGGGTGCCGAAATACGGGAATGCATCGCGGCCGAATTTCCCCTCGCCGCCATCGCGGCCGGTTATCGGGGCGAGGTCGCCACGCGCTGGCGGTATCAGGACGGCGGCGGGGAAATCGGCGTCATTACCAGCGTGTCTCAACCGTTTTGCGGCAATTGCACGCGTGCGAGGTTATCCCCTGAAGGCAAGCTGTTCCTATGCCTATTCGCATCGCAGGGCTACGACGTACGCGGCCTGTTGCGCAGCGGCGCCAACGACCAGGCGCTCGCCGAGCATATCGGCGGCATATGGCAACAGCGCAACGACCGATATTCCGAAGTACGCGGCCAGGAAACCGTGCAACGTCAAAAAATAGAAATGAGCTACATCGGCGGATGAACCCGCGCGTCGAACTAAGCGGACTCATACTGGCAGGCGGACAAGGTCGCCGCATGCAGGGCCTGCGGTACGCCGGCGCGGGGGAACGTGTGGAAAAAGGCCTCGTCCAGCTCCACGGTCAGCCGCTCGTCGCGCATGCCCGCCGTTATCTCGCCCCACAGGTCAATGAAGTCCTTATCAGCGCGAACCGGCATCTCGACGTCTATGCCGCATACGGCCGCGTCGTTGCCGACGACCCGGAGCTCGGGGCAGACCTCGGCCCATTGGCCGGAATTGCATCGGCGCTGGCGCAAATAGCGACGCCCTGGTTACTGGTGGTTCCGGTCGACGTGACTTGCATGCCCGATGACCTGGGTTCACGCCTGCTGGAAGCAGCGATAAGCGGCGGATCAGGCCTGGCGCATGCCAGCGCGGCACGGACGCAGCCTTTATGCGCACTGGTTCACGCACGTCATGCCGCCGGCCTGCGCCGCTATTTGCAAGCTGGGGAACGAAGGGTCCAGGACTGGATGGAGCGCAGCTCCGCCAAGGTTGTGGAATTCCCGGCCCTCCCGAATAGCTTCTTCAACCTCAATACGCCAGAGGACTTATGCCGGGCCGAGGATCAGCCCAGCCAGTGCAAGAGGTCGTAATACGGCACGATATCGCCGTCGTTTACCTCCGTATTTGCGGGAATGCGCGCGAAGCCGTCGGCCCATGGCAAGGAGCTGATAATGCCTGAGCCTTGTTGCGCGT
Source organism: Candidimonas sp. (assembly GCA_035515055.1). Taxonomy (GTDB): domain Bacteria; phylum Pseudomonadota; class Gammaproteobacteria; order Burkholderiales; family Burkholderiaceae_B; genus Pollutimonas. Next base: position 58,889 of record DATJBV010000062.1, read on the forward strand.
AGGGCGTGAGGCGGCGTAGCCCCTCGGCAACGGATTCGGCCCTGACCCTAAGAAACTCTTCCCGCGTCTCGTGGAACTTCCGACCGGCGGCCAAGTGGGCATACTGCGGGGCCGGCATGATTTGGGCGCGGCCCTGCATGGTGCGGACCAACGGCGACACCAAGACGGCGAAGACGGCATAGGCGCTGACCGGGTTGCCGGGAAGGCAGACAATAGGCTTGTTGTTGGCATGCGCCAGCGCGACGGGCTTGCCGGGTTTCATGCAGACGCGCCAAAGGTCCAGCGTTCCTCCCAGGCTTTCGATCGTGGGTTTCACCAGGTCTTTTTCGCCGACCGAAACGCCGCCCACCGTGATCACCAGGTCGCAGTCGCGCAATAGAGTCTCGAAAGCGTCCTGCAAGGATTCGGGTGTATCGAGCGCGTGCAGTACGTGCGCGACAGTGGCGCCCATGTTTTCCAGGAGGCCGGCCAGCATGGGGCCATTGGAGTTGTATATTTGTTCGCGCCCGCGCGGCTGCCCGGGCGTGACGAGTTCGTCCCCGGTGGTGAGGATGCCGACGTTCAGCCGTGCGTAGACCGCCACTTCGGCATAGCCTTGCGAGGCCAGCAACGCCATTTCAGCAGCGCGTATTAATGTGCCTTTGGCCAGCAGTTGCTCGCCCAGGCGCGTATCTTCGCCCTGCAGGCGCACATGGCTGCCACGTTGAGGCGGCCGCTTGATCTCGAATTCATTGCCGGTTTCGTCGCCGTCTTCCTGCATGACCACCGTGTCGGCGCCTTCGGGAATCAGGCTGCCGGTGAACAGGCGGATGGCATTGCCGGGTTGCAGTGTTTCCGGCAGGTCGCCGGCAAAGCAGCGTTGCTGCACCGGAAACCGTTTGCCGGGGGCATAATCCGCAAAGCGAATGGCATAGCCGTCCATGGCGCTGTTATCCGCCGGCGGCATATCGACTGTGGCAAATAGCGTCTGCGCCAGAATGCGTCCGCGCGTTTGGTAGAGCGCGCAGGTTTCCGTAATGGCGGGTGGGGCGCCGGCAGAGGCAAGCCGGGTTTGAGCGGCATCGAAATCAAGCATCGAAATGGGTCCCGAAGTTGCAGGGTCGGTGCGTGCTGTCCAGCTGTTCCTTGATGATGCCGTCCCAGGCGGTCTTGCATGCATTGGTGGAACCGGGCATGCAGAAGACCAGGGTATTGTTCGCTGAACCGGCGAAGGCGTCGGACTGCAATGACGACGTGCCGATGTCCACGTACGAAAGATGGCGAAACAGCTCGCCGAAGCCGGGCACGATAACATCCAGGAGCGGCGTGATGGCTGCTGCCGTGGCTTTCTTGTGCGTGAATCCGGTCCCGCCATTCGTAAGAATGACCTGGATGGTTTCGTCGGCGATCCAGTCGCTGATCTGCTTGCGGACTTGGTAGAGATTTCCTTGGCTGATCGCGCGGTGTTCGCAGCGATGGCCCGCCGCCGCCAGGCTGTCGGCCAGGTAGTCGCCGGATGTGTCGTTCTGTGGCGTGCGGGTGTCGGAGATCGTGAGGATGGCGCAGGCAAGCGAGGCGGGAGGGCGGCTGGTATTGGCTTTGCTCATGATAGGCCTTGTTCTTGTGAAGGTGATTCCCATGTCGACGTCTGTTGCGCGTCGGCGTCTTTTTGCTGGACCCAGAACTGTGTGCCGTCGGCAAGGGTCTCGCGCTTCCAGAAGGGCGCGCGCGTTTTTAATGCGTCGATAAGATATTGGGCGGCGGCGAACGCATCGCCCCGGTGTGCGCTGGCGACGGCAATAAAAACGATTTGGTCCTTCAGGTGAAGTTCGCCCACCCGGTGGACCACAAGGCAGTCCAACACCTGCCAGCGGGATCTTGCCGTGGCGCATAGCGCTTCGATCTCGCGCTCGCACATGCCTGGATAATGCTCCAGGAACAGGGTGCGAGTGGCCGCATTTTCGGCATAGTCGCGCACATAACCGGTAAAGGTGACGATGGCCCCCGCCTTGCCCGCCGTGCTGGCGCGTAATTGTTCGACGAGAACTGCCGCAACGAAGTCGGCTTCCTGAACTACTACCATGATCAGCCTCCGGTGACGGGCTCGAAAACGGCAACCTCGTCGCCCGGGCGGATGAGGCTGTCGTGTCCGACGTGGTATTGATTCACCGCTAACTTCAGGCGCGAGACCGGCGCCAATTGGGGGTAACGCGCTTCCAGCGCCGCGAGCCAGCCCGAACCTGAGATCGGATCAGTCAGTGGCCATTCCTCTTCCCGGTGCTTGGTCAGTTCGGCGACATGCGCAAAATACAAGACCTTAATCATTTCGCCACTCGCCGCTTTTGCCGCCTGATTTGTAGATGAGGCGGATATTTTCCAGGATGATTCCCTTGTCTGCCGCTTTGCACATGTCGTATATCGTCAATGCGGCAATGCTGCATGCCGTCATGGCTTCCATTTCGACGCCGGTCTTGTAGTCGGTGCGGCAGGTGGCGCGCACCGCAATGGAACAGCTTGCGTCGTCCGGGAAAAATTCGATGCCGACGAAGCTCAGCGGCAGGCTGTGACATAAGGGGATAAGGTCGGCGCAACGCTTGGCGCCCAGCACGCCCGCTACTCGCGCCGTGTTCAAGACCTCGCCCTTGGCGTTATCTTGAGCTGACAGCAGCTTGTAAGCGGTGGCGTTCATGCGCACTCGGCCTTCGGCGATGGCGGTGCGCTGCGAGGTTGCTTTGTTGCTGACATCGACCATGCGGATCTGGCCGGATTCATCCAGATGGCTCAGGACGGGTTCGGCGGCGGAACTGGAATTCATTGCGTATAACCTGATAGTTGTTGACCGGTGCGACCCCAGGCGTTCAGCCTGTGGATAGGCCCATAATGATAGCCTTATGATATACGGAATCGCGGCGCACGATTAGTGCGCCCGATGTTTGGTGTGCATATGTATCAACCCAAGCAATCATGGGCGCCTGGCCGAGCCGCCGTCGTATGATTACACTGGCTGCGGCGCCGGAACGGCGCCTTCCTATGTCTAACGAAGAACCAGGAGTGACGCAATGTCCATACAGGTTGGAGAACGCGTGCCGGACGGCACGCTAAGCGAGTTCGTTGAAACCGCGACAGAATCATGTGCTGTCGGTCCCAATACGTTTGAAGTCGCCGACATGGTCAAAGGAAAGAAAATCGCGGTATTTGCGGTGCCGGGCGCCTTCACGCCCACGTGTTCCTCGCAACACCTTCCGGGCTACGTCGAATCGCATGACAAGCTGAAGGAAAAGGGCATCGACGAAATCTGGTGCGTAGCGGTCAACGATCCATTCGTGATGGGTGCATGGGGCCGCGATCAGAAGGTCGACGGACGCGTGCGCATGCTTGCCGACGGCAACGGAGATTGGGTTCGCAAGCTGGGCCTGGAGTTCGACCTGACTGCCCGCGGACTCGGCGTAAGAGCGCAGCGGTTCTCGGCATTGCTGGACGACGGCGTCGTCCAGCAGTTGAATATAGAAAACGGTGGCAAACTCGAGACCAGCGATGCCCAGACGCTGCTAGGCCAGCTCGGTTAGCGTCACCCATAGTTTCACCCGGAGCCCCGTATTTCAATGGTAAAGATGGTTGCAGCATTCTCGTCTCTTTATTTAGCAACATTGCTGCTGTTGATCGGATCGGGGCTTTTCAATACGTACATGGGCTTGCGCCTCACGGCGGAGTCCGTGTCCGAGGTTTGGGTGGGCGCGGTCATTGCCGTGTACTACCTTGGCCTGGTCTTCGGCGCGCGCCGAGGGCACAAGCTCATCATCCAGGTCGGCCATATCCGCGCCTATGTTGCCAGCGCGGCAATCGTCACCGTGACGGTGCTCGCCCAGGCGCTGGTCGACAATCTTTGGATCTGGCTGTTGTTTCGGTTCATTGCCGGCGTTGCCATGGTGACGCAGTTCATGGTGCTCGAAAGCTGGCTGAATGAACAAACAGAGAATCACCAGCGTGGACGCGTCTTTGCCTTCTATATGGTGTTTTCCAGCCTGGGCACCGTCCTGGGCCAGCTTGCCCTGACGCTATTTCCGAGCCTGAACTACGAGCCCCTGATCTTCGTCGCCATGTGTTCCGCGTTGTGCCTCATTCCCGTCGCGCTTACCGGCCGGCTGCATCCCGCGCTCCAGGTGCCCGTTCCCATTCATGCCAAGTACTATATCGCGCGCGTACCCATGTCGCTGACCGTATTGTTCGTGGCCGGCACGATCACGGGCGCTTTTTATGGACTCGCGCCGGTTTATGCCACGCGCGTCGGCCTAAGCAGCGACCAAGTGGCCGTTTTCCTGGCGGCCGCGGTCGCGTCCGGCCTGCTCTTTCAGTGGCCCCTGGGCTGGCTGGCGGACCGCATCAACCGTGTCGGGCTGATACGGGTGAATGCCGTCATCCTGGCATTGCTTGCCGTTCCCCTATGGGGGTGGTGGACGTTTCCCTATTGGGCCTTGCTGCTTTTCTCGTGCGTCTTCGGTATTTTGCAGTTCACGCTGTACCCCCTGGGAGCCGCATTCGCAAACGACAACGTCGACCCGGACCGGCGTGTCGGCCTGAGCGCCATTCTATACATGGTGTACGGACTGGGCGCATGTGTCGGCCCGCTTATCGTCGGCTTGCTGATGCGCGAACTGAATGCCAGCATGTACTTCGTGTTTGTCTCCGCGTGTGCCGCCATACTCGTCGTTTTTGTACGGCCGCAAAAGGTAACGGGCGAGAACCTCAGCGAAGATGCTCCCACCCATTTCGTGCCCATGTCCGATAGCTTGCAAAGCTCCAATGTGGTTGCCGCATTGGATCCGCGCGTCGACGTCGAAAGCGACGTTTCAGACAAACCCGTTATCGCGGAACCAGGATAACAATGGCGCTCACGGCAAGGACGATGCCCAATACATTGATCCACGACAGGCGCTCCTTGAAGAGGCCCGCGCCGACCAGGGTGCCAGCCGAAATAACGCCTATATTCATCGCCGAGAAAACCAGGGTGGGGTTTTCAGGGAACACCTGGTGCGCACGGATATAGAAATAGATATTGCCGAAATTCAGCAACCCTAGTGCGATACCCGCCACGATATTGCGCCGCGTCCAGGCGGTGCGCTTCAGGATGAGGTGCAGGAAGATCAGTGCTCCAGCCAACGCGAAGGCCACCAGCAGGCTGCTGGAAAATGCGGCGCCGCTTTTAGCCATTTGCTTAAACAGTATGTCTATCGTTCCGTAGCCGACCCAGACCGCAAGCAGCAGCAGGGCGGCGATACGTGTTTCGCCCGAACCGCCGGCTGCCTGCCTGGGCCTCACGAGCAGGCAGGCCAGGGCCACCAATGCTACGGCAATGCCCGCCAGCTTACTGCCGGACACGCTTTCGCCGAATAAGACAAAGGCGGCGATCAGGGGAATAAACAGCGACAGGCGTTGGGCGGTGTCGCTCAACACGATACCCGCATGGCGGACCGCACCCGCCATGGCAAGGAAGATCGTTGGCAGCAGGATGCCCAGCGCGATCAGCACCCACCACGGCGTACTGGGACTCAACAGCGACGCGGGGCTGGGACGCAACACCAGCATGCAGAGCGCCGCAGCCACGACATAATTCACGGCGATGGCCTGTTCGACCTGGATATTCTTGGCGCGGGCGATCTTTAGCAGCACGGATACCGCAACGCTGCAGATAATGCTGATAATCAGGGTGTACATGTAGCTTCCTGGGTAAAGGAGGGAAGGGCGGGTTGCGGCCCGGGATTAAGTCCCAGGCGTTCGAACAAGGCCCGGTCCTGCAATAGACGGGGGTTTCCGGTGGTCAGTAGCTTTTCGCCGTAGAAAATGGAGTTTGCCCCGGCAAGAAAGCACAAGGCCTGCAATTCATCGCTCATTTCCTCGCGCCCGGCCGACAGGCGCACCACCGCGCGAGGCATGGTGATGCGGGCAATGGCTACCGTGCGGACAAACTCGAAAGGATCCACGGCCGGTGTATCGGCCAAAGGCGTCCCAGGTACCTGAACCAGATTATTTATCGGTACCGACTCGGGATACGGATCCAGACAGGCAAGTTGCGAGATCAGGCCGGCGCGCTCACGACGCGATTCCCCGAGGCCGATGATGCCGCCGCAACATACGTTGATGCCGGCGCTGCGTACGCGATCGAGCGTGTCGAGCCGGTCTTGATACGTCCGGGTCGAGATGATGCTGCCGTAGAACTCCGGGGACGTATCCAGGTTGTGATTGTAATAATCCAGACCGGCCTCCTGAAGGCGCTGGGCCTGCCCATCTTTGAGCATTCCCAGCGTGACGCAGGTTTCCAAGCCCAGGGACTTCACCCCTTCGATCATCTCGATCACGTTATCGAGCTGGCGCGCGGTAGGCGAGCGCCACGCCGCGCCCATGCAAAACCGTTGAGCGCCTCCGTCTTTTGCTTCCTGGGCGGCGCGCAGGACGTCGGCCACCGGCATGAGGGCTTCCTGCTCCACTGGCGTGTCGTAACGGGCCGACTGCGGGCAGTAAGAGCAGTCTTCCGGGCAACCTCCGGTTTTTATGGAGAGCAGGCTGGAAAGCTGTACGTTATTGGGTTTATGGAATTTTCGATGCTCGGCCTGAGCACGGAATATCAAGTCCAGGAATGGCAGTTCGTAGAGGTCAATGATCGATTGCACGGTCCAAGCGCGACCGCCAACCGCCACGGACGTGTTCGACGGCCGCTCAACAGGCTGTATGGCTTCCATGATGTTCCAGAGTTCGTTAGACAGGCTTGCTATCGTAGGTGGCCCCTTAGTGGGCGGCAAGCGGTTACCAGCAGTAACGTTCATTATTTTTACGGCCGTTAAACGAAGCTGGGCGAAGCTGAACGTATCTTCCGCAAAATGGCGGCCGCCCGGCCGTCATGTTGGACTTTAGCGAATTTGAAACCATTCGTAATTTTCGTGAGGTGTCGTCAATCGACGTTTCATCTTTGCTGTTTAGTTGAGGAGGTTGATAGGCGTCAAGCGACTCGGACGGCAAGGCGGCTACATTGGGATTTCCAAGGAGATCCCAATGAGCCTTCTCAAATCACGACGCATGTTTCTTGCCAGTATCGGTGCCTTGTCTCTCGGCCTTGCCGGTTGCAACAAGACTGGCTCGCTCGCGGACAGCATTAGCGCCGACCTGAATGGAGCGGATCTTAGCGGCTTGGATTTTGGGCGGGATTTCCGTCTTACCGACCCGGATGGCAGGGACCGCGGCTTGGCCGACTTTCGCGGCAAGGCCGTGATGGTGTTCTTCGGTTTTACACAATGTCCCGATATTTGCCCGACGGCCTTATTTCGTGCGACAGAAATAAAGCGTCTGCTGGGCGACGATGCCGACGCGCTCCAGGTCATATTCATCACGATCGATCCCGAGCGCGATACGCCCGAGGTCTTAAGACAATACGTAGGCGCCTTCGATCCTGCATTTCTCGGTCTATATGGCGACATGCGGCGAACACGAGAAACGGCGACTGAATTCAAGGCGTTTTACCAAAAGGTGCCGACCGGAGGCTCCTACACCATGGACCATACGACGATCAGCTTTGTATTCGATGCGCGGGGCAAGCTGCGCCTGGGACTGGGGCATGCGCTTAGCGCCGACGAATGCGCGGAAGACATACGCCATATCCTTTCTCTGACGTGAGCGCCGGCCTCCATTTACTTTTTTCCGCAGTCAGTATCACCTCTTGAGGATGCATCGTGAAATTAATACTCCGCGCCATGGGCGCCGCTGTACTGGCCGCCATGGCCGTATCCACAGCTCACGCACAGGTCGCCATCGAAGACCCCTGGGTGCGTGCCACCGTTGCGCAGCAACAGGCCACCGGCGCATTCATGCGTTTGACTGCTGAAAAGGACGCCAGGCTGGTACGGGCGGAATCTGACGCAGCCAATATTGTGGAAATCCACGAAATGGCGGTGCAGGATGATGTCATGAAGATGCGGCAGGTTTCGGGCATCGCATTGCCGTCGGGACGCGCGGTGGAACTGAAGCCGGGCGGCTATCACATCATGTTGATCGAACTGCGCAGGCAGGTGAAGGAAGGGGACGTCGTCCCGATGACTCTCGTCTTCGAGGACGCAACGGGTAAACAGGAGTCCTTGCGCATCGATGCGCCCGTAAAGCCGTTGACCACCGCGCCGACGGCACACGGGCATCAAGGTCAAATGAAGCACTAAGCGGCGTGGCGATGTGGGGCCGCAAGGCACGGCGGCCCTAAAACGCAAAACCCTGATAATTCGATGAATTATCAGGGTTTTTAATCTTGGCGGAGCGGACGGGACTCGAACCCGCGACCCCCGGCGTGACAGGCCGGTATTCTAACCAACTGAACTACCGCTCCGCAGCGGTGTACTACTTGGGCCACTAAAAAAGCTGGCGTCCCCAAGGGGATTCGAACCCCTGTACCCACCGTGAAAGGGTGGTGTCCTAGGCCTCTAGACGATGGGGACCGGACAAAACAGCTGCGCATTGTAGCATATTAAACACGCGTTACTGCTGGTACTACGTGGTCTTCGTTGGACTGGTGGAGGTAAGCGGGATCGAACCGCTGACCTCTTGCATGCCATGCAAGCGCTCTCCCAGCTGAGCTATACCCCCGTACTGGCTTGTCTAGCGAAGAAGCGAGATTATGCATGATATTTTGAATGTGTGCAAGTCAGGGGCGGGTAGGGGGGCTTCCAGCTCGTGTCTGTTCCGGGTTTCCGAGCCCACGCCAGCTCGCGATGCGACGAGGCACGTGCCGGCGCCGCAGTTGCGACGTGTCCTGTACCTAGCCACGGTATCAAACGCCCAATGACCGATTCAGCTCATCCGTCGTATTGGCGCAACGGTTAGGCGGGCCGTTAGTCAAACAGCGGCGGGATAACGTTGTTTTGTTGCCGATTGTGACAACAATCAAGCCGGCGGTGGCTAACTTAGGTCATCATGGTAAACCCCGACATTCCATCCGCCTTTTATGCAGCGGACAGCGACGAACGAAAAAAACTAACGCCATGAAACTCAAAACACCGCAACTTGCAGGGCCGCCCCGACGCTCGCGTCCGGCGGCCTCGTTGAGCATTGGTCAGAAGGTCGGCGCGATTTTCCTGTTGGTACTGGTCTTTGCGGCGGCCAACATAGTGTTGGTCAAGGGCATGCTGCACGAGTTCAATGGGGTGGCTGCCACGGTCAATGTCGCCGGCAAGTTGCGCATGCTCAGCCAGAAAATAGCCTTTGAAACGGTGAATATGTCGTCTGGGCAAGGGCCGGGTACCGACGGTATTGAAGACAGCATGCAGCAGTTCGAGACATTCCTGGATGCGCTTCAAAATGGCAATATGGTGTTCGGGCAGGACATACGCAGGCTGTCGCCCGCGCATGCACCGTCCTTGGACGCCGTAAAGTATCGGTGGGCAAGCTACCGCGACAATGTCCTGAACCTGCTTACCGCATCCATCACCCCCCATGTCAACGATAGCGAACAGTTCACCGAGCGGGTGGCGTTGCGCTATGCCGTCATGGACGACGCCACCCGGCTACTGGGCAACACAGAAGCATTGATCGGCTCCATCGTAGAGGAAAGCCAAGCCACCCAAAGACATGCATTGCTGCTTATGTATACCTTGTTCGTGGTCGACATGCTCATGCTGTTTGGCGCGTTCGCCCTCACGCGGCGGCAGACAGTAATGCCGCTGCGCCAGTTGGCGGCGCACTGTAAAGAGCTGGCTGCGGGCAACTACAACGCCCGCGTCGCTTTCCAGTCGTCCGATGAGATCGGCCAGCTGGCGCTGGCCTTCAACGATTCAGCCGAACATATAGGCAGGCTGGTCAACCACATACAGCAGGACAGGCAAAGCCTTCAACGCGCGGAAGCCATGTTTCGGGGTATTGCCGAGAATTCCATGGTGGGCGTGTATATCGTCAAGGACGGCCGTTTCCGATTCGTCAATAACAAAATGGCCGAGATATTCCACTATGAACGTGAGGAGATGCTGACCACCCTGGATGCATTCGACATCTTTGCAGAGGACGAGCGCGCCACCGCCAAGGATGCCGTACGGCAACGCCTGGCCGGCGATATTGGCGGGGGCAGGCACGAGCGCCGCGGACGCCGTAAAGACGGAAGCAGCATCGTGGTTGAAATTTTCGGGTCGCAAATGGAGCTAGACGGTGAACGAGTGGTCATGGGCATCGCCATGGACATCACGCAGCGCAAGGAGACCGAAGCTTCCGCGCGCATGGCATCGCTGGTCTACGAGACCAGCAGCGACGCCATGGTGGTGACCGACGCCAATGGCGTAATCATCGACGTCAACCCGGCATTTTCTTCCATTACCGGTTATGCCGCACTCGATGTCCTGGGCGGGCGCCTTAGCATCCTAAGCTCTGGGCGTCATGACAAGAGTTTTTACAAGGCCATGTGGCATGCGCTGACGACCACAGGCAAATGGCAGGGCGACGTATGGAACCGGCGCAAGAACGGCGAAGAGTATGCCGAACGGCTAACCATCAGCACGTCTTACAACGATGATGGTTCGGTACGCTGCCGTATCGGCTTATTCTCCGACATCACAAAGAAGAAACAGTCCGATGCCTTCATCTGGCGTCAGGCAAACTACGACCACCTCACGGGCCTGCCGAACAGGCAATTATTCCAGGACCGCCTGGATCGAGCGATTGCACGTTCCCAACGCAGCGGACTGCCTATCGCCCTGGTCTTCCTGGACCTGGATTTCTTCAAGGACGTGAACGATACGCTGGGCCACGGCATGGGCGACGAGCTGCTCAAGCAAGTGGCCAACCGCCTGGGTAAATGCGTGCGTGCAACCGATACAGTGGCGCGCCTGGGTGGCGACGAGTTCACCATTATCATCGGCGAGCTTCACGATACCGACGTCGTCGAACGGATATGTCATCAAACGTTGAAGGCGTTGGCGGAACCGTACCAGCTGGGCGGCGAAGTCGCTTCCATATCGACCAGCATGGGCGTCACGCTCTTTCCCGCCGACGCGGCCAATGCACAAGAGTTGCTGAAGAATGCGGACCTGGCAATGTATGCGGCCAAGGACAAGGGCCGAAACCAGTTCAGCTATTTTACAAGTGCCATGCAGGAGCATGCCAATAGCCGGCGCCAATTGACCCGCGACCTGGTGGGCGCCCTGGACGAAAACCAGTTTGTATTGCACTACCAGCCTATCGTCGACTTGCGGACCGGCAAGATATGCAAGGCCGAGGCGCTCATCCGCTGGGAGCATCCCAAGCTTGGCCAGGTAAGCCCCGCCGAGTTTATCCCCTTTGCGGAAGACAGCGGCATGATCGTCGGCATTGGCGACTGGGTCTTTCATGAAGCCGCCCGTCGAACGGCGCAGTGGCGTAACAGCCATGCCAATTTCCAAATCAGTGTGAACGTGTCGCCTGCCCAGTTCGTGGCCGACGGCCTGGACTGCCGCAAGTGGCTGGCCTATCTCGAAAAACTGCATCTGCCGGGCGACAGCATAGTGATTGAGATCACCGAACGATTATTGATGGATGCCGGTCCGGATGTCAGCGGCAACCTGCTGGCGTTCCGTGATGCGGGCCTGCAAGTGGCGCTCGACGATTTTGGTACCGGATACTCGTCGCTTTCTTATCTGAAGAAGTTCCACATCGACTACATCAAGATCGATCAGTCGTTTGTGCGCAATCTTGCGCCGGATACCGATGACCTGGTCTTGTGCGAGGCGATCGTCGTCATGGCGCACCGGCTGGGCTTGAAGGTCGTTGCCGAAGGTGTCGAAACGGCGAGCCAGCGCGATTTGCTGATGGCCGCCCAGTGCGACTATGCGCAGGGCTACTTCTTCTCGCGCCCCATTCCGGCTAATCAGTTCCAGCGCTTGATCGACGACTGGGAAAGTCCCGCAGCGCCAGCGGAAGCGGCCCTGAACTATTCCTGACGCCACCCGCGGCGGCGCATGAGAAGGGCGGCCAGCAGGGTCAAGCACGTCCATGCCAAGACAGGATTATTTCCCCATCTCACGTAAGGCGTCATGCCGCTCGTGCCTTGCACTTCGACATCAAGGACGCCTTTTTGCATGGGGTCCAGCACGGCCCGGACTTCGCCGTTGGGAGCAATCGCCGCGGTCATGCCGGTATTCGTGGCGCGTATCATGGGCCGGGCGGTTTCCAGCGCGCGCATGCGCGATATCTGCAGGTGCTGGCGCAGCGCCCATGAGTCGCCAAACCATGCGAGATTGCTGATGTTGACCAGTATCGTCGCACCCCGGCCGTATTGTTGGCTGTCACGGACCGACTGGATTATTTCCTCGCCGAAGACATCTTCGTAGCAGATATCCGGCGCCAGCATTTGATCCTTGATTGCGAACAAGGGCTGGCGCACGTTCCCGCGATCGAAGTCGCCTAGAGGGATCTGCATGGCATCGACGAAGAAGCGAAAGCCGGGCGGCACGAATTCCCCAAAAGGCACTAGATGCTGCTTGTCGTAGCGCATGTCCACATTGCCCGTGGCGAGCGCGGCCAGGGGCGTGCCTCCATCAAAACTGATGGCGCTGTTGGTATAGCGCTCTTGCCCGTTCTGCGTTGTATGGAGCGGCACACCCATGAGCAGGCGCGCATTGCGCTGCCGGGCAATGTCCAGCCAGTCTTCCCACAGCCGGGGTGCGACACGATCCTGGAAAAGAGGCACTACCGTTTCGGGCAGGATGATGAGGTCCGGTTCGCCGCCGGCTTCTTTGGGCGGCAGGGCCGCCAGCTTCATGTAGGTTTGCACGCCTTGTTGCAGCAACAGCGGATCGAATTTTTCCGATTGTGGGACATTGCCTTGCACCAGGCGCACCAGTAGTGGCTCGCCGTGGGGACTGGACCAGCCGATATGGCTCAAGGCGATGCCTGCCAGGCCGATCACAAGCGCCACGCCTACGGCCACGGCGGCCTTGGCGTCGTTCTTGGTATCTTTCGCGCATGCCAACAGGCCGATGGCGGCGGAAGCGAAACTTGCCAGCCAGGCCAGGCCATACACGCCGACAATGGCGGCCCAACTGGCCAGTACGCCTTCGACGTGGGCGTAGCCTATGTTCAGCCATGGAAAGCCCGTAAACAGCGTGCCTCGAAGCCACTCCGCCAGCGTCCAGGCCGACGCCCATATGCACGCCAAGAAGAGTTGCCATCCGTAATGGGTATAGGCCTTCAGGTAGGGCGCCGCCAGCCAGCGCGCGAGCGTCGTTGCGAAGACGATGAACAGGGCTTCCACTATCGCCAGCAATGCGACGGCAGCGGCGGCGGACGCCTCACCCAGCCCGCCGTAGTAATGCATGCTGATGTACAGCCAGTAGAATCCCAGCGCAAAATTCGACACGCCGAAAAGAAAGCCATACAACGCCGCCTGTCGCAGCGAGGCTGATTTGAAGACATGGTAGGCAAGAATGGCCAGCGTGAATATCTGCACGAAGGGCAGCGCCCATGCGGGCAGCGGCCCCGGCGCGAACGAAAGCGCGTGTGCCGCGCCTAGCAACAGCAGGCTGACATGATGCCTGCCGACATGGTCGAAGTAATTCAAGGCCGTTTACTCGTCGCCGGGGGCGGGTGCTATCGGGTCGGGATTGTCGAGCTGGATATGCAGCCACAAGGCCCGTCTGGCATCCGCGCCCACGACGGTGATATTCAAGCCCTGGTGGCTGATGCTGTCGCCGCGGCGCGGGATGCGGCCCAGTTCAGCGGCAAGCCAGCCGCCGAGGGTATCGTAGTCGTCGTGCGGCAGATCCGTATTGAAACTGCGGTTGAAGACTTCTATTTCCGTGATGCCCATGGCGCGCCAGCTATTGGTGCCGGTCTGGAAGATGGTCTTTTCGGCATCTTCGTCGTACTCGTCCTCGATTTCACCGACGATTTGTTCGAGTACGTCTTCCATGGTTACCAGGCCCGAAGTGCCGCCGTGTTCATCGACGACAATGGCGAGGTGGTTGCGGCTGCTGCGAAAGTCGTGCAGCAGCACATTAAGACGCTTGGTTTCGGGAATGAAGACGGCCGGTCGTACCAGCGGGCGCAAGTCGATTGCCGGATTGGTGATGGACAGCAGCAGATCTTTGGCCAGCAGGATGCCCACGATATTGTCGCGATCGTCTTCGTACACCGGAAAACGCGAATGGCCGGTTTCGATGATGTCGGGCAAGACTTCAGCCAATGGCTTGCTGACGTCCAGCATATCCATTTTTGAACGCGGAACCATGATATCGGCGACGGTCTGGTTGGCGACTTCGAGCGCGCCCGAGATCATGGCGTAGGAGTCGCCATCGAGGACTTGCCTGTCGTGTGCCGCCTCGAGGACAGCCTTGATATCGTCGCGGTCTTCCGGTTCGGAGGGCCTCATGAACGCCGTCAGGCGACCGAACAGAGATTTAGGGGTGGTTTTCGCCGGTCGAGGATCGGCATCGGGTGAGCTAGGTTCTGACATTGTCCAAGGGACTGGTTACAAGGAGTTTTAGCATAACCGAAATCGCCATGCGGGGTTGAGGGCTTTACGCCTGATATGGGTCGGGAATGCCCAATTTGCGAAGTATCTCGATCTCGATCGCCTCCATTTGGCTGGCCTCGTCGGGTTCGATGTGATCGTAGCCCAGGGCGTGCAGCACGCCGTGCAGGGTCAGGTGGGCCGCATGGTGCAGCAATGTCTTGTTCTGTTCGCGCGCTTCTCGAAGGAGGACGGGCACGCACAAGACGATGTCGCCATGGGCAATGCCGTCCGGGTCGATGCCGTACTCGAAGGTCAGGACGTTGGTGGCATAGTCGCGCTGCCGGTAATCGCGATTGAGGGCGCGGCCCTCTTCTTCATCGACCAGACGCAACGTCAGTGCCGCTGCCTTGAACGGCGGCATGGCCGATTCGGCATCCCGGCCGCTGCGCGCCCGGGCAATGCCATTGATCGCATGACGCGCCCATGCGCGCAGACGCCAGCGCGGAAGCTCGGGTGCGGGCGTGGCGTACTGTACGGAAAACGACAGGTCAGGCGACATGATCGCCGGCCTTTTCGTAGGCATCGACGATGCGGGCCACCAAGGGGTGGCGGACCACATCGCGACTGGTGAAGCGTGTCGTGGCGATGCCCTGGACCGATTCAAGCACATCGACCGCATGGGTAAGCCCGCTGAGCTGCCCGCGCGGAAGGTCTACCTGGGAAGGGTCGCCATCGATCACCGCCTTGCTGCCGAAACCGATGCGCGTGAGGAACATTTTCATCTGTTCGGGCGTCGTGTTCTGCGCCTCGTCCAGGATGACGAAGGCATGGTTGAGCGTACGGCCGCGCATGTAGGCAAGCGGCGCGATTTCTATGGTTTGCTTTTCGAACAGGCGTTGAACTCGCTCGAAACCCATCAAGTCGTAAAGCGCGTCGTATAGCGGACGCAGGTATGGGTCGACTTTCTGGACCAGGTCGCCGGGGAGGAAGCCCAGGCGCTCGCCGGCCTCTACCGCCGGGCGCGTCAGGACGATGCGCTGGACGGTTTCGCGCTCGAGCGCATCGATGGCGCAAGCGACGGCCAGCCAGGTCTTGCCGGTTCCGGCGGGGCCAATGCCGAAGGTGATGTCGTGGCTGAGGATTTGATTCAGGTAGTCGCGCTGCCGTGGCGTGCGGGGGCGCAGGTCGGTCTTCCGGGTGCGCAGGCTAAGGCTCTGGTCGGTGACCGGCGCGGCTTCCGCGGGGGCGGGCGGCGCAACGATCGCCTCGGCGGTTTCGGGAAGACGCCCGGCGCCCATCTCGACCATGCCAAGTTGTATGTCGTCGATCGACAAGGCTTTGTGCACCGCGCGTTGGTGAAACCACTGTAGCGCTGTGGCGGCGGCGCGGGCCTGGTCGCCCGTGATGGAGACGCGGTCGCCGCGCCGGTTCAGGCTGACGTTCCAGCCATCGGCGATCTGGCGCAGATTCTCGTCGAGCGGTCCGCACAAATTGGCCAGGTGGGTGTTGTCCCCGTCCAGTTGCACGTTCACCGGCTTGCCGCGGCTGGCTCGCGTCATGCGCTCTCCGTGTCCTTGGCCGAGACCGTCACGACTTCGCCCTTTAGGGTGTTGGCCATGGTATGCAGGATACGTATGTTGGCCATCTGTCCGATCAGGCGGCTGCCGCCGGCAAAGTTGACGATACGGTTGTTTTCGGTGCGCCCCGATAACTCGTTGGGGTCGCGGCGCGACGGCTTCTCGACCAGCACGCGCTGGATGGTGCCGACCATGGACTCGCTGATGGCGGCTGCCTGTTCGTTGACCAGCGCCTGCAGGCGGTGCAGGCGCGCCAGCTTTTCTTCTTTGGGCGTGTCGTCTTGCAAGTCGGCCGCGGGCGTTCCCGGGCGGCGCGAATAAACGAAGGAAAAGGACTGGTCGAATCCCACGTCGCGGATGAGAGACAGCGTTTTTTCGAAGTCGGCCTCGGTTTCACCCGGGAAGCCGACGATGAAGTCCGATGAAAGCGTGATGTCGGGACGCACCGCGCGCAGGCGGCGTACGATGGATTTGAACTCCAGCGACGTATAGCCGCGCTTCATGGCCGCCAGGACCTGGTCGCTTCCAGCCTGGACAGGCAAGTGCAAGAACGGCACGAGCTTGGGGAGCGAGCCATGCGCGTTGATTAGCCGGGTGGTCATTTCCTTGGGGTGCGACGTCGTGTAGCGTATGCGTTCTATACCGGGAATCTCGTGCACGTACTCGAGCAGCATGGCAAAGTCGGCAATATCGGCGCTATCGGCCATCGGCCCGCGATACGCGTTCACGTTCTGTCCCAGCAGCGTCACTTCCTTGACGCCTTGGTCGGCGAGGTCGGCGATTTCGACCAGCACATCGTCGAAGGGGCGCGAGACTTCGGGGCCGCGCGTATAGGGCACAACACAGAAGCTGCAATATTTGCTGCATCCTTCCATGATGGACACGAACGCGGACGGTCCTTCTATCCGGGCAGGCGGCATGGCATCGAATTTCTCGATTTCGGGAAAGCTGATGTCGACCTGTGCCTGGCCCGATGCGCGCCGCCTGGCAATCAGTTCCGGCAGCCGGTGCAGTGTCTGCGGTCCGAACACGACATCGACATAAGGCGCGCGGTTCACGATTGCTTCGCCTTCCTGGCTGGCGACGCAGCCGCCCACGCCGATGACGAGATCAGGATTGCTCAACTTCAGGTGCTGTACACGTCCAAGATCGGAAAAAACCTTTTCCTGGGCCTTTTCGCGCACCGAACAGGTGTTGAACAGGATGATGTCGGCTTCTTCCGGGTTTTGCGTGAGTTCCACGCCCTGGTCCGCGCGCAGCACATCGGCCATCTTGTCCGAGTCGTATTCGTTCATTTGGCAGCCGAAGGTGCGTATGAACAGCTTGCGGGTCTTTGCCCGCGGCTGGGGTTCGGTGGGAAGCAGCAGTCCGCTGGACTTGGGGGAAGGCGCCGCGGAGGCGCGCTTGAGCGTTGTTTCTTGCATAATGATCGCCGTGTATGACCGTGTCCGTTATGCGATTTCGGCGCCAGGATCGTCTTTCTTGACTGGCTTGACCATGTCTTCGCGTTTGACGCCCAGCCACATGGCAATGGCCGCGGCAACGAACACCGATGAGTAAATGCCGAACCAGATGCCGATGGTTAGGGCGAGAGCGAAGTAGTGCAGGGTGGGGCCGCCGAAGAACAGCATGGCCAGCACCATCATTTGGGTCGAACCGTGGGTAATGACGGTACGGGAAATGGTTTGGGTGATGGCGCTGTTGATGACTTCCTGCACGGACGCTTTGCGTTGCTTGCGGAAGTTTTCGCGTATGCGGTCCATGATAACCACGGATTCGTTCACTGAGTACCCCAGCACGGCAAGAACGCCGGCCAATACGGCCAACGAGAATTCCCACTGGAAGAAGGCGAAGAAGCCAAGGATGATCACCACGTCGTGCAGGTTGGCCACCACGCCGGCAACCGCGAACTTCCATTCGAACCGGAAGGCCAGATAAAGCATGATGCCGATAATGACCGATAGTAGCGCCATAAGGCCGTTCGTGACCAGTTCCTGGCCGACCTGCGGGCCGACGAACTCGACGCGGCGCAGCTCGACATCGGGACTCTTGGCTTTAAGCGTGGCCATGACCTTGTCGCTCTGGCCGGCGGAGGTCTCGCCTTCGCGCAGCGGCAGCCGGATCATGACGTCTTGCGACGTGCCGAAGTTCTGCACTTGGAAATCGGTATAGCCCAGCGAATTGATGGCGCCGCGAATCTCGTCGACCTGCGCCGTCTGGGCATAATGCGCCTCCATGACGGTGCCGCCGGTGAACTCGATGGACAGGTGGAAGCCGCGCGTGGCGATGAAGAACACCGCAAGCACAAAGGTAATAAGGCTAATCAGATTCAGCACCAGGGCATGGCGCATGAAAGGGATGGTGCGGTGGATGCGGAAAAATTCCATGGTTCTTTCTTGCCTGAATGTGATGATGGGCGCGCCGCGACGCAGCGCGCCATGCGGCGCCTAGTCTTGTTTGGGCTTCCAGATCTGGCCGATGGAGATGCTTTGCAGTTTGCGCTTGCTGCCGTACCACAGGTTCACGAGGGCGCGCACGCCGACGATGGACGAGAACATCGAGGTCAGGATACCGATGCAGTGAACGACGGCGAAACCGCGGATGGGTCCGGTGCCGAAGGCCAGCAGCGACAGCCCTACGATGAGCGTGGTCAGGTTGGAGTCGAGTATGGTGCCCCAGGCGCGCTCGAACCCCAAGTGGATGGCCTGCTGCGGTGACGCGCCCGCGCGCAGCTCTTCGCGTATGCGTTCGTTGATCAGGACGTTGGAGTCGATGGCCATGCCCAGCGTGAGGGCAATGGCCGCAATGCCCGGCAGCGTCAGCGTGGCCTGCAACATGGACAGCACCGCAAGCAATAGCAGCACGTTGAATGCCAGCCCTAGTGTCGAGAACACGCCGAACAGGCGGTAATAGACAATGATGAAGACCGCGATGGCAATAAAGCCGTATAGCGTCGAGTAAAAGCCCTTGGCGATGTTGTCGGCGCCCAGGCTTGGCCCGATGGTGCGCTCTTCAATAATTTCCATAGGCGCGGCCAGCGCGCCGGCGCGCAGCAGCAGCGAGGTGTCGGCCGCTTCCTGGGCCGTCATGCTGCCGGTGATCTGGACCTGTCCGCCCGGGATTTCGCTGCGGATAACGGGCGCGGTGACGACTTCGCCTTTGCCTTGCTCGAACAGCACGATGGCCATGCGCTTGTTGATATTGTTGCGGGTGACGTCGCGGAAAATTCTGGAACCCTTGGAGTCCAGGGTCAGGTTGACTGAAGGCTGCTGCGTTTGCTGGTCGCGGCCGGGTTGGGCATCTTGCAGGTTTTCACCGGTAAGAATCACCTGGCGGCGCAGCAGCAGGGGGCGGCCGTCGCGGTCGTTATAGCGTTCCAGGCCAAACGGGACGGTGCCGGCGTTAAGGGCTGCGATCGCGCTCGGCGAGTCGTCGACCATGCGGATTTCCAGCGTAGCCGTGCGGCCGAGGATTTCCTTGGCTTTCGCCACATCTTGCACGCCAGGCAACTGGACGACGATACGGTCGGCGCCTTGTTGCTGAATGATGGGTTCGGCAACGCCGAGTTCGTTGATACGATTGTGCAGGGTGGTGATGTTTTGTTTCAACGCATTGCTTTGCACCTGCGTTACCGCTGCTTCCGTCAGTCTGCCTATAAGGGCGAACTCGCCCGCGCCGGCCCTGCCGTTGGTGAACGTCATGTCTGGCATGGCGCGGCGCAACTCGGAGGCCCCCGCGTCGCGAGCGTCTTCTGTTTCGAACGTGGAAACGATGGACAAGTCGCTGCGCTCGATCCCGCCTACTTTTACCTTGGCTTCGCGCAGGGTGTTGCGCGCGTCGTTTGCCAGCGAGTCATAGCGCCCGGTCAGGGCGCCGCGCATGTCGACCTGCAGCAGGAAGTGCACCCCGCCGCGCAAGTCCAGGCCCAGGTACATGGGATTGGCGCCCATGGCGGAGAGCCAGTTTGGCGAGGCAGGCAGCAGGTTCAGCGCCACCGTATAGCTGGGATTGGCCGGATCGGGATTAAGCGTTTTTTCGATCAGGTCTTTCGCCTTGAGCTGTACGTCGGCCGAATCGAACCGAACCCTTACGGTCCCGATGGGGCCGTTTTGTTCGAAATAGGCGCTCGTCGGATTGAGCTTGCTGCTTTCCAACAGGCTTTGCACCCGATCCAGCACGGCGTTGTCCACCTTGACGGTGGATTTGGCGCCGGCAATCTGCACCGCGGGTGACTCCCCGAAAAAATTGGGTAACGTATACAGCAGACCTATTATCAGGGCTACGGCTACGGTGAGATATTTCCAGAGAGGATAGCGGTTCATCGTCGATCAAATAGGCCAAAGCGGGGAAAGAGCCCCGGACGCGGTCCGGGGTGCGCACATCGGATCAGAGCGCCTTGATGGTGCCTTTAGGCAGGATCGAGGTGACGGCGGTGCGTTGCAATACGGTCTCGACGGGCTTGTCGCCCAGCATGCTGATTTCGATCGTGACGTAGCTGTCGTTGACCTTGGTTACTTTACCGAGCAAGCCGCCAGTCGTGATGACTTCGTCGCCTTTGGCCAGGGCCGCCACCATGTTGCGGTGCTCTTTCTGGCGTTTCATTTGCGGACGAATCATCAGGAAGTACAGAATGACGAACATCAGGATGATGGGCAGCATGCCCATCAGCGCGTTTTCCCCGCCGGCGGCGGCTTGTGCGGTAATCAGTGTCAAGGTGTCAATTGCGGGCATCGAATGCTCCTGAGGTTTGTTTGGTTAACTTTATATTGTAGCGATATCTGGGCTATTCGATACCGCGGGCGCGGTCGCGTGTGAATTGCTCGCGCCATTCGTGGAAACGGCCCGCGGCAATTGCGGTTCGCATTTCGTCCATGATGGTCAGGTAAAAATGCAAGTTGTGCAAGGTATTAAGACGCGACCCCGTAATTTCCTTGGCCCGTTGCAAATGGTGCAGGTAGGCTCGCGAGAACCGGCTGCAGGTGTGGCAAGCGCACGTCGGGTCCAAAGGACGCGTATCGTCCCGGTATCGGGCGTTGCGTATCTTGATATCGCCAAAGCGCGTGAACAGCCAGCCGTTGCGGGCGTTGCGGGTGGGCATGACGCAATCGAACATGTCGACGCCGCGGCTCACGCCTTCGACCAGGTCTTCGGGCGTGCCCACGCCCATCAAGTAGCGAGGCGCATTCTGCGGCAGCCGGGGAGTGACATGCGCCAGGATGCGCATCATGTCTTCCTTGGGCTCGCCCACGCTCAGCCCTCCGATTGCATAGCCCTCGAACCCTATGTCGACCAGGCCGGCCAACGACTCGTCGCGCAGGTGCTCGTACATCCCTCCCTGCACGATGCCGAACAGTGCATTGGGGTTTTCCTGCTCATTGAAGGCATCGCGGGACCGCCTGGCCCAGCGCAGCGACATGCGCATCGAACGGGCAGCTTCTTCGGCCGTCGCCGGCCGGCCGTCGATGGTGTACGGAGTACATTCGTCGAACACCATGGCGATGTCGGAATTGAGCGCGCGCTGGATGCGCATGGATTCTTCGGGCGTCAAGAACAGGCGGCTGCCGTCGATGGGCGAGGCGAACTTCACTCCCTCTTCGGTGATCTTGCGCATGCCGTGCAAGCTGAAAACCTGGAAACCCCCGGAATCCGTCAGTATGGGTTTATTCCACTGCATGAAGCCGTGCAGGCCGTCGTGTTTATCAAGCACGTCGGTGCCGGGCCGCAGCCACAAGTGAAAGGTGTTGCCAAGCACGATCTGCGCGCCGATATCGTCG
>DATJBV010000063.1:0-32273 GCA_035515055.1 Candidimonas sp.
GGAGCTGCGTGCGAGAAAAAAATTGCAGTCCCTGTTGGGCGAGGACGAGAAATGATCGAGACGATCCGCCAGGGACTTAAAACCGACGGATACACCGTCTCGATCGCCAAGCTGTGCCAGTGGTTCAATCTCCCTGGGCGCACGGTGTACTAAAAACCCGTGAAGGCCGCACCTAGAGTGGATCCAAAGTTCGTCAAGCCAATCAAGGCCATGATCGAGGAGTCGCCCTCGTTTGGCTACCACACAGTGGCGCATCTATTGGGTTTTAACAAGAATACGGTGCAGCGCATCTTCCAGCTCAAAGGCTGGCAGGTGAAGAAGCGAGCGGTTGGCTTTAGGCCTCGCATCAAGGCTGTGCCGTCGGTCGCGAGCGCGCCGAACGAACGCTGGTCGACGAACCTCTGCCGGATGTGGGCAGGCCGTGATAACTGGGCAACATTGGCTCTGGTTATTGACTGTCATACCCGAGCGCCGCTTGGCTGGCATCTGTCCCGCAGCGGCATGGCGACGACGGCCAGTAGTGCGCTGGAGCACGCCCTGATCGCCCGATTCGGCACGTTGGGCCGTGTTCCCGCGCCGTTCCTTCTACGGTCCGACAATGGGCTCGTTTCTACCTCTCGCAGCTATACGGCATTGGCGCGTAGCTATGGCCTTCGCCAGGAGTTCATCACGCCACACTGCCCGCAGCAAAACGGCATGGTCCAGCGGGGGTGATCGGTACGCCTAAAGAGCAATGCGCCCGCCGTCACCGGTTCGAAACACTGCAGCATGCCAGCGGTGTGATTTGCGACTGGATACGCTTTTATAACCATCGGCGCCCACACCAGGCGCTGGCTATGAATACCCCGGCTGAAGCCTTTGCATTAGCCGCATAAACTAAGCAGATTCCTGGGTCATTACACCAACTCAGGATAGTCGCCCGGCACTATGTCGCACGCAAATCCGTCCACCATACGCTTATCGACCTTGGCACACGATGGCGACTCGCCCTGCTCCACATCGCGCCGCCTCCGATCGAGCAACGTGCGGGCATCGCGTAGTGACTGGGACATTCCGTAATCAAGTTCGTCGGGATCCTGAGTCCCCCTGCACTTAGGGTCGTAGCGCCTGATCACAAGCGTCTCGCGCCCGCCCTTCAGACGGTGGTCATAGCGATAGGAAATTGTGCCCGTTGGCAGCACGGCCACGTACATGCCGTCCCGGTCGGTGACTTTGAATATCTTGTCCTTGGGTTTCAGCGCCGCCAGCGCTTTATCAGTCAGCAAATCAGCCTCTCTCTAGCTTGCCGCCTGATACCGTCAGCCCATCTGACGGTATGAAAAGCAGCATTTCTTACCGCTTCCAAAGATACCGTCACGACTACCGTCAATTTGCCCAAGATGGCATGAAAAAAGGTTAGACGCCCTGAGACGTCTAACCCCTTGTCAACCAAATATTTTCAACGGGTCACGAGACGTACTGAAACGGCGTGAGACAACGCTAGATCATTCCCACTCTATGGTCGCAGGCGGCTTACTCGATACGTCGTAGACCACCCGATTAATGCCCCGCACTTCATTAATGATGCGCGACGATACCTTCTTCAGCAAGGCATAAGGCAGTTCGGCCCAGTCCGCCGTCATGAAGTCCGATGTTTGCACCGCGCGCAGCGCAACGACATAGTCGTACGTCCGGCCATCGCCCATCACACCCACCGATTTGACCGGCAGGAACACCGCAAACGCCTGCGATGTCAGGTCGTACCAGTTCTTTCCGCTGATGCTGTCTTCGGTCTTGCGCAGTTCCTCGATGAAGATGGCGTCGGCGCGGCGCAGCAGGTCGGCGTATTCGTGCTTGACTTCGCCGAGTATGCGCACGCCCAGGCCCGGACCTGGGAATGGATGGCGGTAAACCATGGGCGGGGGCAGGCCCAACGCCACGCCCAGCTTGCGGACCTCGTCCTTGAACAGTTCGCGCAAGGGTTCGAGCAGTTTCAGGTTCAGGGTGTCGGGCAAACCGCCCACGTTGTGATGCGACTTGATGGCGACGGCTTTACCGGTCTTGGCACCGGCCGATTCGATCACGTCGGGGTAGATCGTGCCTTGAGCCAGCCAGCGGGCATTCTTGAGCTTGGCGGCCTCGGCCTGGAACACTTCCACGAATTCGCGCCCGATGATCTTGCGCTTGGCTTCCGGGTCGGACACGCCCTGCAGCTTGCCCATGAACTGGTCGGTGGCGTCGACGTGTATGACCTTGACGCCGAAATGATCGGCAAAGGTTTCCATGACTTGCTTGCCTTCATTCAATCGCAATAGGCCGTGATCGACGAAGACGCAGGTAAGCTGGTCGCCGATGGCTTTATGGATGAGCGCGGCGGCAACGGAAGAGTCCACACCGCCGGACAGCCCCAGGATGACGTCATCGGTGCCAACCTGGGCGCGAATGTTTGCTACTGCCTCTTCGACGTAGTCGGGCATGTTCCAGTCGTGCGTGCAGCCGCAGATTTCCGTCACGAAGCGGGCGAGGATGGCCTCGCCCTGCGTGGTGTGCGTGACTTCGGGGTGGAACTGCAAGGCGTAGAACCCGCGCTCCTCGTCGGCCATGCCGGCGACTGGGCACGATGGCGTCGACGCCATGAGTTTGAAGCCGGGCGGCAGCGCGGTGACTTTATCGCCGTGGCTCATCCAGGCCTTGAGCATGCCATGGCCTTCGGTGGTGATGAAGTCCTGCAGGCCGTCCAGAAGCCTGGTGTGCCCGTGTGCTCGCACCTCGGCATAGCCGAATTCGCGATGATCCGACCATTCGACCTTGCCGCCCAGTTGAGCGGCCATGGATTGCATGCCATAGCAAATGCCCAGGACCGGCACACCGATCTCGAACACGCGGCTTGGGACCTTGAGCGATTCTTCGTGATAAGCCGATGCATGGCTACCCGATAGAATAATGCCCTTGAGGCCTTCCAGCCCGTCGATGAACGCATTGTCCACGTCGCCTGGATGAATTTCGCAGTAAACCCCTGCCTCGCGTACGCGGCGGGCGATTAATTGGGTGACTTGGGAGCCGTAGTCGAGAATAAGTATGCGCTGGTGCATGGCAAGGACATAAAAAAGAAAGCAAGGCGTTAATGTAACGTATTGAGGCCGATTACGCTGGCGGAAAGCCCGCGCGAAGGCTACAGTTTCGGGTCACCGGGGAAGGAAAATGCACATCAGGCAGTCGGCGGTTCTACTTTCGCTTGCGGGGTTTATTGCCCTGGCTGTCGCCATGGGCATCGGGCGTTTCGCCTTCACTCCCCTGCTGCCCATGATGCAGGACGATGCCGGTCTGGACCTGAGCCAGGGCGGATGGCTGGCCAGCGCCAATTACTTGGGATATCTCGTCGGCGCCTTGATGGCGGCGTTCGTGCGCTGGCCCCCGGTGATCCAGTTGCGCGCGGGACTTTTCGTGGTCGTCGCCGCCACCGCGCTAATGGGCATGACGTCGGCCTGGTCGGGCTGGCTGGCTTTGCGGTTCATCGCCGGCGTCGCCAGTGCCTGGGTCCTGGTCAGCACGTCTTCCATTTGCCTTACCCGGCTGGCGGCAATGGGACAATCGCACCGGGCGGGCCTGGTCTATGCCGGCGTGGGTTGCGGTATAGCGCTTACGGGCGCGCTGTGCCTGGCCATGGGCCTGACGCGTGTTGCATCATGGCATGCATGGATGCTGCTAGGCGCGGTCGCCTTGGCCGGCACAATGGCTGCCCGCGGTCTATGGTCCCAGCCGCCGCACGTCCATGCCGCAAACGCGGCCGCCTCGGCGTCGCCATCCACGACGCCGATGCCTACCGTATCGAAACCAGAAGTTCCGATCAGGGGCTACTGGACCCTGATAATTTGCTATGGCCTCTTTGGCTTCGGTTATATACTTCCTGCTACTTTTTTGCCGGCGCAGGCAAGGCTACTCGTTTCCGATCCGGCACTTTTCGGCTTGGCCTGGCCACTGTTCGGCCTGGCGGCTGCCGTCTCCACCCTGCTTATCGGGCGATTGTCGGGCGCGTTCCACCGCCGTACGCTATGGGCGGCGTCGCAGCTCGTCATGGCAACCGGCGTATTCCTGCCGGCGGTATGGCCCAGCCTCGCGGCAATCGTGATCGCGGCCCTATGCGTGGGCGGAACCTTCATGGTGGTGACAATGCTGGGCATGCAGGAAGCACAGGCAATCGGCGGCCCTCGGGCGCGGGCGTTAATGGCCAAACTCACGGCGGCATTTGCCGCAGGGCAACTGGCCGGACCCATATTCTTCAGCTTCAGCCATACCTATTTTGGCGCCGACCTGGGCTTCGCCCTGTTGATGGCCACAGCGGGCCTAGTCGCCAGCAGTCTTTTACTCTTCAAATCATAGGTTTTTCATGCCAACTTCCCTAATTGCACCCCACATTTTCGTACTCGTTCACGGCGCCTGGCATGGCGGCTGGTGCTGGTCCAAGGTGGCTGACGAGCTCCGTTCCAGAGGCCATAAAGTATATACACCAACGCTAACCGGCCTTGGAGAGCGCAGTCATTTGGCCGGCAGCGGTGTCACGATGCACACCTTGGTCCAGGATGTGGCCAACGTACTGACGTGGGAGGATCTAGCAGGCGTAACGCTGGTGGGCCACAGCTTCGGGGGACTGGTCATCAGCGGAGTGGCCGACCTGATGCCGCGGCGTATCAGCCGGCTCGTATACCTCGATGCCTTCATACTGGAAAGCGGCGTAAGCACCTTCGATACCCTTCCCGCCGACGTCGTGGAAAAGCTGCGCGCCGTGGCGGCGGACCAGCCGATTGCCGCACTGCCCGCACCGCGTCCCAAAAGCTTGGGCCTGACCGAACCGGACGACATCGCATTCGTCGAATCGCGGCTCACGCCCCAACCCCTGGGCACCTACGAGACATCCCTGCAACTAAACCATCCTATAGGCAACGGCCTGCCCAGCACCTATGTTCATTGCACATTGCCATCGTTCGGCGCCGTCCAGGAATCGCGTGACTGGGTCAAGAGCAATACAGATTGGCCATGGATGGAATTGCAAACGGGGCACGACGCAATGGTGTCGGCCCCGTCTCTTGTGACCAAGCTGCTGTGCAGCCTGGCGGGTTGCGAATAACGGTTATTCGGCGCGGTAGTTTGGGGCTTCCTTGGTGATTTGCACGTCGTGGACGTGCGATTCGCGCACCCCCGCCGACGTAATTTCGACAAATTCCGCCTTGCTGCTCATTTCTTCAATAGATGCACAACCGCAATAGCCCATAGAGGCGCGTATGCCGCCCACAAGCTGGTAAATAATGGCGATCACGCTTCCCTTGTAAGGCACGCGTCCTTCGATGCCTTCAGGAACCAGTTTGTCCACGTTATTGGTTGGGTCCTGGAAGTACCGGTCGGCCGAACCGTCCGACATGGCACCCAGGCTGCCCATGCCGCGATACGACTTGTACGAGCGGCCCTGGAACAATACCACTTCGCCGGGCGCTTCTTCGGTGCCGGCAAACATGCCGCCCATCATGCAGGTTGACGCCCCCGCTGCAAGCGCCTTGGATACGTCGCCAGAATAACGGATACCGCCGTCGGCGATCAATGGAACGCCAGTGCCCTTCAAGGCTTTCGCCACATCGGCGATAGCAGTGATTTGCGGTACGCCCACACCCGCGACGATACGCGTGGTGCAGATGGAACCCGGGCCTATGCCCACTTTGACGCAGTCAGCGCCGGCTTCCAGCAATGCCTTGGCCGCCGCGGCGGTAGCGATATTGCCCCCAATAACCTGGATTTTCGGGTAATTCTTTTTAACCCAACGCACACGTTCGATGACGCCGGCGGAATGCCCATGGGCCGTGTCGACGACGATGACGTCGACGCCGGCATTGGCCAGTTTCTCGACGCGCTCTTCGGTGCCTTCGCCCACGCCCACCGCCGCACCCACGCGCAGCTGCCCTTGATGATCCTTGGAAGCGCTGGGGTGTTCTGTGTTTTTGACGATGTCCTTGACCGTTGCCAGGCCGCGCAGTTGGAACTTGTCGTTGACGATAAGAACGCGTTCGAGGCGGTGCTGGTGCATGAGCGACTGCGCTTCGTTGAGCGTCGCGCCCTCGTGCATGGTAACCAGACGGTCTTGCGGGGTCATGATATCGCGCAGGGGCAGGTCTAGGCGGTCTTCGAACCGGAGGTCCCGATTGGTGACGATGCCGACCAATTTACCGGCTTCGACCACGGGCAGGCCGGAAATGCCATGCTGGCGTTGCAACGCGATGGCATCGCGCACTTTCATGGTGGGAGTGACGGTGATTGGATCGATCACAATGCCGAACTCGTGGCGCTTGACGCGCGCGACTTCACGCGCTTGCTCGTCGGCCGTTAAATTCTTGTGGATGATGCCAATACCGCCTTCCTGGGCCATGGCAATGGCCAGGCGCGCCTCGGTCACGGTGTCCATGGCGGCCGACACCAACGGAATGTTCAAGGTGATGTCGCGGGTGAACTGGGTGGCCAGAGATGTGTCGCGAGGCAGTATTTGAGAATACGCGGGAACCAACAACACATCGTCGAAGGTTAGCGCTTTTTTAATGAGACGCATAAAACTACTCTCCGTGCAAAGCAGGATTATACGCCACCCTTACACATTAACCCAGCCAGACCCGAGCATTTCGGAACATGCGCAGCCATGGCGTGTATCCGCCGTGCGCCGACTCGGATCCACCTGTGTCGAGCTGGCCCCAGCGTTCGGGTGCCCACGACATGGCCACATTACGCGTTACGCGCTCCGGATGAGGCATCATGACGGTAAATCGCCCGTCGGAAGTCGTGACGCCAGCCAGTCCGCCCGGGCTGCCGTTCGGGTTGTATGGATATCGTTCGGAACGCTCGCCATGGTTGTCGATGAAATTCAACGCGCCCCGCACCTTGGCCTGGTCACCTTGCGCCGAAAAATCGGCATACCCCTCGCCATGGGCGACGGCGATCGGTAGGCGGGTACCGGCCATGCCTTG
Organism: Candidimonas sp.; assembly: GCA_035515055.1. GTDB lineage: Bacteria > Pseudomonadota > Gammaproteobacteria > Burkholderiales > Burkholderiaceae_B > Pollutimonas. Next base: position 6,981 of record DATJBV010000063.1, read on the forward strand.
CAGGAACAAGGATGGCGACGCCGGAATTTCCACCATGGACAAGCGGGCCTCGTATTTTTCCGATTGGTTGCGCGTAAACCGCGGCCAGTGTTCGGCGCCCGGTATCATCCCGGCAAGTGCCGCCATCATCTGGCAACCGTTGCATACACCCAAGGCAAAGGTATCGGTACGCGCGAAATAAGCGGCGAATTGCTGGGACAAGCGGTCATTGAAACGTATGCTGCGCGACCAACCTTCGCCCGCCCCCAGTACATCGCCATAGCTAAAACCGCCCACCGCTACCAGGCCCTGCATATCGGCAAGATTGGCGCGGCCGGACAACAAGTCGGTCATGTGAACGTCGACGGCCTCGAACCCCGACTTGTCGAAGGCCCAGGCCATTTCGACCTGGCTATTGCATCCTTGCTCGCGCAGTATCGCCACGCGCGGTCGTTTGCCTGTGGCAATGTAAGGCGCGGCTATGTCTTCCTGAGGGTCGAACGCCACTTGGGCGGAAAGGCCGGGGTCTTTCGTGTCTTGCCAGATGTTGTACTCGGCCTCGGCGCAGTCGGGATTGTCGCGCAACGCCATAATGCGGCGGGTGACTTGGCTCCAGTGCTGACCGAGTTCGGCGCGCGATTTTCTGTAGATGCAGTTCCCATCACGGAATATCTGGATTTCGTCGTCGGTATTCAGACTACCCACCACATGGGAATGCGCCGATAGACCGATGGCGCGCAACTGCTGCATGATCGCGTCGCGCTGGCCCAAAGACACCTGAATGACGGCCCCCGCTTCTTCGTTGAACAAGGCCTTGAGCGTGATTTCGTCGCGCTGCACCGACACCTGCTCGGCTCGAATCTTGTAGTCGCCCCAATCGGCCGCGACCGGATCGATGGTGAGCATATCCAGATTGATGGAGACCCCGACATGCCCTGCGAACGCCATCTCCGCCACAGTGGCCAGCAGTCCGCCATCGGAGCGGTCGTGATAGGCAAGAATCTTACCCTCGGCCGCCAACTGGCGTATGACCGCGAAAAAAGCCGATAACGCGTTCGCGTCGGTCATGTCAGGCACGCTATTGCCTACCTGGTTGATGGCGTGCGCAAGCACGGAACCACCCATGCGTTGCTGGCCAAAGCCCAGGTCGATCAGGATAAGGGCCGTGTCGCCCGCATCGGTGCGAAGCTGAGGTGTAAGCGTGGCCCGCACATCGGTCACCGGCGAAAACGCCGTGACGATCAACGAAACGGGCGCGACGACCTGGCGAGGCTCGCCATCGTTGGTCCATGCGGTGCGCATGGACAGCGAATCCTTGCCCACGGGAATGGAGAGCCCCAGTTGCTGGCACCACACGCTGACCGCCGATACCGTGTCATAAAGAGCGGCATCCTGCCCATCAACGCCACAGGCCGCCATCCAGTTGGCGGAAAGCTTGATGTGTTTCATGGAGCGGACATCGCTGGCGACCAGATTGGTCAAGGCTTCCACGATGGCCATGCGGCCCGAAGCGGCGGCGTCGATGGCGGCGATAGGCGTGCGTTCACCCATGGCCATGGCTTCACCGCGTACGCCCTCGTAGTCGGCCAACGTTACCGCGCAATCGGCTACCGGGATCTGCCATGGGCCTACCATTTGGTCGCGGCTGCTGAGGCCGCCGACCGTACGGTCGCCAATGGTGATCAAGAAATTCTTGCTGGCCACTGTGGGGTGGCGCAGGACGCGGGCAATGGCTTCTTCCAGCGCTACGCTCGTCAAGTCCAGCGCGGCGCCCACGCTGTCAGCACGCCGCACATCGCGCGTCATGCGCGGCGGCTTGCCCAGGATCACGTCGATAGGAACGTCGACCGGTCGGACGCCGGTTTCGGGCCGCGGCTCGATAATGCTGGAGATGCCCTCGATGCCTTCACCGTAGGTGACGCGCAACTGGCGCTCTTCCGTGGCCACCCCCACCACGGCGAAGGGACAGCGCTCGCGTTCGGCGATGAGCCGGAAACGCTCGAGATCTTGCGGCAGAATGGCAAGAACATAGCGTTCCTGGGACTCGTTGCTCCAGATTTCGGCTGGCGACAGCCCGGATTCTTCCAGGTGTACCTGCTTGAGCTCAAAAATGGCGCCACGGCCGGCGTCGTTGACCAGTTCCGGGAAGGCGTTCGACAACCCGCCGGCGCCCACGTCGTGTATTGCCACGATGGGATTATTGCTGCCCTGCTGCCAGCAGCGATCGATCACTTCCTGTGCGCGGCGTTCGATTTCCGGATTGGCCCGCTGGACCGAATTGAAATCCAGTTCGGCGCTGTTGGCGCCCGCGCTCATGCTGGAGGCGGCGCCCCCGCCCATGCCGATGCGCATGCCGGGTCCGCCCAGCTGGATCAGCAAGGCGCCGGGGGGAATAGGATCTTTGTGCGTCAGGCGGCCATCGATGCTGCCCAGGCCGCCCGCGATCATGATGGGCTTGTGGTAGCCCCAGCGCGTGTCGCCGATCGTCTGCTCGTAGCTGCGAAAATAGCCCAACAAGTTCGGCCGCCCAAACTCGTTGTTGAAAGCGGCGCCGCCTATGGGGCCTTCGATCATGATGTCCAGCGGGCTTGCGATGCGCTCGGGCGACCCGTGGCTGTCGCTCTCCCAGGGCTCCGGAGCATTCTTGAAACGAAGACTGGACACGGTGAAACCCGTTAGCCCGGCCTTGGGCTTTGAGCCCCGGCCCGTGGCCCCTTCATCGCGGATTTCACCGCCTGCGCCAGTTGCGGCCCCTTGAAATGGGGCGATCGCCGTGGGGTGATTATGAGTTTCCACCTTCATGAGGGTATGGACGACGGCTTGATGCGAGGCATAGTTCGCGCCAGTTGCGGACGCACCCGCATGGAATAGCGCGGCGGGCCCTCCTTCCATAATGGCTGCATTGTCGGAATACGCAACGACCGTGCCTTGCGGCTGCGCCGCATGTGTAGCCCGTATCATGCCAAACAAGGTATTGGGCTGTTCCACGCCATCTATGACCCATTCGGCGTTGAAAATCTTGTGGCGGCAATGTTCGCTATTGGCCTGCGCGAACATCATCAGTTCGACGTCGGTAGGATTTCGACCCAGGCGTTTGAACGAGTCATCAAGGTAAGCGACTTCGTCGTCCGACAACGCCAGCCCCAGGTCCCGGTTGGCGGCTTCAAGCGCGGCAGCGCCCTGCCCGAGGACATCGATTGTTTCCAACGCTTTTCCCGGTAGCGAGGCGAACAACGCCTGTCCGTCGAACGAGGCGTCGACCACGGTTTCAGTCATGCGATCGTGCAGGCACCGCGCGAGCGTTTCCAATTGCGCCGCGTCGATGGATTTGGCGCCCAGCAGCCCGCGCGCGGGAGTGATGGTGTAGCGAATTCCTCGTTCGATTCGGCGCACGACCCCCAGGCCGCAATTGTGCGCGATGTCGGTTGCCTTGCTTGCCCAGGGCGAGACCGTCCCGAAACGGGGGACCACCCGCAACACCACTGAACTGCGCGCCTCACGGCCTTCTTGTCCGTCACGTGCCATGTGCCCGTAGTCGAGCAACTGTCTCAGTTTGTCCTGGTCTTGTGGCGCCAGGCCGGCATCGAGCCACACGAAATGTTCATAGTGGCCGCTGATGTCGGCAATAGGCAGGTCGAGTTCGGCAAACTGCTTTAACAAGCGTTCACGTCGGAAGGGAGACAACACCAGGGAACCAGGAAAATGCTGAATGGAATTCACGATACGAGGTAGGCAAAGGAAGGGAAACAGGCCATTTTAGCCGTTTGCGCCGTCACCGGTGCTACGCGGGATAACTGACTTCCAGAATATCGAGTTCGTCTATCCCCCCGGGCGTGCGCAGAGTGACGGTATCTCCTTCGCGCGCCTTGATCAACGCCCGGGCGACCGGCGAGATCCAGCTGATTTTTCCCTGCAGCGGCTCGGCCTCATCCACGCCTACGATGGTTACCTTGAATTCTTCCCCCTTCTTATCGCTATAGTGGACCGTCGCGCCGAAAAACACGTGATCTTTATTTGGTTGCGATGCGGGGTCGACGACTTCGGCAATCTCCAGGCGTTTCGTCAGGAAGCGCATGCGCCTGTCGATTTCTCGCAAACGCTTTTTCCCGTAGAGATAATCGCCATTCTCGGAGCGGTCCCCATTCGACGCCGCCCACGACACAATTTGAACGACCGACGGGCGCTCTTGCGTCATCAAATGCGCCAATTCGTCGCGCAGCGCCTGATAGCCCTGCGTCGTGATGTAGTTCTTGGTGCCCGCCGGCAGGCTTGCCGCTTCGGGTCCGAGCTCGTCGTCGTCATCGTCGCTGTCGGACTCTTTCACAAATGCTTTGTTCATTTATTGCTCCAGGCGGCGCGTCGTGCGCAGCCATACCACAGGCCTATAGCCAATCGTGCCATACGGGGGTAAGACCCGGCGGCAAGGAAGGAAGTTCGCCTAAATCGAGACGGCTTTCTGTTGGGCTATGGAAATCGGAACCGCAAGATGCCAGGAAACCGTAATACTGCGCAGCGCGCGCATACTCCGCGTATTGGTCCGGCGTGTGGCTGCCGGTGACGACTTCTATGCCGGCCCCGCCAAGCTCCTTGAAGCGCTCGAAGAATGCGTCTAACTGCAAAGGCGTATAGCTGTAGCGGCCAGGATGGGCGACGACGGCGCGCCCGCCCGCTGCCACGATCCAAGATATTGCTTCTTCCAGCGTAGACCAGTGGACCGGCACATTGGCTGGCTTATGTTCGCCCAGATACTTGTCGAATACAGCCTGCATGGACTTGCAATAGCCTCGGTCGACGAGAAATCGTGCAAAGTGCGTGCGGCTGACCAACGAGGGATTGGCGGCGTACTCGAGCGCGCCCTCGTAACTGCCCGGAATGCCGAGATCGGCGAGCCGGTTGGCCATTTCGCGCGCGCGCACGGCACGGCCGGCGCAGATACCGGCAACCCCTTCGACGAGAACAGGATGACGATCATCGATGCCTAGCCCGAGGATATGCACGGTCTGGTTCGCCCACGTGACGGATATTTCCACCCCCGGAACAAACTGAATGCCGGCGGCATTGGCTGCCGCGCGCGCTTCCGCCAATCCGGATAATTCGTCGTGGTCTGTCAACGACCATAGTTGCACCCCGTTGGCGTGCGCCCGCGCCGCTACTTGAGCCGGAGCCAGTACGCCGTCGGATACTGTCGAGTGGCAGTGCAAGTCGACTTTAATACGTAAACCCCTTGATTCCAGTAAGAAACATCTTATTCAGACAGCAAAAATTCTACAACGGGATCGATCTGATCCGCGCTACGAAATGTTGGCGCATGCCCTACACCCGGCACTTCATGCAAATGCGCCCGATGATTGCGGGCCAGCATTTCGCGGGCTACGCTGGCGGACAGCAAATCGGAATCCTGGCCACGCACGATAAGGATAGGGGCGTCGATACTTTCGTAAGCGGACCATAAAAGGGTCTCGGACACCTTGATCGCGGCTTCCGACTGATCGACAAATGGATCGGCAATACGCAAATCGTAATGCTTGATCCAGTGATCTCCTTCGCGCACAACGACGTGGCGCGTCAGATCTTCCCATCCTTCCTGGTCATGGGGACCGAAACTTCCCGAGACCGACCGCACGTAAGAGACTGCGTCGTCGAAGGAGTTGAACTGCATAGGCTTGCCGACATACTCGGAGATGCGCGAAAGCGCGGAAAACTCCATGCGCGGACCAATATCGTTCAGAACGAGCTTGTTCACCTTCAGTGTCTTACCGGGAGGCAGGCCGCGAGTGCCGCGATTTGGACGCATCATGGAGGACATGGCGAGTGCGCCCAGCATACCCATGCCGATCAGACCGCCCATGGATGTGCCTACCCAGTCCAGCCGTGCTGGATTTAACCGGGCGATGAGCGTGAGCATGTCGCCGACGTACTGCGGCACGATATAGCCCGCCGAGTTGATGAGCCAGTCGGACTTGCCTCTACCGACAACATCGGGGCATACGACGCGATAGTCGCCAGCCAGCCTCTTGGCCAGTTCGTCGAAATCGCGCCCGGTACGCGTAAGCCCATGAACGCACAGCAGCACCCGATCGTTGCTCGGATCGCCCCACTCCCAAAAGGCCATGCGATGCGTGCCGGCTGGACTGGCGCACATGACATAGTCCAGTCTTGGTTCCAAGGTTTGATCGGACGCGTGGGTTTTTGTCATGAGGGGCTCGCTACAGTAGGACGTTTGATTGTAGCGTAGCAAGCCCCGGGTGATTTAGATGTGCAGGGCGTGGCCCAATGCCTTCAACGCCGCTTCCTGCACTGCTTCACCGAGCGACGGGTGCGCATGGATGGTGCCCGCCACGTCTTCAAGGCAGGCATGCATTTCCAGCGACTGCGAGAATGCGGCACTGAGTTCAGACACCCCCTTGCCTACCGCCTGCCATCCGACGATAAGGTTATTATCGCGCCGAGCAACGACACGGACAAAACCGTTGGTCGACTCCAGCGTCATGGCCCTGCCATTGGCTGCGAATGGAAAATTGGCCGTGAGGCAATCCAGCCCGGCTTGCGCGGCCTCGTCGGGCGACAAACCAGCCACCACGATCTCCGGATCGGTGAAGCACACCGCCGGAATGGACGCTGGCGAAAACCGACGTTGCTTGCCGGCGATAATTTCGGCCACCATTTCGCCTTGAGCCATGGCGCGATGCGCGAGCATTGGTTCGCCGGTCAGGTCGCCGATAGCCCAGACGTTGCGCATGGACGTGCGGCATTCATCGTCGATCCGCACCGCCGCTCCGTTCATGTCGAGCATAAGCGTGTCGATACCGTTGTCCGTGCTGCGAGAGCGGCGCCCGACAGCGACCAGCACCTGTTCGACATCGAGTTCCGTTTCTTTTCCTTGAGCGTCTTGCAACCGCAAGGACGTACCGGTAGCGGACGTGCCGGTAGCGGACGTGCCGGTACCGGACGTGCCGAGCACGCGGGACTGCAGATACAAGGCAATACCCAGCTTCTTCACGGCCGCCAGAACAGGCTTGACGAGTTCGGCGTCGTACGCGGGCAGAATGCGGTCTTGCGCCTCGATGAGGCTGACTTCAACCCCAAGCTTGCGGTAGGCCATGCCGAGCTCCAGCCCGATGTACCCAGCCCCGACGACGGCCAGATGCCGCGGTAACTTGCCCGGCGACAACGCCTGCGTCGAGGAAATGACCGGCCCGCCAAAGGGCATGAAAGGCAGTTCAACGGCCGCCGAACCCGTCGCCAGCAATAGATGCTGGCAGCCGATGCGCACGGCCTTATCGGCGCCCGCCCCTTGCGGCGTGACATCCACCGTTTTGCCATCGACGATGCGGGCCCACCCCTTGATGACATTGACGCCATTCTTTTTCAGCAAGGCCGCCACGCCGCCCGTCAGGCGCTTGACAATGCCATCCTTCCAGGCGACCGTACTGCCGATATCTATGGTTGGCGACTGAGCCTGTATGCCAAGGGCCGACGTGCCGTCGTAAGTGGCAAGCGCATGGAATTCCTGGGCCGCGTGGATGAGCGCTTTTGACGGAATGCAGCCAATATTCAGGCACGTGCCGCCGACATTTTCCCCTTCGATCAGAGTGGTGGGTATGCCCAGCTGGCCGGCGCGTATGGCGGCTACATAGCCCCCGGGGCCGCCGCCGATAATTAATAATGTGGTTGATTGCATACTGGCCTTTACTCGACAAACATCATGGCCGGGCATTCCAGAAAGCCACGGATGCATTGTATAAATTCGGCCGCATGCATGCCGTCCACCACCCGGTGATCGAAGGACGACGAAAGATTCATCATCTTGCGCACCACTACCGCCTGCCCCACCACCATCGGACGCTCGACAATGCGATTGACGCCCACGATAGCAACCTCTGGGTGGTTGATTACCGGGGTGGACACAATGCCGCCCAAGGCTCCCAGACTGGTCAACGTAATGGTTGAACCCGTGAGTTCGTCGCGCCCAGCGCTTGCATTTCGCGCCGCTTCGGCCAACCTGCGGATCTCGGCCGCGCAGGACCAGAGATCATGAGCCTCGGCATGGCGCAATACCGGGACCATAAGCCCCGAATCCGTTTGCGCGGCAACCCCCAGGTGCACGGCTTCGTAGCGGGTGACAACGCCATTGTCGTCGTCGTAACGCGCATTGATTTGGGGAAATTCGCGCAAGGCAAGAACCATGGCGCGTGCCAGCAATGGCAGTATCGTCAGCTTGCCCCTCTGGGCACCCCAGCGCAGATTGAGCCGTTGACGCAATGCTTCGAGCTCAGTGACGTCGATTTCCTCGACATAGGTGAAATGCGGAATTCGGCGTTTGGCCTCTTGCATCTTCTGGGCGATCTTGCGCCGCAGGCCAATGACCGGAATTTCTTCCTGGCCATCGCGGGCAACGTAACCCGCGGGGCGGGTAGCCGCCGCCGGCGCCATTGTTGTGCCGGCCACATAAGCGTCCAGGTCGGTATGGCTGATACGCCCCGCCGGCCCCGAGCCGGCGACGAACTGGAGGTCGACCCCCATGTCCCAGGCGCGCCTGCGCACAGCGGGAGATGCCATTGGCTTCTCGCCCGAAGGACGAGCCGCCGGCCGCGACTGTTCCTTGGCTTGCACTTGGCTGGCAACCGGGGCCGCCGCAACAGTCGCCGTAGCGGCACTAGCAAGCGCCACCGGGACGATAGGCGTCTGGAAGGCGGTGTCGGCATGCCGCGCTTCACCCGCTTGCGAGGCGGCCGGAACGGCCGTGGCAACAGCCACCGGTGCATGGGACGCGGGCGCATTCCCCTGGCCTTCGACTTCAAGGCGTATGAGTTCCGACCCTACCGCCATGACTTCGCCGACCTTGCCGCCGAGCGACACCACCTTGCCGTGCACCGGCGATGGAACCTGTACGGTTGCCTTGTCGGTCATGACGTCCGCAAGCAGTTGATCTTCGGTGACGCTGTCGCCGGGCTGCACGTGCCACTCGACCAATTCGACTTCGGCGATACCTTCGCCGATATCGGGCATCTTGATTGTATGTATACCCATGATCATGCCTCCTGCATCGCTTTGCGCAACGCTTCGGCGACGCGCTTCGGACCTGGGAAGTAAGCCCATTCATGGGCATGCGGATATGGCGTGTCCCAGCCAGCGACGCGTTCGATCGGCGCCTCGAGGTGGTAAAAGCAATGCTCCTGGACAAGCGACGTGATCTCGGCTCCGAAACCGCTGGTGAGCGTGGCTTCGTGCAACACCACGCAGCGGCCTGTTTTCTTGACCGACTTCACAATGGTGTCGAGATCGAGCGGCCAAAGACTGCGCAAGTCGATAATTTCGGCATCGATGCCCGCTTCGCGGGCGGCCACTTCGGCCACGAACACCATCGTGCCGTAAGTGATGACGGTAAGGTCGGCGCCGGGTCGAAATACCGATGCGGATTCGAGGGGCACGGTGTAATAGCCTTCAGGTACCTCTCCCAAGGGATGCTTGGACCATGGCACCACGGGTTGGTCGTGGTGCCCGTCGAATGGTCCGTTATACAGCCGCTTCGGTTCCAGGAATATGACCGGGTCGTCGCTCTCGATAGAAGCGATCAGCAGACCCTTGGCATCGTATGGATTGGAGGGCATGACCGTGCGCAGGCCGCTGACGTGTGTGAACAGCGCTTCGGGACTTTGGCTATGCGTTTGTCCGCCATAAATGCCCCCGCCGGATGGCATGCGTATGGTCAAGGGTGCAATGAATTCGCCAGCGGAACGATAGCGCAGGCGCGCGGCTTCGGAGACGATCTGGTCGGTTGCGGGATAGAAATAGTCGGCAAACTGGATTTCGACGACTGGACGCAGGCCATATGCCCCCATGCCAACCGCGGCGCCGACGATCCCGCCTTCGGAAATAGGCGCATCGAAGACGCGATGGCGGCCATGCTTGGCCTGCAGGCCTTCTGTACAGCGGAACACGCCGCCGAAATAGCCGACGTCCTGGCCGAAGACCACCACGTTGTCATCGCGTTCCAACATGATGTCCATGGCGGAGCGCAAGGCCTGAATCATGGTCATGGGACGCGTCTTTTGTTTCAGGGAAGTATCGTCCATGGCTATACCCCCACCTGTTGACGCTGGCGACGCAGGTGCCAAGGCATGTCTTTGTACACGTCTTCGAACATGGTCGATACGCTGGATGTCTGGCCGGTTGCCAGGGTTCCGTGGCTCTCTGCCTGCTTTTGCGCTGCAATGACCTCGGCCTCTAGCGCTTTTTGGGTGCGATTATGCTCGTCTTCGGACCAGGCTCCTATGCCGATAAGATGCTGTTTCAGGCGATTGATTGGATCGCCCAGGGGAAAGCGCGCCCAATCGTCGGCTGGACGGTATTTGGAAGGATCATCGGATGTGGAGTGAGGCCCCGCACGGTAGGTAACCCATTCAATCAGCGTTGGACCAAGATTGCCGCGCGCCCGCTCGACCGCCCACTGCGACGCGGCATAAACAGCCAGGAAATCATTTCCGTCGACTCGGAGCGACGCAATGCCGCTACCGACTCCGCGCGCCGCGAAGGTGGTGCTTTCCCCGCCCGCCAGCGCCTGAAACGAGGAAATTGCCCATTGGTTGTTGATGACATTGAGGATGACCGGAGCCTGGTAGACATGCGCAAATGTGAGCGCGGTCTGGAAATCGGCCGCCGCCGTGGCGCCGTCTCCGATCCAGGCGGAAGCGATCTTCGTGTCGCCCTTGATGGCGGAGGCCATTGCCCAGCCGACGGCTTGCACGAACTGCGTTGCCAGATTGCCTGAAATGGAGAAGAAGCCGAAGTCGCGCACCGAATACATGACTGGCAATTGGCGGCCCTTGAGGTTGTCCCGGTCATTGGAGAACAGCTGGCACATCATGTCGAACAGCGGGTAGTCTTGGGCGATGAGAAGATTTTGCTGGCGATAGGAAGGAAAACACATGTCTCCTTTGGAGAGCGTCATGACCTGCGCCGTACCTATGGCCTCTTCGCCGAGGCTTTGCATGTAGAACGACATTTTCTTCTGGCGCTGCGCGATGAGCATGCGGGCGTCGTAAATACGCGTCTTGATCATGGATTGCAAACCCTTGCGCAACACCTGCGGATCCAGGTCGGGCGCCCAGGGTCCGACGGCGTTGCCCTGGTCGTCGAGCACGCGCACGAGCGTATACGCCATGTCGGTCGTGTCGATAGCCGAGGTGTCGATCGAGGGTTTGCGTACCGCGCCGGCCTCTGCCAGGCGCAAGTAGGAAAAATCAGTGGCGTGGCCGGGTCGCCCGGAAGGCTCGGGCACGTGTAGCCGTAATGGAGTGTCTTGTCTCATATTCGCTTGAAAATGTCTTGTGGAATTTTCGAAATACTGCTTTCTTGTGTGCCGTCTTGTGAACGGTATCTGAATCATCGCCGATCGGCCGGCAATCCGCAATACGGGCAATTACCGCCCTTGCCAGTAGCGCCGGTGGCTCTCGCGCACCCCTTTTGCCGACAACCCGCTTTCACGGGACTGCAAGATAACCGCCCCATCGCGATCGGTACGCCAGAAAGCGGCGCCGGCGTCCCGCCAACGCGACTGGACGTCTGGACTAGGATGCGCGTAGCGGTTCCATAGACCCGCCTGGGCTATAACGTGACGAGCCTGCGCCGCGTCGACAAGTCCCACGCTGGACGACGATTTCGACCCGTGGTGGGCAGCCACCACGACATCGACTCCGCCCAACCCGCGTTGCAGCAGCAAATCCTCTTCGTGCGCGCTTATGTCGCCCGGCAGCAGAATAGAATGGTGCTTGCCTCTGATGCGAAGTACGCAAGCGCCGGCATTGCGCTGGCTCGTCGCCTTGGCACTCTTGCGCGGCGGCGCGTCTGCCTTCAATGGCCACAAGAACTCGAAGGCAACACCGTCCGTTTCCCACGCCGCCCCATATTCGCACTGCGTCATGGCCAGGGGCAAGGCGGGCAACTGGCCTGGCGTACCGAGCATGGCCGCTTCCCGCGTCAGGTATGTTTTCATGTCGAAGGAGCTATAAGACTGTTGTACCTTCAGCGCCTCCAGCAGGCTGCGCAGGCCGCCCGCATGATCGATGTCAGCGTGAGACACCACCAACACATCCAGTTGCCGGACGCCGCGCGAACGCAGGAATGGCCAAATGACCCGGGCCGCGCTATCCGAGTCGATGCCGCTACGCAAACCCGTATCGAAAAGAAGCGTGTGGCCGGCGGTTCGCACCACGACCCCACTTGCCTGGCCCACGTCCAGCACATACAAGTCCCACGCGCCGGGCGGGGGACGCAGCGGAATCCAGAAAAGCGCAGGCAGCAGCAATAGCCAGGCCATGCGACGCATGGGAAAGCCATAGGGCAAGGTGGCCACAGCTACCCCTGCAATGGCAAGGGCAGTCAATCCCAACGGGGCCGATGCGACGTTCAGGCTGGCTGCCCGCACCTCGCCCAGCCATACCGTCGGCACCATGATTGCTTCGAGGGCGGCATGGCCTGCCCACGCGAAAGCCGACGTCGCGAATTCAAGACCAGGCAATAGTGAGAAGCCGGCCACGAGCAGAGCTAAGGGCGTCACCACGAGACTGATTACGGGTATAGCGTAAGCGTTGGCCAGGGGGGACGCCAGCGAAACCTCGTGAAACACCAGGGCGAGCAATGGCATAAGGCCGACGGTGATAGCCAGTTGCAACTTTGAAGCCGCTATTAAAAGGGCCAGCCAGCGCCGGCTACGCGTAGCGTCGCCTTCACCGCCAATGACGCGGCCCGCCCAACCTGAACTGGCCGTCAACACATAGACGGCGCCGAACGACAACCAGAAGCCGCTGGCGAAGAGCGCCCACGGATCCAGCAATATCACGACGAATGCGACCAGGGCCAACAGGCGCGAAGCGTCCAGCGGCAATCGCGCGACATAGGCCGTACCCACGATAGCCAGCATAAAGAATGTACGGCGCGCCGGAACTCCCCAGCCCGCCAGCAGGCAGTAAAGCCAGGCCACGAACAGTGCGGCAAGCGTAGCGGCAATTTGCGCCGGCAGGCGTTCAGCCAGCGGTCTGCCAAAAATTGAAACACGCCGCCAGCCCCATAAGGTCGACGCACCGGCAAGTGCCGCAATCATCGTGATGTGGGAGCCGCTGATTGAAACCAAGTGCGTCAACCCCGTCCGGTTGAATACAGCCCAATCGCCAACCCCGACACTGGCTTGGTCTCCGATCGCCAGCGCCAGCAACACGCCGCCATACCGTTTTTCTTCCAGGTAGGGCAACATTGCAGCCCGCACATGGTGCCTGGCTCGTTGCGCCACCACGGGAAGACTGGCCCACGGTTCGTCGCGCAGGTATTGCGGAGTGCCGCGCACACTGCCGCTGGACCGCACGCCCAGGGCGAATGCATGGCGTTCATAGTCGAACGCCTGTGGATTCCGGGCGCCATGAGGCTTCTTCAATGTGAGCGCCATGCGCCAAACCTGACCAGGCATCAGCACCGGGAAAGCATAGGGCACGGCCGGCGCGCGCCCGGCCCCGCCATACGGACCTGCCCAGTTGGGCGCAGCCCACGACACGTGGATACGGGATGGCACGCCGGCGGGAATTGACGACATGACTTCTGCTACGAACTGGCGGCTATCGGCGGCTTGACGAGGCAGCTCAGCGACTCGCAATACCACGCGTGATACCTGGTTTTCGTTGCCGGGGTCGAGCGCGTCGGCCAGGCGATGTTCGGCACGAACCAGCGTAAGCGCCAGGCCGGCCGCCAGAGCCCATGCGGGTAGGAGTATGCGCCACCGATAACGCCTTGCAAAGGCTAACAGCGCAGCGGACATGAATACCAGCCCAAGGCTTGCTCCGATCCAGACAGTCCTGCTAGGTAGCGTCGCAAACGTATGCGCCAGCCCTGTAGCAGCGACAAAAGCCAGCAAGCTGATCCGCCCCGTCATGCCGATACGCTCCAAAAATGCCTAGCGTAGAGGCGCGGCATCGCCAAGGGTGCCGGGGTGACGCAACGCTATCCCATCGGGAAATACAGCGATTAAGAATATCGGCGTTTTCTGGCATATATTGCCGCGCGGTCATCCACACTCGGCGGCACTGTCGAACAGGTTTTCCTTAGCAGCACGTTCGGCGCGGTACTGCTTGGGCAAGATCTGTCCGCAGTCAAACGTTGCGCGAACTCCACTTAATCGTTCAAGAAGGCCACACCCTTTTTATTTTTGCCTGTTGGCAGCCTGGACGACGTGTACGCAGCAAGCTTGTCGAAAGGCATGACCAGAATGGCCAAGCCGACCAGAATCGTTGCCATCCCCGCAAGGCGCAGATCCGTAAATTGTTCGCCGAAGACCAGCGCCGACGAAACTGCGCCAACGCAGGGAGCCAGCAACGCAAACGGCGTTACTGCGGCAGCTGTGTATGTTCGCAGCAATTTGCCCCATATGGCGTATGCAAGCACCGTGGCCACTACGCCAAGGTACAGCGTGGACGCGATGGCTTGCCACGAAGCTGTCACTAGTGCGAGTGGAAGAGCGCCCATGTCATCCATCATCCCGGAAATGATCAAGGCGGGAATCGGCGGCACGAGGCTCATCCAGACCACCAGATGGAGCATGTCCACCGGTGGTAGGCGCTTCAGAAGAATATTTCCAATGCTCCAGCTAAGGGCGGAACCGAGAACCAGCCCCAGTCCGAGGATAGTCAACCCGTTGCCGATTGTCAGGCCGATCATGGCCAGGCCCACCAACCCGCACATCATCCCGATCAGTTGACGGACTGTGGGGCGCTCTTTGAGCACGAGCATCGCCAGGATTACAGTGAATATGCCTTGAGTCTGGCTGACTACTGACGCGAGCCCAGGCGGCATGCCATTGGCGATGCCGAAGAACTGCAGCAGAAACTGGCCGGTGAACATGGTCAAGCCGATAACCACCAGCATATGGACCGGCACGTTTGGTCGAGGCAACAGAAAAACCGGGGCACACGCGATGAGGAATCGCATTGCGGTTAGCTGAGGCGGCGAAAAGCTTCCAAGTGCGATCTTGGTCGCTACGTAAGCCAGCCCCCAGATGCAGGCGACGCAACTCGCCAGGAAGATGTCGAAAGGCTTCATGTCAGGGCTCCCTTTTCGATTTCAAGCGCGCGCTGATCCCAGCCGACGAGTAGTGATCTGATCACCGCAACGCAATTTAACTATAATACTAGTTTTTTAGTTTTCATGGGTTAAAAAGCGGCGAACGCGATCAATTTTCACAGGGCCAGGAAGAGTCGCACCCTCAGCACACCAGTGAAGGGTGCCGCCTCGATGGCTTTATGAGTTGAAGACTTGGAGCGTCACACCTTTGCAGCAGTCCTTCTTCACAAAAGTCAGCAGCTCGTTGAGCGCATCGAAGTTCGCCATGCATGTGACTGTTCGGCCTTCTTTTTTCTGCGCAACAAGCTTCGAGCTAACCAGTTCACGCAGGTGAAAGCTCAAGGTGGACGCTGGGATGCCAAGCGTAGATGCGATTTCACCGATCGCCATCCCCTCGGAACCGGCCGTCACCAACGTCTGGAAGATTTCCAGACGATTGATATGGCCCAGAGCCGCAAAACGCTCAGCGTAGGTTTGATTCTTCATGCCGCCATTATAACTATACACGTAGGTATATAGATTTCGCTTTGGCAAAATGCAAAGCCACAAGTGCCGCCCCGCCCTATCCGCCTGACAAGACACAGTGGAAGGTCTGTGGCGGGCCTGGCTGCTTTAGCTGTTCAATTAGGTGCAGTACGGCCGGCGCACTCTCCGTGTGGCGAAAGACGGCCGCCACCTCGGACGCGATAGGCGTTCCCGCCAACGTCTTGAATGCGACATTGGGCAAGGCCACCACACCGTTGAGCGCTGTTGGAACAACAGCCACGCCTGCGCCCAGGGAGACCTGCGTAAGGACGGCCAGGAGGCTTCCTGGCGCAGCACCCACGCGCGGCATGAATCCGCCGCGCCGCGCCACCTCTCGAGTGCCCAGGTCTTGTTCGGGAATGATGAAGATTTCGCCGGCCAGGAGCTGAGGCTTGATGTCCATAGGCAAGGAAGCGAGCGCATGTTCCGATGGAACGGCAAGGCAATAACAATCGCGAAGCAACACCTGGGTACGCAAGGACACCGGCAAATCGACAGGCAGCCGAAGGACAGCAACGTCCACCTGCCCGTTCTCCACCAGTTCAGGCAGGTGCTCCATGGGTAATTCACGAGCGTCGAGCGAAACGCCGGGATAGGACTGTCGAAACAAGCGCATGTGGTGTTGCAGGACACCCGAAAAGACGGCGGAGCCGACATAGCCCAACTCGATGCGCCCTAGCTCGCCGCGGCCCGCTCGACGCCCTACGTGCAAGGCCTGCTCAAACTGGCCGATAGTACGGCGCGCCTCATCGAGAAACGCGATTCCCGCCGCCGTCAACGCAACTTGACGTTTCGTCCGGCTGAACAGCTGGGCACCGATATGGCGTTCGATTTCCTGGATCTGGACGGTCAGGGTCGGCGGCGATATGCCGAGCTTTTCCGCGGCCCGGGAAAAATGCAATTCCTGAGCTACAGCCACGAAATACCGAAGATGCCTGAGTTCCATTGCGTCGTACCGGTCACTATTAGGTAAAAACTAATTATCGTATAAAACACGGTGAATGAAGTTAATACAACAACCTGCTCAAATGCTCCAATAGATATACGCAAATGAGGAATACACAATGCCGTCGCCCACTACGCCGTCCCTTCGGCGCGATGTCGATAAAAAAACGGGGCTTTTACTGACGGGTTCCATGGCCTGCGCAATGACGGTTCTGGACAGCAACGTGGTAGGCATCGTTCTTCCCAGTATTGCGCGCGACCTGAACGCATCGTTCGCCGACATTGCATGGGTGATAAGCGCGTTCGTCCTTTGCTTTGCCGCATTGCTACTCCCCGCGGGCGCCGTCGCCGACCGTTATGGACGCAAGCGTGTCCTGCTTTGCGGCATAAGCGTTTACGGCCTCGCCTCGGTGGCTTGCGGCCTGGCGCCCTCGACGCAGGCGCTGTATGCGTCGAGGGCGGTTCAAGGCGTGGGGGCTGCCTTCCTGCTGGCCCCGGCCTTGGCCGTACTGGGCCATGCCTTCCATGAAGAGGCCGAGCGCACGCGAGCCTGGGCGATCTGGGGAGTGATCATGGGCCTGGCGATGGTGCTCTCGCCCATAATTGGCGGCGTTATCGACACTTACCTGGGATGGCGCTGGGCCTTCCACGTCAACGCACCGCTATGCGCAATACTGGCTGCGGCCGTCATCAAGTCGGTAAATGAATCGCGCGACGCCTCTCCCAAAGCCTTGGATTTCGCTGGCATCGGGCTATTTGCGTGCGGCATGTTTTGCCTTACGTGGGCCCTTATACTTGGCTCCGAACTTGGCTGGCGCAGTCCGGCGGTGTTGTACCGCACACTCGCGGGGCTTTGTTTCTTCGGTGTGTTTTCCATTGTCGAACGGCGCCGCGCCCATCCGATGCTCGACTTGGCGCTTTTTGCTTCCTGGCCTTTCGTCGGGGCGGTCGTCGCCATGTTCGCCTACGCCGCCACCGCACAAGTCATGGCAACCCTGCTGCCGCTATTCCTGCAAAACGCCCGCGGCGCAACGACCATGACCGCTGGGCTTGCCATGTTGCCATTCGCCCTGGCCATGTTGATCTTGCCGCAAGCCGGACGCTTACTGTCGCGATACTGGGCCTCGTACAAGATATTGACATTAGGCCTTGCCATTGTCGCCATCGGCAATTTATTGCTGGCCTGGTCGGCAGGCACTGGCAATAGCGCCATCCTTGTCGTCGGCATGGTTGCCCTTGGAAGCGGCGGCGGCCTGCTGAACGGCGAAACGCAAAAGGCCATCATGAGCGTCATACCCCGGCACCGCGTGGGTATGGCCTCCGGCATAAGCACCACCGCCCGATTTTCCGGCATCTTGCTTGGCTTCTCCGGCTTGGGCGCCGTGCTGGCGGCCCGAGTGCGATCCAAAATCCTCGAAGAAACGACCGATATGTCTGTACGGATTCCGTCGGCTCTACTCGAGCAAATGGTCGCCGGCGATGCTCAACGCGCGCAACACGTATTTCCAGGCACCGTTGGCGACACGCTCCTCCTCTTGGGGCGACTAAGCTATGCCGCAGGCTTTTCGACGGCGTTTCTCGTGGCCACCGGTTTGGCGGCCATTGCCGCGGGAATCGTGTACTTTTCCATGCGCCGCATGGCGGCCCACCAGATTTATCCCGCCACGGCCGCCAATCGCGCCTAAACGCCCGGCTCGGCCAGCGCCGCACGCAGACGCGGCAAGACGCGTACGGCATTTTCGGCTGTCGCAAGCACGATGTCGTGGCGCGTCATTCCGCGCAAATCGGCCAATACATCGGCCACGCCGCTGACCTCGGCCGGTTCATTGCGCGGCGCTGGCGCATTCGCTTGTCCCAGCCACGCCGGAGGAATATCGGGTGCATCGGTCTCCATTACCAGGGACTCGAGCGGGAGCTGCTCGGCAAGGCGTCGAATCTGGAGCGCCCGGGTAAACGTCATTGCGCCGCCGAAGCCCAATGCGAAACCATGATTGATGAAATGCTCCGCTTGCTGAAAGCTGCCGTTGAACGCGTGCGCAATGCCGCCGATAGGCGCGCCGCGACGCAAATACTTCAGCACGGTATCTTGCGAACGGCGCACATGCAGGATCACCGGAAGCGCATAACGCCGGGCAATACCCAACTGAGCCGCATAGAAGCGTTCCTGCTTTTCGCGCATTTCGGGTTCCGTTAGCGACGGAATAAAAAAATCCAGGCCGATCTCGCCGATGGCGACAAAGCGCGGATCGCCAAGTGAAGCCTCTACCTGGGATTCAAGCTCTTCCAGGTCCGACGTGTGCGCTTGCGGCAGGCAGATGGGGTGTATCCCCAACGCATAGGCGCCACCCTTGAAGGAATGAGCCAGGGTACGCACTGCGTTGAAATTCATGCGGCCGACGGCAGGCACCACAATGCCGTCGACGCCGCGCTGCCTGGCGCGAACGATCACCGCTGCGCGGTCGTGGTCGAATTCGCCCGCGTCCAGGTGACAATGCGTATCGATCAACATTCAAGCTCCTTGCGGCGGCGCCGGACCCCGGCGCCCTATTCGATCTCCAGCGGCGGCGTCTCGGGGTCGACCAGCCGCCCCTTTTCAATCGACAAGCGACGATGCGCGAGCGCCGCGAGGGCCGGATCGTGGGTCACGATGGCAAATGCCGTGCCATGCTCGCGGTTCATGCGCACGAGCAGATCGAACATGCTTTCGGCGGTAAAGCGGTCCAGGTTGCCGGTGGGCTCATCGGCCAACACGCATGCGGGACGGGTGACGAGTGCGCGCGCCAACGCGACCCGTTGACGCTCGCCGCCAGAAAGTTGCCCGGGATAATGGTCGATGCGTTCCGCCAAACCCACCTGTTCCAGCACAATCTGCGCCTGCTGGCGCGCCTTGTTGCGATTCTCGCGCCGCACGATCAAGGGCATGGCGACGTTATCCAGTGCCGAGAACTCGGGGAGCAAATGATGAAATTGGTAAACGAATCCCAAACGGCGATTGCGCAACTTGCTGCGCTGCCCCTCCGACATGCCGTCGGTCGACTCCCCACCGATGAATACTTGCCCGGAAGAAGGTAGGTCGAGTAAGCCCAGCGTGTGCAGCAGCGTACTTTTCCCCGAGCCCGAAGCGCCCACAATGGCGACCATTTCGCCGGCGTCGACATGCAGACTTACGTCGCGCAGCACGGGTACGACGCGGCCACCTTCTTCGTACGTCTTGATGAGATTGCGGGCGCTGATGACGTGATTGAGAGCAGGATTAATCATGGCGAAGCACCTCGGCGGGTTGCAGACTGGAGGCGCGCCAGCTGGGGTATAGCGTCGCCAGCAATGACAGCACGAGCGACGTGGCGGTCACCACCATAATGTCGTCGAATTGGGGGTCCGAAGGAAGTTCGCTGATGAAATAAATTTGCTGGGGCAGAAACTGCACACCGAATAAACTTTCAATGAAGGGAACGATCACGTCGATATTGAAGGCCACCAACATACCCAGGCTCAGGCCAAGAAACGTACCCACCACGCCAATAAGAGAGCCCTGGACGAGGAAGATGCGAGCGATTTCGCGGGGCGTGGCGCCCAGCGTTCGCAGTATGGCAATATCCGAGCGCTTGTCCTTCACCGCCATCACGAGCGACGATAACAAATTGAAAGCGGCGACGGCCACGATCAGCGCTAGTATCAGGAACATCATGCGTTTTTCCGTCTGCACGGCGGCAAACCAGGTCCGGTTGTTTTGCGTCCAGTCCTGCGCCTGCACAAAGGGCGGCAACTCAGTACGCAATTGTTGCGCCACCAGGGGCGCGCGCTGCATATCGGAAATGCGCAGGCGCACGCCGCTGGTGCCGCTGTCGCGGAATACCCGCGCACCGTCTTGTACATTGATAAACGCCAGCGTGGCATCGTATTCGTAGTAGCCGGAAGAAAAGATGCCGGATACCGTGAACTGCCGCATCCGGGGCGTGAACCCGGCGGGCGAAATCGAGCCTTGGGGCGCCAAAACCAGCACGGTATCGCCGGCGCCCACGCCCAATGTAGCGGCTAGCTGGTTGCCCAACACAATGGAGAAACTGCCTGGGGTCAACGCATCGACGTTACCCGATATCATCTGGCCCGACACATCCGACACCGCATGCTCCAGCGCCGGATCAATGCCTCGGACCTGTACGCCACTTAATGCCTCGCCACGCACCACCATGGCCTGAGCCGCAACAAAGGGCGCCACACCGGTGACCGCCTTGTTCTCTTTTGCCATTGCACCGACTTCTTCCCATTGCGATAACACCTGATCGGCAGCCAGGCCGGGCACATACAGTTCAATATGCGGCAGCACCGACAGCATGCGGTCGCGGACCTGCGTCTGGAATCCGTTCATGACCGACAAGACGACGATCAACGCGGCAACGCCAAGCGCAATGCCGGCCATCGAACTTGCTGCAATAAACGAAACGAACCGGTCGCCGCGCCCGCCTCGTCGCCTTGACCGCGCCAGACCAGCGTAGCGCGCGCCTATCCATAATTCATAAGACATCGTTTAAGCCACCGTTTCCCATTAACACTACAATTCGAAGATGCAAATCGTACTACCTGGCGCCTTGCCCGATCCGCAAGAGGCACGTGAACTGACGTCCTACTTACCAAAAACGGCACCCACCCTGCTCCGCTGGCTGGAACAGGGCCGCGCCCGGACCATTGCCGCCGATCCGGCCCGCGCTGGCTGTACACCGTACGAGCAATGGCAGCTCGCCGCCCGGGGGTTTCATCCAAACGAAGGACAAAACCTCAGCGCAGGCTTGGGTCCACTACTGGCAGACTCCGCGATTGCCGATGGCGACCCGGTGTGGCTGGTCGAGTTGGTTCATGTATCGCCATCACGCGACGGCGCAACGTTAATTCCTGCTTGCGAACTGGCTATTACGCCAGAGCAGAGTGTAGCCTTGTTCGAATCTGCACAAGGCTTATTTGCCGACACCGGATTTTCTCTGTCGCCCAGCGGCGTTGCGCATTGGCGCATTGCGCTGCCGCCGGATTTCGCGCCCTTAGGCGCCAGCCCCACAATGGTCAGTATCAGCGCTGTGAATGACTGGTGGCCACAAGACATTACCGCCCGACCGTGGCGCCGTCTGGTCAATGAACTGCAAATGCTCTGGTTCGAACACCCTGTCAACCAAGCGCGTTACCAGCAAGGACTGCTGCCCATTAACAGTTTGTGGTTGTTCGGCGGCGCGAGCCGTCAACAGTTTCACGGTAACAGCCACGCGTCTTTAGTGCGGGAATCCGTACGCGCGCACGACGATTTATTCGCGTCCAGCATCACGCGCGATTGGGGCGGCTGGTTGGCGGCATTGGCCCGGCTCGAAGCCGACGTGTTCTTGCCATTGGCACAAGGCCGGGCACCCGACCTGGTGCTGACCGGCACGGACAGAATTGTGGAAATCATGCCCAGCACGATGCAACGATGGACACGATGGCTGCCAGGCAGCCATCAAGCATGGAGAAAATGGTGGTCACCCCAAAACTAAGCAACCGTCCGGCCAACTTCCAGGCAGCTCAAGCCCTGGAAGCGGCGGGCATTCATCCCTTGCTGTCGCGACTGTGGGCCGCGCGGGGCGTAAGCCAGGCGAGTGAAACCTTACTCGCCTGGGGCGCCCTGATCCCTCCCGGCCAGCTGACCCATGTTCAGAAGGCCGCCGCGCTGCTGGCCGATGCCATCCATGCACGAAAACGCCTGCTGATCATTGCGGACTACGATTGCGACGGCGCCACGGCATGCGCCGTCGGGGTGCGCGCTCTGCGCAGTATGGGTGCCGTGGTCGACTTTCTGGTACCCAACCGATTTGAAACGGGCTATGGCCTATCGCCCGCCGTGGTCGAACTGGCGCTCGTGCATCACGCCGGGAAACCCGACATTCTGTTGACGGTCGACAACGGTATCGCCAGCGTCGAAGGCGTCGATGCAGCCAGCTTGGCGGGCATCGATGTGATCGTCACCGACCACCACTTGCCGGGCGATACCCTGCCGCGCGCACTGGCCATCGTCAACCCCAACCAGCCGGGCTGCGGCTTTCCCTCCAAGAACCTGGCGGGCGTCGGTGTCATTTTTTACCTGATGCTCGCGTTGCGCGCCGAACTGCGCCAACGCGGCGTCTATGCGGCCGATGGCGGACCTCGCCTGGACAAGCTCGCCGATCTTGTTGCCCTGGGCACGGTGGCCGACGTCGTCAAGCTGGACGCCAACAATCGCCTGCTGGTCACTCAGGGGCTGCACAAAATGCGCGCCGGCCACATGCAGCCCGGCCTGCGCGCCTTGTTCGCCGTCGCTGGCCGCGAGCCGCGGCAAGCCAGCGGATTTGACCTTGGTTTTGCTCTGGGGCCCCGCATCAACGCCGCCGGACGATTGGCCGACATGAGCATAGGCATCAACTGCCTGATCACCGACGACGAAGCCGAGGCACTGCAGCTTGCGCGCCAACTCGATGCCATGAACCAGGAGCGCCGAGGCATCGAGACAACGATGCGCGAGGAAGCGCTGGCCGCCATCGAAGCCTCGCATCCCACCATAGGCGCAAGCGTCTGCGTGTACAACCCTGAATGGCACCAAGGTGTCGTGGGCCTTGTCGCTTCGCGCCTGAAAGAAACCTATTGGCGTCCGACACTGGCATTTGCGCGCTCGGACACCGGCGAGCTGCGGGGCTCGGGAAGATCGATACCAGACGTCCACCTGCGCGATGTACTCGACCTGGTGTCCAAACGGCATCCCGGCATTATTCTGAAGTTCGGCGGTCACGCCATGGCCGCCGGCCTGACCCTGCGCGATGACGCGTACGACACGTTTATTGGCGGCTTCGACGACGCGGTAAGGGAGCTGAGCGGCAAATCGGCCTTCGATCCCATCATCGAAACCGACGGCTCCCTGGAAACGGGTTACGCCAATGCCGAAGTGGCCGGCCTACTGCAACAACAAGTGTGGGGCGCCGGATTTCCCGCACCGATCTTCCGCGACACTTTCCAGGTGCGGCAACAACGCCTGTTGAAAGACAAACACTTGAAACTGAATCTGCAACGAGGGCACCAGCGTTTCGATGCCATCTGGTTCAACCACGCCGACACCCTGCCAGAATATATCGACGTTGCCTATCGGCTGGACCAGAATGTCTGGAATGGCAATGTGTCCGCCCAACTGATAATTGAATATGCCTGCCTGCAGCAAGCGGAAGGCTAGCGGCGGGACGACAAAATAATACCGCTGACAATGAAGGCAAACGCAACGGCATGATACGCATGCGGCGTCTCTCCGAGAAATGCGGATGACATCATTGCGGCGAACAGCGGCGTCAGATTGTTGAAGAATCCCGCCGTCGTCGGTCCGGCGCGCTGCACGCCCGCACCCCAACATCGAAACGCAATAACGGCCGGGCCGACCGCCACGAAGGACAGTGCGGCGGCCAAAGGCCATCCCCAATGTATCTGGCTGTCGGTCACTGCCCACTCTCCCGCGGCGAAGATTCCGGACCACACCACCCCGAACGACACCTGTGCGAGCAAGAAGGTGGCCCAACTGCGGCGCACCGCGTCAGAATCGCGGGTCTGCACGAGCGACCAGCTATAAAACGACCATACGATGGTTGCCACGACCATGAACAGGTCCCCGATGACAAAGCGCAAGCCCAATAGTTGTTCCCAGTGTCCGTGGCTTAACACGACCAGCACACCGGTGAGCGACAAGGCCGCGCCGGCGATTTGCTTGCCCGTGACAGCGGATTCATAGAAAAGAAAGCCCGTCAGCATCATCCACATGGGCATGCTGGCGCCCACCAGCGTAACGTTGATCGGTGTGGAACTATGCAGCGCGAAATACTGCAGCGCGTTATAAAGCCCTATGCCCAGCAGGCCCAGAATGGCAAAGCGCCGGCGGCTGCCCCACAGCCCGCTGCCTTTGCGCAGCACGGTATAGCCCAGGGGCAGCAGGATCACGAAGGCAATCGCCCAGCGCAAGAAGTTAAGCGTGATGGGCGGCACCATATCGGCGACCAGGCGTCCGACGACGGCATTGCCCGCCCAAAGGACGGGAGGGACAATGAGCAATAAAGCAGTGCTTGGAGTAAGTTTCTGAGTCATGACAGGCGCAGTATAAGGCGCTGCATGCGCTCGCCCAATACGGTCGACCTGCCCTCCCTATTGGGCGTCGGAGCTGGGCTGGCCTTGGGTGTCAGATTTTTTAGGCGTGACGCCCGCCGGCATCCGCTGACCGCACGGTCAATGCCACAATCAACGCCGGCGCTGGTACGTGGCTCGTCCCTGACCCACAAACGCAAGGCCCCGGTGGCGGGGGCTGGGTGGGCGAAGTTGCGGGCGTGCCGCGTGGCTGGCCGTTTTCGGGATCCAAGGTGGCAGTTGTTCGAGGGGGAAGCTTATGGATGATCCGGGGGATCATCCATCCCACGATTTCTGCCACCGCCCGAAAAAGGCCAGACGGGCGGGTAGTCAAGGCAACGCCTTGACCGCGAACGCCTAAGCCAACCCAGCCCCCGCCTCCGGCGCCGGTTTATATACCAGCCACGATGACACGATGCCACGATCACCGGCACCGATTTCAGAACCACTATAGGCCTGGTAAAAAGAACGATTATCATAGGGACATGAGCTCACATATCCGTATATTTGGCGCGCGCCAGAATAACTTGAAGAACCTCGACGTATCGATAAACACGGGCGAACTACTGGTTCTCACCGGCGTTTCCGGTT
>DATJBV010000064.1:0-3637 GCA_035515055.1 Candidimonas sp.
ATGCAACGACGCCACTGTAAAAGGCGGCACGTATTACCTGCTTACGGTAAAAAAACATTTGCGCGCCCAAGAAATCGCACAGCAAAATAAGTTGCCCTGCGTGTACTTGGTCGACTCGGGCGGCGCCAACCTGCCCAATCAGGACGAGGTCTTTCCCGACCGCGACCATTTCGGGCGCATCTTCTATAACCAGGCTGTCATGTCGTCCCAGGGCATAGGCCAGATTGCCGTCGTGATGGGCTCATGCACTGCCGGGGGCGCCTACGTTCCCGCCATGAGCGACGAGTCCATCATCGTCAAGGACCAGGGCACGATTTTCCTGGCTGGCCCTCCGCTGGTCAAAGCGGCGACCGGTGAAGTGGTCTCTGCCGAAGACCTGGGCGGCGGCGATGTGCATACCCGCCTATCCGGGGTGGCCGACCATTTGGCCAACAACGACTTGCATGCGCTGAACCTGGCGCGCAACGCCGTAGCCAGGCTGAACCACCAGAAGCCAGTTCAACTGCGACGCAAAGCCTTTGCCGAGCCACTGTACGATCCGCAAGAACTCAACGGCATTATTCCCAACGACACGCGCAAGCCTTACGACGTGCGCGAAGTCATCGCACGCATTGTCGACGGTTCTGAGTTCGATGAATTCAAAGCACGCTTCGGCACCACCTTGATCACCGGTTTCGCCCATATTCATGGCATGCCCGTAGGCATTATCGCCAACAACGGTGTCCTATTTTCCGAAGCCGCCCAAAAAGGCACGCACTTTATCGAACTGTGCTGCCAACGCAAGATCCCCCTGGTTTTCCTGCAGAACATCACGGGCTTCATGGTGGGCCGCAAGTACGAAAACGAAGGCATTGCGCGCCATGGCGCGAAAATGGTCACCGCCGTATCCACCGCATCGGTACCCAAGTTCACCATTCTTATCGGCGGCTCGTTCGGCGCAGGCAACTACGGCATGTGCGGGCGCGCCTTCGGCCCCCGGCTACTGTTCTTGTGGCCCAACGCCCGCATCTCGGTCATGGGCGGCGAACAGGCCGCCAGCGTGCTGGCCACGGTACGCCGCGATGGGATCGAAGCCAAGGGCGGCAGCTGGAGCGCCACCGAAGAAGAAGAGTTCAAAACGCCCATACGCGAGCAATACGAAAAAGAAGGCCATCCCTACTATGCCACGGCGCGCCTGTGGGACGACGGCATCATCATGCCCGCCGATACCCGCCGCGTATTGGCACTAGGCCTGTCCGCCGCGCTGAATGCCCCTATCGAGGACACACGTTTCGGCGTGTTCCGCATGTAATCCCAAGGAGTCAATGTGTTCACCACCTTACTGATTGCCAACCGGGGCGAAATTGCATGCCGCGTGGCCGCCAGCGCCCACCGTCTGGGCGTGCGCACGGTTGCCGTGTATTCCGATGCCGATGCCAATGCTCGCCATGTCGCCGCTTGCGACAGCGCCGTTCATATCGGTGGCGCCGAACCCCGCGCCAGTTACTTGCGCGGCGATGTCATTCTTGAAGCCGCCATCAAAACCGGCGCACAAGCCATACACCCGGGCTACGGTTTCCTGTCTGAAAACGAAGGCTTCGCCAAGGCATGCGCCGACGCTGGCATTGTTTTCGTCGGGCCGCCAGGCAGCGCCATTGCTGCCATGGGCAGCAAATCGGCCGCTAAAACGTTAATGGACAAAGCCGGCGTACCGCTAGTGCCTGGCTACCATGGCGACAACCAAGACCCCGAATTCCTGCAAGCCCAGGCAGACGCCATGGGTTACCCCGTGCTGATCAAAGCCAGCGCGGGCGGCGGCGGCAAAGGCATGCGCATCGTCGAATCCAGCGCCGACTTTGCAGAAGCCCTGGCTTCGTGCAAACGCGAAGCCGCCAGCAGCTTTGGCGACGACAAGGTCCTGATCGAACGTTACCTGACGAAACCGCGCCATATCGAAATCCAGGTCTTTGCCGATACCCATGGCAATTGCGTTTACTTATTCGAACGTGACTGCTCGGTCCAGCGCCGCCACCAGAAAGTCATCGAAGAAGCGCCCGCGCCCGGCATGACCGAGGAGCGCCGCCGCGCCATGGGCGAAGCCGCCGTTGCAGCCGCAAAGGCAGTCGGCTATGTAGGGGCGGGTACCGTCGAGTTCATCGTCGAACCCGATGGCCGCTTCTACTTCATGGAAATGAATACCCGCCTGCAGGTCGAGCACCCAGTGACCGAAATGATCACCGGCCACGATCTGGTGGAATGGCAATTGCGCGTGGCGTCGGGCGAAGCCTTGCCGGTTACGCAGGAACAGCTGTCGATTACCGGGCACGCCATTGAAGCGCGTATCTACGCCGAAAACCCAGACAAGGGCTTCCTGCCCTCCATCGGCACACTGACAACGCTGAACTTCCCGCCCCACGTCACCTTCCAGAACGGCGATATACGGGTCGATGGCGGAGTACGGGCCGGCGATACCATCACGCCTTTCTACGACCCCATGATCGCCAAACTGATCGTGCGCGGCGCCGACCGCGACCAGGCCCGGGCGCGCATGGCCCAGGCACTGGGCGAAATCCAAAGCGTAGGCGTGCAAACCAACATCGCCTTTTTGCGCCGCCTGATGCTGGACCCGGCCTTTGCCAGCGCTGACCTGGATACCGGCCTGATAGAACGGCAGCACGACAGCCTGTTCCCACCAGCCACCGCCATCAACACCTGCACCCTGGCACTGGCGGTCGCCGCCTTGCTGGCCAAGCAGGGGCTGGCCCACTCGGCCACGCGCAAGAACACAGTACATGTCGACCCCTGGGCCCAGACAGACGGCTGGCGCCTTAATGGCCACTACCAACAGGTTTTCAATCTGCTGGAACAAGACAATCAGCACGAACTGCTGGTCAGCCGCAATGGCGGGCTATGGACGTACAACCATAACGGCCAGGCGCTGCCATTCGAGTGGAGCGCCGAGACTGTATCGGCCCGACAATACCGGATCCGCATTCGCCTGGGCGATACCGATGCCTTGGCCAATGTGGTGATTCAGCAGGAGGACGTTCATGTATTTGTCGATGGCGGCGTACAGGTGCTGCAAGTCCACGATGCCGTGGCGCATGCGCAAGACGAGTCGAATACTCACCAAGGCGGCCTGACTGCTCCTATGCCTGGCAAGATCATTTCGATTTCTGTGAAGGCAGGGGATACGGTGAAAAGCGGCGATGCGTTGCTGGTGATGGAGGCCATGAAGATGGAGCACACTATTCATGCGCCAGCGGATGGCACGGTTGAGGAGTTGTTCTTCTCGGTTGGGGATCAGGTCACCGATGGAGCTGAGCTGATTGCCATTGCTGTTTGATACGTCGATGCATTTCTTGATGGGCTGTTAATGGCACGGGGCGCTGTCTAGCAAAGCGGTGCCTCGTGCCAAGCTTCTCGTTCTTGTGACCGCGTTATCGTTTCTTATGCGGCGCAGCGAGCAGGGGTGGGCCTGGCGAAGCACAGGGCCGCAAACGCGTGGAGCCAGACACTGCCCCGGTCACAGCCGCCGCTTAAGCCCTCCAGTCGGCCGTGACCAACCACCGCCCGCAAGAAACTATCCGAGCAGCCCAGATTGTGGCAAGGTGGGAATACCGCACAGGCAAAGACCGATGTTTTCACTGGCGCGCCA
>DATJBV010000065.1:0-27484 GCA_035515055.1 Candidimonas sp.
TGACGGCGTTCATGATTTCCGGCAGTTCGGTCGCGATCGGCGCGAGCAGTAGCGCGGCGATATGCGGGGCAAGGCCCGCCCAGGACCCGATGGTTTCGATTTGCTGAACAAAAATATGCGAGGCGAAACCTATGACAGCCAGCGCAAGCACTGTTTGCAGCACTGCCCATGACATGCTGGGATCTCTGCGATGAATCTTCAGTGGCTCAAGTTCCTCCATGATCATTGAACCTTCATCGGCGTTCAACTCGCGCTTGACGTACATGGCGTAGACCAACAAAAACAAGAATCCGAGCCAAGGCTTCCACGCGAACACGACAAGGCCCAGGGCTATCTTCACGGTGAAGATTCCCATGAACCAGGCTTGATCGCGTGCGAGGCGTTGCTGATCGGCTTTAATGTCCGGCATGACGCCGCCGCGGCGTCGACGCCACAGCATGAAGCCCACCATGGCGTAGGCGAGCGTGGCGAGCACAAGCGGACCGCCCAGGGCGGCTCCGACGCCAATATCCTTTTGTTCGGGAGTGTCGCCAAACACGACGGCCATGAAGGTGACGGCGCTCTCCGGCAATGCGGTTCCGAAAGCCGCCAGTACGGTACCGACCGCTGTTGCGCCCAGATTGAGTCGGCATCCCACCCATTCCACGCCGTTCACGAAGAATTCGCAGGCAAAATAAATGACGATGGCGGAGCCGAAGAATAGAAGAAAGGTAACTAACATGACGACCAGGCCGGGCAAATAGAAAACCAAGGCACACTGAAACGTCGCGCCCGGCAAAGGGCAACGTTCAATGGCCAAAGGTCTCGCCTGGTGTTAGGCAGCACCGCTGCCCTGACTGCATGCGCCATGACGAAGAATCGCCAAGTATGTTGACGCACGCGTCCCGTAGGTACCGGGACTGGCTACTCCCCAATGACGGAAAGAGCGTGCATTTTAGCAGATGGCCCGAGTCGCCCCGGCATGGGCCTAGTAAACGTAGCCGTCAAGCCAGCCCATGGCCGTGTAGACGTGCACCACGATAAGCGCAATGCCGAAGACGAATATGGTGCCGCCGAAGAATGTCGTCAGGATGGCCACAATGACGGCGTTCCAGCCCGTGCGCGTCGTTTTTCCCGAACCCTGGTTGTACTTGGCGTCGAAGGCGTCATCGGGCTTGAGCGCAAATACCAGGGCTTCGATGAAACCGTCGGCCATGGGAATGATGAGGGCAAGAAACGCGGGGTTATCCCACCAGACCGGATAAAACCGGCTCAAAACCAGCATGGCAACGGAGAAAGCAGTGATGACCCAGGCGCCCCGGCGCCCCATGTACCACCAATGGGCACCGAAGACCCCTAGTAAACATGCGAGCCATGCAGCGGCGACCTTGCTGCGATGGCGCGCTGGAGTGGTAAATTGTTTCATGCGTGGCCTCGTCCGACCCCATGGGGCCATTGCGCTAAAACCGTAAAATCGGGTTGCATTGTAATCGAGCACGGAAAGCAAATGGATACGCCAACATACGATATCGCTATCAGCGGGGCCGGCCCCGCGGGAAGCGCCCTTGCCCTCATATTGGCCAGCAAGGCGCCGGACCCGACGCGTATCGCCTTGTTCGGGCGGCACGTCGCGGCCCCAGCCGGTGCATCCGGAGCGGGAAACCGGCAGACCGACCCTCGCACTCTGGCGCTTAACCATGGCAGCCGCGTGCTGCTTGAGCAGTTGGGCGCATGGCCCGCCGCCGCAGCCAGCATAGACGTCGTCCATGTCAGCCAGCGCGGACGCATGGGCCGCACGGTGATCGACCGCGCGGAACTGGGCGTGCCCCGCTTGGGTAGCGTCGTCGCTTACGACGCCTTGTTGGCCAGCCTGCATGGCGCCTTGCGCGGAAGCGGCGTCGACTTGATCGACGCCGCGCCCACGCAGCAACAGGTCGCCGGCCGCGTCGAGATGAATGTAGGCGAAAAGCGCGTTAGCGCGGCGCTCGCTATCCAGTCCGACGGATCGCGCCCCCAGGGAATAAGGCGCGACTACAAGCAACACGCCATTCTGGCGGTATTGCGGGCTTCGCAGCCGCGCAAAGGCTGGGCATTCGAGCGGTTTACGTCGCAAGGTCCGCTGGCCATGCTTCCGCACCCGGACGGCAGCGACTTGTATGGCGCCGTCTGGTGCTGTCCGCCGGAACAGGCGGGCCGCATCATGACCCTTGACGACGCCACCTTCGAACATCATCTACACGCCGAGTTTGGCGACCGACTGGGCCGCTTCCAGTGCGTGGGCGATCGGCATGTATTTCCCCTGGCTTTGCACGCTGGGCCTTCGCTCATCAATGCGCGCACCGTCGCCATCGGCAACGCGGCGCAAACCTTGCATCCGGTCGCCGGCCAGGGGCTGAACCTGGGCTTGCGCGACGCGGCGCAACTCGGACAGGCACTGGTCCCCTGGCTTATCCGGCCGGACACAGACCCGACAAACCGTTTGGCCCAATTCGCACGCGCGCGCCGCCCCGACCGGTGGCTGACAGCGGGCATCACCGATTTCCTGCCTCGGGTATTCGCCACGGGAAATCCCCTCGTGGAGCATGCATGCGGAGCGGCCCTGCTCGCGCTCGACTTAATACCGCCGCTGCGCAACGCACTGGCCCGCCAGTTGCTGCAAGGCCTGCGCGCGTAAGCGCTTGGGCCGCCCGTGCGATCGGGGGTTAAAATCCCCCGATGCTCATTGGCCCATGGTCTCTCCCCAACCCGGTTTTCGTCGCCCCCATGGCGGGCGTGACCGATCGCCCCTACCGCAAGCTCTGCAAGAGATTGGGGGCGGGATACGCCGTGTCCGAAATGGCGGCCAGCAACCCTCGCCTCTGGAATAGCGTCAAGACATCCCGGCGCCTGGATCACGAAGGGGAAATCGACCCCATCGCGGTCCAAATCGCCGGTTCGGATCCCGAGATGATGGCGCAGGCAGCCGCCTTCAATATCGCCAAAGGAGCATGCATCATCGATATCAACATGGGCTGTCCGGTGAAAAAAGTATGCAATGTCGCCTCGGGATCGGCGCTTTTGCGCGATGAAGAACGCGTGGCGCGCATACTTGAAAGCGTCGTAAAGGCGTGCGCCCCCGCAGGCGTGCCGGTCACCCTAAAGACTCGCACCGGATGGGATCGTGCAACCCGCAACGCCGTGCGGATCGCCAAGCTGGCCGAGGACACCGGAGTGTCCGCCCTGACGCTGCACGGGCGGACCCGTTGCGACCTGTACCAAGGGGCGGCCGAGTACGATACGATACGGGACGTCAAACAGGCGGTTGGCATTCCGGTCATTGCCAATGGGGATATCGATAGTCCCGAAAAAGCTAAATACGTACTAGAGTACACAGGCGCGGATGCAGTCATGGTGGGCCGAGCCGCTCAAGGCAGACCCTGGATTTTCCGTGAAATCGCCTATTTTCTTGAGTACGGCAGCCACTTGGCGGCGCCCACGTACGGCGAACTGCGCGATTGCCTTCTGGACCACCTGGAAGACCATTACCAGTTCTATGGCGAATTTACCGGCGTGCGTTCCGCCCGCAAGCATATTGGCTGGTACCTGGCCGATCTGCCTGATGCGGCCGAATTCCTGCCTTGCATCAACAAGATCAGCACAACGTGCGATCAGACCCGTGCCTTGCGGCAATGGTTCGACCGCCATCCCCCCAACGAGCCTATCTTGGCTTCGGCGGCAAGGGCCTGAAGCCCGACACCCGCCACAGAATATTTTCAATTAGGATCATGAGTAAAACGAACCCCCTGGAACAAGCCGTGAGAGACCGGCTGGAACGTTACTTTACGGACTTGGGCGATTCTGAACCCCACGACATGCTGGCCATGGTAGTGAGCTGCGTCGAGCGCCCGGTGTTGCAGGTGGCACTCGAAAAGGCGCACGGAAACCAGTCGAAGGCGGCCGAGATGCTTGGCATTACGCGCAGCACCCTGCGTAGGAAGCTGCTTGCTCACGATATCCAACCCTGATTTTTAAACCTTGAACTATCCTCCCATGAAAATCCAGACTGCCCTACTCTCGGTTTCCGACAAAGCCGGAATTGTTGAATTTGCCCAAGCTCTTGCCCAACGCGGCGTTCGCCTTTTATCCACCGGCGGAACCGCCAAGCTGCTGGCCGATGCCGGGCTGGCCGTGACTGAAGTGGCTGCACATACCGGGTCGCCGGAGATTCTGGACGGCCGTGTAAAGACGCTACACCCCAAGATCCATGGCGGGCTGCTTGCCCGCCGCGATAGCGCCGAGCATCTGAAAACATTGCAAGACCATCAGATCGAACGCATCGACTTGCTGGCGGTCAACCTTTACCCCTTCCGCGAAACCGTCGCCAAACCAGGATGTACATTCGAAGACGCGGTCGAGAACATCGACATCGGCGGCCCGGCCATGTTGCGTGCCGCCGCCAAGAACCATGGCACCGCTGAAGGCGGCGTGACCGTTGTCATCGACCCGGCCGACTACTCGCGCGTACTGGCCGAGATGGACGGTCCTCAGGGCTTCCCTTCCTATGGCCTGCGCCTCGAACTGGCCACGAAAACCTATGCCCACACCGCCGCCTACGACGGCGCAATTGCCGGTTACCTCGGCAGCCTCGCGGTGGCCGAGCCTGCTCAAGACCAGGAGCCGGAACGTCATCCCTGGCCGCGCACGCTTACGGTACAAGTCAAGCAACAACAAGTCTTGCGCTATGGCGAAAATCCGCATCAGGGCGCAGCCTTCTACGTCGACCAACCCGTGGGAGCCGGCTTGCTTGGCAGTTATTCGCAGTTGCAGGGCAAGGAATTGTCGTACAACAACATTGCGGATGCCGATGCGGCATGGGAATGCGTGCGCAGCTTCCAAGCCGCTGCCTGCGTCATCGTGAAGCACGCCAATCCTTGCGGCGTCGCCATAGGCGACAACACCTTGCACGCTTATCAACAAGCGTTCAAGACCGATCCTACTTCGGCCTTCGGCGGCATCATCGCATTCAACCGTCCGGTGGACCTGGCGACCGCCCAAGCGGTAAGCGGTCAATTCACCGAAGTTCTGCTTGCGCCGGAATATTCGTCCGACGCCTTGGCGCTATTGGCCGCCAAGAAGAACGTGCGTGTGCTCCAGGTGGCCTTGGGCACCGCGCGCAACGCATTCGACATCAAGCGCGTGGGCGGGGGTTGGCTGGTACAGAACCCCGATGATTACCAAGTGCCTGAAGAGGCATTCCGGGTCGTGACGGCCTTGGCCCCTACGGCGGCCCAGATGCAGGATTTGGCTTTTGCCTGGAAGGTGGCCAAATACGTGAAGTCCAATGCAATCATCTTCACCGGCGGCGGCATGACGCTGGGCGTCGGCGCCGGACAAATGAGCCGCATCGACTCGGCTAGGATCGCCTCGATCAAGGCCGAGAACGCGGGCCTCAGCCTTCTTGGATCGGCCGTCGCCTCTGATGCCTTCTTCCCGTTCCGCGACGGCCTGGATGTGGTTGCCGAAGCAGGCGCCACCAGCGTGATCCAGCCTGGCGGCAGCATGCGCGACGATGAAGTCATCGCGGCGGCCAACGAACGCGGCATTGCCATGGTCTTCACGGGCACCAGGCATTTCCGCCACTGATGCGCATACTGGGAATCGACCCGGGCTTGCGCCGCACGGGCTTTGGCGTCATAGACGTGCAGGGCTCGCGCCTGCTTTATGTAGCCAGCGGCACCATCGTGGTGCCGTCCGAGCAGCCGATGGCGCAACGCCTCAAGGTCATCCTGGACAATATACGGCAAGTTGTCCAGGAGACGCACCCAACGGTGTCGGCGCTCGAGAAGGTATTCGTCAACGCCAATCCCGCCTCGACGCTGTTGTTGGGCCAGGCGCGCGGCGCGGCGATGTGCGCGCTGGCGGACAGCCTGCTCGACGTACACGAATATACCGCGCTGCAGGTGAAGAAATCGGTCGTCGGCAATGGCCATGCGGCAAAGGAGCAGGTGCAGAAAATGGTCCAGCACCTGTTGAGCCTTAACGGCCTGCCGGCGGCCGATTCGGCCGATGCACTGGCGTGCGCCATCTGCCACGCCCATTTCAGCCCGTTGACGCAACGATTGAAAGACACGGGCGAAATGGGCAACGGCCATACGAATCGCGTGCGCGGCGGACGCCTTATCGGCTAGCGCCGATTCGCCACGTCGCGATTACCCCCGATTGAACAGAAAGAAAAAGGACTAGCTCATGATAGGACGCATCACCGGCACGCTGCTTGAGAAAGCGCCCCCCGTCGTGTGCATAGACGTAGGCGGGGTGGGTTACGAAATAGACGTGCCCATGAGCACGCTGTACAACCTCCCCGACACTGGCGCGAAGGTTACGCTGTATACCCACTTGGCCGTCCGCGAAGACGCACATACCTTATATGGGTTTTCGACGGCAGCCGAACGCGCCGCGTTCCGGCTGCTGATCAAGGTGACGGGGATCGGCGCCCGTACCGCGCTGGCCGTGCTGTCGGGAATGACCGTCGAGGAGCTGTCCAGCGCCATCACGCAACAGGAAAGCGGCAGGCTTACGCGCGTACCTGGCATCGGTAAAAAGACCGCTGAAAGGCTGCTTTTGGAACTGCGCGGCAAATTGGGCGCCGATCTGGGACACACGCCAGGCTCCGCCTCGGGCGGGCGCGAAGACATAACGAATGCGTTGATTTCCCTGGGCTACTCGAACAATGAATTGCAATCGGCGCTAAAAAACCTTCCCGACGGACTGGACGTGGCGGAGGGAATACGTTTTGCCCTCAAGGCGCTGGCCAGGCCCTCTTGAGAGGATCGGCCAGCGCCTCGGGCGCCTGCTGGAGCATACGGCCATACAAGTCCAGGTCGACATTGCCCCCGCTTATAAGCACGCCCACGCGCTTGCCCTTGACCAGGCTTTCTTCATTCAGCACGGCGGCGGCGCCCAGGCAACCCGTTGGTTCGACGACGATTTTCATGCGCTCCGCGAAAAACTGCATGGCCTGGATCAATTGAGCGTCCGTGACGGTGAGTATGCCTTTGGCATGCTTCCGAATGATGGGAAACGTGAGTTTGCCCAACGCTTGCGTAAGCGCTCCGTCGGCGATGGAGTCGGGCGGTGCGATCCGCACGATTTGACCTTTGCGCAAGGACTGCTGGCCATCATTGCCGACCTGCGGCTCGACGCCATAGACGTCGCAGTCCGGAGCGAGCGCAAGGGCCGCCAGTAGCGAACCCGACAGCAACCCACCCCCGCCCAAGGGGATGAACAGCGCATCCAGGCCGCCCGCGTCTTCCATCAGTTCCTGCACAGCGGTTCCTTGCCCGGCAATGACCTCGGGATGATCGTAGGGAGGTATGAGCGTAAGGCCATGGCTGGCCACAAGCGCCAGCGCTATCTGTTCCCTGTCCTCTGTGTGGCGGTCGTAGGTCACCACGTTTGCCCCATAGCCATGCGTGGCGCGAACTTTGGCCGCGGGGGCATCATGCGGCATGACGATGGTGGCGCGCACCCCAAGCAGTTGCGAGGCCAGGGCGACGGCTTGTGCGTGATTGCCGGATGAGAATGCGACGACCCCCGCCTTGCGTTGTTCGGCGGTCAGATTGACGATGGCGTTATAGCCGCCCCGAAATTTGAACGCACCGATGCGCTGGAGGTTTTCGCACTTGAAAAACACGTGTGCGCCAAGGCTGCTATTGAGCCGCCGGGACGCAAGGACTGGCGTCCGATGCGCCACTCCGCGCAGGACGGCGCTAGCCCGGAGTACATCTTCATATGTTGGTAAGCTGATGGCCATGGCGCGCTCGAAATAATGAATGCCTGAATTTTATGGCAATAGAGTACGATAAGCACTGTAAATATAATCAGCACAAGACCATGGCCATCCATTCCGACTCGCTTTCCAGTCTAGCCCCCACCGAACGCATCGTCGCGCCGCAAAGCGCCTCCCCCAACGAAGACTCCGTCGAGCGCGCGCTCCGCCCCCGCGCGCTCGACGAGTACATAGGCCAGCACCGGGTTCGCGAACAGCTGGAAATTTTCATCGCCGCGGCCCGCAACCGTGGCGAGGCGCTGGACCATGTCCTGTTGTTCGGCCCGCCGGGCTTGGGCAAGACCACGCTAGCCCATATCGTGGCCCATGAAATGGGTGTGCACCTGCGGCAAACGTCGGGCCCGGTACTGGAACGACCGGGCGACTTGGCCGCACTCCTGACCAACCTCGAAAAAAACGACGTCTTGTTCATAGACGAGATCCATCGTCTTTCCCCGGTGGTTGAAGAGATCCTCTACCCGGCACTGGAAGACTTCCAGATCGACATACTGATAGGAGAAGGCCCTGCCGCGCGCAGCGTCAAGATCGATCTGCAGCCCTTTACCCTGGTCGGGGCCACGACGCGCGCCGGCATGCTTACCAACCCCCTACGCGATCGCTTCGGCATCGTGTCGCGCCTGGAATTCTATAACGCGCAAGACCTCACCCATATCGTCACGCGCAGCGCCAAGCTGCTTAACGCCCACACCACCCCGGACGGCGCCGCCGAAATCGCCAAGCGCGCCCGGGGCACGCCGCGCATTGCCAATCGCCTGCTGCGCCGGGTTCGCGATTACGCGCAAGTCAAGGCGGATGGCCGCATCGACGTCGACGTTGCAAGCGCAGCGCTGGCCATGCTCGAGGTCGACCCGCAAGGGCTGGACCTGATGGACAGGAAATTGCTGGAAGCCATCATTCACAAGTTCGACGGAGGCCCGGTCGGCGTAGACAGCCTTGCCGCCGCCATCGGCGAGGAACGCGACACCATCGAAGACGTGATAGAACCATTTCTTATACAGCATGGCTATCTGCAGCGCACGCCGCGCGGGCGAATGGCCACGCAGACCACGTGGCGGCACTTGGGCCTGGCGCCCCCTCGGCCAGACGGCACGCCCGATTTGTTCACCTGATCACTCGCGCACGTGGCGCAGCAATTCCTCGCCATAGGCTTCGCGCTTGCGCGCCCCCACTCCGCTGATATGCGCCAGTTCATCCAGCGACTGGGGTCGTTTCACCGCCACCTCGCGCAGCGTCGCATCGTGAAAAATCACGTAAGCCGGCACGCCATTGCTGCGTGCGACTTCGGAACGCCAGGCGCGCAGCGAATCGAAACACTGTTGCGCTTGCGGCTCCAGGACCACCTCGCCTTCTTTACTGCGTGCGCTGGCCGAGCGTGAATTGCGCGCCGGCTTCTCTGGTTCGCGCCGCAGCATCAGTGTGTGCGAACCCTTCAACACAGCGCGGCTGGTATCCGTAAGGGCCAGCGTGCCGTAGCCCTCGTGATCCACCGACAGCAGGCTTTGCGCCAGCAGTTGGCGCAGCACGCCGCGCCACGCTTGTTCGGACAAGTCGGCGCCAACGCCATAGACGCTCAGCGTCTCGTGTTCGTATTGTTTTACCCGGTCGGTGGGCTTGCCTCGCAGGATATCGATCAAGTGGCCCGCCCCAAAGCGTTGTCCGCGTTCGCGCCACAGCCTGTATACCGCCGACAGTATCTTCTGGGCGGCCACCGTGCCGTCCC
Source organism: Candidimonas sp. (assembly GCA_035515055.1). Taxonomy (GTDB): domain Bacteria; phylum Pseudomonadota; class Gammaproteobacteria; order Burkholderiales; family Burkholderiaceae_B; genus Pollutimonas. The sequence continues at coordinate 9,528 of DATJBV010000065.1, forward strand.
AGGCCTGCGGCGGCTCCAGACAGGTATCGCAATTGCCGCAAGGCGTGATGCTTTGCTCGAAATACGCCAGCAGCCGCTGGCGCCGGCACGATACGGTCTCGCATAATCCCAGCATGGCATCCAGTTGCGCCCCCAGCCGGCGGCGGAATGAATCATCGCCCGCCGAATCATTGATCATGCGCCGCTGCTGGACGACATCCTGAAGTCCGTAAGCCAGCCAGGCGGTGGCCGGCAGTCCATCGCGGCCCGCACGTCCGGTCTCCTGGTAATACCCTTCGACCGATTTCGGGAGATCGATATGGGCCACGAAGCGCACGTCGGGCTTGTTGACCCCCATGCCGAAAGCGATCGTGGCCACCATGACCATGCCCTCCTCGCGCAGAAACCGCGCCTGGTTGGCGGCACGCACATTAGCGTTGAGACCGGCGTGATAAGGCAGGGCCGGGATGCCGTTTTCGGCCAGGAAGGCGGCAGTCTCGTCCACCCTGGCGCGAGACAGGCAATAGACAATCCCGCAGTCGCCTTCGTGCTCCGCTCGGATAAAGGACAGCAGTTGCTTCCTGACCTCGTTCTTCTCTACGATGCGATAGCGAATATTGGGGCGATCGAAGCTGGCGACGAAATGCGGCGCTTCGCTCAGATCGAGACGTTCGGCGATCTCGCGCCGCGTGGCGGTGGTGGCGGTTGCCGTAAGCGCCAGGCGCGGCACGTCGGGCCAGCGTTCGTGAAGTATTGAGAGGCCGAGATATTCAGGGCGGAAGTCATGCCCCCATTGCGATACGCAATGGGCTTCATCGATCGCGAATAGCGAAATACGGCCATTGGAAAGCAGTTCGAGGCATCGGTCGGTAAGCAGGCGTTCCGGCGCGATGTACAGCAAGTCCAGCTGGCCTGCCTGAAACTGTTGCTCAACCTCGCGCGACGTGCGCCAATCCTGCGAAGAGTTCAAATAGGCGGCCCGCACGCCAAGCTCGAGCAAGGCATCGACTTGATCCTGCATCAAGGCGATCAGCGGCGAAATCACCACGCCGGTACCCGGGCGCACGAGCGCCGGGATCTGATAGCACAGCGATTTCCCGCCGCCCGTTGGCATCAGCACCAGCGCGTCCCCACCCTGTACGACATGTTCGATGATGGTGTGCTGGTCGCCACGAAAAGAGTCGTAGCCGAACACTTGCTGGAGGGTATCGAGGGAAGAAAGAGGCATGCTAGTTAATGGGTACGGAAAAACGAAGACCTACATCATAGTCGCCGCTGACGCTCTCCCGTTCGGCCCGCAGGCCGATGCGCAAATTCGGGCTGTACCAGAATTGTTGAGTGAGGCCGAAACTGCGGCGCACATCGCCCAGCGAGGACCGATAGTTCTCGTACATGCCGCTAAGGTCGCCCCAGCGCCCGAGATCGACTGTCGCCAGCCACTGCTGGCGGATGCCGGCCGCGGCGGTGGCCGCTTCCTGGTAACGGCTAAGGTCCGCAAAACCGCCTGTGTGCTTTTCGTTGACCCACGATAGCCGCAGATCGTCCAGCACATCGATCTCATACGCCGCTTGATAGCGCCAGCCCTCGCGCAGGCCGTGCGTCGCCCTGGCCACACCGGCGCTCCATGCGCCCCATCGCCGGCTCGAATAGCGCCCTCCTACGCCGCTCGTCATCAGTTCGGGCGCCAACTCCAACTGGGATTCCAGCGTGACCTCCGGGCTCAAGCCATAACGCAGTACGGCGTTGCTTGCTGTCGGCCCGTAGTCGAGATCGCCCTGTGGCTGGCCTGCGGTATTGTCCAGCGCCCCGACGGACAGCGCATACTGCCACGTCTCCGGTCCCGAAGACGTGGCCATGGACGATTGCGATATGCTGACTCCACCCAGACGGGCGGCGTTGCCCCAGGACGGCACATCGATTTCATCGTTGCCCAGGGTGACATCGAGCCCTTGCTCGGCGGAATAGCGCCAGTTGCTCGCTCCCAATGTCCAGGGATCGCGCGAAGGCGTCCTGAGCCATGAGGTGCGCAAGGGAGGCGTACGGCGCCATCCACGTGTGCCGCGCAGGCCGGGCGCGGCAATGGTAGACCCGCGCTGCCGCCATTCGCCAAAATCCTTGCGGTCCCAGAACACGTCGTACGAAACATCGGGCAGCGGGCCATCTTCCGGCGCCACGGCATCCAATAACGATGGATTTTCAGCTGCCCCGTCGCTCGGGGGAATCTCTGGCAATGGCTCGGGGGTCACGGGCCCAATCTGCGGCGCCGCGTACACCTGGATGGGAGCAAGATCGCGCAGCGCGGGGGCCGTCGCGCGCTCCGACGCGTTTGCACCGACCCATACCGCGGCGGCCGGGAATGCCACTAGGCAGACAAGAAGGCGACGTAATGCAAACACAACACTCCTACCGAGGTCCACCGGAGGCGGGTGAATAAATAATGATTAGCGCGTGCGCCGCGAAACCTGGTAGTCCAGCATGGCCTCGCCGCTGGCGTCCATGGACTTCTTCAAGGCACTGAATTTTTCGAGCACGGCCGACTTGTAGACGACGCCCAGCAAATCAGGGACGCCGTCGCGGCTCACCACCGGCAAACGTTCCCCCGTGAAGTTCACGAAATATTCCTGGGCCTGGTCCAACGTCATGTCCGGATGGAGCGTTTTGACGAAATCCAGCCGAAGGACGTCTCCGGCGCACTTCTTCCGGATATCGCTTTGGCTCAGCCACAGACTGGTCAGGTCTTGTTGCGCAATGACTCCTTGGTACACGTTGTTTTCGTCCACGACATAAAGGTACTTGACCGGATAGTCGACGAACATTTGGAGTGCGTCCACGACGGGCGCGGTCGTCGCAACCACCGTATCGGCGGGGCGCACCAGATCTCGGATGAGCGTCTGGCGCAGCGTTGCCCGGAACTGCGCGTCGCGCTCGCGTACGATGGTAACGTCGTACATGGCCACTTCCGCCACCGCGCGCGACACAAAATATGCAACCACAGAGGCTAGCATAAGCGGCAACACAACCTGGTAACTGAGTGTCATTTCGAAAATCATCAAGATGGCCATGAACGGCGCGCTTGTCGCCGCGCCAAGGAAGCTGCCCATGCCGACCAGGGTATAAATATAAGTCTCTGTCGCCATGCCCGGGATGGCCCAGGCCAATACTTGCCCGAACAGCGTTCCGAAGGCGGCGCCAACAAACAGGGCCGGTGTGAAGACGCCGCCCACCGCCCCTGATCCGGCCGTCAGCGCCGTCGCCAAAATCTTGCAAATCAGTATCAATACGACCGCATACCACGTCCAGGATGTATGCAACAGGGAATACACGACGCTGTAACCGTTGCCCGCAACCTCGGGAATAACAAGAAACAATAGGCCGAGCAGCAAGCCGCCCAGCGCAAGGCGGGCGGGCAAAGGCAAGCCGGTACGTTTGAATTGAGTGCGGAAAAAGTCAAGAAACCGAAGGAACTGCGGCGCCAGCAACCCGGTGAAGACGCCCAGCAAGATGAAGGGCATCACCTGCACGACTGGAATTTCGGGCATGCCCTCAATCTCGTACGTCGTCTGATAGTGCCCTGTCAGACGCATGACCATATTGGCCGAGGCTGCCGCCACCAGCAACGGGCCGAAACTTTGCATGGTCATGGCCCCCAGCACGATCTCCGCCACGAACAGCGCGCCCGCAATTGGCGCACCGTAGGCCGAGGCCACGCCGGCAGCGGCTCCGCAAGCCACCAGCAGGCGCAACCTTGCTGTACTGAAGTAACCGAACCGGCCAATGGCGGAGGCTCCAAGGGCCGCCAAGTGGACCATGGCGCCCTCGCGTCCTATCGAACCGCCCGATGCCACCGTGCACAAGGATGAAAGGGAACGCAGCAGGCCCTGGCGGATCGGCAGCCTCCCATCGCCAATGGCTACTGCCTCCATGTAATCTGAATTCGCGCCGGCCGGGGTCCTGGCGGCCAGCCAAAGCAGCGTGCCAGCCACCGCTCCGCCCAGCGTCGGAAATAGAAGGCGGCCGTACCAGGGCAGCGATTGCGTCACACCCACGATGGAGCCGCTGCGTCCTGTGGCGAGATGCTGGATCAGGCGCATGCCTTCGTGGAAGGCTATGGTGGCGAATGCGCCCAGCACGCCAACCAGCACAGCCAGGCACAACATGGCGGGGAGGTCTGAAAGCCAAGGATATCCGCCTAGCCGCTCACGCGTGGATTGTATGATGTGCCGCCCTATCATGCCTGTCCTGTCGAATAATGGAACCCCGAGCCCGCCGCGGCACGTATTTCAGTCCGTTACGCGCGGCTTGCCAGACGCTGGGTCTGGGGGCACACTTGCCCCCTATGGAAAACACTTCGGTAAAAATTCTTGTTGTCGACGACGACCCAGCCCTGCGCCAGTTGCTGGCCGACTATCTTAATCGGCATGGCTTCGATACGATACTCGCTCCCGACGCAAGCGATCTGCCGGCACGGATCCAACGCTACACGCCGGACCTGATCGTACTCGATCGCATGATGCCTGATGGCGATGGCGCTGAGGCATGCCGGCGACTACGCCAGCTGGGCGAGGATATCCCGGTTATTTTACTCACGGCCCGCGACGAAACCGTCGACCGCGTCATCGGCCTGGAAGCCGGCGCAGACGACTACCTCGGCAAGCCGTTCGACCCGCGCGAATTACTTGCCCGCGTCGAAGCGGTATTGCGGCGCAAGAAAGGCGCGTCGGCATTGACCAAGGACAAGCCCGTAAGCTTCGGACCCTTCGTCTTCGATCCCACGACACGCCAGCTGTACAAGGACAAGGAGCTCATCAAGCTGACCGGCGGCGAAGTGAACTTGCTGGAGGCGCTGGTCAACAATCCGGGCAAGCCTTTGTCGCGCGACCGCCTGCTGGCGCTTGCGCGCGACGACGACGAAGGCGAACGCAATGACCGTGCGATCGATATTGCCGTGCTACGCCTGCGTCGCGCCATAGAAGACGATCCCAAACAGCCGCGCTGGATACAGACAGTGTGGGGCGTTGGCTATCGCTTCGCGCCCTGACGCTTGCCATGCCGCGTCTTCCGCTACCTCGCTCTCTACGCGCTCGCATGTTGCTGCTCATGCTGGGCACCATCCTGTTGGTACAGGCAGCGACGTTTGCAACGGTAAGCTACTACCGCAAGCAATTCACTGAAGAAGTCGCGGTCGAGTTCACCGCGACCACGATCCGGACGCTGCGCGCGTCGCTGGCCCAGATCCCCGCCGATGAGCGCGCGGGCTTTGTGCAAAGGGCATCCGAGAACCAGTGGCGTCTGTGGTCGCGCTCGTTGCCGTCCAATACCAGCCTTGAGGGCCGGCACCGCCACCTTCGCGGCCAGAACCGGGACGATCGGCAGCCGCCCCAGGCCGGCGACATCCGCGACAACCTGCATTCCTTTATCCTGGCGCTCAACAAGCGGCTGGACGACGACACGCGGGTGGCGCTTTCGCGGGGCCCCGAGCCGCGACTTTACATTTCCCTGCTGGCCAGCCCGGAGCCGGACGACATGCCACACAACCGCGAATGGCTCGTCATCCCGCTCGACCGGATCGCACCGCCGGTGGCTACACCCGTGATCATCGTCTGGGTCACAGGCATGGGCATCTTCCTGCTGTTATCGACGGCATTCGCCTGGCATATAACCCGCCCATTGACTCGCCTGGCCAAGGCCGCCGATCAACTGGCGGCTGGGCAGCCGCAACGTGTCACGCCATCCGGACCCACCGAGACGCGCATTTTGGGGGAACGCTTCAACGCCATGCTAGACACGCTGGCCGAATCCAGCGCGGTACAGCGCACGCTGCTTGCCGGGCTGCCGCACGACCTCAAGGGTCCGCTTTCGCGCATGTGGCTGCGCATCGAAATGATCGACGACCAGCAATTCAAGGAAGGGATGCGCAAAGACGTCCAAGACATGCAGCGCATGGTGAATCAGTTCATAGGCTTTGTACGCGGTTCCGACCCCGGGTCGTATCAGTTTGCGCCCCTGATGCTCGGCGCATGGCTGGAGGAGTACGTATCGGCATGGGAAACCACCGGCTCGCCGGTACGCTTGGCGGCCATGCCCGATCGCGACGTCGAAATCCAGGCGGATCGCGTCGCGCTTGGCCGCCTGCTGGACAATCTTGTCACCAATGCGCTCAACCACGGGAAGCCGCCGGTGGACATCGCCCTGGAGATAGGACCAGGACAGGCCACCATCATGGTCTCGGACTATGGAGCGGGCATCGAACCCGGCCGGCGGACAGAAGCGCTACGGCCGTTCTCAAGGCTTGACGATGCGCGCACCCTGACCGGGTCGGTTGGCCTTGGCCTGGCGCTGGCCGACGCGATCGCGAAGGCGCACAACGGCATCCTGAGCCTGGACCGGGCGCCATCGGGCGGCTTGCTGGTCAGCATTGCGCTGCCGCTGGACGGACCCCGCGCCGCCTAGCATGGCGGGTCTTGGCGTCAACCACCCTCGAATTCAGGCGGAGACGGAGGAATGGACAGCCCGAACATTCGCCAATACACCCATATATTGAAAATCAGGGCCACCGGCAAGGCCACGATGGTTGCCGCAAGTATTAGACGCAAGGAGTCCACCGAGGCGGCCGCATCCCAAATCGTGATGTCATCGAGCACCAGATAGGGGAAAAAGCTGTAGCCCAGGCCACCCAAGGTGAATAGAAACACAAGCAGCGTCATGGCGAAAGGCAAGGCCGTGGTTCGATAACTACTGTTGATCATGCGCTGCAGGCACATCTCGATGGTGACGAAGCACGCCAGGAGGCAAGTCCATAGCAACACGACCACCTGCCAATGGGGTCCATCGCTCCATTTCAGGAAAATGCCCGCATTCGCAAAGGCCAGGACGACGGATACGGCCACCGCTCCCGCCGCGGCCCAGCGCACGGCACGCCGACCCCACATCACGGCGCGCGCCCGGAGTTCTCCGGCCACCCGCATGATGAGCCACGAAGCGCCAAGCAGGCAGTAAGCCGCAACGGCGGCAAGGCCGAGAAACAGCGAGAACCATACATACCCCGGTTCGGTCTGATACCCGACGATAAGCTGTCCCAGCAAAACCCCATGCGCGAAGGCCGTGATCAGCGATCCAAGCGCAAATCCGAGCAGCCAGCGCGATTGCTGTTCGTGGGGCGCGCGCAACCGCAGCTCGAACGATGCCGAACGCAGCAATACACCCAGCGCAAGCAGGCATAACGGCAAGTAAAGCTGGCCCATGACGCTGCCCCATGCGTGAGGAAAGGCGGTCACGAACAACCCCAGGCCCAGGAAGAGCCAGAATTCGTTGGCGTCCCGCCAGGGACTAAGCAAAGACAGCATGCGCGGACGCAGGTCGGGCGGCGCGAACAACGCCAGGCAACCCACCCCGATATCGAATCCGTCGAGGACCGTGCCGGCAACGATGATGGCGAATAACACCGCCATGAACACGAGGGGCATCCAGAACACCGGGTCGTTCATATCCAGGCCCACCGCCATGGCGAGTGAAGCTATCATGCTCGCCCCCTGCGCCTGGCGATAGGAACCACGCCGTAGCGCCCGATATGGCGCAGCAACTGGAAAAACCCGGCCAGCAACACGCCATAAAACACCAGATAGACGAGATAGCCTGCCAGCAGGACCTCGAACGACGTATTGCCTGCCACCTCGCTGAGCGTAACCACGCCTGTGACCGCGTAGGGAAATGACCCCGTCATGAGGTAAGCCAGGCCCGCCAGCAACATTGCCCAACCGGAGAACGTCATGCCGGCCAGCCAGCGGCGCCAGCGCGACGGCAAGGCGCCCGCATCGAAATGCAGGCGGCGGACGCGCCATAGGGCCGCCCCCGCCGTGACCGCCATCAAGATGCCGACCAGGACGGCAATGCGAAATGACCAGAAGGTCAGCGCCACCGGCGGCGCCATACCCGAAAACTGATCCAGGCCGCGGACGTTGCCCTTACCGTCCTTGCCCAGCCAGATGGAGCCGGTATCGTGCCACTGCCAGGCGACACGGTTGAGCCCCGCTTGCGTGTCGGGCCAGGCGAACAACACCAGGTTGCTGGAGGAACCGCTATGCCATTGTGCCGCCACAGCCGCCGCCTTGGCCGGCTGCTGCGCCGCGGTCATGACGCCGGTGCCGGCCGTTGCCACGATTTGCAAGGCCAGCGCCGCGACCGCAATGTACAGGGCGGTCTTGAACACCAGCCGGCCGCTATCGTCCACCCGGCGGCCAAGGCTTTGCGCGGCCACGACCCCCATCATCATGAATGCGACGGTCAGTGCGCTGGTCAGTACAAAAAGCGCGGCATACCAGGGCAGCGCCGGATTGAGCACGATTCGCCACCAGTCGAGCACATGATATTGCGAACCCGTCCAGACGGCGCCGGCGGGTGCGTGCATCCAGGACAGCAACACCAGGAGCCAAAAGGATGTCACCAGCACGCCTAGCGCCACCATGAAAACCAGGACGGTGTGCACTTTGTCGGATACGTAGCGCTGCCCGAACAGCATCGCGCCCAGGAAACAGGACTTGAAAATGAACGTCGAGAGCAGGGCGGCAGCCAGCAGGGGACCGGCGACATCGCCGATCTTGTCCATGAGCGCCGGCCATAAGCTGCCGAACTGGATCAGCACAGGAAGGCTTGCCGCAAAGCTCAAAATAAAAGCCAGGGCGAACACCCGCACCCAGAACCGATAGGCCGCCGTCCATGGAGCCGGGCCGGGGCCCAGCGACCGGATCTTGAAGTAAAGCAAGGCCCACGCCAATCCAAGCTCTATGACCAGGAACATCAGCATGAAGCCGAGGCTGGAGAAGAACTGTAATTGCGATAACCACAATGTGGAGTACGTCATAATGGTCGCTAGTTTAGAGCGACTTCGCCATTTCCGCCCACCCGACCGAGCAAAGACCCGTGAACGTGGCAAAATGCTTACTTCTCCCGCTACTCGTTGCCTATCCAGTATGACTTCTGTACCGAACACCGCTCCCACCTCGAATTTCCTGCGCACTATTATCGATAACGACCTTGCGCAAGGCCGCTACGCGGACAAGCGGTGGGCGGGCAAGCCGGGTCCCGCGGCCTTGCAGCAGGCCGGACAAGTCGACACGGCTCGCATCCGCACCCGTTTCCCGCCCGAACCGAATGGTTACTTGCACATCGGCCACGCCAAAAGCATTTGCCTCAATTTCGGATTGGCGCGCGACTATCTCGGCGCATGCCATTTGCGTTTCGACGACACGAATCCGGAAAAAGAAGAGGACGAATACGTCAAGGCCATCATCGACATGGTCAAGTGGCTGGGCTTCGACTGGAAGTACGGTAACGAATCCAACTGCTATTTCGCCAGCGACTACTTCGCCTTCATGTACCAGTTTGCCCAGGCACTTGTCCAGGCTGGCCACGCCTATGTCGACGAACAAACGGCGGACCAAATGCGGGCCATGCGCGGCACGCTCACCGAAAAGGGCAGCAATTCGCCATGGCGAGACCGCCCCGCCGACGAGTCGCTGGCGCTGCTGGAAGAAATGCGCATGGGCAAGCATCCAGATGGCAGTCTGGCGCTGCGCGCGAAAATAGACATGGGCTCACCCAATATCAATATGCGCGATCCGGTGCTGTACCGGATAAGGCACGTGGCTCACCATCGTACGGGCAACGACTGGTGCATTTACCCCATGTATTCATGGGCCCACCCGGTCGAAGATGCGCTCGAAGGCATCACGCACAGTATCTGCACACTGGAATTCGAAGACCAGCGCCCCTTCTACGATTGGATACTCAATCACCTGGCCGACCTGGGGCAGTTGTCCCGTCCATTGCCCCGCCAGTACGAATTTGCGCGACTTAACTTGAGCTATGTCGTCACCAGCAAGCGCAAGCTGCTGCAACTTGTGCGCGAGGGCCGCGTCGATGGCTGGGACGACCCGCGCATGCCTACGCTTGCCGGCTTGCGCCGCCGCGGCTATACGCCCGAGGCCATCCGACTGTTTTGCGATCGCCTGGGCGTGTCCAAGGCCGATTCGCGCATTGACTACAGCATCCTCGAACAGGCCCTGCGCGACGACCTCGATCCCAAGGCGATACGCGCGGTTGCCGTACTGGACCCCGTCAAGCTGGTCCTGACCAATTTTCCGGAAAATCATACCGAGCTTTGCCAGGCGCCGCGCAATCCGCACGATCCATCGGCCGGCTTGCGGGAATTCCCCATCTCGCGCGAACTCTTGATCGAACGCGACGATTTCCGCGAAGAGGCGCCGAAGAAGTACTTCCGGCTGTTCCCCGGCAATACCGTGCGCCTGAAATACGGGTACGTGGTCAAGTGCACGGGCTGCGTCAAGAACGCCTCGGGTGAAATAACCGAAGTCCATGCGGAATACCTTCCGGAAACCAAAAGCGGCACCCCGGGCTCCGACTCGGTGAAGGTCAAAGGCAATATCACCTGGGTCAGCGCGGCCCATGCCATTCCGGCCGAGGTCCGGCTGTATGACCGTCTATTTTCCGACCCCCATCCCGATGCCGGCGACAAAGATTTCCTGGCGGCGCTGAACCCGGATTCCTGCCAGGTGGTGCAAGCCTGGCTCGAGCCAGGCACGCAGGCAATGCCTGAAACGACATGGCAATTCGAGCGCTTGGGCTACTTCGTCGCCGATCGCGAAGAATCCACCCCCGAGAAGCCGGTGATCAATCGGGCGATTACGCTACGCGACTCCTGGACCCAGCCAAAATGAGTTCCTCTTCTCCCCGCCGTAAGGGCGTTGCCGCCCTGGACTTCAAAAGCGCCACGCTTTACGCCGTCCGCGTGGTCCTCCATAGCAACGATGTCGGCGAACTCATCGCAGGACTCGATCAGCGCATGGCCGATGCCGGCACTTTTTTCGAAAACGAGCCCGTTGTCATCGACAGCACGCAGTTGGCAGACCCGATCGATTGGCCGGCGCTGATTTCGGCTTTGCGGTCCCACAGCCTCCACCCAGTGGGCGTGGTCGGCGAAGGCGCCAATGTGCTCGCCGCCAACGCCTGCGGCTTGCCCGTGGTTGACTTGGCGAATCCCATACAGCGCCCCGCCAGCACCCCGGCGCCCGAAGCCGAGGTGCCCGTAGTCGCGGCCCCTTCGGTTCCCTCGGCGAGCCCGGCGGCGCCCGCCGAAAGCGCCAGCACGCCCGAGATCGCACCGGCTGCCATGGTCATCAATCGCCCCCTGCGTTCGGGCATGCGCATTTATGCGCGCAATACCGACTTGATCGTCATTGGCGTGGTCAGCCAAGGCGCCGAAGTCATCGCCGACGGCAATATCCATGTGTACGGCCCCTTGCGCGGCAAGGCGATGGCGGGGGCGCGCGGCGACACCTCGGCACGCATATTCACCACCCAGCTCGACCCCGAATTACTGGCTATCGCCGGCGTATACCGCGTCATAGAAACACGCCTGGACCCCGGGCTGCTCAACCAACCAACCATCGTGCAGCTCGCTGGCGACGCGTTGACCATCACGGCATTGGGCAAGTAGAAGATATTTTTTGTTGCCAAGCAGGTTTCAAATAAGCGCAAGATCGGGCACTGTTGCCGCGGTTTTGCTTTACGATAACGTGATTTACAAAAACCTAAAGGAATTTAATCGTCATGGCGCGAATTGTTGTGGTGACTTCCGGTAAAGGTGGAGTGGGTAAAACAACCACCAGTGCCAGCTTCTCTTCCGGATTGGCAATGCGGGGCCATAAGACGGCCGTCATAGATTTCGACGTCGGCCTGCGTAATCTGGATCTCATCATGGGCTGTGAGCGCCGGGTGGTCTACGATTTCGTCAACGTAATCCAGGGTGAGGCCACGCTGAACCAGGCACTGATCCGGGACAAGCAGCTCGAAAACCTGTTTATACTGCCGGCATCGCAAACGCGCGACAAAGATGCCCTCACCCGGGAAGGGGTCGAAAAGGCGCTCAAAGACCTTGCCGACATGGGCTTCGAATACATTGTTTGCGACTCTCCCGCGGGCATCGAAACCGGCGCCCTGATGGCGTCGTATTTTGCGGATGACGCCCTGGTCGTGACTAATCCCGAGGTGTCGTCGGTACGCGATTCCGACCGTATTCTCGGCATATTGTCGGCAAAGTCGCGTCGCGCCGAGCGCGGCGAAGATCCCATCAAGGAATTCCTGCTGCTTACGCGCTACAACCCCAAGCGCGTCGCGGAGGGCGAAATGCTATCGCTGAAAGATATCGAGGACATTCTTCGTATCAAGCTGCTTGGCGTGGTCCCCGAGTCTGAATCGGTACTGCAGGCGTCGAACCAGGGCGTTCCCGCCATCCATATCCGCGACAGCGATGTCTCCATCGCCTACCAGGACATCGTCGCCCGCTATCTGGGCGAAGACAAACCCCTGCGTTTCGTCGATTACGAAAAACCCGGCTTGTTCAAGCGCCTCTTCGGAGGGAAGTGATATGTCCTTCCTGTCTTTCCTGCTCGGTCAAAAAAAGACGTCTGCCAGCGTCGCCAAAGATCGCTTGCAGCTCATTCTCATCAACGAACGCGGCGACGGCATTACGCCAGACTACTTGCCGCGCCTGCAAAAAGAGTTGGTCGAAGTCATTTCCCGGTACGTGAAAATCAATCCTGACGACATCAAAGTCAATCTGGACCGCCAGGATTCACTGGAAATTCTCGAGGTCAAGATCGAGATGCCTCAGGTGGAAACACGCTAGACGTTAAAAAGCCCCTGCCGTATCCAATACGGCAGGGGCTTAGGCAACGCTGGTACGCTTGATTAGCGCCTTTTACCGATCTGGTCGCCAATCACGCCGCCTAGCGCCGCGCCGCCCACGGTTCCCAAGACACCGCCGTCGGTAACCACAGCCCCGGCCACGCCGCCAATGCCGGCGCCGGTTACGGTGCTTTTCTGACGGCTGCTCATGTTGTCCCACGAGGAACAACCGGCCATGGCAAGAGCCAGTGCGCCAACAGCACCAAATTTAGCAAAGGTCGTTACTTTCATTGTTATCTCCAACAGTAAAGCGATGATTTACAGTAGCTCATTATGCAACGCCACAGATCATTCGCGCGTACCGGCTTGTGAGATGAAGCAACAGTTGTATCCGCCCGGACCTACCCCGCCTTGATCAACGCCAGCACTTCCTTGAACTGGGGGTGCGCCGGACTTCCCAGCCACTCGAACATGGCCATCTCGGAAGTGATCTGCTCCAGCCCGTGGTGCCTCCAGCGCTCGCAGGCAGCGGCATGATCGGAGATCTTGCGCGAACCGATGCAATCGGTCACCAGAACGGGACTAAGGCCCAGCGCCGCCAGCCCGAGGCCGGTTTGTAACACGCACACATGCGCTTCTGTGCCAATAAGCAACACCGTGGGGCGTCCCTTGGGAAGGTCAGGCAACAGACCCGGCTCACGGCAGGCGTCGAAATGCGTCTTGTGGATAACATGGTCGACCCAACGCCGCAGATCGGAGGATGTGGCCCCGATCTTTCCGGCACAGTGTTCGGTCGCGATGACGGGTACGCCAAGCAATTGGGCTGCCTGGGCAAACCGGCCGGCCCGCCCCAGCAGCCCTTCATGATCATGGATGGCGGGCAATAGCGCCGCTTGCATATCGACAAGCAAAAGCAAGGAATCGTGAGTGCTTAGCGTGGGCATGGCAGTTTTCCTTAAGAGAGCTTATTTCAAGGCCTTGTACCGTAGGCGCTTGGGCTTTGCGCCCTCTTCGCCCAGGCGGCGCTTCTTGTCTTCTTCATATTCCTGATAGTTGCCATCGAAAAATACTGCCTGCGAATTGCCTTCGAAGGCCAGAATATGCGTCGCGATGCGATCGAGAAACCACCGGTCATGGCTGATGACGAGGACGGTGCCGGCGAACTCCAGCAAGGCATCTTCCAGCGCCCGCAGCGTCTCTACGTCAAGATCGTTCGACGGTTCGTCGAGAAGCAGCACATTGCCGCCGGTAAGCAGGGTCTTGGCCAAGTGCAGGCGGCCGCGTTCGCCGCCCGACAATTTCCCCACCACCTTGTTCTGATCACCGCCTTTGAAGTTGAATCGGCCCAGATAGGCGCGCGACGCCATTTCGAACCGGCCCACCGTAAGCACGTCGGCGCCGTCCGAAATGGCGTCGAATACCGTTTTCTCGTCGGGCAGCGATTCCCGGGATTGATCGACGAAGGCGACCTTGACCGTTTGGCCGACCTTGACCGACCCGGAATCGGGCTGCTCTTGCCCCGCGATCATGCGAAACAGCGTGGACTTACCTGCCCCGTTGGGGCCAATAATGCCGACGATGGCGCCGGGTGGCACTTTGAAGCTGAGGTCGTCGATTAGAAGACGGTCGCCGAAGGCTTTACTGACGTTCTCGAACTCGATGACCTCGTTGCCCAGGCGTTCGGACACGGGAATGAAGATCTCCTGGGTTTCATTGCGTTTCTGGTATTCATGAGACGACAATTCCTCGAACCGAGCCAGGCGCGCCTTGGCCTTTGCCTGCCTGCCCTTCGGGTTTTGCCGCACCCATTCCAATTCTTTGCGTATCGTGCGCTGGCGTGCGGATTCAGACGCTTCTTCCTGCTTCAGGCGATCGTCCTTCTGTTCCAGCCAGGAGCTGTAGTTGCCTTTCCATGGAATGCCATGGCCGCGATCGAGTTCCAATATCCATTCGGCCGCATTGTCGAGAAAATATCGATCATGGGTGACAGCCACGACCGTCCCGGGGAATTTCCGCAGAAACAGTTCCAGCCACTCGACGCTTTCCGCATCGAGGTGGTTGGTCGGCTCGTCGAGCAGCAGCATGTCCGGCTTGGACAACAACAAACGGCACAAGGCGACACGCCGCTTTTCACCGCCCGACAAATTGCCTACGATGGCTTCCCACGGAGGAAGACGAAGAGCATCGGCGGCGATCTCCATTTGATGCTCGATATCGTCGGCGCCGCTGGAGGCGGCAGCGGATATGACGGCTTCGAGTTCCGCTTGTTCCGTCGCCAGTTGATCGAAGTCGGCGTCCGGCTCTGAATAGGCGGCATAGACTTCTTCCAGGCGCTTGCGTGCACTGAACAGCTCGCCCATGCCCTCTTCCACAGACATGCGTACGGTATGCTCGGCGTTCAGCAGTGGTTCCTGAGGCAGATAACCGATTTTGAGGCCTGGCATGGGAATGGCTTCGCCCTCGATATCGCGGTCGATGCCGGCCATGATCTTCAGCAGGGTGGACTTGCCCGAGCCGTTCAGCCCGAGCACGCCGATTTTTGCGCCGGGAAAGAAAGAAAGGGAAATATCGCGCAGGATTTGACGTTTGGGAGGAACGATCTTGCCCACCCGGTTCATTGTGAATACGTATTGAGCCATGGCCAAAATATCAGAAGATGGTAAAGCGTCGATTGTAGGCTGGCTGGAAAAATAAAGCCTCGGATGCGCGCCAGCAGCTTCGAAAGCGTCGCGCCATGCTTTAAAATAAGGCCTCTTCAGCGCGACTCTCTATCCATGGCCATCACACAAGACACACCTCTTACGTTCACCGCGGACGAACTCGACCTGCTGGGCCGAACAGCCGACGCGCTCAGCGCCTACATGGGCAAGCCGGTCCTGGCGGAAGTCATCGACGCCGAGGAAACAGGCTTCGAATGGGTCATTTTTGCCGTGCCCCTCGACATCCAGGACAACCCGGCGGACATCGTGCTTGTCCAGGTGGGCGGCCCCGGCGCCAAGATACTCGGCAATCAGGGCGGCTTGGACCTGGTGGACGGAGAAGTCTACGACTGTGAATATTTATGGTCCATACAGCTATCCGACCTCGAAGGGGTGCGCTTCATCAAGGTCGACACAGAAGGCGAAGAAATCGCCTGGACGGCCAATCTTCACGACATCCTTCCTTTTGCCATGTCCGACACGCCACCGCCCGACGACGATATCGAGGACGAAGACCCTGACGACGATTCCGACGAAGGCGGCGACTTCAACCTGCCGCGCGGCGATCCACCGCACACTCTGCATTAGCCGCAGTGTGCGGCCGCAATAGTCCTTGTCAGGTCCTGGCCCGGTCGCGCATGTAAAGCAAGGCGCCTATCGGCCACATTATCCCGACCAAGGCGCGCGCAGCAAGGCCCCTCAATGTCCGGCCTCGCGGCAGCGGCTGGTTGCCGTGCCGCAGATGCAGGGAAAACCGGGTATATCGGGCAGCCGCCATGAGAAAGGCCTGAGGCTGATAACGAAACCATGGAAGGCACTCCACGACGGTATCGTGGGCGAGCAGCCACAGCCCCAGGGCATGCTGCTGGTTCTCACGCGACTGGCGGGAAAGCGAGTCCTCACTGTCGTGATACACCCTGAACACCTGGTTGACGAAGCGTGTCTGGTAGCCAGCGCGTGCAATGGCGCGCCAAACCAGACTTTCAGGTACGAAGCCCGCTATTTCCTCGGGAAATGGGAATTGCAGGAGTACGTCCGTACGCAGACAGCCGAACTTTTCGCCCCTGATGTGGTACTTGAATGTCATATCGAGCGCGGTGGCGTCGAAAACGTCGCGCGGAAACATGTCGCCAACGATATGACCGTCGGGCCGCGCGCATAAGCCTGTAATCGCAACAAAGCGCGCCCGGTCTTTTACCGGAATTTCCCGCCAGGCTCCCGCCATCGCGTAAAGCGCATTCGTATCCAGGCTATCGTCGCTGTCCAGGGCGACGATGAGTTCGCCCCTGGCCTTCTTTACTCCGCGATTGAACGCTGTTTTTTTATGCTGGTTCGTCTGCCATACATAATGGATAGGAAAGCTGGCTTCCTGCTGCCAACCCATTACGATGGCGCGCGTATTGTCGGTGGACCCGTCGTCGACGATGACCCACTCGAAATCCTGAAAGGACTGCTCGCGCAGAGACAGGTACACCCTCTCCAACGTGTGCGCCCGGTTATACGTCGGGGTGACCACCGTAAAGAGGTGCCGCCAGGTCAACATGTTCATATTCTTGATATATTGCTGCCAATGCAGCAGATCATAGGCCAAAAAAAAACCGCAGATGAGGAATCTGCGGTTTCCTTGCCTTACTTACATGTGGACATAAGCGCGGCCGATACGCCTTAGGCGCGTTTGACTTTTTCCAGCATTTTGAACACGCCTTTGGGTGCGCGAACGAACAAGCGCTTGAACGCTTTGCCCAGGCAACGGCGTTCGAGTGTATTGCGACGGGTACGTTTGATGTCTGCCATGATGATCTCCGATCTTTACATGCAAAGGCTCGCAAAGACGCGACCCTAAAATTTGGTTAACTCGCTATTCTAGCGCAAAAGCGGCAAATCTGTTAAGTCAGTCGATAAAGCGGCCAGGTCGTTCTTTACTACGTCGCGGTTTTTTTACACGTCGCTGGGGCCAGGCATGGCGATGGCCGGTCCCTCGGCCTGCTCGGCGCCCTGCGCGCCTCGCCCGCATCGCCTCGCTCGTCCGCGCCTGCGCGCTCCCTTCGCGTCCGGCTCGCTGCTGCCTCAAAGCCCCGCCATCGCCACGCCTGGCCCCCGCGACTGCATTGATTTGTGTTGAGGGGACGCTGCGACGGTCAGCGTGCTTGGCCTTCTTGCGCCGCGTTGGCGGTTGAAGAAGAAGCGGCATGCGCTCACCCAATACGGCCAGCCCGCCTGGCCTATTGGGCATCGGTACTGGGCTGGCGCCGGGCGTCAGGTCTCAGGCTGGCAATCGCCGGCCGCCCAGTCGCTGTCACAACCGAACGCCAGCGCTGGCACGTGCCTCGTCCCTGACCCACAAACGCCAGGCGCCGGAGGCGGGGGCTGGGTGGGCGAAGTTGCGGGCGCGCTGCGTGGCTGGCCGTTTTCGGGATCCAAGGTGGCAGTTGTTCGAGTGGGCGTTTATGGATGATCCGGGGGATCATCCATCCCACGAGTTCTGCCACCGCCCGAAAACGGCCAGACGCGCGGGTAGTTACGGCGTAGCCGTAACCGCGAACGCCAAAGCCCACCCAGCCCCCGTCACCGGCGCCG
>DATJBV010000066.1:0-27607 GCA_035515055.1 Candidimonas sp.
ACTGGGTCTGGATCATTGTTGGATTGGCGGCCACGCCGTCCAGCTTTCTTTGGGACCGCATTGCCCATTCAATGGGGCAGGTTCGCGCGTTGATGCTGGCTTTCGGCTTGCAAACGGTTTCTGTCATCGTGCCTGTCATGACCGATGGCGCTGCGCTTAATGTCATCGGCGCCATTTTGTTTGGTGCGACGTTTGTCGGAATCGTGAGCCTTACGTTGACGTTGATCGGACGTCACTTCCCGGCGAATCCAGCCAAGGCAATGGCCCGGATGACGCTTAGTTATGGAGCGGCACAGATCATTGCGCCGGCCATGGCTGGCTACATTGCCACCGTGACGGGCAGCTATCAAGGCGCATTGATCGTCACGGCCATCGTCATGGTCGGCGGAATGGTTTTCCTCTATGCGCTGATGAAGGAGGAACGCCGCGAGGGTGGTTCCGCGACTCGAGCGGTCTCGTAGGGCTGAATGCCTCAGGCGTACTGCGCAAGGCCGTTGCCCAGAGACCAATTCTCTTTGGCGACCTCGATAAGGCTCACGAACACGTCCTCCGGCCGGATGCCGGGATTCTCGCGGAGCAGCTCCGCAATCCGCGCAAACAGCGCTTTCTTTTGATCCGCGCTGCGGGTGTTATTCGCGGTGATCTGGATAAACACCACGTCGTCGCTTCGCGCAACGCCCAGATAAGAGGCGTCGTAGCGGAAGTTCGCCGCCTCGTGCTCCGTGATTGTCATGAACTGGTCATCCTCAGGCACGTTGAATGTCTCGCGCATCGCGCGATAAAGAGTGTCGAAGATCGCCTGACGGTAGGCTTCCGGCTTTCCAGCACGCAGGGAAATATGAAGTAGTGGCATTGGGTAGTTTCTTCCATATGGCAATAGCTGCATGTTATCTATTTTGATACGATATGGATATTTATATCAATGATAACGGTTGAATATGACAGAGCGCCCTCTGGATCTAGATGCCGTCCAGGCGTTTATCCGCATTGCGGAGCTTGGCAGCTTCACGCATGCGGCTGAAGCCATGCACACGACGCAGGCTGCGGTAAGCCTGAAGCTGAAGCGGCTGGAAGAAAGGCTGGGTTGTCGGCTTGTCGAGCGAACACCACGCTACGTCGAGCTTTCTGCGCAAGGCGCGGCTTTCCTCGAACATGCCCGCAAATTGCTGGAGGTGCATGAGGGTGCGCTCTCTGTGTTTGCCGGCTCCCGCCAGCGCATCACCATCGGCATCAGCGACCACGTCGCGGGGCCGGAGCTCCCGGCGGTCATTGCGCGCATGACTGCGCAGGATCCGCAGTTGTTGATCGAGATCCGGATCGCCTCGTCGGGCGATTTGCTTCAAAGCTTCGACCGGCGCGAACTCGACGCGGTGATTGTCCGCCTGCATATGGGGCGAAGCGACGGTGAAATCCTTATCGAAGAGAAAATGGGTTGGTTCGCTGCGCCAAGCTGGCAACATCGCGCGGACGAACCCCTGCCAATTGCCACGCTCGCCGAGCCCTGCGGCGTGCGTGTCATGGCCGGGCAACTTCTGGATGCGGCAGGCGTGCCGTGGAGAGAGAGTTTTGTCGGCGGGGGCGTTGCGGCGGTCGCCGCCGCTGTCATGGCGGGCCTTGGCGTTGCGGCCTTGGCTCCTCGCATGCTGCCGCTTGGCGCCGTTAACATAGGCGCCAAATTGGGGTTGCCCGAGTTACCGCGCCTGCCGGTTCTTCTTCACTCCAGGGTCAAGAGCGGCCGGCCCAGAGACGCGCTGGCCGCACTGTCCGCCGCCTTCAGGAGCGCGGTGCGGGGCTAGGCGGCGGGTTAAGTTTTTCTGCCGGGCGCCGATTGCCTATGTGCACGGCATGTGGTTGAACGGCTCACGGCGACTGATCGATTCGGCGCGGCGCGGCAAGCATCAGCCGCGCCGCGCCGCTTCGATCGCTGCTATGTCGATCTTTCCCATTCCCATCATGGCCTCGAACGCGCGCTTGGCCGCCGTTTTATCGGGGTCCGTGATCGCCGCCGTTAAGGCCCTGGGTGTGATCTGCCACGACACTCCCCACTTGTCCTTGCACCAGCCGCATTCGCTTTCCTTGCCGCCGTTTCCGACAATTGCATTCCATAAGCGGTCTGTTTCGGCCTGGTCGTCGGTCGCAACCTGGAATGAGAATGCCTCGCTGTGCGTGAAGGCCGGGCCTCCGTTCAGGCCCAGGCACGGAATGTCCATGACCGTGAACTCCACCGTCAATACGTCGCCCTGTTTACCTGCGGGATAGTCGCCGGGCGCGTGATGGACCGCTTGCACCGCGCTGTTCGGAAACGTGTCGGCATAGAAGGTGGCGGCATCCAGCGCGGTGCCGTCATACCAGAGACAAATCGTGTTCGTGCTGGCCATCCTGATTCTCCTGAGTTGGGATCGATCCCGCGTTAAAGACGCGCAGGCGCTTGGAGTATGTCGGCAATCAGCGTACCGGCGGGGGGCGCGCACTTTCACCACACCATGACAGAGATCAACCAGATCTATTAAATGGAAACATCCGTAGACCATCCACTTGGATGGTTCTAGTATGTGTTCATGCCTCCTCGCACTCCCTCTCTTGCTTCCGTTCCCAAGCCGCCCGACGAAAAGATCACGATCAATCTCGGTTATGTCGACCTGGGCCAAATTGATCTTCTGGTCCAGGAAGGGTTTTATGCGAACCGCACAGACCTGATACGAACGGCCATTCGCAATCAGCTGGCCACGCATGGCGACGCCGTGCGCCAGGCGGTCAGCCGCAAGACGCTCGTCCTTGGCATTCAGCATTACTCCACCGAAGACTTGCTTGCCGTCCAGGCCGCGGGGGAAATGCTGCAGATTCGGGTGCTGGGGCTGGCGACGATCGCGTCCGACGTCACGCCCGAGCTCGCGCTCGCCACGATCGAGTCCTTGACGGTCCTGGGCGCCCTGCATGCCAGCTCCGCCGTCAAAGCCGCACTGCGTCAGCGCATCCGCTGACTACTACCTAGCCACTAAGGGAACACCATGCATCCTGAATTCCAGCAACTCATGAAGCAGGCGACGCGCCTTACGCAATCCGGTGACCTGTCCGCGGCTACAGCCGCGATTCAGGCCGCGTTACGAGGCGGCGCACCTGCCGCCGCCGCCCGGCGGGACGACTCGGATGTCATCGATGTTGAAGCCTGGGAGATCCCGGATTCCTCCGACGCTTGCGAAACGGCTCCGGCGTCCCATGAAGAAGCCGTTGCGCGCCCGCGCAGGCCGGACGTTTCTGGCGATAGATTTATCACGGCATCTTTCCGCAACTCCGCAGGGCAGCGCAACTACAAGCTTTATGTGCCGCCCAACGCGGGCGATAAGCCCTTGCCGCTGGTCGTCATGCTTCATGGCTGTACCCAGGACGCCGACGATTTCGCCGCCGGCACCGCCATGAACGACGCGGCTCGGGCGCAGGGCTTCTATGTGCTGTATCCCGTCCAGTCGCCCAAGGCCAATCCGCAGAAGTGCTGGAACTGGTTCAAGCACAATCATCAAAAGCGGGGCCGAGGGGAACCCGAGATCCTGGCGGGCATGACGCGTGCGGTGGTCGAATCGCACGCTATCGACACCGAGCGTGTCTATGTCGCTGGATTGTCGGCCGGCGGCGCGATGGCCGCCATTCTCGCCAGCGAATATCCCGGCCTGTACGCGGCGGCGGGCGTGCATTCAGGGCTGGCGGCGGGCGTCGCGTCGGATCTGCCATCGGCGCTCGCCGCAATGAAAGGCAGCGGCATTCGCGCGCCCATGCAGGCGAGCAGCGGGGTGCCCACGATTGTCTTCCACGGGGACCGCGATGCAACCGTTCATCCGGGCAATGCCCAAAGCGTGATTGCGGCCAGCGCGGGTTCATCCGCGCGCACAGAGGTCGTCCGCGTGCCGGGCGTAAGCAACAAACGCCACAGCACCAGGCATATATACCGGAATGCGGGAGGCGACATTGTGGCCGAACATTGGGAAATTCATGGCGCCGGCCATGCCTGGGCCGGCGGTACGGCCAGGGGCTCATACACGGACCAGGACGGTCCCGATGCCACGGCCGAGATGCTGCGATTCTTTTTCGAGCGTCGCCGCCCTTAGTCGAAGCCGCGCCGTTTCGCGTTCAGCCGTCGTTCGAGCTTGCCTATGTAGTTCTGTACGATGATGTTCATGGGGCCGGGAAGTTCGATGAACTTGCACCCCAGGTGCCATGTTTCCTTGCCGTTGGGCAGCGTTACGTTGAGCGCCCGCATCATGCGCAAGTCGGTAACGACTTGGCCCGATTCAGGCAAGTCCATGCGACAGGCCTTGTACGTTGTACCCTGCGTATGATCCAGGGATCGATCATGGTCCTGCACGGAAATGCCGCCCGCGCTGATGTCCTTGATTTCCAGCTTTACGGTCTTGGTCTGGCCCGAGTCTTCCAGCGTGAATAAACAATAGGCGGGCGCCGTCACCGGAATGTCGATACGGTAGTATTCGCGACGCTGGATGCGCGTAACCGCCACAGGCATCGGCAAGCGGATGGCCGGCCGGTTGTCGTGCATGCATGAGGCGGCTTCAGGAACCGTGAACTGTATCCGGATCTTGTCCAGCATGGTGTCGAAGGATATTTCTTCCGCTTTAACGATACGGCGGTTGAAGTCTTCGTCGGCGGAGTTGTCGACGATTAGCGTGTTGCTGTCGTTATCGACTTCGAGGATGGTGGTGATGATGGCCACTTCCCGACCGGGGATATGCATCCGGAGCAAGGCGCCTTTTACTTGGATAGCGCGCAGCAGCGAATAAATTTCATACTTGGACGAAACCAGAAATGGGTCGTCTTCGTTCATGGCGTTATGGCTGGCATTTTGCATTCGTTTCAGCGGCGGGTGACATTATGTTGATGTCTATCATAGACTAACCTTGTTACAAGGTGTCGCCGATCATTGGCCTTTTTCGCCGACAGTTCATGGCTAGCGGCGTAGAGCTTCCAATGCGCAACGGGCCGCCGCCAAGTCCCACGCGGCGCAGCCCACTGTCTTGAACACAATGGGCTTGTCGAACCCAATGCCGTCCGCCAGTGCCGCGGACAGCGGCTTTACTTCCGACCAATCCACCTTTGCTTGAATCAAGTCGCCGGCTTCATGGTGCGCGCCTGCCATGTCGTCGACATACAGGCGGCTGGCATGCAGCGTGGCCGGGGCAATTTCCGCGAGCTCGGGCTTGTATGCACCCACGCCTATTATCAGCACGCCTTTCTTGGCGGCTTTGCCATAGACGGGAACGGCGCTGGTCGTGAGCGTGATGACGGCGTCCACCGTGTCGGGCACCGAGTCGGCGGCTTGGATTCGTAGCGGCAGGCCGCGGTGGTCGTGAGCAAACCCCTGGGTTTTTGCGGCGCTCGTGCCGACTACATGAACAGACAAGCCAGGGAAAATAGCGGCAAGGGCGTCGAGGTGACCGGCCGCTTGCGCGCCTGTGCCAAGCAGCGCGACGCTGCGCGGCGCTTCGGCCAGGAAGGTTTGCAGTCCTAGCATCGAAATGGCAGCGGTGCGCCGTGCCGTCACGGTGGGGCCGTCGAGCACGAAGAGTGCGCGCCCGGTCTGGCCGTCGAACGCGGACACCAGGCCGTGTATGGTGGGCAGCGCGCGATCGCGATTGGAAGCGACGACGTTGACCAACTTATGGATGGCAAGGTCGTGCGCGGTTGCGGGCATGGATAGCATGACCCCGCCCTGCGGGAACGGCACGACCTGGCGTTCGGGCGCCAGGATGGCTCCATTGGCATACTGGAGGCAGGCGTCGCGCAGCGCCGCCACGAGCTGCGGAAAACCGAGCAGCTCGGCAGTTTGCCGCGCATCGTACACCGCCATATCGGCAGACATCACTCGACTGCCTTAACCATGTCTTCGATGACTTTCTTCGCGTCGCCGAAGACCATCATGGTCTTGTCCATATAGAACAATTCGTTGTCCAGGCCCGCGTAACCAGCGGCCATGGAACGCTTGTTCACAATGACGGTGCGCGCCTTGTAGGCTTCGAGTATGGGCATGCCGGCAATTGGAGACTGCGGGTCGTTCTTGGCGGCGGGGTTGACGACGTCGTTGGCGCCCAGAACCAGGACCACATCGGTCTGGCTGAACTCGCCGTTGATATCGTCCATCTCGAAGACCTGGTCGTAGGGGACCTCGGCTTCGGCCAGCAGCACGTTCATGTGTCCGGGCATGCGGCCCGCCACCGGATGGATGGCGTACTTTACGGTGACGCCGTTGGCGGTGAGCTTTTCGGCCAGTTCCTTCAATGCGTGCTGGGCGCGCGCCACGGCAAGACCATAGCCGGGGACGATCGTGACCGACTCGGCATTGTTCATGAGGAAGGCGGCGTCGTCGGCGCTACCCGACTTCACGTTGCGCTGTGCTTGGCCGGCGACCGCTGCCGTGCCTGGTTCCGCGCCGAAGCCGCCCAATATTACGTTGAAGAAGGACCGGTTCATGGCCTTGCACATAATGTAGGACAGAATGGCACCCGAGGACCCGACCAGGGATCCGGCAATAATGAGCATGGGATTGTTCAGCGAAAAGCCGATGCCCGCGGCTGCCCAGCCGGAATAGCTGTTGAGCATGGACACCACGACCGGCATGTCGGCCCCGCCGATGGGAATGATGATCAGCACGCCCAGCACGAAGGCCAGCAGCGTCATGATGATGAACGGCAGCCACGCTTGGGTTGCCATGAACCAGGCGCCGCACGCCAGCATGGCGATGGCGATGGCCAGGTTGATCATGTGCTGGCCCTTGAACACCACGGGCGCGCCCTGGAACAGGCGGAATTTGTACTTGCCCGATAGCTTGCCGAATGCAATCACCGATCCGGAAAACGTGATGGCGCCGACGAAGGTGCCGATAAACAATTCCAGCCGGTTGCCCACGGGAATGGCCGCGCCCTTGAGCGAGATGCCAAAGGCATGCGGCTCGGCCACGACCGCGACCGCGATGGCCACGGCCGCCAGGCCGATCATGCTGTGCATGAACGCGACCAATTCGGGCATGTTCGTCATTTCGACGCGCTTGGCCATGACGGTGCCGATCGTGCCCCCCACCAGCAATCCCAGCAGAACCCAGCCGATGCCCATGCCCAGCGATTCGCTGTTGGCAAGGCTGACAATGAGCGCGAAGGTCGTGACCACCGCGATGGCCATGCCGACCATGCCGAATAGATTCCCGCGTCGCGATGTGGTGGGATGCGACAGGCCTTTCAGTGCCTGAATAAAACAAACGGATGCGATCAAGTAAAACAGCGTAACCACGTTGATGGATATCATGCCTGGCCTCCTGCGGGCTTCTTGTCTTTTTTCTTGAACATTTCGAGCATGCGGCGCGTGACGAGGAATCCGCCGAAAACGTTGACCGCCGCAAGAGCGACGGCGAAGACGCCCATGTAGCGGGCCAGGCTGCCTTCAGTCAGGGCGGCGGCCAACATGGCACCCACGATGATGATGGCCGAGATTGCATTCGTGACGGCCATGAGCGGCGTATGCAGCGCAGGCGTGACGTTCCACACAATATGAAAGCCCACGTAAATGGACAGCACAAAGATGATGAAGTTGATGAGGGTAGGGCTTACGGCTTCCATCAGGCGCTCCTTAACACGTTGCCGTCCTTGCACATCATGCAGGCGGTAATAATTTCGTCGTCTTGTTGTATGGCCAGGGCGCCCTCGGCATTGGAAACCAGCTTCATGAAGTCGAGCACATTGCGCGCGTACAGCGCGGACGCGTCGGTGGCGACCATGGCGGGCAGGTTGCTGTAGCCAATAAGGGTGACGCCATGCTTGCGCACGATTGCGTCTTTTTCCGAGAGGGGGCAGTTGCCGCCACGCTCGACGGCAAGGTCGACGATGACCGACCCGGGCTTCATGCCTTGCACGGTCTCGGCGCTGATCAGCACCGGTGCCGGCCTGCCGGGGATAAGCGCGGTACTGATCACGATGTCGGCTTGGCGGCAGCGTTCGGCTACAAGTGTTGCTTGGCGCGCCATCCAGGCGGCTGGCATGGGACGGGCGTAACCGCCGGTGCCCTGGGCGATTTCGCGCTCTTCATCGGTTTCGAAGGGAACGTCGATGAATTTCGCGCCCAGGGATTCGATTTGTTCTTTCGCGGCGGGCCGCACGTCGGACGCTTCCACCACGGCGCCCAGGCGCTTCGCCGTGGCGATGGCTTGCAGGCCCGCAACGCCCGCACCCAGGATGACGGCGCGTGCCGCTTTCAGGGTGCCCGCGGCCGTCATCATCATTGGGAATAAGCGGCCGTAGTTGTTGGCGGCCAGCAGCACGGCCTGATAGCCGGCCAAATTGGCCTGAGATGAAAGCACGTCCAGGCTTTGCGCTCGCGTGATACGGGGGGCGGCTTCAAGAGCGAAGGCCGTGATGCCCGTGGCGGCAAGCTGGGCTATGCCGTCGGCATTGAAAGGGTCGAGCATGCCGATGAGGACGGCGCCAGCCTTGAGTCCACTGCGCTCGGCCGCATCGGGGGCACGCACTTTGAGCACGATGTCGGCTCCTAAAGCGGTGGCCGCATCGGTCAGTTGCGCACCCGCCTGCGCATAGGCGTCGTCGGGAAAATGCGCGGCCTCTCCGGCGCCGCGTTCGACTGACACGGTATGGTGGCTAGCGACGTACTTCTTTACTGTTTCCGGCGTTGCGGCTACGCGCGTTTCCCCGGGTAGGCTTTCCTTGGGAATTCCTATGTGCATGAGTATGCTCTCCACTAACATGTTTTTACTTTTAATGGGGGCTACTATACCCGAACCATGGGGGCTCTCGTAGTCGATTTAATCAATTTCCTTTAGACTGGCGTCCTAACCACAAGAACGAGGCAAGCATGCCGCTACTCGACAGCATTGTGTCCGCGTTGGGCGCAAGGAATCCGCAACTGGGCGCTCAGGCGGCCTTATTGCCAGCTCTCATCGAACAAGTCAGGCATTACCCGGGTGGCCTTCCCGCCCTCATCCAGCGCTTCCGCGATGGCGGATTGTCGGAAGTCATCAACTCGTGGGCGGGCAGCGGCCCCAACCTGCCGGTGTCCGCCGACCAGCTGGAATCGGTGTTGGGCGAGGGCGTGATCGGGCAGTTGTCGGCCAAATCCGGACTGGATACGGCCACCGTATTAAGCCAGCTATGCATCATGCTGCCCAGCCTTGTCAGCGAGGCCGCTGCAAGCAGCGCCGGCAAAGAAGGCCCTGGCGGCGGATTCCCGTTAGACGCCTTGTCGGGTTTTCTAGGCAGAATGTAGCGGGCGGCATTTGGGCGCCCCTGGAACAGCGGGCGCCCAACATAAATACGACTGGAACCGCTTAGCCTTTGCTGGCTTCCAGCGCCTGGGTCAGGTCGGCGATGATGTCGTCGATATGTTCCAGGCCGATCGACAACCGGACCATGTCTTCGCCCACGCCGGCAGCGGCAAGTTCAGCGGGATCGAGCTGGCGGTGTGTGGTCGAGGCCGGATGGCAGGCCAGCGACTTGGCGTCGCCAATATTGACCAGGCGCAACACGAGCTTAAGCGCGTCGATGAAGCGGGCGCCGCCGGCACTGCCGCCCTTGATGCCGAAGCATAAAATGCTTGCCGGTTTGCCGCCCATGTATTTTTGGGCCAGTGCATGTTCGGGGTGATCCGACAGGCCGGCATACTGTACCCATGCCACTTGGTCGTGCTTCTGAAGGAACTGAGCCACTTTCAAGGCGTTTTCTGTATGGCGCTCCATGCGCAGGGCCAAGGTTTCTATGCCTTGCAGCACCAGGAAAGCGCTGAAAGGCGACAGCGCCGCACCCGTATTGCGCAACGGCACGACGCGGCAGCGGCCGATAAAGGCGGCGGGGCCGAAGGCCTCTGTGTAGACGACACCATGATACGAGGGATCGGGCTCATTCAGCATGGGGAAGCGCTGCTTGTGTTCGGCCCATGGAAATTTTCCCGAATCGACGACGGCGCCCGCAATGGTCGTGCCATGGCCGCCCATGTATTTGGTCAGGGCATGGACGATGATGTCGGCGCCATGCTCGAAGGGGCGGCACAATGCGGGCGATGCCACCGTGTTGTCGACAATGAGCGGCACGCCATGCCGGTGCGCGGCATCGGCGAATGCCTGGATGTCGACAATATTGCCGGCCGGATTGCCGATGGTTTCGCAAAAGACGGCTTTGGTGTTTTCGTCGATCAGGGCCTCGAGGGCGGCAATGTCGTCGTGCGGCGCGAACTTGACCGTGATTCCCTGGCGCGGAAACGTGTGGGCAAACAAGTTGTAGGTGCCGCCGTATAGCTTACTGACCGATACAATGTTGTCGCCTGCTTGTGCGATAGTTTGGATGGCGTATGTAATGGCCGCCATGCCCGATGCAACCGCCAGGGCCGCCACGCCGCCTTCCAGGGCGGCAACGCGCTCTTCCAGGACGGCGTTGGTGGGATTCATGATGCGGGTGTAGATGTTCCCTGCGACTTTCAGGTCGAACAAGTCTGCCCCATGCTGGGTGCTGTCGAACGCATACGATGTCGTTTGGTAAATGGGCACCGCCACGGACTTCGTGGTCGGGTCGGGCTGGTAGCCGGCATGGATGGCGAGTGTCTCGAATTTCATAGGTCGTCTTGTAAAGTTTCAGGAAAATGCAGCAAAAGAATACATGCATCGTACCGGGCTATGCGTCTGATTCATAGAATATTGTCCGATTACGATATAACTTGAAGTGATATGAAACGGCTCGTCATGGACGCAAAAACAATCATGTCTACATAGGTTAGCATTCCGGGTAGTCGCCATATGTTTTTGCTGGGGGCTGTTTCGCGGTTATCGAGGGCGTAAATGAAAGTTTGGTTTAAACGAGTGGTTGTCAGTCTCGTTGTGGTGTTCCTGGTTGCGCTGGTCAGCATTGCAATCTTCCTCTTGACGTTCGATCCAAACGCCTACAAAAGCAAGCTCGCGGACCTGGTCTACGAGCGATACCAGCGCAGTCTGACCATCAAGGGTGACATCGAGCTGTCCCTCTTTCCTCGTATTGGACTCCATGTCCAGGGCGTTGCGCTGTCCGATCGCAACAGCACCGATACCTTCGCCTCTATCGACAGTGCCCGCTTCGCGGTCGCCATCTGGCCCCTGATGTTCAATCGCTTCGTGGTCGATCACGTTGCCGTGACGGGCTTCAAGGCATGGCTGGTGCGCGACGCACAGGGCGAATTCAACTTCCAGGACCTTATCGACAGGCGGCCGCTCGGCGCCGCCCTGTCCGCGCCATTGGCGATGGCGCAAACGCCTTCCACGGCGTCGGCCACGCCCGAAGCGCGCCGCCTTCCCGCTGTGTTGGCGGCTCCCGCCTCAACGGGCGCGGACTTCCAGATCGACATTGCCGGGCTGGACCTGAAAAACGGCGAAATACACTTATACGATCGGCCCAGCAAGTCGGTGGGCCGCATCGTGCAGCTGGACGTGAATACGGGCCGCATGACGTTCGATCAAGCGTTCGACGTTGCTTTCAAAGGGAAACTGGTTGGCGACTTCCCCGTCGCCGACGCCAGTCTTCAAGGCCAGGCGCTGGTCAAGGTCAACCCTGAGCAGCATATTTATTCCGCGCAGAAGCTGAACGTGCAAGTCAACGGCAAACTGGGCGGTCTTCAGGCAAGGTCGGCCACGTTGCGGGGCAATCTTGCCTATAGCGCCTACTCGGAAATGTTCGATGCAAGCGGCGTCGAATTCGCGGTTCAGGGAGAGGTCGATGGCGAAAAGCCGATCAAGAACCTGAACATGAGTCTTGTCGTTCCGCAATTGAAAATTGACCGGGGGCAGGCGGAGCTGCGCGTCGACCAATTGATTTACCGCGCGACGGGTGAGCGGCTTGACCAACGTTTCGATATTGCGTTCGACGCGCCGGGCTTGTCGGTATCGCCCGAGGCGGCCAAGGGCGAACCGATCTCGGGCACGGTCAAGCTCAGTCGCAAAGACGAGGTTCTTGGCTTGTCGCTAGGCATGAGCGGCCTGGGAGGGAACTCGCAGAAGCTTACCCTTAAAGAGCTGAAGATCGATGGCGGCCTGAAGCAAGCTGATCGCTTTGTCCAGCTCAAGATGACGACTCCCGCCCACTGGGATAGGCTTGCCGACAAGGGCGACTTGTCCGCCATGAAGGGCGACGTGCGCGTCGAAGACGCCGCATTGCCCGGCGGCAGCTTTGAATTTCCATTCATCGGCAGCCTGCAGACGGACCTGATCAAAGACGAATTGACCAGCGAGATCAATGCCGTTCTAAGCAGCAGCAAGCTGGATTTCCGCCTGAAGGCAACGCGGCTGAGCGATCCTCAAGTGGTTTTCGACCTTACCGCCGACCGCCTGGATTTCAATACCTTATTCCCGCCCGCTGCCGCTGCGCCGGCACCCCCGTCCGCCGCGCCCGCCGCCGGCGGTAAACCCGCAACCTCGCCGCCGCCTCCCGCCAAGGCCGACGCCAAGCCGCCGGCCCCCGCCGCGCCAGTGCCCGCCGGAACGCTGAACCTGGCCTTCCTTAATTCCGTCGACGTGGCCGGCAATATTGCCATCGGCGACCTGAAAATCAAGAACGTCCAGGCACAAAAATTCAATGCCGGCCTGCGGGCCGTGGACGGGCAACTTGTCATTACCGGTCTGCGGGCCGATCTGTACGACGGCAAGCTCAATGGCAAGATCACCGCCGATTCCAAGAACCAGTTCACCGCCGACCTCAATCTCGATAATGTGGCCCTGGGCACATTGTTGCGGGATTTGGCGGATGAAACCCGTCTGGGCGGCCGTGGCACGGTCAAGCTGAAGGTGGATTCCCAGGGGAGCACGATTCCGGCGCTGAAGGCCGGCCTTAACGGCCTGGTGCAGGTGAAAGTGCGCGACGGAGCCATCCGCGGTCTTGATATCGGACAGACGCTGCGTGAAGTCCGGAGTATCGTGCGCAATGCCTTCAGCGGCCAGCTGCCGGTCCTGGCCACCGAGTTCGACCTGGCGCGCCAAACAGACTTCACCGCGCTGGATGCCGATATTGCCTTTTCCCATGGGCAGGGCACCTTCAAGAAGCTCAACGTGGTCGCGCCGCCGCTGCGGGTCACGCAAGGCTCGCCGGCGGCCATGGATATCGTCAACGAGCAGCTCGATCTGAATATCAATGTACGGGTGGTAAATGGATCGGTGGGCGATTTCAGCAAGGAACTGGTCGACTTGAAAGGGGCGACGGTGCCGGTTCGCATCTCCGGTCCGTTCGACAAGCTGGGTTATCAGGTGCAATGGAAAGAAATCGGCAGCAAGGCCGTCAAGGACGCCGTACAAGACGGCTTGCTCGACTTGCTGTCCAATCAGTTAAGCAAAGACAAAGAACCCGCCCCGGCGCCCGCCAGCCCCATCCCGGCGCCGCCCAAGAAGCCAATGGACTCGGTCAAGAGCATCGGGGACGCACTAAAAGGATTGCTGGGACAATGACATCCGCACTTTATTTTCCGATTGCCGGCTGCGGCGGCACAAGCCGGGCCGCCGCAGCTTCGTTTGACCGGCGCTGGCTGATCGTGGATTCATCGGGTGTCGGGCTGGAGCAAAAGGCTTGCGCCAAGCTGGCCGAAATCCAGGTGGATGCGCAGCTCGGCTATTTGGTCATGCGCGCGGAGGGCATGTTGCGCCTGGATATTCCGCTGGAAGTCATCGAAGACGACGACAGCGTGCGGGCCAGTGCGACTATAGGCGGCCGGCGAACAGATGTGGTCGACGAAGGCGAACTGGCGGCGACGTGGGTGTCGAAATTTCTAGGCCGCCCGTGCCGGCTGATGAAGGTGCTGGATACCGCTACGCCTTAGTAGTAAGGCGTTCGTACTTCGCCAGCAGCATGTCGCGATCTTCCGGGTGGTCCAGGTCGAACTCGATGCATTCGACCGGGCACACCACCTGGCATTGCGGTTCGTCGAAATGGCCCACACATTCCGTGCAGCGCGACGGGTCGATCTCGTAGATGTCGCGCCCCATTGAAATAGCCTCGTTGGGGCATTGCGGCTCGCAGACATCGCAGTTGATGCATTCTTCAGTAATACGCAATGCCATGATTCTTCCTTACTTCGACTGTTCTTGCTCGAGCTCTTCGCGTCGCGCGCGCGCCTTGCTGTGCAGCCAACGCTCGACCGACGGAAAGACGAATTTGCTGACGTCGCCGCCCAAAATGGCGATTTCGCGAACGATGGTGCCGGAGATGAACTGGTATTGATCCGACGGCGTCATGAATAGCGTTTCGACTTCCGGCAACAAGTGGCGGTTCATGCCGGCCATCTGGAATTCATATTCGAAGTCGGATACCGCGCGCAAACCGCGCACGATGACGCGCCCGTTCTGTTCGCGCACAAAGTCCTTTAGCAGGCCGGCAAAACTCTTGACCTCGACATTGGGATAGTGGCCCAGCACTTCGTGCGCTATTTCGACACGTTCGTCGACAGAGAAGTACGGTTTCTTGTTATGGCTGTGAGCCACGCCAACCACGACATGGTCGAACAGTCCCGCGGCACGGCGAACCAGGTCTTCATGGCCGCGCGTGAGAGGGTCGAACGTTCCGGGATAAATGGCGGTGATCATGGCTTCCGAATTCTTGATTAAGTTGGCAGAGGCGCGCACTGGATGGCGCTGCCGGTGTTTAAGCTTATACCTTGAGGCTGTTTAGGGATTATTGACTTTTTTTTGCAATGCAGCAAATCGGATCAGATGAAAGTGCACGTGGCCAGCCGTGGAGTGCCGTAATAGTTCGAACGGCTCGGGAGGTGCAATAGCGGTTTCGGCTTCAATATACAGCAAGCCTTCGGGCCTGAGAATCGGCGGGACGCGGTTCCAGAGGCGATCGACCCAGCCTTGGCCGAACGGCGGATCGAGCATGATCAGGTCGAACGGCGTGTCGTTGAGCCTATCCAGCACCATCAGGGCGTCGCCCTTGTGTATGCGCACGTGCTCCGCCCGCAGTTTGCCGCGCAAGGCGCGCAGGGCCTCGACGGCGGCTGGATCTTTCTCGACCATTTGAACGTGGGCGACGCCCCGCGATGCGGCTTCGAATCCTAGTGCGCCGGTGCCCGCGAACAGGTCGAGTACGCGTTTATCCGCAAAGACGCCGGCCCACATGTGATGCAGCCAATTGAATAGTGTCTCGCGCACGCGGTCGGGAGTGGGGCGCAGGCCCGCGGCGTCGACGACCGGAATAGGGGTGCGGCGGTAATCTCCCCCTACAATACGTACTACATGCTTCTTCATGCGCGGTCTTGGAACGGTCAGTAGTGTTAATCGAATCTATGTGGGTAGTGTAAATCGTATGTTGAATTTCTTTAAACGAAAGAAGCCATTGCCGAGCGAGAGCCCGGTGTCGGACGTGGCCGCGCCGCCGGAGGGCGACGCCGCCGCATTGCTTTCGTCGCAAGCGGGACTGCCGGAAGCGGAAATGCCGCCCATTGGCGTTCCAGACGTTGATATGCCGGAGGCCGAAGCGCAAGAGCCAGAGCCGGCGCTGGTTGAACGGGCCGACGAGGCCGACGAGGCCGAAGAGGCCGAAGAGGAGACGACGGCGGCCGTCGAAAAATCATCGTGGCTGACGCGCCTGAAGAAAGGCTTGTCGCGAACGGGTCAAAGCATAGGCGGCCTGTTTGTCGGTGTCAAAGTCGACGAGGCGCTCTTCGAAGACCTGGAAACCGCGCTTATCATGGCCGATGCGGGCGTCGAGGCCACAGAAAAGCTGCTGGCCGCCTTGCGCCTACGCGTGCGCAAGGAACGCCTGGCGGAAGCCGGGCAAGTGAAGGAAGCGCTGCGCGATATTCTCGCGCAGCATCTGCAACCGCTCGAGAAGCCGTTTCCCTTGCGCCAGGCAGCGCCGTTGGTCATCATGATCGCCGGCGTCAATGGCGCGGGTAAGACCACGTCCATCGGCAAGCTGGCCTATGCTTTCCAGGCGCAAGGCGCCAAAGTCCTCCTGGCGGCGGGAGACACCTTCCGTGCGGCGGCCCGCGAACAACTGATGGAGTGGGGCGCCCGCAATAACGTGACCGTCATTTCGCAAGATGGCGGCGATCCTGCCGCTGTCGCGTTCGATGCCGTCAATGCGGGCCGGGCGCGCGACGTGAATGTCGTGATGGTGGATACGGCCGGCCGTCTTCCCACGCAATTGCATCTCATGGAAGAGCTCAAGAAAATCAAGCGCGTCATCGGCAAGGCCGACGGGGCGGCACCGCACGAAGTGCTACTCGTCATCGACGGCAATACGGGCCAGAATGCCATAGCCCAAATACGCGCGTTCGATGCGGCCATTACGTTGACTGGCCTGGTCGTGACCAAACTGGACGGCACGGCCAAGGGCGGAACACTGGCCGCGGTGGCGGCGGGCAGCCAAGGCGTGCGGCCGGTTCCCGTGTACTGGATAGGTGTGGGCGAAGGCCTGAACGA
Organism: Candidimonas sp.; assembly: GCA_035515055.1. GTDB lineage: Bacteria > Pseudomonadota > Gammaproteobacteria > Burkholderiales > Burkholderiaceae_B > Pollutimonas. The sequence goes on from DATJBV010000066.1 coordinate 16,430, forward strand.
TTTGCAGCCCTTCGTGGCGCGCGAATTCGCGGCGGCCTTGCTGGGCGACTGACGCGCCGCAAAAGGCGCGCCCTTGAAAGTTCAGGCGGGCTTGAAGCGGCCCGCATCTCTTAAGTGGCGGAAGGCCGCCTGCGCTTGCGCCTTTTTCGTATCTTGCATGGCGCGCAGCCAGCCCAGCGCGAACATGGCATGCGACTGCGTCGCGGCCAGCGGCTGGTAATACCTCTGGGCGACATACAAATCGTTGAGCTCGCCCAATACTTTTTGGACGTTCATCAGCGCGTCGCGCAAAGGACCCATGCTTTCGGGCGACAGCAGGCTGGACGAAAACTCCATGCTGTAGCGCAGGCGCTTCACGTCTTTGCGCATATCGTGCTGCGCATGTTCTGTCAGGTGTTCGAACTGCGAACCTTCCTCGCACATGGCATTCAGCCACGAGTTCAATCGCTTGCCTAGCGCCTTCCCCAGGTTGCCTTTGCCGGCGCGCGGTGCTCGCGCGTCTTGGCCGGTGGCTATTTCTCCGGTCATCAGGAGATGGGCCAGCAGCTTTAGCAGCGACGCCTGGAATGACGGACTGGCGACGAGCGCCTTGGCGCCTGGCTGATCGGCGCGTGCCGGCTGGGGCGCCACCGGCGCGGGCATCCCGGCGGCGACAAGCCGGGGCGTGATATCCACACGCAATACGTCGGCGTCGCGAGCCAGGCCCAACTGCCCGAAGTAATCCCGCAGCTCGGCGCCGAGTTCCTCGATGTCCAGCGCCAGCCATTTTCCGAAGAATTTCCAGCATGAACGCAGGCGCCGTATGCCCACCCGCAGCTGATGAACATAGCCGACAAGCAGGGCGGCATTTTCGTCGCGCTCGTCGATGCTGCCCAGCAGCGTGGCATTACGCACGATCTGGTTCACGCAATCGGTGGCGCAGGCAATATACGCCGCATCCATTCCTAGTGCGGGATCCAGATGAATGGCGCCCGCATGGCGTGGTTTCATGGCCGGGGAGCCATTGGCCAAGTTATCGCCGCGTTCGGCCTTGCTGCGAAGATCCACCATCAAGTGGTACTTTTTCAGCCAACGCTCTCCCAGGCTCATCATGTCGCGCGCGTCGCCTGACAAGAGTTCGAATTCCAGCTCGCATAACGGCAGTTCCAGCGTGCCGGCCTTGATGACGCCCGTGTCATAGGCAAGCTCCACGACGCCGTTGCGCGTTTGTTTTTTCAGGACAAGCCGCTCCACCACGGTTTCGTAGCGCTGCACGAGGGGGTGCTGAAGTTTCTTGAAGGCGGCCGCGACCACCGTGCGCTTGTACACGCCCAAGTCCAGGCTTGCGTCCGGACGCGGATGGTTTAGCTCTATGCGCGAGAGCTCGTCGGTGCCGGGCATCTTGACCGTCTGCACCCATTGGTCGCCTTCCAGGCGCAGCCGCAAGGCGATCTTCGCCTGGGCCAGTTCGCGTGTTTCCGTGTCGAAGTAACACGCATGAAGGGAGACGGGCACGGCTTTCTGCCGGCGCAGCTCCTTATCCAGGGCCGCCCTGCGATGTCCTGGAACCAGGAGTTTAAGTTCGCGTTCGATCATGTCGACTCCCACTGAATAATCTGAAGGTGCGGGCGCTTAGCGATAGCCCAGTTTGCTAGAGATGCGCGCGGCGCAATCCTTTAATGCGGTGGCGATGGGACCATGAATGTTGGCATCGAACAGGCTGGAGGGTCCGAAGCTGGTCAGCGCCAGGGCGATATTGCCGGAATGGTCGAAGATCGGCACGGAAAGCGCGTCGATGCCGGGCAGTGGGTTGCCCAAGGCCTGCGCGACGCCGGTTTGGCGGATGGTTGCCAACAACGCGGTCAAGTCGTCCGGGCTGGGCCGCAGGCGGTTGATGCTGGTGACTACGGCCGAGTCGCCCGCTTCGCGCTCAATATAATGCTGGGCGACCTTCGGAGGCAGCCAGGCGGCGAACACATGGCCGGTGGCCGTGTGCAACATGGACATTACCGTGCCCTTGCGCATGTTCACATGCACGGGATAGCTTGCTTCCGTAATTTGTATCATGGTGGGGCCATGCGAGCCCAGCACGGCGATGGCCAGCGTGTGCCCGATCTTGCCGGCAAGTTCATTGACATGAGGCAGGGCGATCTTGACGGTATCTAGCCGTTGCAGGCTGGCGAGCCCCATTTGCAAGGCGAACGGGCCCAGCTCGTACTGCCCGGTCCCGGTGTCCTGGTGCACCAGGCCCACCCGCGTAAAGCTCACCAAATAAGGGTGGGCCTTGGCCGATGTCATGCCCGCCTGTGCGGCCAACTCGCCAAGCGCCAATGCCTTCCCGGAATCCACCAAGGCGGCCAATAGCGGAAAACCAGTCTCGATCGACTGGATGCTGCGTCGCCCGTCGTTGCTGGCCGGTACTGCTTTCTTATCTTCGCGCATGAATAATCGTAGGATGGTTTAGGGGATAATACCCCGGCATCGCGCACGCGTTAAAATGGGCGAACTTTTTACTGAGTCCATAGCCATGAGCAACATGTCCGAGCCAGCTGCCGTTGTCGAAAAAGCATTCGACATTTCTCCCGTCCCCGAAATTGTCGCCGAATTGCGTGCCGGCCGCCTGGTTATTTTGGTCGACGAGGAAGACCGCGAAAATGAAGGCGACCTCGTCATGGCGGCGGAATATGTCACACCGGAAGCCATCAATTTCATGGTCACCCACGCGCGCGGCCTGGTATGCCTTACGCTTACCGAAGACCGATGCCGCCAGCTCGATCTGCCGCTGATGGCCAGCCGCAACGGAACCCGCTTCGGCACGAATTTCACCATGTCGATCGAAGCCGCCGAAGGCGTCGATACCGGCATCTCGGCCGCGGACCGCGCACGCACGATACAAGTGGCGGTGGCCCGCGACGCCAAAGCGTCCGACCTGGTCCAGCCCGGCCACATTTTTCCGGTCCAGGCCGTGCGCGGGGGCGTCCTCGTGCGCGCGGGCCACACCGAAGCGGGCTGCGACCTCACCGCGCTGGCGGGCCTGACCCCCGCGGCCGTCATTTGCGAAATTCTCAAGCCCGATGGCACCATGGCCCGCCTGCCCGACCTGAAGGTCTTCGCTCGCGAACATGGCCTCAAAATAGGCACGATCGCCGACCTTATCCAATACCGTTCTGAGCACGAATCCATGGTCGAACGGCTTTCCACGCGCCGGGTGACCACGCCTTGGGGAGACTTCCAGGCGGTCGCGTACCGGGACCTGGCCTCCGGCGCGCCCCACATGGCGCTGGTCCACGGCAACGTCACGCCCGATACTGAAACATTGGTGCGCGTACACGAACCGACCAGCCTGCTCGATGTGCTGTTCGAAGGCGCCACGCCGCACAGCTGGAGCGTGTCGCACGCGCTCAAGGCTATCGTGGCCGCGCCCTCGGGCGTATTGGTGCTGTTGAACTGCCAGGGCTCGTCCGAATCCATGTTCTCCCAGTTCGAGGCATGGAACCAGTCGGCGCCCGTGGATGCATCCGCCGCGGATCGCGAAAGCCGTTACGGGTTGCGCACGTATGGCATAGGGGCACAAATCATGCGTGACCTGAATGTGGGCCGTGCCCGCTTATTGGCGCGCCCCAGAAAAATGCCCAGCATGACGGGGTTTTCCCTGACCATAACGGGTTACGATAGTGAACCTCACGCTACTCCACCACAGGAAAATTGATTATGAACCCATATACTTTGTCGCCCGATATGAACGGGGAAGGTCTGCATATAGGCATTGTGCGGGCTCGCTTCAACGAGCAAATCGGCCAGACCGAGCTCGAGTCCTGCCTGGCCGAGCTGGAAGTACTGGGCGTGGACGAACGGGACGTCATGGTCGTTTCGGTACCCGGCGCCTTGGAACTGGGCGTCACGCTGGCACAAATGGCCGAAACGTTTGAATTCGACGCATTGATCGCCTTGGGCGCCGTTATTCGCGGCGACACCTATCATTTCGAGATCGTCAGCAACGAAAGCGCGTCATCAATCAGCCGCGTTTCGCTGGAAACGGGCATTCCGGTGGCCAATGGCGTCCTCACCACAGACACCGACGAACAGGCCCAGGCCCGTGCCGTGGAAAAAGGCCGCGACTGCGCACGCAGCGCCGTCGAAATGGCGAATCTCGTTGCCGCGCTTGAACCCGACACCGAAGACGACGAAGGCGACGACGAAGATGATGAGGACTTCGACGACGAGGACGAAGAGGACGACGATCTTGACAACAAATAGAACGCAGGCGGCGCCGGCTGGCGCCGCTAAAGGCAATGCGCGTAGCGCGCGCCGGCGCGCGCGCGAATTCGCGCTGCAGGGCGTTTACGCGTGGCTGCTGCGCGGCGACGCGGGCTTGCAAGAAGCGGGCGATATCGACGCGCACATTCGCGACGACGAAGAATTTGCCGAGGCCGACTCCACCTGGTTCAAGACATTGCTGCATGGCGTGCTTCGCGAAGCACCCGACTTGCGCGTCCGCTTTGCGCCCTATGTCGATCGGCCCATAAACGAGCTTTCGCCTATCGAACATGGCATCTTGCTGATCGGCAGTTTCGAACTTATCCACCACACCGAAGTGCCATACAAAGTGGCCATCAACGAGGCCGTTGAACTGGCCAAGTCGTTCGGCGGCACCGACGGGTTCAAATTCGTCAACGGCGTCCTTGACAAGATGGCTGCCGATGTCCGTCCCCACGAAGTGCGGGCGGCCCCGCGTCGCTAGACGCATGCAGAGCTCTGGTGGCTAACGAATTCGACCTGATCGCGCGGTACTTCTCGCGACCGGCGCCCGACGGATACCTGGGCGTTGGCGACGACTGCGCTTTATTGACCGTGTCGCCCGGACACCAGCTTGCCACCAGCACCGACCTTCTTATCGAAGGTCGGCATTTTTTTGCCGATGTCGATCCGCATTCCTTGGGACACAAGGCGCTGGCTGTCAACCTGTCGGACCTGGCCGCCATGGGCAGCCAACCCCTGGCATGCTTGCTAAGCCTTTCGCTCCCCCATATAGATCATCGCTGGCTGGCTGCTTTTTCCGACGGCTTTTACGCCTTGGCGGACGAGGCGCAATGTCCGCTGGTCGGCGGCGATACAACCCGCAGCGTATCGGGCATCGTGATCAGCGTGACGGTCATGGGACAGGTCGAAACGGGGCAGGCGCTGCGTCGCGACGCGGCTCGACCTGGCGACGACATATGGGTCACGGGCACGCTTGGCGCCGCCCATATCGCGCTGCGCTTGCTGCAGGGAAGCTTGCCCCCCAATGCCAGGCTGCTCAAGGCCACGCGAGCCGCCCTTGAAATGCCGATGCCGCCCACTCGTTTCAGCCAGCGCTTGGCAGGCCTGGCGCATGCGGCGCTCGATATCTCGGACGGATTGGCGCAGGACCTGGGCCACATACTTGCGGCAAGCCGGTGCGGCGCCAGGCTGCATTATCCGGCCTTGCCTGTCGACCCGGCACTGGCCTCGCTGGACGACAGCGTCCTGCGCGATGCGGTCATGTGCGGCGGCGACGTGTATCAACTTTGTTTTACGGCCGCGGCGGCCGACCGCCAGCGTATACTGGCGCTGGCGTCGAACGAATCGGTGCGCGCTACGCGCATAGGCAGCATATTGGCGGGCCAAGGCCTGACGGTGCTGGGCGCCGACGACCAGCCAGTCGCATTGCCTGTCGCCGGTTTCGATCACTTCTCCTGAACGCTCTCGCGAACAAAATTCATCTTCGTATGCCGGCAACCGACCCTGATCCTGAACACACCGATGCCTTCACCCCCGGTCCGGGTTGGGTTTTCCGTTCCTTGCCGCGTATTATTTCCTTCGGCTTCGGCAGCGGCCTGATCAGGCCGGCGCCAGGCACGTGGGGCACATTGCTGGGGTGGCTGCTATGGGTCGTCGCCCTGGGCCGGCTGCCCGATATGTATATTGCGATCGTGTTGCCCGCGGCTTTTGCCTTGGGCTGCTGGACCTGCCACCGCGTCGGCAAGGAAATGGGGCGCCCCGATCATGGCGGCATGGTGTGGGACGAAGTGGTTGCCTTCTGGCTGGTGCTGTGGCTAACGCCGGAGTCCTTCGGCGCGCAAGCGCTGGCATTCGTCCTGTTCCGCTTCTTCGACATCGTCAAGCCGGCGCCCATACGGTTTTTTGACGGTCATTTCAAAAACGGTTTTGGCGTGATGTGGGACGACATCGTGGCCGCGGCATACAGCCTGCTGGTTATCGCCATCCTGTACAGACTCGAGGTTTTCCCATGATAGGCAGCGAATCGTTGATGTATGCACCGCAGCTGGGTCAACTGCTAATCGAGCGCGGCTGGATGTTCGGCTGCGCCGAGTCGTGCACTGGCGGCCTGCTGGCGGCAGCCATGACCGATACGCCCGGATCCAGCCAGTGGTTCGACCGGGGCTTCGTTACCTATAGCAACGCGGCCAAGGCCGAGCATCTGCTGGTCAATGGCGACACGCTCGAGCGCTTCGGCGCCGTCAGCGAAGAAACGGCCATGGAAATGGCGGCTGGGGTGCTGGCCGTGGCGCCGGATGTGCACCTGGCCATATCCACCACAGGCATTGCCGGACCCGACGGAGGAACGCCAGGCAAGCCGGTGGGCATGGTGTGCTTCGGCTTTGCGCAGCGCGCGCCCAAAGGCATCGCCACGCGCGCCGTCACCAAGGTATTCGAAGGGGATCGCCGGCAAATTCGCGATGCCGCCGTGGCCTTCGCGCTAACCACGGCCATCGGGTTTATCGCGCCGCGTTGATCGCGTCGCGTGTAGCGCGCGCGGCAAACGCCGCCGCCTCGCGCCAGTCGTCGCCGCCGCTGGCATACAAGATGGCGCGCGATGAATTGATCATCATCCCCGTACCTTTGCTGTTGCGGCCGGCCTGCACGGTGGACGGGATGTCGCCGCCCTGTGCGCCTATGCCAGGGATAAGCAGCGGCATATCGCCTACGCGTTCCCGCACCTTGGCGATTTCTTCAGGAAAGGTGGCCCCGACGACCAATGCGCATTGGCCATTGGTATTCCAGTGGTCCGCCACGAGTCCGGCCACATGCAGGTAGAGGGGGGTATTGTCCTTGGACTCGATGAACTGCAGATCGGAACCGCCCTTGTTCGACGTGCGGCACAAGACAATGACACCTTTGCTTTTCCAGGCCAGGTAAGGCTCGATGGTATCGAACCCCATATAGGGACTGACCGTAACGGCGTCGGCCTGGTAGCGTTCGTAAGCTTCGCGTGCGTATTGTTCGGCCGTCGACCCGATGTCTCCGCGTTTGGCGTCGAGCACGATAGGCAGCTCGGGATGATGTTCGTGTATATATTCGCACAGCCTTTCCAGCTGGGCTTCCGCGCGCTGCGCCGAGAAGTAGGCAATTTGCGGCTTCACCCCGCAGGCGTACTGGGCCGTCATGTCGACGATCGAGCGGCAAAACTCGAAGATGGCGTCGGGATGCCCCTGCAGCTCGGCCGGAAAACGTTGAGGGTCGGGGTCCAGGCCGACCATCAGCATGGAGTTGGTCGTGGCCCAGGCGTGTTCAAGTTTTTCTGTAAAGGTCATGAGTGCGTGTCGAGTTCTTGTATGTGGCTACGGTATCAGATTTCAGGAACCAGGATATGAAGGGCGATCACGTAGAGCCAGGTTGCCGTGCATAACAGAATGGAAAGCATGACGGCCGCGCTGCCCAAGTCTTTGGCGCGTCCGATAAGCGGGTGATGTTCCATTGTTATTGCATCGGCAAGCGCTTCCAGCGCCGAATTCAATAGTTCCACGATAAGCACCGGAACCAGCACGGCAATAAGCAACAGGGTTTCGGCTGTGTTGCGGCCCAACCAAAGCGCGACGGGCACGAGCAGGCCGATAAGCAGCAGTTCCTGGCGGAAGGCGGCCTCGTGCTTGAATGCCGCTACGAATCCCCGGCCTGAATATCGCAAGGCATTGAACAGGCGGGCAGGGCCGCCCTTGCTTTTATAGGGTGAGTTTTCTGGTGTCATGGGGGCGTGGCATGTTGTTCACAGCTGCCATTATGCCTGCGAAAAAAAAGCTCCCGACGAATCGGGAGCTTTTTTGCTGGGCGACCCGGGTGTGACCCCGGATCTTGCACAGGTAACGCAAGCTGGCTTAGAAGCCGCCCATGCCGCCCATGCCACCCATGCCGCCCATGTCAGGCATGCCGCCGCCGGCTGGCTTGTCTTCCACGATTTCGGCAACAGCCACTTCGGTCGTCAGCAACAAGCTGGCGATCGATGCCGCGTTTTGCAGTGCGGTGCGAGTAACCTTGGTAGGATCCAGCACGCCTTGTTCGACCAGGTCGCCGTACTCGCCCGTAGCGGCGTTGTAGCCGTAGTTGCCAGTACCGGATTCGACTTGGTTGACCACAACGCTGGGCTCGTCGCCGGCGTTGGCAACGATGGTGCGCAGCGGTGCTTCGACAGCGCGAAGAACCAGCTTGATGCCAGCGTCTTGGTCGACGTTGTCGCCCTTGAGCTTGGCAATGGCTGCCTTGGCACGGATCAGGGCGACGCCGCCGCCAGGAACGATGCCTTCTTCAACGGCTGCGCGAGTTGCATGCAGAGCATCTTCAACGCGGGCTTTCTTTTCTTTCATTTCGACTTCGGTGGCTGCGCCAACACGAATCACGGCAACGCCGCCTGCCAGCTTGGCAACGCGTTCTTGCAGTTTTTCGCGATCGTAGTCGGACGAAGCTTCTTCGATCTGGACGCGCACTTGCTTGACGCGTGCTTCGATCGACTTCGTGTCGCCGGCGCCATCGATGATGATGGTGTTTTCTTTGGCGACTTCAATGCGCTTGGCTTGGCCCAGATCTTCGATCGTGGCTTTTTCCAGCGACATGCCGGTTTCTTCCGAGATGACGACACCACCGGTCAGGATGGCGATGTCTTCCAGCATGGCCTTGCGACGATCGCCAAAGCCAGGAGCCTTGACAGCAGTCGTTTTCAGGATGCCGCGGATGTTGTTGACAACCAGCGTAGCCAGGGCTTCGCCTTCGACGTCTTCTGCAACGATGAGCAGGGGACGGCTGGACTTGGCCACTTGTTCCAGGATAGGAAGCAGGTCGCGGATGTTGCTGATTTTCTTGTCGAAAATCAGGACATACGGGTCTTCCAGAACGGAAACTTGCTTGTCCGGGTTGTTGATGAAATAAGGCGACAGGTAGCCGCGGTCGAATTGCATGCCTTCAACGACGTCGAGTTCGTTTTCCAGCGACTTGCCGTCTTCGACGGTAATAACGCCTTCTTTGCCGACCTTGTCCATTGCATTGGCAATGATTTCGCCGATCGACGAATCGCTATTGGCCGAAATGGAACCGACTTGTGCAATTTCCTTGCTGGTGGTGCAAGGCTTGGAGAGCTTCTGGAGCTCTTCGACGGCGACAGCCACGGCTTTGTCGATACCGCGTTTCAGGTCCATTGGGTTGATGCCGGCGGCAACGAACTTCAGGCCTTCTTCGACAATGGATTGAGCCAATACGGTGGCGGTGGTGGTACCGTCGCCAGCAGCGTCGGACGTCTTGGAAGCAACTTCCTTGACCAGCTGGGCGCCGATGTTTTCGAACTTGTCTTTCAGTTCGATTTCTTTGGCAACCGACACGCCGTCTTTCGTGACGGTAGGAGCGCCGAACGAGCGGTCCAGGACCACGTTGCGACCCTTGGGGCCCAAGGTTGTTTTTACAGCATTGGCGAGAATGTTCACGCCACGGACGATGCGCACGCGGGCGTCATCACCAAATAGTACTTGCTTAGCAGCCATTATTTATTCCTTGCTTATTCGTTTGAAATTACAGGATCACGGCGAGGATTTCATCTTCGCGGATTACGAGCAATTCTTCGCCGTCGACTTTGACCGACTGGCCGGCATACTTGCCGAACAAAACTTTGTCGCCCGCTTTCAGGTCGACTGGAAGCACCTTGCCGTCTTCGGTTCTTTTACCGGGACCGACAGAGATAACTTCGCCTTGATCAGGCTTTTCAGCAGCGCTCTCGGGGATTACGATGCCCGAGGCTGTGGTGCGCTCGTTGTCCAGACGTTTGACGATCACGCGATCGTGCAAAGGACGCAGTGCCATGAAGGTACTCCTGTTGAAATTAATTAATCGATGAGCGGGGGGTTGCAGTTAGCACTCTACCCCTTCGAGTGCTAATTATAAGGACGAAGTGCGAATCTTCAAGGGGAGGGCGGAATCTGTTACATATTCATACATGTGGCGTCCAAGACCGTCCATCTTTGTTGGACGCCATTAAGTGTTGAACTCGGTTCCCAGATGTCCAGGACTTCGCAACGCGATGGCTATGGACATACAATCATGAACGGCCAGATACGGCCTGGGCGTCATGAAACCGTTCACTGGCACGTCCATTTGAAGGCTCCGCCGTGCCCGAAACCACACCGCACTATCTCGTTATCACTGTCGGAACTACCGGCGATATCCATCCGTTTATGCGTATCGCGAACGCGTTGAGAACGCTCGGGCGTGAGGTGACGTTCATAACTCATTCCTATTACGAGAATGTCGTTCGTGGTGCCGGACTTCCATTTATCGGGATTGGAACAGACGACGAATTCATTCGCCTCCTTAAGAATCCGGATATATGGAACCCCAAGAAAGGGCTTTCGGCTCTTTTGGCCAACTACAGTAAGGGGTTAGAACAGGTAGTCGAAGCCATCAATTCCGTTTCGTCCGCGCAAGTTCCCCGAGTTGTGATTGCCCATCCCTTCGCAGTGCCGGGCGCTGTAATTGCCCGTGAGCGCGGCTTTGTGAAATCGGTCATTGCCGCATATCTTGCCCCCTCGAATCTACGGACCTGCCACGACCCGCTGAACATCGGCGCCACGTCCGTTCCACGTTGGGTTCCGATGAGCTGGCGACGTGCTCTCTGGCGATTCGTGGAAAAGCGCTGGATTGACCCGGTGGCGATTGCTCAGCTCAACGCTGTCCGGACTCCGCTAGGGCTGTCAAAGGTCCATTCTTTTCTGAGTCACATCGCCGAGGCGCCGGACCTTTCGGTGATCCTTTTTCCGTCGTGGTTCGCACCTACCGTGCCCGATTGGCCGCGCCCGTTGATCGAAGGCGACTTTCAGTTGTTTGAGGCTGCCGCAATAGGGGGCATTTCCGAAGAACTGTCTGCGTTTCTTGCGGCAGGCGAGAAACCGCTGGTTTTCACGC